>CAYOQL010000004.1:0-20781 GCA_964406085.1 uncultured Herminiimonas sp.
TACAGCGCAAGAGAAACTGGCTGTAATGGAAGCGTGCGGCATCAAAGTCACACGCAACCCAGCTGAAATGGGCCGTTTGCTGAAATCGGTTCTGTAATATGTAGTCTTGACACTCCTCTTGCATGGGGAGTGTTATCTCTACAGGAAATACCCCGTGTTTTCTGTAGAGATAGTTACACATGCTAGTGCGCCAATTGCGCAGGCTGGATGTCATTGCGAATGAGTGTTCGCGCAATCCGCCCTTGAGTAACAACACAAGTTTCGAAATTTAAAGAAAGCCAAAAATGTCACAGCACTGGATTCGTTTTAGTCACGCCGGTAATACACAATTCGGTACGCTTGAAGGCGACAGCATTCAAGTCTACACAGGAGACATGTATGCCAATCCGACCAAAACCAGCACCGTCTTGAATCTGAAAGACGTCAAAGTGTTGATGCCTACCGAGCCAACCAAAATCATCGCAATGTGGAACAACTTCCACGCTTTGGCGAAAAAATTGAATCTGGCCGATCCTGCAGAACCTTTGTATTTGATCAAATCACCAAACTCGTATTTGAATCCAGGTGAAACAATCGAGAAGCCACCTACAGACGAAAAAATTGTCTTTGAAGGTGAGCTCGGTATCGTGATCGGCAAGACAGCCAAGCGCGTTTCGGAAGCAGATGCTTTGGATTATGTATTCGGTTACACCGTTGCCAACGACGTGACTGTTGCCGACATCCTGAACCGCGATGCATCGTTCGCACAATGGGTTCGTGCAAAAGGTCTGGACACCTTCTGCCCATTTGGTCCTGTCGTTGCAACTGGTATTGACCCTACGACATTGGTTGTCAAAACAATTCTCAATGGCGATATCCGTCAAGACTATCCGATCAGCGACATGCGCTTTTCGGTCCAGCAATTGGTGAGTCTGATTTCTGCCGACATGACGCTGAATCCTGGCGACATCATCCTGTGCGGCACCTCTGTTGGTGTCGGTTCGATGAAGCCGAACAGCGTCATCGAGATCGAGATTGCCGGCATCGGCAAACTCACAAACGATTTTAAATAATAGTCGCGAGGTAAGAGTATGAAAATTGCAGTTATTGGAGCAGGCGCGATCGGTGGTTACGTTGGCGTAAAACTGGCATTGGCTGGTGAAGATGTTACGTTCATCGTGCGCGGCGCAAACCTGGAAGCCATCAGTAAAAATGGCGCCAAGTTGATTATGCATGATGGTTCCGAGCACGTCGCAAAGAACGTCAAAGCAACGAACAACTACGACGAAGCCGGTCATCAAGACATTATTGTCTTGGCCATGAAGGCGCATCAACTTGAAGCGATCGCTAACGATTTGCCAAAACTGATCGGACCGGAAACCGTCATCGTCACGATGCAAAACGGCATTCCATTCTGGTACTTCCACAAGCATGGTGGAAAATTGGCTGGTAGCCGTGTGCACAGTGTTGATCCAACCGGCATCATCACCGATTTGATCCCTGCTGATCGCGTCCTGGGTTGTGTTGTGTACCCCGCATCCGAACTGATCGCTCCAGGCGTCATCAAGCATATTGAAGGTGATCGTTTCCCTATCGGTGAACTCGATGGTTCGATCAGCGAGCGCGCAACCCGCGTTTCGGAATGCTTCATCAACGCTGGCTTTAAAGCGCCAGTGCTGGAAAACATTCGTTCGGAAATGTGGTTGAAATTGTGGGGCAATCTGACTTTCAATCCAATCAGCGCGTTGTCGCACTCGACATTGCAAGACATCTGCCAATTCCCGTTGTCGCGTGAACTGGCGGCAGCAATGATGACTGAAGCGCAAACTGTTGCGAACAAACTCGGTATCGAATTCCGCGTCACACTAGACAAGCGTATCGCCGGTGCAGAAAAAGTCGGCAAGCACAAGACGTCGATGCTGCAAGACGTTGAAGCAGGCCGTGATCCAGAGATCGATGCGTTGGTAGGTTCGGTAGTTGAGCTGGGCCGTTTGACAGAAACTCCAACGCCGCATATCGATACAGTGTATGCATTGGTCAAGTTGCTGGCAAAAACCATGAATGAAGAATCCGGTCAGGTCAAGCTGCAAAAGGTCGCTTAATCACACAAAAAGTAAAAGCCCATGAACATAATTTTCATGGGCTTTTTTTCATAATGTTTCTGGACCAAATGAGTGGTGATCATGATCACCAATAAAATTGTTCCAATATATTTTATTTTTAGAATTGTCGACTACGTATAAATACGTATGCCAATTGAGGTAAATTTTTTCCCAATTTGCCTCGTAAGGATGGCACACTCACGAAAAGCGCAAGAAGTACGCGATAGAAATACTGAATACGTAGGTAATGTTCAAGTTTGAGAAGATAAGTTGTTCGATGATAGCCGCATACAAAAATTGGCACGTCGCAGCAATTTGATCGTTGGGTTTGCAACTGCGGGAAATGGAGACCGCAAATGCAGCGCAATAACTTACACAAAGTTACTCGAACGAAACATCAATTAGTGCGATCAAACAATGGCCGGAGTCCCGTAAACTTGACGCCGGTCAAGAGAATTTTCAAGGAAAAGCCACACTATCTTTGAAAACTAAAAGTAACGATAAGTTATGTTTGAAGGCATCGTAGTCGCACGATGCTAGTGCTCACAAGGCACCTCGACGCGGCAAGCAGTAGAAAGTAGTCAAAATTAATATCAATAGGAGACAGCAATGATCAAGGAATTCTTTTCGCACTCAAGCGGTATCGCAAAGGCAACCGCCGGCGCATTTGCAGCAGTCGCCTTGACTGCAACCCCAGCCTTTGCAGCATGGGAACCAACCAAACCAGTTGAATTCGTCGTACCTGCCGGTACCGGCGGTGGCGCTGATCAAATGGCACGTCTGATCCAAGGCGTCATCATCAAAAACAAACTGATGAAAGAGCCACTGATCGTCGTTAACCGTTCCGGTGGTGCGGGTGCTGAAGGCTTCCTGGACGTTAAAGGTTCCAAAGGCGATCCACACAAAATCATCATCACCCTGTCGAACTTGTTCACCACGCCTATGGCAACTGGTGTTCCATTCAACTGGAAAGACATGACGCCGGTTGCAATGTTGGCGCTGGATCAATTCGTTCTGTGGACGAATGCTGAAAAGCCATACAAGTCGGCTAAAGAGTATATCGATGCCGTTAAAGCTGCTGGTCCATCAAAAATGAAAATGGGCGGCACAGGTTCCAAGCAGGAAGATCAAATCATTACTGCCGGCCTGGAAAAAGCTACTGGTACCAAGTTCATATACATTCCATACAAAGGCGGCGGAGAAGTTGCTGTTCAATTGGTTGGTAATCACATCGATTCCACCGTGAACAATCCAATTGAAGCGGTTTCGCAATGGCGTGCTGGTAAATTGAAAGCGCAATGCGTATTCGATTCCGAGCGTATGCCTTACAAAACCAAAATCACCGAAACCCAATCTTGGAATGACATTCCAACTTGTAAAGAAGCGGGTATCCCAACTGATTACACCATGTTGCGCGGTATCTTTATGCCAGCAGGCGTAACTGCTGACCAATTGGCTTTCTACGTTGACCTGTTCACAAAAGTTCGTGCAACAGCTGAGTGGAAAGACTACATGGAAAAAGGCGCTTTCAACACAAGCTTCAAAACTGGTAACGACTTCAAAGTATGGCTGGAAAATGCAGAGAAGCAGCATGCTACTTTGATGCAAGAAGCCGGCTTCATGGCTAAGAAGTAATAGACTAACCCGGGGTATATAAGAAGAGAGGCTGCGCTATCGACTAGCTCGATAGCGCCAGCCAACTCGCGCGCCCCAACTCTCGTAAAAAATTTTCAGGAGCATTCCTCATGGATCAGAATTCGGAATCCGGCGATGGCGTTCGCACTGGCGTAGCCACCAATGTCGTAGATGCGGTAGTTGCCGCTATCTTGTTGGCGCTGGGTATTACTGTTGTTGTAGCAAGCTGGAAGTTGGGCGCAACTTGGACCAGCGATGGCCCAGGTTCGGGCTACTTCCCATTCGGCATTGGTATTTTGATTTGTATTTCAGGTTTGGGCACGATGTTGTCGTCTTTGTTTGGAAAGAATAAAAATACAGAAGTTTTTGTTGATCGTGAACAGATTACCCGCGTTATGCAGGTCTTCATCCCTGCCTTGATATATGTGGGCGCGATTGAGATTTTCGGTATCTATCTCGCGTCGGCGGTCTATATCATCTTATTCATGATTCTCCTCGGTAAGTTTTCGCCTATCAAGTCGATTATCGTGGGTCTCGGCGTCAATATCTTGTTTTTTTCGATGTTTGAGATCTGGTTCAAAGTCCCCCTGTATAAAGGGTCGATCGATCTTTTGAGCTTCCTCGGTTATTAAAACTTTTAAGGCAGATCTTTAGATCTTGCGTAATCGTTTTTATCGAGTCAGATTGGAATTCAAGGAGTTTTAAGTAAAATGGACGAAATTAATTCATTATTTCACGGGTTCTCGGTCATCTTGACCCCAATGAATCTGTTGTTGATGGTCATCGGTATCACCTTGGGTGTGCTGATTGGCGTGTTGCCTGGTTTGGGCGGCGCTAACGGCGTGGCAATTCTGTTGCCGCTGACTTTCACGATGTCGCCGACTTCAGCGATTATCATGTTGTCTTGCCTCTACTGGGGTGCGTTGTTTGGCGGAGCGATTACCTCTATTCTGTTCAACATCCCAGGTGAGCCTTGGTCGGTCGCGACTACGTTCGACGGCTACCCAATGGCACAAAAAGGTGAGGCTGGTGCAGCATTGACCGGTGCTTTCACATCATCGTTTATCGGCGCGTTTATCGCCGTTATCATGATCACCTTCATGGCTCCGTTGGTTGCTAAATTCGCGTTGCGTTTCGGGGCTCCAGAGTTTTTCTCGGTTTATCTGCTCACCTTCTGTAGTTTTGTCGGTATGGGTAAAGGTTCGCCATTGAAAATTCTTGCTTCGATGGCTCTCGGTTTTGCGTTGGCATCGGTCGGTATGGATACAGTTACCGGTCAGTTGCGTATGACTTTCGGTTTCGAAGAACTGATGCGTGGTTTCGACTTCCTGATTGCAGTTATCGGTTTGTTCGGTATTGGCGAGATTCTGTTGTCGATGGAAGAAGGCCTGGCTTTCTCAGGTAAATCGGCGAAAATCGATCCAAAAATCGTGCTTGCAACGTGGAAAAAACTGCCGCAGTACTGGGTTACTTCTCTGCGCAGCGCATTGGTTGGTATCTGGATGGGCGTTACGCCAGGCGGCGCAACACCTGCGTCATTCATGTCCTACGGTCTGGCCAAAAAAATGTCCAAGAACGGTCACAAGTTCGGTACGGGTGAACTTGAGGGTGTGGTTGCTCCTGAAACTGCAGCGCATGCTGCTGGTACCGCAGCGTTGCTGCCTATGCTCGCACTGGGTATTCCAGGTTCGCCAACAGCGGCTGTTCTGCTCGGCGGCCTGTTGATCTGGGGTCTGCAACCTGGTCCATTGCTCTTCGTTGAGCAACATGACTTCGTTTGGGGCTTGATCGCTAGTATGTATCTGGGTAACTTGGTCGGTCTGGCAGTTGTTCTGACAACCGTTCCACTGTTCGCTTCGATCCTGCGTATTCCATTCTCGATCATTGCACCAGTCATCGTTACGATCTGTGCTATCGGTGCTTATACCGTCGGCAATGCAATGTTTGATATCTGGTTGATGTTGGTATTCGGCGCAGTTGGTTATGTATTCAAGAAACTGGACTATCCACTGGCTCCGCTGGTTCTGGCTCTGGTTCTTGGTCGTAATGCCGAAGATTCGTTCCGTCAGGCAATGTTGTCGTCGCAAGGTGAAGTATCAGTGATGTTCTCGAACGGTTTGGTTGGTTCGATCACGACTCTGGCGCTGATCATGTTGTTCTGGCCACTGATCTCGAAATTGATTGCACTGGTTCGTCCTCCTAAGAAAGATGAATTTGCTGAGCACCGCGAAGCAGAATAATTGATGTAACGTGGTCGTGGTGCTCTTAAGCAGAGCGCCCGGATCTGATGCCCCGCAAGGTTTGCGCCTTGTGGGGCATTTTCATTTGATGCGCCCTGACAAGGCATGCGGCGGCCAATGAGATATTGCAGGGGAATCTAAAAGAGCTGGCGTGGAGGGGCTAAAATTGAATCAGCGTGCAAGAAGCAGGATCTGTAGCGGCCCACGCACGGCTCGGCACAGACGCCTGACTTGGGTGGTTTGCTAATTGATATTATTTGTATTACAGGTGGGAGGGCAGCCAAGATAATGTTGACATGACATGACATTACATGACATGGCAGGATCAGATCAGATCAGATCAGATCAGATCAGATTTTTCCTTGATGTTTCAAGCGGCTCAATGTTTCCGGCGATAAATTGAGGTAGGAGGCGAGTTCTTTTTTGGGGATGCGGTCGAACAGCTCGGGATGTTTGCGTACAAAACGTTGAACACGACCGGGCGCATCAAGCAAATGCAGGGTGATCGTATGAGCCATGATTTCACTCATCAAATGCATGACGTCATATTCAAATGCCTGTTTGACATGTTCATGCTTTTCCATAAATGCGATCCATTGCATCAAGGGTAGCTTCACTACGCGTGCTTTGGTTACGCATATAATGCTGTAAGGCGTGGGTGTTTTCAGACGCCAAGCCGCATAGCTTGTTTCCATGCTGCGCTCGTCAGCAAAGCGTAAAATCATCTCCTTGGCTTGCTGGTTGGTAACCACTCGCTTCAGGATGCCATCAAGGATGAAATATTGTTCCATTTCATGTACGCCTTGGTGCAGCAGGAAGTCGCCTTTAGGGCAATCCACGACAACCAGAAGTGGTTCCAGTTCGGCCCATTCACTGTCCGTCATTTCTTTTAGGACAACGTTTTGCCTGAGCTGAACACGAATTACATTTCGTTCTGGATGGTTATCGACAGTCGGCATTTACAGGAGTAAAAATATAAAAGATAGAAGGGTGAATAGGGTCGATATCATGCGATGAAAATTGACCGGGGTCAATGATAGAAGCGCTGACAGATCGATATGATACGCCCACTTGAATAGGTATGCGCAAAAGCGTATGACTAAGGGTATCTCTAAAAATCAATCGATCTGATTTTTAGAGGTGCCTTGCAAGTAATAATGGCCGTCAAAAGTGCGGCATTGAATGGCACTGAGCAACGTTGCTCGACCTTAATCGAAAGAGAATTCATCATGAGTAATGCGACAGCAGCAGTAATACCAGAAGGCGTAGAGCTGACCGACGGCTTCCATCTTTTAATGGAATCGTTGGAAATGAACGGCATCACCAACATCTACGGTTTGCTTGGTATTCCAGTTACGGAAATCGGCCGTATGTGGCAAGCACGTGGTAACAAGTTCTTCAGCTTCCGCAACGAACAAAATGCAGGTTATGCAGCATCGGTTGCTGGTTACTTGACCAAAAAACCTGGCGTTTGCGTGACCGTTTCCGCACCAGGCTTCTTGAATGGTTTGACCGCACTGGCTAACGCCACTACAAACTGCTTCCCAATGATCTTGATCTCGGGTTCGTCCGAGCGTGAAATCGTCGATCTGCAACAAGGCGATTACGAAGAGATGGATCAATTGAACATCGCTCGTCCACATTGCAAAGCTTCTTTCCGTATCAACCGTACTGAAGATATCGGCGTTGCAGTTGTTCGCGCTATCCGTACCGCGTTGTCGGGTCGCCCAGGCGGCGTGTATCTGGACATCCCAGCACGTTTGTTCAGCACAGTGATGAGCGCAGAAGAAGGCGCGAAAACTTTGTTCGTTCCAGTTGATCCAGCTCCAGAACAAATCCCAGGCCCATCGGCTGTTGCTCGCGCTGTTGACCTGATCAAAAACGCTAAAAAGCCACTGATCTTGTTGGGCAAAGGCGCAGCATACGCTCAATGCGACGCAGACATCAAAGCGCTGGTTGAAGAAACAGGTATCCCTTTCACGCCTATGTCGATGGCAAAAGGTCTGATCTCCGATACACACGCACAATGCGCAGCTGCTGCTCGTTCGATGGTATTGCAAGAGTCCGACGTTGTTATCCTGATCGGTGCACGTTTGAACTGGTTGCTGGCACACGGCAAAGGCAAAACTTGGGGCGTCGCGAAGAAATTCGTACAAATCGACATCCAAGCTAACGAAATGGACAGCAACGTACCTATCGCTGCGCCATTGGTGGGTGACGTCGCTTCGTGCGTCAACGCATTGCGCGCTGGCCTGAAAGGCATGACCAAGCCAACAGAATGGATGGGCGCTATCGCTGAACGCGTTACGACCACCAAAGGCAAGCTGTCGAGCAAATTGACCACAGCTACTCCGGTCATGAACTACTTCAACTCGCTCGGCGCAATCCGTGACGTGTTGAAAAACTACCCAGATATCACTCTGGTTAACGAAGGTGCAAACACCCTCGACAACGCACGTATGGTCATCGACCAATACTTGCCACGTAAACGTGTAGATACAGGTACATGGGGCGTGATGGGTATCGGTATGGGTTCGGCTGTTGCTGCAGCTGTTGAAACTGGCAAGCCAGTCGTTGCAATTTGCGGCGATAGCGCATTCGGTTTCAGCGCAATGGAATACGAAACAATCACCCGTTACAACCTGCCAGTCGTTGTCATCATCATGAACAACGGCGGTATCTACCGCGGTGATGAAGCAAATCCTGATCACCAATTCTCATGCATGTTGTTCAACCCGAACACCAAGTACGATCAATTCAGTATCGCTCTGGGCGGCGAAGGCGTTCGCGCTGAAACTCCAGAACAACTGGCTAAAGCGTTGGAAGCTGGCCTGAAATCAGGCAAGCCAACCATCATCGATGCAATCATCGATCCAGCAGCTGGTGTTGAATCGGGTCGTATCGGTAACCTGAACATCGTCTCGACGATCGGCAAGAAGAAGTAATACTAAGTGAGATCATGACGCGAGTCATGGTCAAACTTGGTGGGACGATCGAGTCGTTTTCGATCGTCCCACGCACTTGACCTGCTCAAGTTGCGGCACTAGACTAGTGTGTTCGGAACTCCAAGTTGTATTGGAATATAGCCATGTAGAAATGGCGCAATTCCACCAAGATTCGTCTGGGTGGTTTTTTTACTTCCTGAGGCCCAAGTATGTTGGTTTCAGGAATCAAGTTAAACGATTGATAAGGAAATCTACCGATCATGAGTCAAAATTTACCATTAGCAGGTATTAAGATTATCGATTTCACCCACGTCCAAGCTGGTCCAGCATGTACACAGTTGCTGGCATGGTTCGGCGCTGACGTGATCAAAGTTGAACGTCCAGGTTCAGGCGACGTAACACGTAGCCAGTTGCGCGACATCCCTGATGCTGACGCTCTGTACTTCACAATGTTGAACAGCAACAAGCGTTCGTTGACACTTGATACCAAAACTCCACAAGGTAAAGAAGTTTTGGAAAAAATGATCAAAGAATCCGACGTAATGGTTGAGAACTTTGGTCCTGGCGCTTTGGATCGTATGGGCTTTTCTTGGGCACGTATCCAAGAACTGAACCCAGGCATGATCTTGGCATCGGTTAAAGGTTTCAGCGATGGTCACCACTACGAAGACTTGAAAGTCTACGAAAACGTCGCCCAATGCGCCGGTGGTGCTGCTTCGACAACGGGTTTCTGGGACGGCCCACCAACTGTTTCTGCAGCTGCTTTGGGTGATTCCAACACAGGTATGCATTTGGCAATCGGTATCTTGACAGCCATCATGGGTCGTCAAAAAACTGGCAAAGGCCAAAAAGTTGCTGTGTCGATGCAAGATGCTGTTTTGAATCTGTGCCGCGTCAAACTGCGCGATCAACAACGTCTGGACAAATTGGGTTTCTTGAAAGAGTACCCACAATATCCACACGGCACATTCACCGACGTCGTACCACGTGGTGGTAACGCAGGCGGTGGCGGTCAACCAGGTTGGGTTCTGAAATGTAAAGGTTGGGAAACCGATCCTAACGCATACATCTACTTCACCGTGCAAGATCACGCATGGCCACCAATCTGCAAAGCATTGGGTCGTGAAGAGTGGATCGACGATCCTGCGTACAACACACCTGACGCACGCCAAGACAAGATTTTCGATATTTTCGCAACTATCGAAGAATGGCTCAAAGACAAAACCAAGTTCGAAGCAGTTGACTACTTGCGTAAATTTGACATCCCATGCGCACCAGTGCTGTCGATGAAAGAATTGGCAAACGACGAGTCCCTGCGTAAGAGCGGTTCTATCGTTGAAGTTGAGCACAAAGGCCGTGGTGACAAATACCTGACCGTTGGTAGCCCAATCAAATTCTCCGACATGACACCAAACATTGTTGCTTCCCCATTGCTGGGTGAGCACACAGATGAAGTGTTGGCTGGTTTGGGTTATTCCAAAGAGCAAATCGCTGCATTGCATACTGCAAAAGCAGTGTAATGAAATAGCGAGCTGTTTCAGCTTTGTAAAAACGGCGCCCTAGGGCGCCGTTTTTTATGTTTCTTCCATTTTCCAGTTTAGGTACTGCCGGTTGCGATTGCTGTTTGTATGACCAATCTGGTTGTCCATAAGACGAGCGTAGATTGCGGAGAACGACGTTTTCACCGTTTGCGTGAGTAGGCATAATCTGGGTATTGCCCTTATAATTCAAAGGCTATTAGACACGTATGTGAATGGTGCCATGCAGCACGAAATTGCAGGCCGCGCCCTTGTATCTGCGCCGTGTCATGCGATGAAAATTGACCGGGGTCAATGATAGAAGCACAAGCTGATCGATATGATACGGCCACTTGAATCAGCATGCGCAAAAGCGCATATTTCGGGGATTCTTTCTATATCCTGAACCTGATTTTCTCGATGCCTTGCGAGTGCAAGGAAGTAAAGAATAAAGTAGCAATTCGGTACTGGTCAAATGAGTAAATGCATAGCGTCCTTGGTGAAGCGCCGGACGCAAATGCGCCAGATACCACGGCTCAAACCATGCATAATTATTGAACATGGCGCGAGCGGGCATGTGTCCGCTCGCGCTTTTTTTGTACAGATAGGAGTAGTTGATGAGTAAGGCATTAAGCGGCTATCGCATTCTTGATTTCACACACGTGCAATCAGGCCCGACATGTACCCAACTGCTGGCTTGGTTCGGTGCGGATGTGATCAAAGTTGAACGGGCTGGCGAAGGTGATGCCACACGTGGTCAATTGCGTGACATTCCTGAGGCAGACAGTCTCTACTTCACGATGCTCAATCACAACAAGCGTTCGATCACGCTGGATACAAAAAACCCTAAAGGGAAAGCCGTACTCGAAACATTGATCAAAGAATGCGACGTACTGGTAGAGAACTTCGCGCCAGGCGCGCTCGACCGCATGGGCTTCACCTGGGAACGTATTAACGAACTCAATCCAAAAATGATCGTTGCATCGGTCAAAGGCTTTGGCCCTGGTCCGTACGAACATTGCAAAGTATATGAAAACGTCGCGCAATGTGCGGGCGGTTCCGCATCAACAACTGGTTTCGATGACGGCCCACCAATGGTTACCGGCGCGCAAATCGGTGACAGCGGTACCGGCCTCCACTTGGCGCTTGGCATTCTCGCTGCATTGCTGCAGCGTCATTCAAGTGGCCGTGGCCAAAAAGTTCTGGCGCCTATGCAAGATGCCGTGTTGAATCTGTGCCGCGTCAAGCTGCGCGATCAGCAACGTCTGGAACGTACCGGCGTAATGAAGGAATATCCACAATATCCGGATACTCCATTTGGTGACTCCGTGCCGCGCGCCGGCAATGCATCAGGTGGCGGTCAGCCTGGTTCTATCCTGAAATGCAAGGGCTGGGAAACCGATCCTAATGCATACATTTACTTCATCACCCAAGGTGCAGTGTGGGCACCAATCTGCAAAGTGATTGGTAAAGAAGAGTGGCTGACAGATCCAGAGTACGCAACACCAGCGTCGCGTCTGCCGCACTTGAAACACATCTTTGCAACAGTAGAAGAGTGGACCAAGACCAAGACCAAGTTCGAAGCAATGGACATTCTCAACAAGTTCGACATCCCTTGTGGCCCGATCTTGTCGATGAAAGAAATCGCTGAAGAGCCATCGCTGCGTGAAACCGGCACGATCGTTGAAGTTGATCACCCAGTACGTGGCAAATACCTGACAGTCGGTAACCCGATCAAATTGTCCGATAGCCCGACAGATGTGACGCGTTCGCCTCTGCTTGGCGAGCACACAGAAGAAGTGCTGGGCCAACTGGGTTATAGCGCGGAACAAATCGCTGACTTGCGTAAAGACGGCGTTATTTCGTAAAGAAATACTCTCTGTAACTCGCGGTTCAAGAGCCCCTACCCGAAAAGGTAGGGGTTTTTTATTTGGCACCAGGATTTAATGTGAATACTGGTTGAACTACAAGCATAGGATTGGTTTGAGGATGATCTATATGCTTAATTCAACCAGATTGGAGCGCGATTGCTAAAATTGGTGTTCTTAACGATTTGGGATAGGATTGCGAACTGGCGTTGATGTCGCTTTCAAATGAGAATGATTCTTTTTTGAATGAAAATACGCGCAGAAGACAGATTTTGTAATTGGTTTTGCTGGTTCAATACGCATATGTACTAAAGATCATGTGAAAAATTGATCTCGGTCAATGCTGAAGGGGGTGACGCGTCGATAAGATACGCGCACCGAAGAACTATAAGTTATGCTTAAAAAAGCATATATATGGTTTTCTGAGGAGAAAATTGATGGGTAAGGGATGGAGACAAGTACTGCCTGCCGTGTTGTTGGTGGCGGGGGTATTTCAAGCAGTTCATGCTGAGGATGGTGTTACAGAGAGCACGATCCTGATTGGCCAAACCATCGGTCTCACCGGCACGGTTGCCGGGACGGTAAAAGAAATGAATGAAGGCGCGCAGGCGTATATCGCGGCGGTCAACAAGCAGGGCGGCGTCAATGGCCGCAAGATAGAAATACGTACGCTGGATGATCAGTATCTGCCGGAAAAGGCTTTAGTCAATGCCAAGGCACTGATCGAAAAGGATAAAGTTTTCGCATTGTTTCAGAGTCGCGGTACGCCACACACCATTGCGATATTACCTGAGCTTGCTGCCGCTAAAGTGCCTTTGATAGCGCCGAGTACGGGAGCGGAAAGCCTGCACACGCCAGTCAATCGCTGGGTATTCAATGTGCGGGCCAAGTATCAGGATGAAGTAGTAAAAGCGATTGAGCATTTCAATACGCTGGGATTTAAAAACATCGGGTTACTGACGTACGAGAAAGACGATGCATTAGGACTCGATGGGCTCAACGGATTTAACAGGGGTATGGCTGAGTTCAAGTTGAAGCCGGCCTTTGTTGAGATTTTTCCGCGCATCAAACCGAATGTGAATGAGGTAGCGCTCAAGCTGGTAAGTGCAAAACCGGATGCACTGATTATTGTGAGTTCTGGTTCGAATACGGTAGATGTGATCAAGGCGATTCGTGCTCGCGATGGGCATATGCAGATCATGACGCTGTCGAATAATTCGTCGCAGGATTTCATCAAGGATCTGGGGCGTGATGCAGCTGGCGTGATTCTGTCGCAAGTGACGCCGCCACCGAATTTGTCCTCTAGCGCTTTGGGCAAGGAATTTCAGGCGGCAGCCAAGGCAAGCGGTGCAACCGTTTCTTATGCCGGGCTGGAAGGGTATCTGTCAGCGAAAGTCATGGTTGAAGGTTTGCGCCGTGCAGGACGTAATTTGACGCGCGACAGTTTTGTGCGTGGACTGGAAACCATGCAGCGAGTAGATATGGGTGGCGTGTCACTCAGCTATAGCGAAAAGGATCACACAGGCAGCAATTTTGTTGAGCTGACCCTGATAAATAAAGATGGGCGATATGTACGTTGAAATCGTCAGTCGGTAGTAGATATTGGTAACAAGTATTCGTAGTTGATACAGATGCAGGCAGTACAGATGTTGGTAGCGAAACGATCGAAGAGAATTCAATTCTCTTTGATCTGTAATGCATAAAGCGCACGTTGATAAAACCCGGATAACGGTCCGGTGTTTGTATGTTGATTAGGAACTATCATGAACCACAAAGTCATCCCAATTGCAGTGCAGGAAGTTGTAAATACGAAAGAGCGTAAGCGTCAAGCGCCAAAAGGCCGTCGCGTTGATCCGGTTGCGCTGGAAGAGGTACGTGCATTATTGGGTGACGAGTCGCGTCAACCTGATTTGCTGATTGAGCATCTGCACAAGATCCAGGATAAATTCGGTCATTTGGCTTCCAGCCATCTGGCAGCGCTGGCGCAAGAAATGCGTTTGGCGCAAACTGAAGTATACGAAGTCGCAAGCTTCTATCACCACTTCGATATCGTTAAAGAAGGTGAAGAAGCACCACAGGCATTGACCGTTCGCGTATGCGACGGCTTGTCTTGCGAAATGGCGGGCGCACGTGACTTGCTGGCTAAATTGCCAAAAATTCTGGGTAAAGAAGTGCGCGTGATCGCGGCACCTTGCGTCGGTCGTTGCGAGCAGGCACCGGTAGCGGTGGTTGGTCAAAATCCGGTTATTCACGCAACAGCCGAGGCAGTAGAAGCAGCAGTTGGCAACAATCAAATTACGCAAGCTGCTGGCGAAGTAGTTGATTTCGCGGAATATAGCAACGTTGGCGGTTACGAGTTGTTGAAGAAATGTGTTTCCGGTGAACGTGATGTTGAATCCGTCATCAAGACGATGGAAGATTCCGGCTTGCGCGGTCTGGGTGGTGCGGGTTTCCCATCCGGTCGCAAATGGCGCATCGTGCGCGGCGAAAAAGGCCCACGTCTGATGGCTGTCAATATCGATGAAGGCGAACCAGGTACATTCAAGGATCGCGTCTACCTCGAAAAAGATCCGCACCGTTTCCTCGAAGGCATGTTGATCGCAGCATGGGCTGTCGACATCCAGACTATCTACATCTATCTGCGTGACGAATACCACGGTTGCCGCACCATGCTGGAAGCTGAATTGGCGAAACTGAAAGCCAATCCACCTATCGCCAACATGCCGGAAATTTTCCTGCGCCGCGGTGCTGGTGCGTACATCTGCGGTGAAGAATCAGCGATGATCGAATCGATCGAAGGCAAACGCGGCATGCCACGTTTGCGTCCACCTTACGTGGCGCAAGTTGGTTTGTTCGGCCGTCCTACGCTGGAACACAACTTTGAAACGTTGTACTGGGTACGCGACATTCTGGAAAAAGGCGGCGAGTGGTTTACGTCGCACGGTCGTCACGGTCGCAAAGGTTTGCGTTCGTATTCGGTTTCCGGCCGTGTCAAAAATCCTGGCGTCAAACTGGCACCAGCCGGTATCACGATTCAGGAATTGATCGACGAACATTGCGGCGGCATGCTGGAAGGTCAAACCTTCTACGGCTATTTGCCAGGTGGCGCTTCGGGCGGTATCTTGCCAGCATCGATGAACGACATTCCGCTTGATTTCGATACCTTGCAACCATACGGATGCTTCATCGGTTCCGCGGCTGTCATTGTGATGTCGGATAAAGACACGGCAGTACAAGCAGCACGCAACATGATGGACTTCTTCAAACACGAATCATGTGGTCAATGCACACCGTGCCGTGTCGGTACCGCGAAAGCAGCAGAATTGATCAAGAAACCGAAATGGGATGTTGGTTTGCTGGAAGATCTCTCGTTAGTCATGCGCGATTCGTCGATTTGCGGTTTGGGTCAGGCTGCGCCTAACCCGATCGACTGTGTCGTCAAGTACTTCCCGCATGAGTTGGCTTAAGCACGTAGCCCCGGATTAAGGTGAAAAGATAATGAACGCAATTACCAGAAGCGAAATGGCACAACTCGAAGTGCCGACAGTAACGTTTGAATTGAACGGTCGTGAAGTAACCGGCCGTGCAACCGATACGCTGTTGACCATCGCCAAGCGCGAAGGCATCGAGATCCCGCATCTTTGCTACAAAGAAGGCATGGACACAGCAGGTAACTGCCGTGCATGCGTCGTCGAAATCAATGGCGAACGCGTCCTGGCTCCTTCATGCTGCCGCAATCCGACTAACGGTATGAAAGTAAATACCGAAAGCGAACGCGCAGTGAAATCGCAAAAGCTGGTGTTGGAGCTGTTGCAGTCCGACATGCCGGAAACCGACTACACACGTCACAATGAAGTGGACGAGTGGGCTGCAAAAATGGAAGTGGGCAAACCACGTTTCGAAGCGCGGGCACGCGTCGCTCCTGATTTTTCGCATCCAGCGATGACAGTCAATCTGGATGCCTGTATTCAATGTACGCGTTGCGTACGTGCTTGCCGCGACGAGCAGGAAAATGACGTTATTGGTCTGGCCTTCCGTGGCGACCATGCGCAAATCGTGTTCGACATGGATGACCCGATGGGTGCATCGACCTGCGTTGCTTGCGGGGAATGCGTACAGGCTTGCCCAACAGGCGCCTTGATGCCAGCCCGTGATGTCGCGATGAGCGTGCCGGACAAGAAGGTTGAGTCCGTTTGCCCATATTGCGGCGTTGGTTGCCAACTGACTTACAACATCAAAGACAACAAGATTCTTTATGTTGAAGGTCGCGATGGTCCGGCTAACCGTGAACGTCTGTGCGTTAAAGGTCGTTACGGTTTCGATTATGCAAACCATCCACACCGTTTGACCAAGCCTCTGATCCGTCGTGCCGATGCACCTAAACGTGGTGATGCCATCATGGATCCGGATCGCGTGATGGAAGTATTCCGCGAAGCGACATGGGAAGAAGCGCTGGAAGTTGCCGGTGGTACCTTCGCCAAGATTCGCGATACGCACGGCAAACGCTCACTGGCCGGTTTCGGTTCAGCCAAAGGCAGTAACGAAGAAGCGTACCTGTTCCAGAAATTGGTGCGTACCGGTTTCGGTAGCAACAACGTCGATCACTGCACACGTTTGTGCCATGCATCGTCAGTTGTGGCGTTGCTCGAAGGTATCGGTTCAGGTGCGGTGTCGAATCCAGTGATGGACGTGACCAAGGCAGAAGTCGTCATTATTATTGGTGCCAACCCGACCGTGAACCATCCGGTTGCTGCAACCTGGATCAAGAATGCAGTCAGCAACGGTACCAAGTTGATCGTCTGCGATCCACGTCGTACAGATATGTCGCGTATTGCACATCGCTTCATGCAATTCAAGGCGGATACCGACGTCGCGATGTTGAATGCGATGATGAACGTGATCGTTACTGAAGGCCTGGTCGATAAAGAATTTATCGAAAGCCGTACCATCGGTTACGAAGAGCTGCGCAAAAACGTCGAAGGCTACACACCTGAATTGATGGCGCCAATTTGCGGCATCGATGCAGAGACCTTGCGCTACGTTGCACGTCTGTATGCGACATCCAAAGCATCGATGATCTTGTGGGGCATGGGCGTATCGCAGCATATCCACGGTACCGACAATGCGCGTTGCTTGATTGCACTGTCACTGATGACGGGCCAGATTGGCCGTCCAGGTACCGGCTTGCACCCATTGCGTGGTCAAAACAATGTGCAAGGTGCATCGGATGCCGGTTTGATCCCTATGGTGTACCCGGATTACCAAAGCGTTACCGATCCGAAGATTCGTGCCAACTTTGCAAAAGCATGGAACATGTCGATCGATTTGCTCGATCCTGAACCAGGTTTGACTGTCGTTGAAATCATGCATGCGATTACCGATGGCAAGATTCGCGGTCTGTATGTCCAAGGTGAAAATCCTGCGATGTCGGATCCGGATGCGAACCATGCGCGTGAAGCATTGGCCGCTTTGGACCATCTGGTCGTGCAAGATATTTTCCTGACCGAAACCGCTTATCTGGCTGACGTGATCTTGCCAGCAAGTGCCTTCCCAGAGAAAAACGGCACGTTCACGAATACTGATCGTACCGTGCAGATGGGTCGCCAAGCGGTCAATCCTCCTGGCGAAGCCAAGCAGGATTTGTGGATCATCCAGCAAATGGCAAATCGCCTCGGTTGCGACTGGAACTACAAACACGTGTCGGAAGTATTCGACGAAATGCGTCATACCATGCCTAGCATTGCCGGGATTACCTGGGAACGTCTGGAGCGCGAAGATGCGGTTACCTATCCTTGCCTGAAAGAAGGCGATCCAGGTGATCCAGTCGTGTTCGTGGATGAGTTCCCGCGTGAAAGCGGCCGTGCACGCTTCGTCCCTGCTGACATCATTCCTGCGGATGAGCGTCCGGATACTGAGTACCCAATGGTCTTGATCACTGGTCGTCAGCTGGAGCACTGGCACACAGGTAGTATGACGCGCCGTGCAACCGTACTCGATTCGATCGAACCAGATCCGATCGCTTTGATCCATCCTCTGGATCTGCTTGCAATGGGCGGCAAGCCTGGCGATTTGATCACACTGGAATCGCGTCGCGGTAACGTCACCTTGTATGCACGTGCTGATGATAGTTCGCCACGTGGCGCTGTGTTCGTGCCGTTCTGCTACTACGAAGCGGCAATTAACCGTTTGACGAACTCAGCTCTTGATCCGTTTGGCAAGATCCCAGAGTTTAAATACTGCGCAATCCGCATCACGATGGGCGGCACTGCACCAGTACAAACCAGCTACGGTGGCGGTCAGGCTTTGGTCAACTTGACGAATAGCATGGCAACGGCCAACTAAGACGATTCAGTCTTTAGTTGTTCGTAATTAAACCGGCATTTGCTCTTGCAGCAAGTGCCGGTTTTTATTTTTGCCTTCAGCCTTGCATCTGGATAAGCCGTGTGATGGCATAATTGCGGCATGTTTTGCATCGCTCGTGTTCGCGATTCAGAGACCAGTGGTTTCTCCCTGATTTTTTCCTGTCCAATGTCCCCCTATGACTGTTCGTCCGACCTTATCCCATGCAGTGCGCAAGCTGACACATGATGTTGAAGTCATGGATGAGCGCGGCCGCACATCGACGATCGCTATCCCGGCTGAGCAGCCGCTGACGATCTATGTGGATAAACGCGAGCTGGTCACATTGATGACGCTGGGCGGTGCGCCTGAAGCACTGACGCTAGGCTATCTGCGCAATCAGCGCTTCATCAAAAATATAGAAGACATCTTGTCGGTGCAAGTCGACTGGGATGTCGATGCAGTTGCCGTAGTCACCCGTAACGGCATTGAAAATATAGATGAACGTACTGCCACGCGCACAGTAACGACTGGTGGCGGTGAGGGTACGGTATTCGGCGGTTTGATGGATGCAATCGATGCGATCTCCTTGCCTCCAGATGCGCGCATGGCGCAATCTACTTTATACAAAGTCATCGATACGATACGTACCCATCGATCGGTGTACAAGCAAGCCGGATCGGTACATGGTTGCGCCCTGTTTTCTGCGCAAGGTGAGTTGATTTATTTTGTCGAGGACGTCGGTCGCCATAATGCTGTCGATGCGATTGCCGGCAAGATGTGGTTCGATGGCGTGCACGGTGAAGACAAGATTTTTTATACTACCGGACGCCTGACTTCCGAGATGGTGATGAAAGGTGCGCAGATGGGGATTCCATTCCTATTGTCGCGTTCGGGGGCAACGCAAATGGGGCATATGGTGGCCGAACGGTTGAATATGTCGCTGATAGCGCGTTGCAGCGGCAAACATTTTTTATTGCTGAGCGGTGGGGACCGCATCATTTTTGATGATGTGCTGACTGCGGCAGCCCATTAATCTCAGGAACGCGCATTTTTCAAGCAGTGTGTTTGTCTGGGCTGGCAGATAATATTCTTGCGCCATTGCTCTTGCGCGCTGTCATTCCGGTAAACGCGAAATTCACTTCTGGCTCCAGGCCTGAAACAATATCTGCAATCGCACGTCCCGAACCACAACCCATGGTCCAGCCCAGCGACCCATGGCCGGTATTCAAGAACAGATTGCTGAACTTGGTCTTGCCAATGTAGGGCACATTGGATGGCGTCAACGGGCGCAAGCCGGCCCAATAGGCAGGACTCTCATAATCGCAGGCAGCGGGGAACAATTCGCGCGTGCGGCGCGTAATGGCTGCACAACGGGTAGCATTCAACTCCCGCGTATAGCCATTGAATTCACAGGTGCCGGCCACGCGCAACTTGTCGCCCAAACGTGATAACACCAGCTTGTAGCCATCATCGATCAGCGATACCGTCGGTGCCAGTTCCGGATTCAAAATCGGGTAGGTCGCCGAATACCCCTTGCCAGGATAGATCATCAAGTCTATCCCTAGCGGCTTCAGGACCTGGACGGAAAAACTTCCCATCGCCATTACAAATGCATCCGCGCGCAAGGTTCGATGGTGGCCTGCGGCATCGATGACTTCCACCGCGGTGATGCGCGCACTTGCGCCAGTGCCTTCGGTTATCAGGCGAGTGACGGTCGTATTGAACTGAAAATCCACACCGCGTTCCTGCGCCTTGCCGGCCAGTGCGGTAGTGAACTTGTAGATGTCGCCGGACTCATCGGTTTCAGTGAAATCTGCGCCGACAATTTGCGCGCGTATCTGCGCCAGCGCAGGCTCCAGTTTGATGGCTTCATCCGCGCTCATCGGGACACGCGGACAGCCGAGATCGCGCATCACAGCGGCGGATGCCAGAGATTCATCAAAGTCTTTTTGATTGGTATAAAAATGCAGAATGCCGCGCGTCAGGCAGTCGTAATCGATATCGACTTCGGTGCGCAGGGTTTGCAGCGTCTGGCGGCTGTATTCGGCGATCGCAACAATCTGGTGAATGTTATGAACGGTACGCTTGGGCGTGCATTCACGCAGAAAATTCATGCCCCATTTCCACTGCAGCCATTCAGCACGGAAGCGATA
>CAYOQL010000004.1:20881-143260 GCA_964406085.1 uncultured Herminiimonas sp.
CACGCAGAAAATTCATGCCCCATTTCCACTGCAGCCATTCAGCACGGAAGCGATACAGCAAAGGCGCATCTTCCTTGCCTAGCGACTTGAAGATCGTCATCGGCGCCGTTTTATTTGCCCATGGCGTCGCATGCGATACCGAGATCTGGCAGCCGTTGGCAAAGCTGGTTTCCTGCGCGGCACCGGGTTGCCTCTCTATCACGGTGACGTTGTGCCCAGCCTTGTTCAGGAACCAGGCGGATGCCGTGCCGATAATGCCCGAACCCAAAACGATGACTTTCATGACGCAATCAATCCTGAAATATTTCCGTAAATGCCAGTTGTGAACACGTCAGATGAGCCCGCTTTGTTTGGTGTTCAACTCCAGTCCGAACAGTACTGTGTGCTCACGAAAATCACCTATGACGACTGTCAAGAATTGCGATAAAGCGCAGCTTTTATTTTTCAGGCCTTCATTTTCATAAAAAAATGAAGAAATAGGATACGACAATCATTATCTATAGCTAATGATTGTCATTAAATACTTTAACTATACCTAATCATTTTTAGCCTTTACGATGTCCTCGAAGTCTGCAAAAGTGATCGCGGACTGGTTTCCGCAATGACGTGCACATACTGAAGGAGAAGTGCCATGGTCGAACTCGAACAATGTCCAATAGGCAATGCCGTTGAATGTCATCTGGCTGCGTATAACGCAGCATTTTATGAACTCGGCCTGAGTTGGCACTGGGACAGCGACGTATTCCACGCGCTGCAAAGTCTGCCCTGCGAGCGTGACCGCATCAAGAAATACATGGAAACGCATCAGTCCCATTTGCTGAAGGTCTATGACGCCGATTTTCTGATCGATGCTATCCAAACTACCAAGGCACGTTGCTTTGAAACGATGACCGAGAATGGCGCCAAAAAAGCGGCGCAGGTCAATTGGGCAGAATTCCAGCGTGCAGAAGTCGGGGTTTGAGCGCTGTCATGTTCAGCTAGCAGCAGGGATCACTGGTTTGCCATCCTTGTGAAAGATGGCGTGGTACGGACGTGCTATGAAGGCACGCTAACAGCAAGCCAGGCACTCATGTAAAAAAGCCGCTCCCATCAAAGGGAGGCGGCTTTTTTGTTGGGCGCCTGATATGTTCTTGCGGTGCAGAAAAAGCTTTGCGGACGAATCTCAAGAACGTCTGCCAAACATCATCTGTTCTGCCAACAATTTCTTCGCCGGTTTTATTCCATCAACCAGGCTCAGGGAAAATCCCAGCAAGGCTTGCGACAGTCTGCCAGCAGGGGCACTGGCGAAAATCCTCGCCATGATATCCGTCATATGAATGGTGGCACTACGATCCGCTATCCTGCTGGCAGAAAACTCATGCAGTGCTGCCGGGCTCATATGCCTGGCCAGCAATCTTGCCAATACGCTGGCATCGCGCAGGCCGAGATTTAAACCCTGCCCCGCAACCGGATGCAGGGTTTGTGCAGCATTACCTATGGCTACCGTTCTGCTGGATGATGCGGCTTGCGCATTCAGACCCAGCGGGAACGCGTTGCGTGGCGTCGTAGCCGTGAAACTTCCCAGACGCGTGCCGAATGCTTTACCCAACTCCTGCAGGAAAGCTGCATCATTCACAGCAAGCAAGCGTTGCGCAGTCTCGGCCTGCACACACCAAACCAGCGCGTAACCATCATCCTGCGGCAGCAGCGCCAACGGTCCCTCGTCGGTGAAGCGCTCGAATGCGCGGTGCATAATTGGTGCGCTGACGGTCACATGCGCGACGATGGCAGTTTGGCCGTAATCGCGATGCATGGATTTTTTTACTTGTTCGGTAAAAATGCCACCTTCTGCCTGCACGACGATTTTTGCGGTAATCGATGCACGGTCAGCAAAGGCGAGTGTAACTACATCATCGTTTTCAACCAGATCGATCACGGTGGCCGGACGGATCAAGGTAATGCCTATCCTCGTTGCGAGCTCATTCAATGCCGTCACCATTGCACCATAGCGCGTCACGTAGCCGAGCGCCGGCAAATTGTATTCTTCACGCTCTATCATCGTGCGGCCGAAATGACCGCGACGTGAAACGTGTATCTGATTGATCTGTGTTGCCGCGATGGGCCAGGATGCGATCGATTCGAAAATCTGCCGGCTGCCATAAGACAATGCGATCGAACGCGGATCGCGCGACGTTTGCTCTATCGCTTTTGCATCGATCAAGGCGATACGTGCAGGTGCAATCCCCTGCTTGGCCAGCAATGCTGCCAGTGTCAGTCCGACCGGGCCTGCGCCGCAGATGGCAATGTCGAAATCGGTTTGCATGCGGTTTAATTGTGCTGCATCAATGCTTCGATATCGGCGACTGTTTTCGGTGCCGCGGCGCTCAGGATGTGACAGCCGTTGGCGGTGACCAGTGCATCGTCTTCTATACGTATGCCTATATTCCAGTATTGCGCGGGTACGCCTTCGGCGGGGCGTACATAGATGCCTGGTTCCACAGTCAGCACCATGCCGGCCTGCAGAGTGCGCCACGGTTTTTCTATGCCGCTTGGTGCCGCATCGCGATATTCTCCGACATCATGCACGTCCATGCCCAGCCAGTGCCCGGTGCGGTGCATGTAGAACTGGCTATAGGCGCGACTTTCGATGACGTCGCTCAGGGTACCGACCTTGTTCTTGTCGAGCAGGCCGGTATCCAGCATGCCTTGCGCGAGCACCTTGACGGCTGCATCGTGACCATCCATGAAGCGTTTGCCGGGACGTGTTTCTGCTATCGCCGCATATTGCGATGCGAGCACGATTTCATACAATTCTTTTTGCGGCCCTGAAAATTTTCCATTGGCGGGAAACGTGCGCGTGATATCGGACGCATAACTGTCCAGTTCGCAGCCGGCATCAATGAGTACCAGATCGCCATCTTGCAACTCGGCATCGCTGGCGCGGTAATGCAATACGCAGGCATTTGCGCCAGTAGCGACAATCGAACCGTAGGCGGGAAATTGCGAACCGTTGTTGCGGAATTCATGCAGGATTTCTGCTTCCAGATGATATTCGCGCAGACCGGGTCTGGCGATGCGCATGGCGCGTCTGTGCGCGGCAGCTGCGATATCGGCCGAGCGCTGCATGATATCTATCTCGTCGGCATCCTTGCTCAAGCGCATTTCATCCAGCAGCACGTGTACATCGTAGGCGGCGGCGGGTGGCGTCACGCCAGCACGTGCCTGTCCGCGCACTGCTTGCAGCCAGCGCTGCACCTGCCCATCAAGTTTGCTGTCGCTGCCGAGTGCGTAAAACAGGGCCTGCGCATTGGCCATCAGTTTCGGCAATTCAGTATCGATGGCGTCAATCGGATAGGCGGCATCGAAACCGAAGGTGGCGCGCGCTGCTTCCGGACCGTAGCGAAAGCCATCCCAGATTTCGCGCTCCAGATTTTTTTCGCGGCAAAACAGAATGGCTTGATTTTTTTCGCCGGCAATCAAGACGATCACGGCCTCAGGTTCGGTAAACCCGGACAGGTAATAAAAATAACTGTCGTGCCGGTATGGATAATCGGCATCGCGATTGCGCATGACTTCAGGTGCCGTCGGGATGATGGCAATGCCGCCGCCCTTGGCCTGCATTTGAGCGATCAGTGACGCGCGTCTGGCGACATAGCTTTTCATTTCATTTTCCTGTCAAAGGTGCGTTCAGTTCAGTCAGACGTTCTGCGGTACCGACATCGGCCCAGGTACCGCGATACAATTCGCCGCCGATCTGGCCGCGCGCCGCGTATTCGCGCAACAGCGGTGCCAGTTTGGCCGACTCGCCTGCGGTAATCGAATCAAACATCGACGGGCGATAGACGCCTATGCCGGAAAAGGTTAAACGCGGTTCGCCTTCGTTGATGATGGAAAAACTGTTCAGCGCAAAATCGCCTTGCGGATTGTGCGAGGGATTCTTGACCAGATACAACCACGCAACATCGCGCTTATCCAGCGGATGTGGATTGCCCCACACGTCATTATCTTCCAGCACGCCTTTTACCTGCTCAAAATCGAAGTGGGGGCAGTAGATGTCTGCCGCAAGAGCGAGAAAAGGTTCATCGCCCAGCAAATGCCGCGCTTTTGCAATGCCACCAGCGGTTTCCAGTGCGGTGCCTTCTGCGGAGTAAACAATACTGGCACCGAACTGTTCACCGTTGCCTAATGTTTCTTCGATCATGTGGCCGAGATGGGCATGATTGATGACGATATCCTTGATGCCGGCACGTACCAGATTCAGGATGTGCCAGACGATCAGCGGACGACCGCGTACCTTCAGCAAGGGTTTTGGGCATGTATCGGTCAGCGGGCGCATTCTTTCGCCACGTCCGGCAGCGAAAATCATCGCTTTCATGGTTGTCGCATTCTTTGTGTAAATGAGTAAATTTCCTGTGCACGATGCAGTTCAATATCGCGTCGCATTGGCCTGGCCGATTAAAACGTATAGCCGACTTGCGGCGCCTTGTCTTCCAGCTCATCCAGCAATCTGACGAGGGGCGCGAGCTCTTTGTAACGATGTGCAGCCTTGCGCGTGTATTCCATCACAAGCGGCATATCCTTCAGATAAGCGTCCTTGCCGTCGCGGTGATACAGGCGGGCAAAGATGCCGAGCACTTTCAGGTGGCGCTGCAGTCCCATGTATTCAAAATCGCGATAGAAGGAATCGATATCGGAATTCACGGGAAGGCCGGCACGTTTCGCCCGCTCCCAATAGCGAATTGCCCAGTCGAGCACGATTTCTTCGTCCCATTGGATATAGGCGTCGCGCAGCAGCGAGGCCAGATCGTAGGTGATCGGTCCGTATACGGCATCCTGAAAATCCAGTATCCCGGGATTGCCGTTCGGCAGCACCATCAGATTGCGCGAGTGAAAATCGCGATGTACATAGACCTGCGCCTGCGCCAGATTGTTGGCGAGCAGCGCATCGAATACCTTGTTCAACGTGGCGGTTTGCTTCTCGGTCATGGTCAGGCCCAGATGCTTGCCGATATACCACTCAGGGAATAGCATCAGTTCGCGTAGTAGTAGTGCGCGGTCGTATTCAGGCAACACCGCCGGTGTGCTATGCACCTGAATCTGCACCATTGCATCAATCGCATCGATGTAGAGTTTGTGCGCATTGTCCGGATTTAACAATTGCAGATACGTGGTCGACCCCAGATCGGACAATAATAAAAACCCCGATTCAATATCCTGTGCCAGAATGCTTGGCACAGAAACCCCGGTAGCGCCAAAAACGTCGGCGACATGGATAAAAGGGCGTACGTCTTCCTGTGGTGGAGGGGCATCCATGACGATGTAACTGCCGCCATCGGTGCCATCAATGCGAAAATAGCGGCGAAAACTGGCATCAGAGGATGCCAGTCTCAGCGACGCCAGCAGGAGCAACGGGGCAGGCAAGGAGCCTAGCCAGTTTTGAAGTTGAGTCAGACGTGGATCGCCGGAGGAATCAGATGCAGTATGTAAAGACATGAAGCGAGCCCAGGAATTCGGTTTGTGAGTAGTGAGTTCCCATATAATAAGTGATTACATTCGAAAAATCGCCAGAGATGGTATTCAAAAATTTATTTTCATGACCTGGCTTTTCTCTTACCGTCCTATTCAACGTCCCCTTGCCAAGATGACCGCCCTCGTCGCTGCGGTCTGTACCTCGACGTTCGCGTCCGCGCAAATCAGCGTCAAACCGGCAAGGGAGAAAACGCCTGAGGCGGAAACCCAGGTTAGTTCCGAGCAAATGACCGGCCGTCCGGATCGCGAGATCGTGCTGGAACGCGATGTCGAAATCATTCGCGGCGGAACGACTCTCACTGCCGATCACGCAACCTACTGGATAGAAGAAGACGAAGTCGAAGCCAGCGGCAATGTGAAGATGAATCGTTTCGGCGATCGCTACACTGGCGACAAGATGCGCTTCAAGATTGATGAGGGTCAGGGCTATGTTTTAAACCCGACATATCACATGAAGGCAAATAATGCGCAAGGCAAAGCCGATCGCATCGACTTCGAGGCAGAGGATAGAGCGCTCATTACACAAGGCACCTACAGCACCTGTGAAGGCCCCGATCCGGATTGGTATCTGAAGTCGAATACCATGCATCTCGATAATGGACGGGATATCGGTACTGCAGGCACCACATTGATTTACTTCAAGGGTGTACCTATCATCGGCACCCCGTACATGTCTTTCCCCTTGTCGGAGGCGCGCAAATCCGGTGTGCTGCTACCCACAATAGGAACCACCAGTACCGGCGGTTTTGAAGTGGCAGTTCCTTATTATTTCAATATTGCGCCTAACCGCGATTTGACATTAACGCCGCGATATATCGAGCGTCGCGGTTTTCAACTGGGCGCGGATGCGCGTTATCTCGATAATAATTACGCGGGCGAAACCAAACTTGAGTACCTCGCTAATGATGCGCAAACCCAGACAAATCGGTATTCCATTGCATCGTTACATAATCAGCGCTTTACGCCACAGGCTTCTTTTGGGTGGAATGTAAAAGCAGCATCCGACGATAATTACCCTAGCGATTTTTCTCGGAATCTGGCGACGAGTACGGAGCGCCTGTTGTTGCGCGATTTGTATTTCAACTACGCTGGCAATTTCTGGAACGCGACTGCGCGCGCATCCAATTATCAAGTGCTGCAAGATCCGCTGTCACCTATTGCGCGTCCATATGATCGTTTGCCGCAATTCACTGTGCAGGGCGGCCGCCAGGATGTAAAAGGTTTCGACTGGAGTGCAGTGGGCGAAGCGACCCGTTTTTGGCATCCTGATCTGGTGCGTGGGGAGCGCTATGTGATCAATCCCAGTGTCTCCTATCCCATCGTTCGTCCCAGCTATTTCTTGACACCTAAAGTGTCGATGCACGCGACTACTTACAATGTGCAAAATCCGGCGACCAACGTCAGTTCAAACTACAACCGCGTATTGCCGACTTTTTCTTTGGACAGCGGGCTGGTGTTCGAACGCGAGACCAGTATTTTTGGTGATGCTGCTACGCAGACGCTGGAGCCTCGCCTGTTCTATGTGCGAACCCCGTATAAAGACCAGAGCCAATTCCCGGTATTTGACAGCGCACTGGCGGACTTGAGTTTTTCGCAGATATTTAGTGAAAATCGTTTCATCGGCAATGATCGTATCAGCGATGCGAACCAGCTGACGGTTGCGATGGTCTCACGATATATTGAATCGACAGGCGCTGAACGCCTGCGCGTGGCGCTGGCGCAAAGATTGTATTTCGATGATCAGCGCGTGTGTTTGCCGGCGAGTGGGCAGAGTACATGTGTGCCTAGTAATGAAAGTAGTTCAGACTGGTTGGCATCGGGTACGTTGCGTGTGTCCAACTCACTCAGTACGGAAGGCAACCTGCAATACAGTGCGACACAGAAAAATGTCAGTCGTGCCAATGCTGGTGTGAGTTGGCGGCCTGAGCCGAAGAAAGTATTGAATCTGACTTATCGTCGTGACGTACCGAATGCATTGAAGCAAGTTGATGTGTCGGGTCAATGGCCGATTGCCGATCGCTGGTATGGCGTAGGGCGTGTGAATTATTCGCTGCCGGATAGTAAAGTATCGGAAGGCTTGCTCGGTTTGGAATACAAGGCGGATTGCTGGATTTTCCGCGTTGTTGGGCAAAGAATCCCGACCGCAACCGGCAAATCGACTTCTTCGCTTTTCTTCCAGCTTGAATTAAGCGGTTTGACAAAATTAGGCTCTGATCCGATGGAAGCGTTACGCACCAGTATTCCCGGCTATCAAGTCATCAATAAACCTTCTAACGTCACTTATTAAGTTTGTACGTAAAAAACATGAATATTTTCTCCTCCTTGTTTGCCAATCAATATCCTGTTCGGTGCGCCAAGAGCGCATTGGTTTTGCTAAGTTTGGCTTGTGGCTTGATGACGGGCGCTATTGCGCAAAACATGGAACCGAGCAATGCGTCCAAGCCTGCTGTGCAGCCGAGACTGGCAGACGCGATCCTTGTCGTGGTCAACAATGAGGTGATTACGCGCTATGAATTTCTAGAGCGACTGAAAGTCATTGAAGGGCGTCTGAAAAGCCAGGGTGGTCAAATGCCTCCTATGCAACAACTGCAGCGTCAATTACTCGAGCGCATGATCGTAGAGCGCGCGCAATTGCAGCAGGCCAAGGAATCCGGCATCAAAGTGGATGATACTTCGCTGGATCGTGCTGTTGCCCGTATCGCAGATCAAAACAAATTGACCATGTCAGAGTTTCGCAAACGCCTGGAACAGGATGGCATGATCTACTCTCAATTTCGTGACGAAATTCGTAACGAAATGATCTTGCAGCGTTTGCGCGAGCGTGAAGTCGATAACAAAATCCAGGTATCGGATGCGGAAATAGATGCCTATATGGGCGCGCATGACGGTTCCGCGACGACGACAGCACCACAGGAATTCAATATCGGCCAAATCCTGATTCGCGTTCCTGAAAACGCTTCGCCGCAACAACTGGCAGAAAGCAAGCGACGCGCGGAAGAAGTCATTGCGCAATTGAATGCAGGCGGTGATTTCGCCAAGCTGGCAGCGGCATACTCTGACGGTACGGATGGATTGACTGGTGGCGAATTGGGCTGGCGTAGCCAAGAGCGCTTGCCGCAATTGTTTATCGACGCGATAGGCAATTTGCAGCAGGGACAGATTGCACCTTTGGTAAAAAGCGGTAACGGCTTTCACGTCTTGAAGCTGCTGGGCAAACGCACACAGAGCATCATGCGTGCCGATCCGGGTGCCGGCAGCACGGCCGCAGCGGTAACCGTCAAGCAAACACATGCCAGCCATATCCTGATCAAGGTGAATCAGGTAGTGACAGAAGCAGATGCGCGTCGCAAGCTGACTGAATTGAAGCAACGTCTGGACAACAAGGCGGCAACATTTGAAGAATTGGCGCGTCTTTATTCGAATGATTTTTCGGCGTCCAAGGGAGGCGATCTCGGCTGGATTTATCCTGGCGATACCGTGCCTGAATTCGAGCGCGCCATGGATGCCTTGCCGATCGGCGAAGTTAGCGAACCAATTCGATCGCCCTTTGGCTACCATTTGATTCTTGTCAAAGAACGCAAGGCTGACGACGTGTCGCAAGAACGTCAGCGCATGGTTGCACGTCAGGCTATTCGCGAACAGAAACAAGAGGAGGCAACGCAAGAATGGTTGCGCCAGGTTCGCGATCGCGCCTATGTAGAATATCGGACGGAAGACAGATAATGTTCGCCCAGATTTGTACACGTCGTGAGTAAGCGCCCAACCATTGCGATTACGTGTGGTGAGCCGGCCGGGATAGGTCCGGAGATTTCGATTCGTGCGGCATGGGAACTGCGCGCTGATGTAAAAAGCGTATTGATAGGCGATGCAGCATTTTTATCCATGATCGCCGCCACCATCAATCCGGATATTCACTTATCTGCCTTGTCCTTGCAGGCCGTACGCAACAGCGGCCTGCCGGCATTTCCACGTGATCAAATTGCCGTCATCGACTGCCCACTTGCGGCGCATGTCGTACCCGGCAAGCTGGATGCACGTAACGGCCGTTATGTGCTGCAAACACTGGATATCGCCATCGACGGTGCAGTACGAGGCTGGTTCGATGCCATCGTCACGGCGCCACTGCAAAAAAGCACAATCAACGATGCCGGTGTACCCTTTACCGGCCATACCGAATACTTGGCCGATAAAACCGGCACCAAACAAGTCGTGATGATGCTGGCGACCAATGCGACGCCGCAACCTTTGCGCGTGGCCCTGGCGACTACGCATCTGGCGTTGAAAGATGTGGCCGCAGCGATTACGTTTGAAAGCCTGTCCGCCATCATCGATATCGTGCATGCGGATTTGCAGAATAAATTTGGCATTGCCCAGCCACACATACTGGTAACCGGCTTGAATCCACATGCAGGTGAGGGTGGCTATCTGGGACGGGAAGAAATCGATGTCATCACGCCGGCTTTGCAGGCGGCGCAGGCCAGGGGCTGTGATGTGAGCGGCCCTTATCCGGCCGACACCTTGTTTCAGCAAAAGCTGCTGGCCAATGCCGATTGCGTACTTGCGATGTACCATGATCAAGGCTTGCCGGTATTGAAGTACGCTAGCTTCGGTCTGGGCGTCAATATCACATTGGGCCTGCCGATCATCCGCACCTCGGTCGATCACGGTACTGCACTCGATCTGGCTGCCGCTGGCTTGGGCCTGGCAGATCATGGCAGCATGCTGGAAGCGATACGAGTCGCCGCACAAATGGTTGCCGCGTCAAAAGCATCGGTTTAGACCTTCGAAAAAATAACCCGCTGATTCATCTCGGCTTGAAATACACAATCAATGAAACATATTCCGCGTAAACGCTTCGGCCAGAATTTCCTGACCGACGATGGAGTTCTGCACAACATCATTCGTGCAATCGATCCGCAACCGCAGGATACGATGGTCGAAATCGGTCCCGGGCTGGCGGCAATGACGAGTCTGTTGCTGGAGGGTGTGGATCAGATGCATGTGGTGGAACTGGATAGGGATCTGGTCGAACGGCTGAAAAAAACCTTTGATCCAAAAAAGCTGATCATCCATTCTGCCGATGCCTTGCAATTCGATTTCTCCACGATTCCAGTGCCTGCCGGCAGCAAATTACGCGTGGTCGGCAATCTGCCTTACAACATTTCCAGTCCCTTGCTGTTTCATCTCGCCGAGATGGCGCCGCATGTGCAGGATCAGCATTTCATGCTGCAAAAGGAGGTGGTGGAACGCATGGTCGCCGAGCCGGGCAGCAAGACTTACGGTCGGCTGTCGGTGATGCTGCAATGGCGTTATCAAATGGAATTGATGTTCATTGTGCCGCCGACGGCATTCGATCCGCCGCCGCGCGTGGAATCCGCAATCGTGCGCATGATTCCGCTCGCGAACCCGCTGCATTGCGATCAGAGCAAGCTGGAACAAGTCGTGCTGAAAGCATTTTCGCAACGGCGCAAGGTGATCCGCAACTGCCTAGCAGGCATGTTTGTCGAGAGTGATTTGATCGAAGTCGGTATCGACCCGCAAATGCGCCCGGAAACCATTCCTCTCGCACAATACGTCGCGCTCGCCAATCGCTTGTAATCTGATTTTGCAAGCGTACGCTGTCGGCAAGAAATGCCTGATAGTCATAAAATAGACGCTTCATTCAATTCATATTGCGGAGATATTCATGCGCATTCTTCACACCATGCTTCGCGTCGGCGACTTGCAGCGGTCCATTGATTTTTATACCAAGGTACTCGGTATGAAAGTGCTGCGCCAGACTGAAAATCCTGAATACAAATACACGCTGGCCTTTCTTGGTTACGGCAGTAATCCGGATCATGCGGAACTGGAGTTGACCTATAACCATGGCGAACACAGTTATGAGATGGGTACCGCATATGGGCACATCGCGATTTCAGTCGATGATGCCTACAAGGCATGCGCCGACGTGAAAAAAGCCGGCGGCAATGTGACGCGTGAGGCCGGACCGGTCAAGGGAGGCAGTACCGTGATTGCTTTCGTTACCGATCCCGATGGTTACAAGATCGAGTTCATCGAACGCAAAGACAACGAACAGCCACATTAAGCCGATGAATGCATGGGCATGCATTCAAGATTAGTTATCAAGCCAGATGTCTGTATAAATCGCGACGTGAAGTAATGCGTGAAGCGATGCAGCATTGACTGCATCGTTCAAAAGATGGGCAGCGTCTCCGGCGCATGCTCGCGCAAGGCTTTTTTCGCCGCTGCAAATTCAGGGAATACCGATTGCACCGTTGCCCAGAATTGCGGGCCGTGATTCATCTCGCGCAGATGTGATAACTCATGCGCGATCACATAGTCGATCAATGGCAGTGCAAAGTGCACCAGGCGCCAGTTCAAACGAATTTTTCCATCGGCTGTGCAAGAGCCCCATTGCGTCATCGCTGACGACAACGCGAACGATTGATAACTGACGCTGAGTTTGTCAGCATAAAGCGGCAGGCGTTCGGCAAAGATGCGTTTTGCTTCGAGTTGCAACCAACCCTGGACACGATCTTTCAACTGCTGCTCGGCCGCATCCGATGGCAGGCAGACAGTCAATTCTCGTGACTCGGCATCGTACAGAATGCCAGCACTCTGCGTCGCCAGTATGCGCAAGGTGATGTCGTTGCCCAGGTAGGGCAGGGTGCCACCATCACGCCATTCCATTTGCGGCTGCAAGCGCCGTGCAGAACGTTCGCGTCGTTCATTCAGTTTGGTGAAAATCCAGCGCTGTTTTTCGCAAATCGCATTTTCGATTTCGGTCAGCGTAACCCATTTCGGCGCCGTGATGCGCAAGCCGTCATCATCGATCATGAAGCCGATAGAGCGGCGCTTGGAACGCACTAGCGTGTAATCCAGATGATGCTCGCCCACATGTACGCGGCGCTTGCCAATTGCTACGGGTTTGGCTGCATCGCTGTTCGATGCAGCGCTGGGTGGCAGCAAGGATCCCGGCGAATGCTTGGGCGCAGGATGATCGATTTTCGGCTGCGATGAAAAATCGGACGAAAAGAAATCGAGTTGCAGCGCAAGCTGTTGCGGATCAGGCGATGTGTGACGAAGCAGCTTCAAGGATGGCAGGTCCGTTAAGGTTTTTGCGACGGCTCGGCGCGGTAGTCATCGGGTGAAATCACACGCATTTCCGATTCTATCCAGTTTTCGACTTGCTGCATCAGATCAACGGCATTCTTGCCTTCTGGTGAAATCGGTTTGCCGATAGACACGGTGACCAATCCCGGGTGTTTGATGAAGGAGTTTTTCGGCCAGCATTTACCCGGATTCAAGGCGATGGGAACGACTACGGTATTGGTTTCCACAGCAAGACGTGCACCGCCACCCTTGTACCGGCCACCTTGGCCGACAGGGATGCGTGTCCCTTCAGGGAACATGATGATCCACTGACCATCTGCCAGACGTCGTCTGCCTTGCACGACGACCTGGGCAAACGCATCCTTGCCGCTGCTGCGATCGATAGGGATCATGCGCAACAAACCAAGTGCCCAGCCAAAAAAGGGAACGTAGAGCAGTTCCTTCTTGAATACGAATACCAGTGGTCGTGTCATTTTGCACAGCAGGAAAATGGTTTCCCAGGCGGACTGATGCTTCGACAACAGGATCACAGGTTGATCGGGCAGGTTTTCATAGCCCTTGATTTCATAACGTATGCCGCACAAGACTTTGGCTAGCCAGATGATGAAGACATTCCAGCGCGACGTAATGAAATACCGTTTGTTATAGGGCAAAGGTGCAGCCAGAAAACAGACAGGGGCCCATATCAAGGTGGCGATCAGCATGATCAATGCAAATAACAATGAACGCAAAAACAAAATGGCACGTGACATTAAAACTCCAGATTAAGTGCAACGCTATTCAAACAGCGTAAGTGAGCGCAGGCGCTTTTAATAAATGATCGACCACGGCGGCAAGATCGGGATAGCTGGTGGTGCCGGGCGGCAAACCACCTTTGGCCAGTGTCTTTGCGCCTTTGCCGGTTAGTACCAGATAAGGCGCGCAACCGACCACAAAGCCTGCCTGCAAATCGCGCAGCGAGTCGCCTATCGTCGGCAATCCCTTGAGGCTGACATCAAAGCGTTTGGCGATGGTGTGTAACATGCCGGGCTGAGGCTTGCGGCAATCGCAGCTATCGTCGGCGGCATGCGGACAAAAGAATACGGCATCGATTTCCGCGCCTACCGATTGCGCCGCAGCATGCATTTTTTGATGAATGGCATTCAGCGCCATGATGTTGAATATGCCGCGTGCAATGCCCGATTGATTGGTGGCGACGACTACACGATAGTCAGCCTGATTCAGTCGCGCAATCGCTTCCAGCGAACCCGGTATAGGTATCCATTCTTCCGGTGACTTGATGAAGGTGTCGGAGTCAAAATTGATCACGCCGTCGCGGTCAAGAATGACGAGCTTCATCGGATCGGCTTTCGGGATGGCTGGCATGGCGGGCGATCAGCTGGCTAGTTTGGATAAGTCGGCAACCTGGTTCATGGCCTGATGCAGCGTGGCCAGCAATCCAAGTCGGTTGTTACGCAGCGCAGCGTCTTCTGCGTTCACCATCACGCCGTCAAAAAACGCGTCGACTGGCGTCTTCAATGCAGCCAAGGCCTGTAGCGAAGCACTGTAGTCGCCATGCGCAAACGCGGCGTCGGCTTGTGGTTTGACGGCCATCAGGGTTTGATTCAATGCAACTTCAGCGGCTTCTTTCAATAATGCGTCATCAACTTTTGCAACTACTTCACCTTCCACTTTTTTGAGGATGTTGCCTACGCGCTTGTTGGCAGCGGCCAGTGCCGGCGCTTCCGGCAAGGCGGCAAAAGCACGTACTGCGGCGAGCCGGCTGGCAATGTCTGCCAGACGCTGCGGTTGCAATGCCAATACGGCATCGATTTCCTGTGCGCTATAACCTTGTTCGCGTAATGCGTTGGCAAGTCGATCAAAGATAAATGTCAGCAAAGCAGTGCGATGTTCTGCACCGAGTCCATTGAATGGCTTTTCAGCGGCAGCGATCAATTCATTGATGCCGATATCGAGCTTGCTTTCGATCAGCATGCGAATCACACCAAGGGCGTGACGACGCAAGGCAAAGGGATCCTTGTCGCCGGTAGGGATCTGGCCGATGCTGAACAAGCCCACCAGGGTTTCCAGTTTGTCAGCCAGTGCGACCACCATGCCGACTGAATTGCGCGGCAATGTGTCGCCAGCAAAACGCGGTTTGTAGTGGTCTTCAATCGCGTCGGCTACGTCTACTGCCAGACCATCATGCAGGGCGTAGTAACGGCCCATGATGCCTTGCAATTCAGGGAACTCACCGACCATGTCGGTCAGTAGATCGGCTTTCGCTAGCTGCGCGGCGACGTCGGCTTGTTGCGGATCGATACCAAGCTTGGTGGCGATGGCTTGCGCAATCGCACGCACACGTGCAATGCGTTCGCCTTGGGTGCCGAGCTTGTTGTGATAAACGACTTTATCCAGACTGCTCACGCGTGATGCCAAGGTCTTTTTGCGATCTTGATCGAAGAAGAATTTTGCATCCGCCAGACGTGGGCGCACGACGCGCTCGTTGCCGCCGATGACGGTGCTCGGGTCTGCCGGACGAATGTTGGAAACGATCAAAAACTTGTTGCTCAAATTGCCCAGGCTATCGAGCAGCGGAAAGTATTTCTGATTCGCCTTCATCGTCAGGATCAGACATTCCTGCGGTACTTCGAGGAAGGCTTCCTCGAATTGCCCTACCAATACATTCGGGCGCTCGACCAGACCGGTGACTTCATCCAGCAAGTCTTCGTCGTGTATCGGAGTCAGATTGTCGCCAGCGGTGCTGGCGGCTGCTGCAAGCTGGCGCACGATTTCCGCGCGCCGTTCAGCGAAGCTGGCGATCACAGCGCCTTCGCTGAGGAGTTGCTTGGCATAACTGTCAGCCTCGCGGATATAAACCGGGTCTAGGCCGGCTTCAAAGCGGTGCCCGCGTGTGGTGTTGCCTGCAGTCAAACCAAGTACTGCAATCGGCACGACGTCGGCACCATATAGCGCGACCAGGCCGTGCGCAGGACGCACGAAGTTGACTGTCTCCCAGCCATCGGCCAGTTGATAGCCCATCACTTTAGGGATAGGCAGCTTGCCCAAGGTTTCATCAATGGCTTTTTGCAAGCCATTTGCCAATGTGACGCCGGTGACGATGCTGTTGAAAAACAAAACCTCGGCCTTGCCATCCGATTCGTGCTTCAAGTCAGCGACTGCGGATTCATTTGCGCCCAGGGCAGCCAGCTTCTTCAACAGCGCCGGCGTTGCCTTGCCGTCTGCAGTCAAGCCTACGCTTGCCGGCATCAGCTTTTGCATGACTTGCTTGTCATTCGCCTGCACTTGCACTTGTGTCAGATGCACGCCGAGACGACGAGGCGAAGCGAAATGGGTCAGCACGCTACCGTCGGAAAGCAGGCCTTGTGCTTGCAATGATGCTTGCAGATTTTGCGCAAAGGCATCGCCGATTTTTTTCAGTGCCTTTGGCGGCAGTTCTTCGACGAACAGTTCGACTAATAAATTTTTGGTATCCATACCGTTCGTTACGCTGTTACTGATGCTGTTACTCATTGTTATGCCGCTTCTTTTTCGATTTGAGCCAGCACTTCGGCCGCGTGTTCGGGTTTGGCCATAGGGAAACCGAGGCGCGCCCGGCTGTCGAGATAGCTGCGGGCGACGCTACGTGCCAGATTGCGGATGCGGCCTATGTAGGCGGCTCGCTCAGTGACAGAAATCGCACCGCGCGCATCCAGCAAATTGAATGTGTGCGCAGCCTTCAAGACTTGTTCGTAGGCCGGCAGGGCCAATTTGTTTTCGATCAGATTCAGCGCCTGTTTTTCATGCGCCGTAAATGCGGTGAACAGGAAATCGGCATCACTGTGTTCGAAGTTGTAGGTCGATTGCTCGATTTCGTTCTGCTTGTAAACGTCTCCGTAAGACAGGCCTTCTGTCCAGGTCAAATCGTAGACATTGTCGACGCCTTGCAGATACATCGCGAGGCGCTCCAGGCCGTAAGTGATTTCGCCTGTGATCGGTTTGCAATTGATGCCGCCGACTTGCTGGAAGTAAGTGAACTGCGTGACTTCCATGCCGTTGAGCCAGACTTCCCAGCCCAGGCCCCATGCGCCCAGGGTGGGGTTTTCCCAGTCGTCTTCCACGAAGCGAATATCGTTTTGCTTGAGGTCGAAGCCCAGTGCCTCCAGCGAGCCCAGATACAACTCAAGAATATTCGCTGGTGCAGGTTTCAATACGACTTGGAATTGATAATAGTGCTGCAAGCGATTCGGGTTCTCGCCATAGCGGCCATCTTTCGGACGACGCGATGGCTGCACGTAAGCGGCTTTCCATGGCTCGGGGCCGATCGCACGCAGGAAGGTCGCGGTGTGCGAGGTGCCGGCGCCAACTTCCATATCGTAGGGTTGCAGCAGCGCGCAACCTTGCGCGTCCCAGTACTTTTGCAGGGTCAGAATGATTTGTTGAAATGTGAGCATCTTGTTTGAATTTTTGCGTTACCCGGTGCGGGTAAGGGCAGGTTTGCCAAAACCCCAGATTTTACCGGGTTTTAGAGCGAATTAGGGTTTCTGCGCGCAAACCACCAGGCAGCGATCAGTAGCGCAAACGCCAGCAATACGATGAATACATTGCCGACAAAAACATACGGCGTGATGCCGCTGTAGCCCTGCGCCGAAGCGGTTAACACGCCACGCTCAAAAGGTTTGAGTTGCGCGACGACTTTCCCGGTCGGATCTATGACCGCTGTGGTGCCGGTGTTCGTGGAGCGCAGCATGGTACGGCCGGTTTCGATGGCGCGCATTTGCGATATTTGCAGATGCTGCGGCAAGGCGATCGAGTCGCCAAACCAGGCAATGTTGGAAACATTCAGCAGCATGGTTGCCACCGGCTTGCCATGGGCGTCGGCGGCGCGTAATTGGCCGGCAATTTCTTCGCCGAACAAATCTTCGTAGCAAATGTTGGGCAAGACCCATTGATCCTTGACGGAGAACGGTTCCTGCAATGGCGCGCCGCGCGTGAAGTCGCCCAGCGGGATATGCATCATGTCGACAAACCAGCGAAAGCCGAATGGAATGAATTCGCCGAACGGCACCAGATGATGTTTGTCGTAGCGATATAACTTTGGTGGCGTGCGATTGGCCGCTGCCGGCGCGATGCCGATCACGCTATTGGCATATTGCTGCGGGCCGTCGCTGACGGCGACACCGATTGCCAAGTGACTGTTGGAGGCGGTCGCAAACTCGGCCAGTCGCGGTAAATAGTCGGCAGGCAATTGATGCGCTAACAGAGGAAAAGCCGTTTCCGGCGTGGCAATCAAATCTGCCGGCGCAGCGCGGATCATATCTTCGTAAAGCGTGAGCGTGACGTTGGTTTGTTGCGCGTCAAACTTGATTTCCTGCGGCACATTGCCTTGCAACAGACGTACGGAGATGGGTTCGCCTTGGGGCGTCGTCCAGTTGACCGATTTCAAACCCAAGCCGCCCACGAGTATGACGACGATCAAGCCTGACGCAGCTCTTTTGGTGGTCGACAAGATCAGGCTGGCGGCTAATACTGCGGCCAGCCAGCCCAAACCGTAGACACCTATCAGTGGCGCGTAACCGGCGAGCGGGCTGCCAGTATGTGCATAGCCGGAGGCAACCCATGGGAACCCTGTCAACACCCAGCCACGCAACCATTCAGACAGCATCCACACTGCAGGAAAAACCAGTAACAGCAATACGGCTGCGGGTGCTTGCCGGCGTTGCTGAAACCACGCGCCAGCACCTGTGGCGGCGGCGGAAAATGCTCCCAGCAGCATTGCTAATAGAGCGACGGCCAGGGCCGCCATCGCGGCAGGCATGCCGCCGTATTGATGCATGCTGATGTAGAGCCAGTACACGCCACATACCGACCAGCCGAACCCATACGCCCAGCCGGTCAGTATCGCGGATTTGATGGACGGGGCTTGCAGTACCAAATGAAACAGCAGCGCGAGCGTGATGATTTGCAGCGGCCACCAGCCAAATGGCGCAAATGCCAATACATTCAACGCACCGGAAAACAGAGCAATCACGGCCGCCTTGGTAGCGGTAAAGCGAACGGAAAAAAGAGAGCTCACGCGCATCAGCAGGCAGGAACCATAAGAGGGAAGGTCACGCGTGTCCCGGGCTTAGCTGTCAAGCGTTTCGTCAGCCGCGGACGCCGGTAGCTTTTCCACCAGCAAGACGTGGATCTGGCGTGCATCTGCGCGCAGGACTTCAAATCGCAAGCCATCTATATCGACGATCTCGCCCTTGTGCGGCATGCGCGCCAGATGATTGGTAACAAAGCCGCCTAGCGTATCGACATCCTCGCTAAAGAGCGTCGTGCCGAGTTCTTCATTGAATTGCGTGATTTCCGTCAATGCCTTGACGCGCCAGCGCGGGCCGTACTGACCTGCCTTGATGGCGAGGATATTGTCTTCCTCTTCATCGAAATCGTATTCGTCTTCGATGTCGCCAACGATTTGTTCCAGCACATCTTCGATCGTGATCAAGCCGGCGACGCCGCCGTATTCATCGACCACCACTGCCATGTGATTGTGTTTTGCGCGGAACTCGCTGAGCAGGACGTTAAGGCGTTTGGATTCCGGAATGAAGACGGCACTGCGCAGCATCTGGCGCACGTCAAAGGATTCTTCCGCGTAGTAACGCAACAAATCCTTGGCCATCAAAATGCCGACCACGTTGTCGCGTTCACCTTCGACAGCCGGGAAGCGCGAGTGCGCTGTTTCCAGCACCATAGGCATCCATTCAGCGATCGGCCGGGTGATATCGACGACATCCATCTGTGAGCGCGGCACCATGATGTCGCGTGCCGATAATTCGGACACCTGAAACACGCCTTCGATCATGGCCAAGGCATCGGCATCGATCAGATTGCGTTCGTGGGCATCCTGCAGGATGGTCAGCAGCTCGGCGCGGCTCTCCGGTTCTGGAGCGATCAGTGCGGTCAGGCGTTCGAATAACGAACGATGCGGTTTGGCATCGCCGGATTTTTCTTGGGGGGGAATGTCTTGCATAAGGCAAAAAGCCGTTGCGGGTGGTGGTTTCAACAGGGTTCAGGATACAACAAATATTCCCGATTCCAAAAAAGTGCGCGATCTCAGTTCGGTTTTTAATCTAACCGATCCGCTATCTGCGCACGGATTCATGATTCGATATAGGGATTGGGAAAGCCTAGTGATGCCAGCATTTCAATTTCCAGCGTTTCCATTTCCTCGGCTTCCTCATCCGACTCGTGGTCGTAACCCTGCGCATGCAGCACGCCGTGGATGACCAGATGCGCGGCGTGGAATTCCAGCGATTTATTCTGTTCCGCCGCCTCGCGTTGCAAGACATCGGTGCACAGGATGATGTCGGCCTGCGTCACGTCGTTGTCAGCCAGCGGTTCTGCCTCGCCCTCGTTATACGAAAAGGTCAATACATTCGTCGCATAGTCCTTGCCGCGAAAACTGCGGTTCAAACTTTGCCCCTCTTCGGCGTTGACGAAGCGCAAGGTGATTTGTGCCGGTGCCAGTAGCGCCGCCTTGACCCAGCGCCGCAACAGCGGACGAGTTAATGTTTCCTGTACACGCGTGTCCGGATATTGCACGGACAATGAAAGTTTATTTTGCTGCATGTTTGGCGACTGTTTTGGAGGGAGGACGGGGACTGCGTTTCTTGGGTTGCCTGGCGTCATCGTAGGCGTCGACGATCCGGGCGACCAGTGGGTGTCGTACCACGTCGGCACTGCTGAAGCGCGTGAAGGCCAGTCCGCGCACTTCGCTGAGTACATCGATGGCTTCTACCAGCCCGCTTTTTTGATTTTGCTGCAAATCAATTTGAGTAATGTCGCCGGTGATGACGGCCTTGCTGCCGAAACCGATGCGCGTCAAAAACATTTTCATCTGTTCAGGCGTGGTGTTTTGCGCTTCATCCAGAATCACGAAAGCGTGGTTCAGGGTGCGACCGCGCATATAGGCCAATGGCGCGATTTCAATCGCCTGTTTTTCAAACATTTTTTGCGTGCGATCGAAGCCAAGCAAGTCATACAGCGCGTCATACAAAGGGCGCAGATAGGGATCGATCTTTTGCGATAAGTCGCCCGGCAAAAAGCCCAGGCGTTCGCCGGCTTCAACTGCCGGGCGCGTCAGGATGATGCGCTTGACTGCATCCCGTTCCAGCGCATCGACGGCGCAGGCGACGGCCAGATATGTCTTGCCGGTACCTGCAGGGCCGACGCCGAACGTGATGTCGTGATCCATGATGGACTTCAGATACTGCAACTGATGCGGTGTGCGGCCGCGCAAATCGTGACGACGGGTTTTCAGCACAGGTGCATCGGTGACGGATTCAACGACCTTCTTGCTTGCCGTCTTCTTGCTGGTTTGCAGCACCAACTCCGGCTCTGCTAGGGCTGCGCGCTGTTCAACCAGTGCCAGTTGCACCTCTTCCAGCGGCACGATCTTGTCTGCCTGCTGATAAAACTGTTCCAGAATTTCGACCGCGCGCGCGCCATTGCTGCCGCCAACGATAAATTTTTCGCCGCGCCGGAAAATCGTTACGTCTAGCGCTGCCGAAATCTGTCGCAGGTTTTCATCCATGGGGCCGCACAGATGCGCCAAGCGCTTGTTATCGAGCGGTTCGGGAGTGAAGTACAGGGGTTGGGCGACCGTTTTTGTTTTCAATTTGGGCTGAGTAAGTTTTACGTTCGTTGAATAAGAAAAATCATTGCTTGACGATGATTTCGCCGCGCAAGGTGTACGCATACGATTGTGTGATGTTGACATCAACCATCTGGCCGATCAGGCGGTGGCCTTGCGATCCGGTGGAAAAATTGACGACGCGATTGTTTTCGGTGCGGCCTTGCAGTTCGTTCGCATCTTTCTTCGATGGCCCTTCGACCAGTATGCGCTGCACGCTACCGACCATTTGGTCGCTGTAACGACGGGTGTTTTGATCGATGACGGCTTGCAGCTTTTGCAGGCGTTCCAGCTTGACCTCATGCGGCGTGTCATCTTCCAGATTGGCTGCTGGTGTACCAGGGCGTGGGCTGAAAATAAAGCTGTAGCTGTTGTCGTAACCGACGTCTTTGATCAACTTCATCATCGCCTCAAAATCGGCGTCGGTTTCACCAGGGAAACCCACGATGAAATCGGACGAGATCGAAATATTAGGCCGTACTTCGCGCAGGCGGCGCAAGATCGATTTGTATTCGAGCGCGGTGTAGCCGCGTTTCATGGCCGCCAGAATACGATCCGAGCCGTGTTGCGCAGGCAGGTATAAATGATCGGCCAGCTTCGGTACTTTGGCGTAAACATCGATCAGGCGTTGCGTAAATTCTTTTGGATGGCTGGTGACGAAGCGTATGCGCTCTATGCCTGCCATCTCGGCGATATATTCAATCAACAAGGCGAAGTCGGCGATCTCGCCATCGGCGGAATCACGACTCATCTTGCCGCGATAGGCATTGACGTTTTGCCCGAGCAGCGTGATTTCTTTCACGCCTTGCGCCTCGAGACCGGCGACTTCTGCCAGCACGTCGTCAAAATTGCGCGAAACTTCTTCGCCGCGCGTGTAAGGCACGACGCAATAACTGCAGTACTTGCTGCAACCTTCCATGATGGATACGAAAGCGGTTGCGCCATCGACCTTGGCCGGCGGCATGTGATCGAATTTTTCGATTTCCGGAAAACTGATATCGACTTGCGAGCGGCCAGTCGAACGGCGCTGCTTCAACATTTCTGGCAGGCGGTGCAGGGTTTGCGGACCGAACACCAGATCCACATAGGGCGCGCGTTTGACGATGGCGTCGCCTTCCTGCGAAGCGACGCAGCCGCCGACGCCTATCATCAGATCGGGTTTGAGCAACTTCAGTTCACGCAGGCGGCCCAGATCGGAGAAAACTTTTTCCTGCGCTTTTTCGCGCACCGAGCACGTGTTGAGCAGGATTACATCTGCGTCTTCTGGTGTATCGGTTTTGATCAAGCCATCGGAAGCGTTGAGGACGTCGGCCATCTTGTCCGAGTCGTACTCGTTCATCTGGCAACCGAAGGTCTTGATGTATATCTTTTTTTGCATGACGTACTTAATGTTGGCTAGTTTGATTTACTGAAATTTTGAAACGGGTGCGGGAAAAGGAGCTGCTGACTCCAGCGGTTTCGGCAGTTTCCGTTTGGCTTCGTCCGCGGTCAGTATCCACACACGATCTATTTCGCCGCCATCTATTTCTGTGTAGTTCACAAATATTTCGCTCCCGCGCAGAGCGGTCGGCATTTCTATCGTGTTGTCCTGATTCCAAATGCGCGCGCCGGGAGTCAGCATGCGCGTCTTGTTATCGATGATGATCGTCGGAAAGACGGCTGGCGTCATCACACCGCGCTTCGCCGTCGGCGGGAACGGCCGATCGAATGCTTGTGCAGACATGGTAGCGACAGCAAAAGCACAGCCAATCAAAAAGCGTTGTGTCCACATGGTGAATTCCATTCGATACAGGTGAATAGGTAATCAGGATGACAAAGGAAAGGTGAGCTCGATGCGCAGTTTCATGCTGACGTGTCATCTCACCATACAACACGTACCAACATGTACAAATTACATGAATAATTTGCTGCTAAAAATACGTTCTTGCTTCTGCTTGTGCCGACTGTAAATGACAGGTTTTTTGCAGCGCCATCATACCACGCCGCCTATTTGCGATTTTATGGACCAGCATGTTTCATCGGGTGCATGTCGTGTTTCTTTTGCATTGCACATCATGCAAGAAATGGCGGTAACATTGCTATTCAACTTTTAGGAGATCTACATGGCAACGAAAAAAGCTCAAGTAGTAGTGAAAAAAACGCAGGCGGCTACGAAAATCGATATCGGTATCTCCGAAAAAGATCGCGCCAGAATCGCACAAGGCCTGTCGGGTCTGCTGGCCGATAGCTACACGCTGTATCTGATGACCCACAATTTCCACTGGAACGTCAAGGGGCCGATGTTCACCAGCCTGCACACGATGTTCATGACGCAGTACACGGAACAATGGAATGCACTGGATATGATCGCAGAACGCATCCGCGCCCTGGGTTATCCTGCACCAGGCACCTACAAGGAATTCGTCAAATTGGCATCCATCAAGGAAATCGACGGCGTGCCAAAAGCAATGGACATGGTTCGCCATCTGGTCAATGCACACGAGGCGACTGCTCGCACTGCGCGCGCGCTGTTTGAGGTGGTGGACAAGGCCAGCGATGAGCCAACCGCCGACTTGTTGACGCAACGCCTCGACGTCCATGAAAAAACGGCGTGGATGTTGCGCAGCCTGCTGGAAGAATAATCTGCAATCAGGGCAAAAGACCGGTATTGATTGGAGGGATATTAGTACGCCTTATGTTTCCCAGCGTACGGAGCTAACTTGATAAGCGTGTTCAGATGGTGCCCAGATGCAAGATCCGGATCATGGATTGATTTGAATCTGTATTAGCGCTGTTTTGTTCGAGTTTGCTTCAATTCTGTTGAAGCCACGGAGGTAATAATGTCTTTCCTGATTTATTTGATAGGTTTTGCCATTTTTCTTGGCGGTGTGGCGTGGGCCCTGATCACTGCGGGCGTAGCGATTTTGTATGTGGTGATCGCCTCGGTTATTCTGCTCGGCATCGGAATTCTGACCGGTGTTTCTCGTACTCGCGGCAAGGACCCGTCGTCCTGATTGCTTTTGGTGATTGCAGATATCCCGTGAACAACAAAAAACCCGCGCTCTCGTAAGAGAAACGCGGGTTTTGTACTTCTACAACGTGTTCTTGGTGGTGATAGGTGGATTTGAACCACCGACCCCAGCATTATGAGTGCTGTGCTCTAACCAACTGAGCTATATCACCAAACAGCCGAAAATTATGACGTTTTCGGAAGGCTAAGTCAATATGAAATTACGCGGAAGGGTGATTTATCCCTTGAAACCGTCGTCTTTTTTGCCAATTTAATTAGTGAAAATTGCAATAATCTTCTTGTGTCGGCGTGGTGCGGATGTGGCTTCTATCCAGACTTATGACTTATTGGCAGTACTAATCTTCTGCAAAATGCTGTTCGCAACATCGGGTGCCAGGCAGTCGAGGACGTGGCGATCCGGCATGCTGCGTAACCACGTCAGTTGTCGTTTGGCCAGTTGACGGGTGGCGACTATGCCTCTTTCGCGTAATTCGGCTAAGCCGTAGGCGCCGTCCAGATATTCCCAGCTTTGGCGATAGCCTACGCAACGCATGGATGGCAGGCCGAGGTGCAGGTCGCCGCGTGTGCGTAGCGCTTTGACTTCATCTATCAAGCCGCCGTCTTTGAGCATGGCGTCGAAACGCGTGGCGATGCGTGCATGCAGAATGCTGCGATCCGATGGCTCCAGTGCAATCGGTAGCAAGTTGAACGGCAATTCGCTTTTCGGCGCCAGCGCCAATAATTCCGACATAGGCTTGCCGGTGAGGGCAATGATTTCCAGGGCGCGTTGTATGCGTTGCGAGTCATTCGGTTTCAGGCGCGCAAAAGTGACGGGGTCCAGTTTTTCCAGTTTTGCATGCATGGCTGGCGAGCCGATCAGCGCGGCTTCTGCATCCAGTTCTGCCCGCAGGGCCGTATCAGCCTGCGGCAAGGTGTCGAGTCCGTCTTTCAATCCTTTGAAGTACAGCATCGTGCCACCGACCAGCAGCGGTAATTTGCCGCGTGCGATGATTTCTGCGCTCAGGCGCAGTGCATCCTGGCGGAATTGCATCACCGAATATGATTCCAGCGGATCCAGAATATCGATCAGGTGATGCGGCACACGCGCGCGTTCGTCGTCTGTCGGCTTGGCGGTGCCGATATTCATCTCGCGATACACCAGCGCAGAATCGACGGAAATGATTTCAGAAGGAATCTGTTCGGCGATCGCCAGCGCAGCCGCCGTCTTGCCCGATGCAGTCGGGCCCATGATGGAAACCACCAGCGGTTTGGAAAGAGCAGCGGTCATGCGTTTGTCGATTGCAAAATAAGGACGATGAAACTGAAGGGCGTCACGTATGCAGTCACTTTAGCGACCGCGTTCAAACAGCTTGTCCAGATCCGACAAGCCCAGTTGCACCCAGGTAGGACGGCCGTGATTGCACTGGTCTGCTCTCTCTGTCGCTTCCATCTGGCGCAGCAGCGCATTCATTTCCGGTACGGTCAATGTGCGATTGGCGCGCACTGCAGTATGGCAAGCCAGCGTGCCCAGCAATTCATTGCGACGTTCCAGCAGTACGCGGGACGCACCGTACTCACGCACGTCGCGCAACACATCACGCGCCAGGCTTTGTGCATCGGCATTTTTCAGAAGTGCAGGTACGGCGCGCACGGCGAGTGTGGTCGGCGACAAGGCGGCGATATCAAAACCGAGCGACAGTAGTATCTCCTTGCTGTCCTCCGCTGTGCCGACCTCCACGCCATCCGCATAGAAGGTGACCGGGATCAGCAGAGGCTGCACTTGCATCGCGTTCTCGTCGAGCGCGTGCTTCAACTGTTCGTACAAGATGCGTTCGTGCGCCGCATGCATGTCGACCAGCGCCAAGCCCTTGGTATTTTGCGCAAGGATAAAAATCCCATGCAACTGTGCCAGTGCGAAACCCAGAGGGAATTCATCATCCGACATGGTGTGCGTGTTGATGCTATTTGTGGCTTGCAAGATCGGCGCATCGCTGTTGCTGTCATTTGAGGCTGGGCCGTTGGCAAACAATGCGCCATAGTTGGCCGCCGTTTGCGCTACGCCATAGGCAGAATTGAATTGCGGCGCGAATGTCGTTTGCTGTTGCTCGCGCAACCATGGCAGTGCGCCTGATGGTGCCGGCGTAGGCGATGGGACGGCGCCGAATGCAGTAGCCGAAGTTTGTGCCAGTGCACGACTGACTGTATGAAAGACAAATTGATGCACGGCGCGACTGTCGCGGAAGCGCACTTCGATTTTCGACGGATGCACATTCACATCGACCAGCGCCGGGTCGAGATCCAGGCTGATGACATACGAGGGATAACGATCGCCGTGCAGTACATCCTGATATGCGGAGCGTACTGCATGCATCAGTAGTTTGTCGCGGACGAAACGTCCGTTGACATAAAAATACTGCGCATCGCCACGCGCCTTGGACGCGGTTGGCAAACCGATGAAGCCGTGCAAGTGCAAGGGGCCGGCTGTTTCTTCCAGCGGCAGGCGCGCGCCGGAAAATTCATGGCCGAGAATATGGGCGCTACGTTTGGCGATATCGTTGACGGCCCAGTGGTCGATGGTCTTGCCGTTGTGCGTCAGTGAAAACGACACATCCGGACGCGACAGCGCAATGCGACGCACGACTTCTGCGCAGTGGCCGAATTCGGTTTGCTCGGTCTTTAAAAATTTGCGGCGTGCCGGCGTATTGAAATACAAATCCAGCACATCGACGGTGGTGCCCGGCGCCCCGGACGACGGCGCGACGGTACTTTTTTGATCCAGGTTTTGCACGCCAGTGATTTCCCAGGCGTGTGCAGCATCGGCAGTGCGTGAGGTCAGGGTCAGTTGCGACACCGAGGCGATCGATGCGAGCGCTTCACCGCGAAAACCCAGCGTCGCGACATTTTCCAACTCTGTCAGTGAATTGATTTTCGACGTGGCGTGGCGCGCCAGGGCCAGCGGCAATTGTTCCGGTGCGATACCGCGGCCATTATCGGTAATGGCAATGCGCTTGACGCCACCTTGTTCGAGTCGCACGCTGATTTGCGTTGCGCCAGCATCCAGTGCATTTTCCAGTAATTCCTTGACGACGGCAGACGGACGTTCGACCACCTCGCCGGCGGCGATTTGCGAAATGAGTTGGTCGGAGAGGGGCTGTATCGGCCGGGCTGGTTGAACGGGTGCGTGCATCTGCAAGATTATAACGTCGCCAGCCCACCAGTGGCAGTGAACCGATGCGCTGGTGTGCGGTCAGTCTGCATGAGCGGCGAGCACGATTGCGGATGTGCAGTGGTGTATCATGCTGCCGCCACCAAGGAGAATTATGGACTTCATGCAGTTTTTCGACATGATTTTGCATGTCGACAAGTATCTCGGTACCTTTATCGCGCAATATGGCGCACTGATTTATCTGGTTCTGTTTGCGATTATCTTTTGTGAAACAGGCTTGGTGATTTTTCCATTCTTGCCGGGCGATACCCTGCTTTTCATTGCTGGTGCATTTTGCGCATCCGGCGCGATGAATCTCTGGCTGCTGCTGGGTTTGCTGATCGCGGCGGCGATTTTGGGCAATACCGTGAATTACTGGATAGGGCGGCGTATAGGAGAGAAAGTTTTCACCCATGATTATCGCTGGCTGGATCGGGATGCCTTGCAAAAAACCCATGCCTTTTATGAAAAGCATGGCGGCATCACGTTGATCCTCGCGCGCTTCCTGCCTATCGTGCGCACGTTTGCACCGTTTGTTGCCGGCATCTCGACGATGACCTTCGTGCGTTTCCAGTTCTTCAATGTTACCGGCGCTATTTTGTGGGTGGCTTTACTGGTAGTTGGTGGCTATCTGTTTGGCAACATCCCTATCATCCGCGATCATTTGAATACCATTGTGCTGATAGGTGTGGGGGCGGCGGCGATTCCCGTTGTGTTGGGCGCTTTGTGGAAAATTAGCCAGCGCTTTAGAAAACCAAAAATGCCGTAATGTGAATGCAAAAAACGCCGCGAAATTCGCGGCGTTTTTTATTTGGATTCACTTTTAATTTAGCGTGCTCGTTTTACATCATCCGGCTTTTTGCCAGCGGCGGGTTTTTCGCAAAATACTTCTTGATACCTTGGGTAACTGCGTCTGCCATGCGTTCTTGATAGGCATCGTCGTTCAGCCTGGCTTCTTCCTCCGGGTTTGAAATGAACGCAGTCTCGATCAGGATGCTCGGAATATCGGGCGCCTTCAATACGGCAAATCCAGCTTGTTCCACCGAGCCTTTGTGCAGGCGGTTGACGCCGCCGATTTCGTTCAAGACGGCCTTGCCAAGTTTCATGCTGTCGTTGATTTGCGCGGTAGTGGAAAGATCGAGCAATATGCTGGCCAGTTGTTTGTCATGATCCTTGATGTTGGTACCGCCGATCAGATCGGCAGCATTTTCCTTGTTGGCCAGCCAGCGCGCGGCAGTTGAGGTGGCGCCTTTTTCGGACAAGATAAATACCGACGAACCGTTGGCAGTAGGCCGCACAAACGCATCCGCATGTATTGATACGAACAAATCGGCTTGCACCTTGCGCGCTTTTTGGACGCGTACATGCAGCGGGACAAAGTAATCGCCATCGCGGGTCAGCATTACGCGCATGTTCGGATGCTGCTCGAGTTTGGCTTTCAAGCGCTTGGCGATCGCCAACACGATATTTTTTTCATAGCTGCCGCCACGTCCGACCGCGCCGGGATCTTCGCCGCCGTGGCCGGGGTCCAAGGCGATTGTCAGCATACGAGTCACTTGCGGCGGACGGCCTGACTTGGGCTCGACATATGGTGGTGTGACTTCGGCAATCGGTGGCGGCATCGTATCGGACGGTACATCCAGCGACCACTGGCCTTTTTCGATCAGGGCCGCGATGGGATCGGGCGGATTGACCGGATACAGATCGAATACCAAACGGTGCTTGTATTCACCGACCGGGGCCAGCGTGAATACCTGCGGATTGATTTCTTCTTTGAGATCGAACACCAGGCGTACGACATTCGGGCGGTTCTGCCCGACGCGTACCTGTTTGATATAGGGGTCGTTGGATTGAATCTTCGCGACCAGGCTCTTTAACGTTGGCCCCAAATCGATACCCTCGACATCGACTACCAGCCGTTCGGGATTCTTGATGATGAAATGCGAAGTCTTCAGATTTGTATCATTCTCCAACGTGACGCGCGTGTAATCTTCGGCGGGCCAAACGCGTACGGCCAGAATTTGCGCGGCGAATGCCGGCAACGGAGAAAGCAGCGAAATCAACAGCGTACCGCCGGCCTTGAGGACAGTGCGACGCACATTGGCGATTACAGGTTTGGAGCAAATTTCAGTCGGTTCAGACATTCAATACCTTGATCGGACGACGCCTGCAATTCTACATCACGCCCTTCGCCAGCGACGCTGAGCGAAATGTGGATGTCGGGAGGAGGCAACACCGTTTCGGCTTTTTCAGGCCATTCGACGATGCAGATGGTTTGGTGATTGAAGTACTCGCGAAAACCGGCATCGAGGAATTCTTCCGCGCTTGCCATCCGGTACAGATCGAAATGAATCACGTTGATGCTCTGTCCATCAATGTCGATTACATATGGTTCGGCCAGCGTATAGGTCGGACTTTTCACATGACCGCCGTAACCGAGTGCATGCAGCATGGCTCGCGTGAGCGCAGTTTTGCCGGCACCCAGATCACCATGCAGATAAATTGTCAGCCCTGGCTGCAGGGCTCGCGCCAATGCCGCACCCAAGGCGATGGTGCCGGCTTCTTCGTGCAGATGTACGGTGAAATTTTGCATGAGCTTTAACGTTGTCTTCGTATTTGCCATGTATGGCTTCAATAAAAGGTCTGGTGCACGCGCATCGTTGTGCTGGGTTTGATTCGTTTGCGTAGCTTCATCCCTATGCGCTACTTACTACGATGTCACAAGCGAAGCGTAGTTCCATCGACTTCGCACACAGCGTTGCCATTACTGTAGCAGTGCCAGCCAAAGTGGCAAGGTCGCCATCGAAATCAGCGTGCCGGCCGAAATCAGGAAAGCGACAAAAGGACCGTTGCCGCCCATGCGCACGGCCAATACATACGCACTGGATGCAGTCGGCAGCGCAGCAAACATGACCACAATTTGCAAATGCAAAGGCGACAAGCCTACCCACAGACCCAATCCGTAGGTTATGGCAGGTACCGCGAACAATTTGACCATCAGGAAGTAAGTGGCAATTCCTTTGGATGCGTGCAAGCCGTTCAGGCGCAAGCCGGCACCGACCATGATCAGGCCCAGCGCGATCGATGCATTGCCCAGGCGCGACAGGAAGGCGCTGGCGATATCGGGCAAATGCAAACCAAGCAGATTGAATGCGACACCGCTCATGGTCGCCATCAACAGCGGATTTTTAAGCAGCTCCAGTAACAGGCCGCCTTTATTTTTCACCAGGGCATGCACCGCAGCCATATTGCAAAGCGGGACGGCAAAGCCGATCACCAGGCCCATCAATGAGGTGCCTGCATCGCCGCCGAGTCGGCTGGCAATCGCCAACGCGATGTACGAGTTAAAACGGAACGCGGTTTGTACGCCTGATTCGAAAATCATGGGGCCGGGATTAAACAGGGGCTTGGCGAGCCAGCCTAACAGGATGCCGGCAACACACGCAGCGATGGCAACTTGCAGGAATTGACCAGTTTCGCTGAAATTAATAGGCGAACGTGCGGTGGAGTAAAACAGTAGCGCCGGAAACAACACGTAGTAAATGATTTTTTCCATGCCGGCCCAGAATTCGGAGCCCCAATTCGTGACGCGCAAGAGTACGGCTCCGAACAGGATCAGCATGAAATCAGGCAACAGAATATTGACGATATACATAGGCAAGCAGCGATGCGCTAAGGCGCGCTGGCCGAAGCTGGATTGAACTAGTGACGGAATACTTACAGCTTGAAGCGCACAGCAGTTCCAGGATGCGACTGACATGCGCCGCACGCAGCGCATGGTCTTGCTGATAAGTGTTACTGAATCTTATTTCAACAAACGCGCCAGTTCGACTGCCGTCTTGACATTCATCTTGTCGAAAATATGTGCGCGATGTACTTCCACCGTCCGCATGCTGATACCCAGCTTGTCGGCGATCACCTTGTTCATTTTTCCTTCAAGGATCAAATCCAGTACTTCGCGTTCACGTCCTGACAATGCCGATAAACGGGTGTGTATGGCGGCGCTGGCGGAAGCCTGCTCGGACGCTGCCAATGCCTCCTGCACGCGATCCATCAATTTATTGTCGTTGAATGGTTTTTCGAAAAAATCGAAGGCACCACGCTTGAGCGTATCGACGGCCATCGGTACATCGCCATGACCGGTCAGAAAAATTACCGGAAATACCTGCGTCAGACTGCGTGAAGAAAGCAGGTCGAACAGCGCAATACCGCCGATATCCGGCATGCGTACATCCAGCAACACGCATTGGCCTTGCAGATTGATACGTGGCATGTTGTCCAGCACGGAGAGAAAAGCTTTGCCGCTGTCGTAAGCGGTAGCGGGAATGCCGCGTGATTTCGCCAGCCACATCAGCGAGTCGCGGATTACTTCTTCATCGTCAATAATGTGCAGCATTGAATGTCCTGTCAGCGTGCCTGTAGCGCTTTAACTGTGTTGCATTGTTCGGTTCGGAGATCACTTCGATTGCAGTGCCCCGCTACGGCTTTTTGCAAGCAAATGTCAAAAAGTTAATTACTGCACCTTCAATCTGCAGGCATTGTCGTGTTGATCAACTTATTTTGCAACGCCGGTAGTGAAAAACGGAATATCGTGCCACCCCCCGGATTATCCACATGCGTCAGCGTACCGCCGTGAAATTCAATCGCCGTGCGACAAATGCTCAAGCCCATGCCCATGCCGTCTGCCTTGGTGGAGAAAAATGGCGAATACAGTCGTTCGGCCACTTCCGGTGGAATTCCGTGTCCCTGATCGCTGATGGCGACCACCACATTGCGCGGTGTGGCCGGGTCTACGCTGGCGGCAATCAGCAACACGCGTTTTTCCGGCGCCACGCCTTGCATGGACTCGATCGCATTACGCGTCAGATTCAACAAGACTTGTTCCAGCAATACCTGATCGGCCAGAATCGTCGGTAAGGTTGGCGGAATATCGACTTTGATGGCGACAAAGTATTTTTGCGCCTGCAACTCGACGAGTGGAGCCACGCTTTCTATCAATTCCGAAAGAGTTATAGCGGTGCGCATAGGTTCACGTTTTTTCACGAAGGTGTGCACGCTGCGAATAATCTGGCCAGCGCGCTGAGCTTGCGCGTTGGCTTTTTCCAGTGCATGCGTCAGCATGTCGATATTGATTTCTGCAACCCGCGGTTGTTCGCGTGACAGAATATTCAAGGCGCCAGTGGTGTAACTTGAGATCGCAGCCAGCGGTTGATTCAATTCATGTGCCAGGGTGGACGCGATTTCCCCCATGGTTGCCAGGCGGGCGCTGGCTTGCAGTTTTTCCTGTTGCTGGCGGTTCAGGTCTTCTACCCGCTTGCGATCCGAGATATCGAGGATGGAGCCCATCCATCCAGTTTGCTTGCCGGTATCGTCTACCAGCGGCGATTCAAAAATCAGCACTGGGATGCGTTCGCCATTGGCGTGCTGGAAAACGGTTTCAAATCCTTGCGGCGTCACTGTGCCGTCCACCACTTGCGAAAAGCGTCGTTGATATTCACCCATGGCTTCCGATGCCCAATAGGGCATGGGCGGTAGGCGTCCGACAATTTCTTCCGCAGCGATTCCCACCATGTGCGAGAAAGCCGGATTGACATAGGTTACGCGACCATCCAGATCGCGCGCGCGCAGACCTGTGATCAGGGAGTTTTCCATTGCAGTACGAAAGGCGATTTGTTCACGCAATGCAGTTTCTGCGGCAAGCCTGCGGTTGATGTCGCGCCACAGCGCTGTCAGACTCCATGCCAGACCGAGCGCGAGCAGGATGACGGTGTCGACCAGCAAGCTGGGCAGCAATTTAGGCGCGCTCTTGGTGCTGTTGGTGCTCAACTTCAAGGATATGCCGGCGAGATTGAGCGCACGTCTGTGCGTATAGACGCCGCGACCTGCGCCGCCGGATGCACGTTTGTGAATGATTACGTCGTTGATGTCGGTCAATGCGATTTCATTGTCCTGTGCAAACCACCACGGCACCATATCATCCAGAATGCTGGACGCGAGATAGCTGGCGACGACGCTGCCGGTATATTTGTCGCCGACATACAGAGGTACGTGATAGTCGAACATGACCGGTCCGCTGATATCTGCCGAAGGCTGGCTGTACAACGGTGTCTTGGTGGCGCGGGCACGTTCATCCGCCCGTTTCGACGGTGCGGATAGTTCATTTTTCGTAATCAGTGTTTCATCGGTAGACGTGATCAACTTGCCGTTTGCATCGAGTTCGATGATGCGATGAATCTCATGATTGTTGCGGATCAGGTTGGTCATGCGCTCTTGCAGGCGCGGCCCAGTCAGATAGCCGGAAATGATTTCCGATGCCATCAGGTTCAGGCTCTCTTCGTTGCGCTGAAGCTGAAAGCGTATGGTTTGCTCCACCCACAATGAGTCGGCAATCAGTTGTTCCTGCCGTTCACTGGCTTCCTGTTGTTTTTCATGCAGCGGAAGCCAGATTAGTGTCGTCAAAAAAAGCAGGGCCAGCAGCAATGGAATGAGCCAGCGCCAGGCTTGTTTGCGGCTGGGAAAGCCTAAGCTGGCTGAGCGGGATTGGTTTGATATCATAAGTGTTTATATAAAATCCGCGCCGCGATAAAACTGCCTGGCGAGATTTTTGTAGGGCGTTCATGGTATTGCATGACGATCAATGCTGCTGTATTTTGGGGCGGGCTCTTCGCTTACCCGCGCCAACAATGTGGTTATCCACACTTGTGATGACGTGGGCGACTGCGCATAGTACCAACAAAATTAAATCTGGAATCTTCTGACCGCACGATGAGAATAGCAACAAAAATACACATGATTGTGCTTGGCCTGACATTGTCGCTTGTCGCCACAATTGTATCTGCGCAAACGACGACTGTAATCAAGTTCAGCCACGTTGCACCCAGCGATACTCCGAAAGGGCAGGCGGCATTGCGTTTCAAGGAATTGACCGAGCAAGCCAGCCGTCGCCGTGTGCGCGTGGATGTCTATCCAAATAATCAACTATACAAAGAGTCGGATGAGCTTGAGGCGCTGCAACTCGGCGCGGTGCAAATGGTCGCGCCTTCGTTGGCCAAGTTGGCGCAATTTGGTGTGCAGGATTTTGAGGTATTCGATTTGCCATACCTGTTTGCCAATAAGGACGCCGTCTCTCGGGTAACCGAAGGTGCGATAGGAAAATCCATGCTGCGCAAGCTGGAATCCAAGGGCATGATCGGTCTGGCCTATTGGAACAATGGTTTCAAAATCATGTCATCGAACAAGCCATTGAAAATGCCGGCTGATTTTATTGGGCAAAGAATGCGCATCCATTCTTCGCCAGTACTCGAAGACCAGATGGAAGCCTTGGGGGCAATTCCGCAAATGCTGGATGGAAATGAAATTTATTTCGCCTTGCATAGCCGCATAGTGGATGGAGTGGAAAGCTCGCCAGTTAATTTCTACGCAAAAAAATTATATGAAGTGCAAAGCCATGTAACCGTATCGAATCACGGTTACTTGGGCAACGCTGTCATTGTGAACAAGAAGTTCTGGGATAGCTTGCCTTCCGATTTGCGCAAGGTGATTGAAGATGCGATGCGCGAGGCCACCGTTTATGGCAACAACCTCGCGGCGAAGGAAAACGATGCGGCGCTGGAGGCAATCAAAAAAAACAAAAAGGTGACAGTGCACTTTCTGACCGAAAAGGAAAATGCTGCATGGCGTCAGGCCCTGCAGCCGGTGCGCAAGCAGCTGGAGGGCAGGATAGGCAAAGCGATTGTGATGGCCGCGACCAAAGAGGCTGAGGTGCCGCGCATGAGTGATCGCTGATTGTCTCTCAACCCGGATGAATGCCTGTCCGGGTTTCTCTTGTATGAACAACATTCCCTTTTTCGGTGCACGGCTTAATGATGTGTTGTGCTTTTGAAAATTCTTGCGACCCGGCTCTGCGGCATCGTTTCAATCGCGTCCTGCGCGTATCTCATCTAAGCACGGTGCCGACAAAAGTAAACTTTGTTGCGGCTACCAGATAAAATCGTTTAGTCTTGTCGGCGCAAGGCTGGTGAAAGGTTTGATGCGTAAAATCGAAGCCTTGAATTAAATTCGGGCCAATCAATTTTTGCTTGGCTGCTGAAACACCAGTTCCCTGTAATCTGCCTGGTATCTCTTTTTTTGTGATTTTGATAGGATGCACAGGCAATAGATTGAAAGGGCTTATGTCCCAGCCCTGGTTTTTCCAATAATGATTAAATCTGGAGACAAATTAAATGAACAATAAATTCCTGAAATCGGTTGCCGGACTCGCATTGATTGCCAGCGCTTTCGCTCACGCGGCAGATGCACCTTATCCGAACAAAACCATCACGGTGATCGTGCCGTTTGCTGCAGGTGGTCCAACCGATACGGTTGCACGCCTGGTTGCGCAATCGATGACAACATCGCTGAAACAAACCGTGATCATTGAAAATGTTGGCGGTGCAGGTGGCACGATCGGTGCAGCACGCGTGGCCAAAGCAGCTCCAGATGGCTACACATTGTTCCTGCATCACATTGGCCAATCGACAGCGCCTACGTTGTATCGCAAACTGAGCTATAACGCGATCGACGATTTTGAACCTATCGGCTTGATTACCGACGTACCGATGACAATCATTGCGCGTGGTGATTTTCCTGCCAAGGATTTCAAGGAGCTGGTTACCTACGTTAAAGCCAATAAGAACAAAGTGACTTATGCGAACGCAGGTGTGGGCTCGGCTTCACATTTGTGCGGCATGCTGTTCATGACAGCAATTGATACTGAGCTGACGACAGTTCCTTACAAAGGTACAGGCCCCGCAATGAATGATTTGCTCGGCGGTCAGGTTGATTTCATGTGTGACCAAACTACTAATACCACCAGTCAAATCAAGGGCGGCAAAGTCAAAGCATACGCAGTGACGACCAAAACACGCGTGGCCTCCTTGCCAAACATTCCAACTGCAAATGAAGCTGGTTTACCTGGCTTTGAAGTGGCGGTATGGCACGGTCTGTATGCGCCAAAAGGCACACCAAAACCAGTCATCGACAAAGTGGAAGCAGCGTTGCAAGTTGCGTTGAAGGATCCTGTCGTCAAGCAGCGTTTTGCTGATCTAGGTACGGAGCCGGTTTCTGCGGATCGTGCCACGCCAGCAGCGTTGCAGACACATTTGAAGTCGGAAATCGCGAAGTGGGCGCCTATCATCAAGAAAGCTGGCGTCTACGCCGATTAATCACAATTTGAGATGTTGAAGTGATGGATGGAATAAATGACGAGATGCGCAGGCATCTCGTCATTTTGAATATGGGCCGACCAATTTTATTGGTGGACAACGTTTACAGTAACCGTAGGTATTTGCCCGGCACCTGAATTTCAGTGCGCCGCGTCATCAAGTTTCACGAGAAGGGGAGCACCTTGCCATCATTTATTCGACATCCCAAAGATTTCTGGACCGGGATTATTTTTCTAAGCGTCGGACTGGCCGCGATTATTATCGGCCGCGATTACGCTATGGGTACTGCAGGGAAAATGGGACCCGCTTACTTTCCGACGATTCTGGGTGGTCTACTCGCATTGATAGGATTGGCGGCCACGGTGCGTTCATTCTTTCGTGAGGGCGAAGCGCTAGAAAGATTTGCCATCAAGGAAACAGTCCTTATTTTGGCTGGTGTGCTGCTGTTTGGTTTTCTGATCCGCGGCGCAGGTCTGGTTGCTGCGATTTTCGCGATTGTATTGTTCAGTGCGTTTGCCAGCGCTAAATTCAAAATCTTGCATGGCGTTGCACTTGCCGCAGGTATGACAATTTTTGCTGTCGTTGTTTTCGTCAAATTGCTCGGCTTGCCGATTGCGATTTTTGGCCCATGGTTTGGCGGTTGAGAAGGTACTGACAATGGAATTATTTACTAATTTGGGAATCGGCTTCGAAACGGCCTTGTCCCTGCAAAATTTGATGTACTGCCTGATCGGTGTTTTTCTGGGTACGGCCGTCGGCGTATTGCCAGGCCTAGGCCCGGTTGCCACGATCGCGATGTTGTTGCCGGCGACATTTGCCTTGCCGCCAATCGCTGCATTGATCATGTTGGCTGGTATTTATTACGGCGCGCAATACGGCGGTTCGACAACCGCGATTCTGGTTAATTTGCCGGGCGAGTCATCCTCGGTAGTTACCGCCATCGACGGTTATCAGATGGCGCGACAAGGACACGCCGGCAAGGCGCTGGCGACGGCTGCGATTGGTTCGTTCTTTGCCGGTACCGTTGCGACCATTTTGCTCGCTTTGTTTGCGCCACCACTCGCCGATCTCGCCTTGAAGTTTGGCCCTGCGGAATATTTCTCACTGATGGTGCTCGGTTTGGTTGCATCGGTGGTGCTGGCCAGCGGCTCCCTGCTTAATGCAATCGGTATGGTGATTCTCGGTTTGTTGCTGGGATTGATCGGCTCCGACGTTAACTCCGGTGCGGCACGTTACACCTTCGATAGACCTGAGCTGGCAGACGGCATCAACTTTGTGATTGTTGCGATGGGCATGTTCGGCATCGGTGAAATCATCCGTAATCTTGAGCATGAAGAAACCCGTTCGCTTGTAATGAAAAAGGTGTCGGGTCTGATGTTGAGTAAGAACGATTTCAAACGGATTATCGCGCCAGTTTTGCGCGGTACTGCTTTGGGTTCTGCGTTGGGTATCTTGCCAGGCGGCGGCGCCATGCTGGCGTCTTTCGCTGCATATTCGATCGAGAAAAAAGTATCGAAGAACTCTGCGCAATTCGGCAAGGGCGCGATTGAAGGTGTAGCCGCACCAGAAGCAGCAAATAATGCGGGCGCGCAAACATCATTCATCCCCATGCTGACTCTGGGTATTCCGTCCAATCCGGTGATGGCGTTGATGATTGGTGCGATGATCATCCAAGGGATACAGCCGGGCCCTGCTGTGATGACCGAACAGCCAACACTGTTCTGGGGTTTGATCGCTTCGATGTGGATCGGTAATTTCTTCCTGGTGGTTCTGAATCTGCCCATGATCGGTTTGTGGGTACGCATGATTACCGTTCCATACCACCATTTGTATCCGGCGATTTTGATGTTCTGTGCGATTGGTGTCTTCAGCTTGAATAATAGTGATTTTGATATTTACCTGATGGCATTATTCGGATTGTTCGGTTATATTTGCGCAAAGCTCGATGCTGAACCGGCTCCGATGCTGCTCGGTTTTATTATTGGGCCGATGATGGAAGAATATTTGCGTCGCGCATTGTTGTTGTCGCGTAGCGATCCGATGGTGTTCTTGACGCGCCCAATCAGTGCCACGATGTTGGCGATGGCAGTGTTGGCATTGGCCGTTGTGCTGTTGCCGGCATTGCGTAAAAAACGTGAGGAAGCATTCAAAGAAGAATAAAGGCTAGGTATATCGCTTTTCAGTCAGGGTTGGCGATAGCACCATAGGGCCGAGGAGACCTGTGTTTCACAGAAGCTGTTGAGAGGTAACTCATCAAATGGCCGGGAGCACAAAAGCAAAATTCAAGGCGTGTCGAAAGACACGCCTTTTTTATTTTGTGCCGGACACAGCGCAGCATAAATGCATTTATCTACGTGCCGATACCGCAAATTCGCGTCACCGACAATACTTCTTTTGCCATTTGTTGCACCAATGCCTGCGTAAGGATAATTGCTTGATTTCCCTGGGATTGATTTTTATAATGGGACAACTTTGCTGCCTGCCCTGTAATGGTGCGTGTTTTATGCACGACCGAATGGTTTAAGGGGAGCATACATACACACGGCATTGATGTCGGACTAGTAGGGGAGACCTGTATCAATAATTGCGGCGATAGCATTGCTATACGCGGCTTGGGTACAGTAGATGTATTTGAGGGCGCATCGCGAGATGCGCCTTTTTTGTTTTATGCTCTGTGTTTATGCACATGTCTTTTGGGCTGTATGCAATGAAGCAGAATTCTTCCTCATACCTGTTTGCCGCGATTGTTGAAACATCGTTTGGGGCGGTTGGCATACGCACTGAAGATCATTTGGTGCGTGAACTGGTTTATCTGCCAGCAAATTTTCAAGGCAAGAATGCTATCGACACCACATCTGAACGTGCGGCACGGCAGGTGGAGCGCTATCTCGACGATCCGGATTTTCAATTCGATCTGCCATTGATGCCACTAGGCACGGCTTTTCAGCGAAAAGTCTGGGCGGCGATTTCCGAAATTCCACGTGGCACGGTGCTCACTTATGGCGACATTGCCAGGCGGGTGCAATCTGCGCCGCGTGCCGTTGGGCAAGCGTGCGGTGCCAACTGGTTTCCCTTGGTGATTCCCTGTCATCGCGTTACGGCGGCAGGCGGCTTGGGCGGGTTCGCGCATCAGGATGACGAAACCGGATTCCATGTCGGCGTCAAGCGCTGGCTACTCGCGCATGAAAAGGTTGCGGGTTACTGATGAGTGGCGCAGCAGATAAAGCCGCCAAAAAGCCAATCAGGAAGGTGCTGAAGACGACGCGACGGGCGCAGTCTGATGGCGCCGCTTCCGAACCGTTGGCAAGCCAGGCGCAGATCGATGAATTTTGCGACACGCTTTGGCTGGAAGACGGCCTCGCAAAAAACTCCCTGGAAGCGTATCGACGTGATTTACGCTTGTTTGCGGCCTGGCTGCAAGCGGAACGCAGCAAGACTTTGCTGGCCGCGCATGCCGATGATCTGAATGCCTATTTCTTTGCCAAACACGAAACGACCAAGGCGACCTCGTCGAATCGACGATTGGCCGTACTCAAACGGTTTTATCAATTGGCGCTCAGACAAAACCGCATCAGCAATGATCCGTGCCTGAAATTGCGTTCCGCCAAACAGCCGCCACGCATGCCCAAGACTTTGTCGGAAGCCCAGGTCGATGCCTTGCTGGCCGCGCCAGATGTGACTACGCCACTGGGTTTGCGCGACCGCACGATGCTGGAATTGATGTATGCCAGTGGCTTGCGCGTGACTGAGCTGGTGTTGCTGAAATCGCTGGAAGTCGGCATGAATGAGGGGGTATTGCGAGTCACCGGCAAAGGTGGAAAGACGCGCCTGATACCGTTTGGTGAAGAGGCGCGCGCCTGGATAGAGCGCTATTTGAAAGAGGCGCGTCCTGCCATACTGGATGGGCAAATCGATGACGCTTTGTTTGTGACGGCACGAGGTGGGCCGATGACGCGACAGATGTTTTGGACGCTGATCAAGAAGCATGCGGTGATCGCGCAAATCAATGCGCCGCTGTCACCGCATACCTTGCGCCATGCCTTTGCGACGCATTTGCTCAATCACGGTGCCGATTTGCGGGTTGTGCAGTTGCTGCTTGGGCATTCCGATATTTCGACAACGCAAATCTATACGCATGTGGCACGAGAGCGCTTGAAACGCTTGCATCAAATGCATCACCCGCGTGGCTGAACCAGCAGATTCCCCTTTCATCAAGGAGTTATTGGTTTAATGCATGAAATTGAGCGAAGTTGTTTGACTTTGATTGACCTTTGCTGGCTTCGTTGCGTTTGAGAACTCAGCACGTATTGTCAGTTTTCAGCCGCGAAGGATGGCGGCATGCTAGCATTCGTCCCATTGATGGCGCCGTGTCGCAGCGTGACCTTGGCCATCTGCCTCCTTCAACAGAATACCCACTCAAAGAGCACTCACTTGGCCAAACCTAATTTTCAGTACGAGAAACGTCAAAAAGAGTTGGAAAAGAAACGCAAAAAAGAAGAAAAGCTGAAGCGCAAGGCTGAAAAAGGCAGTGCGCCTGACGACGGTACAGACACTTCTGAGGTCGATGCAGATGATGCGGAAGATGGCGCAGATACAGACGCTACTGGCCCTGCCGCCAACTAATTTTCTTGTTCCGGTTCTTGCATGTATTGTTGATACATTCAGACCGGTGTTGCATCCGGGCTGGATGGCGTAACGTCATTGGCTGATTTTTCATGCAGCAGTATGCGTACCAACACCAGACCATGATCCGAAGCGTGCGCTTGTCTGAAAGTCATGTGGTCATTCAAATACAGCACTTCCACCACTTCACCTATCGATGCACGTGATGCCGGATTGAATTCTTCCGAAACCAGAATGTGATCGATTGTTTCATAGTTGCCATCGTGTATATGTGTGTAGCCGACATCGCGCAACGGATCTCGACGCGATTGAATGCGATAACTTTCGAATAAGCGATCGTCGATGCCATTGATTGGATACTTGCCCAGGCCCATTACCATCTGGGTTGGAATTGCATTCGCGACATCGTTGAAATCGCCCATGACAATGATCGGTGCACGGTCTTCCTTGTTTACATTCGATAGTAGTGACCGCAAGCCCAGTGCATCGGTGCCACGCCTTATTAGCGAACGCAACATCGCGATTCCGGTTTGATCCGGCTGATCATCGTGGTTGTCGTTGCGATAATCCGGCAGTTTTGATTTGAGATGGCAGACAAAAACATGGATCGCCAGGTCGGGCAAGACTTCGATTTTTGCATGCAGTATTGGCCGCGTGAAATGCTGAACCGGATTGGCGACGCCCGGTAAGCTAACGGCAAGATTGTTGGGTAATAGCTTAAACGTCGTGGCGCCTGTCATTACCGGCAAGCGAGAAATCAGGGCTACACTGGGCGTCAAATGATCGGCCAGCGTATCGGGATCGAAACCGACATGATGGGCGTCGCGATACCCTTGCGTTTTTGCCAGCACGTCCTTGAGCGCCGCCTGTGAAAAGATTTCCTGCAGGCCGATGACATCAGCATCAAGCGCGTCCAGCTGTTGTGCAATCCAGCTGGTCTTTGCATCGTACTCCGCGACAGAGTAAGGAATCTGGTCTTCATAATATTTCACGCCCGGCAATGCCAGGTTGCAGACATTGAAGGTCGCAAAGCGGAGTTCTTGTTGCATAATGTGCTCCAAATTTTAAGATGAGCGTAACACGCATGGCAAAAAAAGAGCATATTTCCGAAACGCCCGCGACCCAGTTCTTGCGCCGTAAGGACATTGCTTTTTCCGAGCATCCTTACGATTACGAAGAGCACGGCGGCACGACCGTCTCGGCACGTAAATTGGGTGTTGATGAGCATGCCGTGGTCAAGACACTAGTGATGCAGGATGAGGCGGCCAAACCCTTGATCGTCTTGATGCACGGCGATCGCAAAGTCTCGACCAAGAATCTCGCGCGCCAGATAGGCTGCAAATCGGTAGAGCCGTGCAAGCCGGAAGTGGCCAACCGGCATTCCGGATTTTTGATCGGCGGTACTTCGCCTTTCGGCACGCGCAAGGCGATGCCCGTGTATGTCGAGCAGAGTATTCTTGAGCTGGGAAAAATATATATCAATGGCGGCCGACGCGGCTACCTCATAGGCATAGCGCCGCAAGTGTTGACGCAAGTATTGTCGGCAACCGCGGTGCAGTGCGCGCTGGAAGAATAAAGTACGACGTTGAGAGCGCTGATTTGCCAGCAAGGATAAAGCAGCAAAGTGCGCGGTAAAACACAACAAAAAATGTAAGTAAAAATTGTAATTAAAGGTTGATATGAATACAGTTCTTTTCGCAATCGCTGCGTATCTGATGGGTTCAGTTTCATTTGCAGTGGTGGTCAGCAAGTGTTTTCGTCTGGCCGATCCGCGCAGCTACGGTTCCAAGAATCCGGGCGCGACCAACGTGCTGCGTAGCGGGAATAAAAAAGCTGCGATATTGACCTTGCTGGGCGATGGCGCAAAAGGTTTTGTTGCGGTGTGGCTGGCCAAATATATCGGTCCGGAATATGGCGTGCAGGAAAGTGGTGTTGCCCTGGTTGCGATAGCTGTTTTCCTCGGCCATCTGTGGCCTGTCTTTTTTCGCTTCGTTGGCGGCAAGGGCGTCGCGACCGCATTGGGTGTGTTGCTCGCCTTGAATGGCTGGCTGGGATTGGCAACCCTGATTACGTGGCTGGTGATCGCCTACGCATTTCGCTATTCGTCGCTGGCCGCATTGATAGCAAGCATTTTTGCCCCGTTTTACTACGGCTTGCTATTCGGACCTGATGTGATTTTGCTGGCGGTAGTGGCGATGAGTGTGTTGCTGGTCTATCGCCATGCGAAGAACATCGGCAATCTACTGGCCGGTAAAGAAAGCCGACTCGGCAGCAAGAAAAAATAGACACATTAATAGCTGCATGCTTGACGATCGCATGCGTCAAGTGATGCGCTAAATTTCGCTGATGCTATCCAGCGGCCAGCGCGGTTTGACGTTGAAGGCGTAATCTTTTTTTGCTGCATCCGGATTAATCTGCAGGCGCATCGCCCCCGCGAATGCAATCATTGCACCGTTGTCGGTGCAAAATTCCAGTTCTGGATAAAACACCTTGAAATGCTTTTTCGCTGCCGCTGCGTTCAGCGATTCGCGCAATTGGCGATTGGCGCCGACGCCGCCGGCAATGACCAGACGCTTCAAGCCGGTATGCTTGAGCGCGGTCATGCATTTGGCAGTCAACACTTCCACGATGGCATCGACAAAGGCGCGTGCGATGTTCGCCTTGTCTTGCTCGCAGATATTGGTGGTTTGATTTTTGACGACCGTCAGCACGGCAGTCTTCAATCCGGAAAAACTGAAATCCAGATTTTTTGAATGCAGCATAGGCCGCGGTAATTTATATGCAGTCGGATCGCCGAACTCGGCCATCCTTGAAATTGCCGGTCCGCCCGGATAACCGAGACCGAGCAACTTGGCCGATTTGTCGAATGCTTCGCCTGCCGCATCGTCCAGCGTTTCGCCCAGCATCGTGTATTGCCCGACACCGTCGACGCGCATCAATTGCGTGTGACCACCGGAAACCAGCAGGGCAATGAAAGGGAACTCCGGCGGTTCGCTGGCCAGTAAGGGCGACAGCAAATGGCCTTCGAGGTGGTGCACGCCCAACACCGGTTTATCTAGCGCCAGGCCGAGGCCGCAGGCAACCGAGGCACCGACCAGTAATGCACCGGCTAGCCCGGGACCTTGGGTGTACGCGATCGCATCGATTGCATCGTGCGCCACACCACTTTCGGCGAAGACTTGCTCCAGCAGCGGAATGGCGCGGCGAATATGGTCGCGCGACGCCAGCTCCGGTACGACGCCGCCGTATTCTTCATGCATTTTTACCTGAGAATACAGCGCGTGCGCGAGCAAGCCGCGTTGCGTGTCATACAACGCGAGACCAGTTTCATCGCAGGAAGATTCGATACCGAGAACGAGCATGGGATAAAGATGCGGGAAAAATGCATCATGTTGGTGTGATTCTTGCGTGGATTGTAGCTTATTCTGGTACCACACCGTATCACTTGCTTTTAGAATGTTGCAATGATTGAAACTCCAAAACCCGATTCTGCTTTTAATACACGCGCCGACATGCACTCCGATGTTCGAGCTGATGCTCGTTCATTACGCATAGTCGTCGTCAATACCGTCGTGCCACCTGAAGGCGAGCAGGATGACAGCGCCTGGATGCAGGCAGAGCGCTCACGCGCATTACGCATAGGCTTGCTGGAAGCCGGCTATAACATCATCGCGGTTTTCCCTGCCGATATGCATTTGCCGGATCGCGTCGCCCAGCTGCAGCCTGACATGATCATCATCGATGCCGAATCCGATTCGCGCGACGTGCTGGAGCATGTGGTGATGGCCACGCGTGAGGCGCGCCGGCCTATCGTTTTGTTTACGGAAGATCATGCGACCTCGAGCATGGAAGCCGCCATGGCGGCCGGCGTCTCGGCTTATGTGGTGGCAGGTTTGCAGTCCGAGCGCATCAAGCCGGTGCTGGATGTCGCATTGGCGCGCTTCAATGCCGAGCAAAAACTGCGTACCGAGCTATCCGATACCAAACTCAAGCTGGCGGAACGCAAGACGATAGAACGCGCCAAGGGTTTGCTGATGGAGCGCCATAAAATTTCTGAAGATGAGGCATATTCAAAGCTGCGTCGCATGGCGATGGACAAAAATCTGAAGTTGTCCGAATTGGCGCAACGCATATTAGATGTGGCTGACTTATTAGGTTGAGTCGTGCTGTTAGGTTTTCGCCCGGTTGTCGCACTAAATAAATGCGCCGCACGAAAAAAGAGCGATAGTTGCTTGTGAAGTGCACATTATCATTGCCAAATCATCGAATAAACGCTGGCACACCAATTGCTAAAGTGTAGCTAGCACCAACGAAGGTGCTAAGAATTAAAAGCTGTTTTGGCCAACGATGGCCGGAATAGTCAGGACAAGGACGTCCGTGTCGCAAGAGCGCTGCTCTTGCCGACCCGGCGTCCTTTTTTTATTGCTGAAACCTTTGAGGATAACCATGACAACGAACGACAGGAAATTCAATATGACACGGCGCACAGTCTTGAAAGCAGGCACGGCCATTACGGCATCGGCCTTCGGTGGCTTGGCAACTCAAGGTGCATGGGCTGCAGGCTCAGACAAGCCGGAAAAAGAAGAAGTCAAAGTCGGCTTCATCCCGCTGACAGATTGCGCTTCGGTTGTTATGGCATCCGTGCTTGGTTTCGATAAAAAATACGGTATCAAGATTGTTCCGACCAAGGAGTCGTCATGGGCAGGCGTACGTGACAAGCTGGTCAACGGCGAACTGGATGCAGCACATGTCCTCTATGGCTTGATTTACGGCGTACACGGAGGCATAGGCGGCGCCAAAAAAGACATGGCCGTTCTGATGAGCATCAATAACAATGGTCAGGCGATCTCCCTTTCCAAAAAGCTGGCGGACAAGGGCGCAGTGAATGGCGCCGGCCTGGCCAAGTTGATGCAAATGGAAAAACGCGAATACACATTCGCGCAAACTTTCCCTACCGGCACACATGCAATGTGGCTGTACTACTGGCTCGCGACTTACGGCATCAATCCAATGAAAGACGCCAAAGTCATTACCGTACCGCCGCCGCAAATGGTCGCCAATATGCGCGTCGGCAATATGGATGGCTTCTGCGTTGGCGAGCCATGGAACCATCGTGCGATTGTCGATGGCATCGGTATCACTGCAGCGACATCGCAAGACATCTGGAAAGATCATCCGGAAAAAGTTCTCGGTACGACATCCGAATGGGTTGCCAAATATCCAAACACTGCACGTGCAATGACGGCAGCAGTTTTGGAGGCGAGCCGCTGGATTGATGCCTCGTTGTCGAACAAGAACAAGATGGCAGAAACGATTGCGGCCAAGTCCTATGTCAATACATCCGTCGATGTCATCAATCAGCGCATTCTCGGTCGTTATAGCGACGGCATGGGCAAGACTTGGGACGATCCTAACTACATGAAGTTTTACAACGATGGTGCGGTCAATTTCCCGTACCTGTCGGATGGCATGTGGTTCATGACGCAGCACAAGCGCTGGGGCCTGGCCAAGGGTGAGCTGGATTACATGGGTACGGCGAAATCGATCAACCGCATCGATCTGTACAAGGAAGCCGCCACCATGGCGAACGTCCCAGTACCGAAAAATGTGATGCGTAGTTCCAAGTTGATCGATGGCGTGGTGTGGGATGGCAAGAATCCAAAGGCTTACGCGGAATCATTCAAGATCAAGGCATAAGGAGTCATCATGAGCGCAATCATGCATACGGCAGAAAACACGGCCACCGCTGCATCGGTCGAAACCGGAAAATCGGAGAGTGTCATGAAAAATGCGGCCGCATCAGCAACCGTTGTTGAGAAGCCGAAATTCAAGGGCAGCAAGTTTTCCTTGCGTCCTTTTTTCCTGGCAGTATTGCCGCCGATTTTTGGTTTGATTTTCCTGATACTGGTGTGGGAAATCATCGCCGTCAAAAACAGTGGCATTCCATCGCCGGCAGTGACCTTGAAATCGGCCATGGAACTCTTCGCCGATCCGTTCTACAGCAATGGCCCGAATGATCAGGGCATAGGCTGGAACATTCTGGCTTCGCTGAAGCGCGTTGGTGTCGGTTTCGGTTTGGCTGCACTGGTGGGTATTCCACTGGGTTTCATGATCGGGCGCTTCAAGTTCTTGTCCGGCATGTTCAATCCGATTATCAGCTTGCTGAAACCAGTGTCGCCGCTTGCATGGTTGCCGATAGGTTTGCTGGTGTTCAAAGCCGCTGATCCGGCTGCGATCTGGTCTATCTTCATTTGTTCGATCTGGCCAATGATCATCAATACCGCAGTCGGCGTGCAGCGTGTTCCTCAGGATTACATGAACGTTGCCAAGGTATTGAATCTGTCGGAATGGAAAATCGTTACCAAGATTCTGTTCCCATCGGTATTGCCCTACATGTTGACCGGCGTGCGTCTTGCTATCGGTACCGCATGGCTGGTGATCGTTGCGGCAGAGATGTTGACCGGCGGTGTAGGAATCGGCTTCTGGGTCTGGGATGAGTGGAACAATCTGAATGTGGCGCACATCATCATTGCCATCGTGGTCATCGGTATCGTCGGCCTGGTACTGGAGCAGATCCTGGTCGGTATCGCCAGAATCTTTACCTACGAAGATGTCAAAAATTGATTGTGAAGTGTTGATCTGCGTTGAATGAATGAAAACGGCCAGATCGCCCAGGATTGCAACGAATAACGAAGCACAAGGAAAACATCATGGATAACAACAGCAAGTTCATCGATATTCAAAATGCGGAAATGTCCTTTCCTACCAAGAAAGGTGTGTTCAATGCACTGACCGACGTCAACCTGAGCGTTGCGAAAGGCGAGTTCATCACGCTGATCGGACATTCCGGTTGCGGCAAATCGACATTGCTTAATTTGATTGCAGGTTTGACGCATGCGACCAACGGCATGTTGTTGTGCGCGAATCGCGAAATTGCCGGCCCGTCGCCGGAACGCGCAGTTGTGTTTCAAAACCATTCATTGTTGCCGTGGCTTACTTGCTACGAAAACGTGTATCTGGCAGTCGAGCGCGTATTCGGCAAGCTCGAAGGCAAGGCCAAATTGCGGGCGCGCACCAAGGCAGCATTGGCACTGGTCGGCTTGACGCATGCTGAACAAAAGCGTCCTAATGAAATCTCTGGCGGCATGAAGCAACGCGTGGGTATTGCGCGCGCCTTGTCAATGGAGCCGAAGGTCTTGTTGATGGATGAACCCTTCGGCGCACTGGATGCATTGACCCGTGCCCATTTGCAGGATGAGTTGCTGAAAATTGTGGCAGCCACCAATTCGACCGTGGTGATGGTGACGCATGATGTCGATGAAGCAGTGCTGCTGTCGGACAAGATCGTGATGCTGACCAATGGTCCTTCGGCGACGATAGGTGAAGTGCTGGAAGTAAAACTGGCACGTCCACGCGAACGCGTTGCATTGGCGCAGGATCCTTTGTATTCGCAATATCGCACGGCCGTGCTGGAATTTTTATACCATCGCCAATCGCATCCTGCCAAGGAAGCGGCCTGATCCGATAATGTTTTTTTGATCCACTCTGAGTTACACAAGTCATGATGACCCAGGTTGCTTTACGCGAAACGAAAAATACGGCGCCGGTCTTGCCGGTTGCCGTCAATGATGAACACGGCGGCAGAGTCGCCACAATGATGAGCGATGCCATACAAAGTGAAGCAGCAGAGACTGCGGAAGACGCAGCTGTTGTGCCGCTGTCTGGCGAAGTCTTCGGCATGCTGATTAATCTGTCCGGACGTCGTCGCTTCACATCGCAGAGACTGGTGCTGTATGCGGTACTGGCAGCGCAAGGGCATGACAATGCGGCTGCAATAGCACGCGAAGCATTGGGCTTGTTTCGCGGTGCGCATACTTCGCTGCTCAAGCGCTCGGGTGATTTGCCGGGCGTGTTTTGTCCCGAGCTGGAGGAGGCATATTTCGGCAGACTGGATGGTGACCGCAATATTCGCCACTTTATGGATGTGGCCGAACGCACACTGAATGCGATCGAAGACAAGCTGAGGGCGGCACCTGAATTATTGGCGGAGCTTGTGCAGGGCACCACGACATTGCTGGCCATCCTGAATCAGATCACATCGGTTTATGAGGAGCAATCGAAACGACATGCGCGATTGATGCGCAATCAGTTGCGCGGCATCATGACCGAGATTGAAACGATTGCGCGCGAGGCGAATATGGTGGCGCTAAACGCCCGCATTGTGGCAGCGCGCTCGGGACAGGCCGGTAAGGAATTCTCGGTGGTGGCCGGTGTGCTGTCGAATATCACCAGCGAGATCGACGATCTGGTGAAAGCCGCCCTCAAAGGGGCGGCTGCCTGATTTTTTTGAAGTTGAGGCTGAATTTCAGCGAACCACCAGCAAATACAGCAATAGAAGATTGACGACGATCGAGATGGCTGCCACTGCGCGCCACAGCGAAAGCGGATCACGCTCCGCCAATGGCTTGGCTGCGATCGCTGCGAGCGGCCGACTGGCACCGCGCTCCAGCGCCAGCAAAAATTCTTCTGCAGTTTCGAAGCGATCGGCAGGATCGCGTGCCACTGCCTTCAGCACAACATTTTCCAGCCACAAAGGCAGATCGGGACGATAGCGACTGGGCACTACCGCTTCGCCAAATCGCGGGGTCTGGAAAGGTTCGATTTCGCCGTAAGGAAAATGCCGCGTCAACAAGAGATACAGTGTGACGCCGGTTGAGTACAGATCGGTTTGGCGCGATGCAGGCGCATTGTTGAATTGTTCCGGCGCGAGGAAGGATGGTGTGCCGGCGCGTGGCGCACGTACTTCATCTTCCGCTTCCAGTCCCGATTGCGCGACGCCCAGATCCAAGATGCGTAACTCGCCATCGTCACCCAGATGAATATTGCCGGGTTTGATGTCTCTATGAATTATGCTACGTCTATGCAACGCACCGATGGCGCGTACCAGTTTGGTGCCGTGCGCGATCACATCCGGAATCGTGAAGTGCTCACCTGCATCCAGATGCTGCTGCAGCGTATTGCCTGCGTGCCAGGTGGTCAGATAGTAGAGATAGGTTTTTTGTTCAGGTGTAATGATCTGCGGGAAGAAGCGTGCAACTACGCGTTTGGCCAGCCACTCCTCATGCGCAAATGCCGAGCGCTCATGCATGTCTTGTGCGCGGTCTGGATGTAGTGTTTTCAGGACCAGCTTGCGTGGCGTGTGTGCGCCGGTACGCGGCTCGGATACGCGATAGAGCAGTGTCGTCGTCGATGCGTGTATCTGCTCTTCGACGGTATAACCGTCTATGACCTGACCGACTTTCAGTTTGGGTGGCACCGGCAGCTGCTGCGAGCCGGACAAGGCATCACGCAAATTCGTTTCCGGCAAGGCATCGACACGCACCACCAGTGCACTGACATTGTCTTGTGCGCCGGCAGCCAGCGCGCTATCGATCAAGGCGTTGGCGACCGCTTCAGCTTCGTGCTGTTGGCCGACGAGCCGCTTCAGATGATCGGTCAGATCGTATTCCGATATCGATGCCCATACGCCGTCAGTCGCGAGCAGGAATACATCGCCTTCATGCAATTCGCCCATGCCGTGATCGATCGCCAGTTGCGAATCGAGTCCGATGGCGCGCGTCAGCACGTGCTGCATTTCCGGCCTGTCCCAAACGTGATCGGCAGTGAGGCGCGTCAAACCATCTTGCCTTAATAGGTAAAGGCGGGTGTCGCCTACATGCGAAAAATAATAAAAATTACCGCGCAATACCAGCGATGTCAGCGTCGTCGCCATGCCGGCCAGTTCTGCACGTATGGAGCCCTGATGCTGGACCCAGCTGTTGATCGCCTTGAGCACGCGATCCAGCGATTGCGTGACTGGCCACGTATCTGACGTTGCGTAGTAATCGCTGAGCAAGCCGCGTATCGTGTACTCGGATGCTTCACGTCCACCCTCATTACCGGATACGCCGTCGGCGATGGCCGCGATCATGCCCTTGCTCGACAATTCAGGTTCGTCGGGCATGACCATGCCGACGAAATCTTCATTGCGCGCGCGTAGCCCTGCGCGGGTGGCATAACCCGCGGCAAGTTTCAGTGGCATGGCAGGGATGGCAAAGATGCAAACATGACGCGCCTGTAGTTTCGTAATTGCGGTTTAAATTTTTGCATTGGTCATTGCAGCACTGCCCCAGGTTGTGCGCCAGCGATTCTTCACTGCCGACAAACCGAGCAAGGCAACGATGGCCAAGGCAGCGAACACAATCAAGCCACCTTGATAGCTGCCGGTCAATTGCTTGGAATACCCAAGACTGGACGCCAGGTAGAAACCACCTATACCGCCTGCCATGCCGACCAGACCTGTCATCACGCCGATTTCCTTGCGAAAACGTTGCGGTACCAGCTGGAATACCGCGCCATTACCGACTCCAAGCGCCAGCATCGCGAGTACGAAGATGGCCACAGCAGCCATCGCCGATGATAAACCGAAGCTGGCGACCAGCATGAAGGTTGCGGCCAGCATATACATCATCGACAAGGTCTTGATGCCGCCGATACGGTCGGCGAGACGACCGCCCAATGGACGTACGGCGGAACCGGCAAATACGCATGCGGCGGTGAAGTATCCGGCGGTCACCGGTGACAAGCCGTATTGACCATTGAAGTAGATCGTCAGCGATGAGGCCAGTCCGGAAAAGCCGCCGAAGGTTACGCTATAGAAGAACATGAACCACCAGGCATCCTTGTCTTTCAATACATGCAGATATTCAACCAGCGATTTTGCGGGCGGTGCATTCGGCGCATCGCGGGTGAATACCAGATAGACGATGAATGCAATACCGAGCGGGATCAGGCACAGGCCGAACACGTTTTGCCAGCCGAAGATGATGGCCAGTGTCGGTGCAAACAATGCCGCGAAAGCAGTGCCGGAGTTACCCGCACCGGCGATGCCGAGCGCAGTACCTTGATGTTCCGGCGGATACCAGCGCGAAGCCAAAGGTAGCGCGACGGCAAACGCAGCGCCGGCGAAACCGAGGATCACGCCGAATGCCAGCATCGTGTGATAAGAATTCAAATCGCCCAGCCATGCCCACAACATGCCGCTCATGACGATGATCTGGCCGATGATGCCGGCTTTTTTCGGTTTCAAGTGATCGACCAGTACGCCCATGACGATGCGCAGCAAGGCGCCTGACAATAGCGGCGTGGCAACCATCAAGCCTTTTTGCGATGGCGTCAGCGCCAGATCACCAGCGATCTGAACGGCGAGCGGGCCGAGGATGACCCAGACCATGAAACTCAGGTCGAAGTAAAAGAATGAAGCAAGCAGGGTTGGTGTGTGGCCCGCTTTCCAGAATGACGATTTTTGCATGAGATCTCGCTGAGTTAGACAGTAGTGCGCTACAAATATGCAAGTGTTATGCCACTTTAGTGCAGGCACGGTCCACGAATGGGCGCGCTTCATGCTCATGGAAAAGGGATATCGTTGCCGCACCAAATAAATATCGAATTGCACCTGTTGAGTGCGCAAATTACTTCCTATTGGTGCGGAAACAGCCTTTTTTGACAAAAGCGCACAAAAAGTAAAACTGGCATCTGTTTTGCTTATTTGAATTCGCGAACAACAAATCTGTGGGATGCAGCGATGAAAAAAATGAAACTGGTCATGGTCGGTAACGGTATGGCAGGCGTGCGTACTTTGGAAGAGCTACGCAAGATTGCACCCGACCTATATGACATCACGGTATTCGGCGCCGAGCCTTATGCCAATTACAACCGTATTTTGCTGTCCCCGGTGTTGGCCGGCGAACAAACCATCCAGGACATCATGTTGAATGATGTCGACTGGTATGTGGAAAACGACATCAAGCTGCATCTGGGCAAAAAGATTGTCAAGATCGATCGCGTTAAACGCGTGGTGATTGCAGATGACGGCACTACTGCCGAATACGATCGCCTGTTGCTTGCGACCGGTTCCAATCCTTTCATGCTGCCGATTCCCGGCAAGGATCTGGAAGGCGTGATCTCCTATCGCGATATCTACGATACCAACGCGATGATCGACGCGGCCAAAGTGCATACCGATGCGGTTGTCATCGGTGGTGGTTTGCTGGGTCTGGAAGCAGCGAACGGTTTGAAGTTGCGCGGAATGAATGTCACGGTGGTGCATCTGCCGGAGACGCTGATGGAACGCCAACTCGATAACGTCGCAGGCAAGATGCTGCAAAAGTCGCTGGAAGATCGCGGCCTGAATTTCCTGCTCGGCAAAAATACGCAAGAAGTGATCGGTGATGAAAACGGCCGCGTCAAGGCATTGCGCTTTACCGACGGCACGGAAATCCCGGCGCAACTGGTCGTGATGGCGGTCGGCATACGCCCTAATACGCAGCTCGCGGAAGAAACCGGCATCTATTGCAATCGCGGTATCGTCGTCAACGACACGATGCAAACCTACGATCCGAAAGTGTATTCAGTGGGCGAATGCGTCAACCATCGCGGTACTGCATACGGTCTGGTTGCGCCATTGTTTGAAATGGCAAAAGTCTGCGCCAATCATCTGGCCAACTTCGGCATCGGCCGCTATCAAGGTTCGGTCACATCGACGAAACTGAAAGTAACCGGCATTGATCTGTTCTCGGCCGGTGAATTCCTCGGCGGCGAAGGCACGGAAGAAATCATGTTGTCCGATCCTATAGGCGGCGTGTACAAGAAACTGGTTTTGAAAGACGACAAACTGGTAGGCGCCTGTCTGTATGGTGATACCGTCGATGGCAGCTGGTATTTCAGCCTGTTGCGCGAAGGTAAGAACATTAGCGAAATCCGCGATTCTTTGATGTTTGGCGAAGCCAATACCATGCGCCCAGGCGACACCGGTCACGAAGGTTTCAGCAAGGCGGCCGCGATGCCGGACAGCGCCGAAGTTTGCGGCTGTAACGGTGTATGCAAAGGCACCATCGTTACGGCAATCAAGGAAAAAGGCCTGTTCACGATCGAAGACGTGCGCAAGCACACCAAGGCATCCGCATCGTGCGGTTCTTGCACCGGTTTGGTCGAGCAAATCATCATGGCGACTGCCGGTGGCGATTACTCGGTATCGAGCAAAGCCAAACCAATGTGCGGCTGTACCGATCACACCCATCAGGAAGTGCGCGATGCGATCAAGAAAGACAAGATGTTGTCGGTCGCAGAAGTGCAGCAAAAGATGAACTGGCGTACGCCTAACGGTTGCTCCAGCTGCCGTCCGGGCATCAACTATTACCTGATCTCCACGTGGCCGCATGAAGCCAAGGATGATCCGCAATCGCGTTACATCAACGAACGCGCGCATGCGAACATTCAAAAGGACGGTACTTTCTCTGTGATTCCACGCATGTGGGGCGGCGAAACAAACTCCTCAGAACTGCGCCGTATCGCTGATGTGGTCGACAAGTTCAAGATCCCTACCGTCAAGGTGACAGGCGGTCAGCGTATCGATTTGCTGGGCGTGAAAAAGGAAGACTTGCGCGAAGTCTGGCATGACCTTGGCATGCCATCCGGCCTTGCTTATGCCAAAGGTTTGCGTACAGTGAAGACTTGCGTCGGTTCCGAATGGTGCCGTTTCGGTACACAGGATTCGACCAAGATGGGGCAGCAGCTCGAGCGCCAACTGGCCCGCATGTATGCGCCGCACAAGGTTAAATTGGCTGTATCAGGTTGCCCACGTAATTGCGCAGAATCCGGCATCAAGGACGTCGGGATCATCGGCGTCGATTCCGGTTGGGAACTGTACGTAGGCGGCAACGGCGGTATCAAGACGGAAGTTGCAGAATTCTTTGTCAAACTGAAAACGCATGAAGAAGTGCTGGAGTACGCGGGTGCCTTCCTGCAGTTGTATCGCGAAGAAGGCTGGTACCTGGAGCGGACCGTGCATTACCTTGCTCGTGTGGGTCTGGATCATGCGAAGCAGAAAGTGATCGAGGATGCAGAGAATCGCAAGGCTTTGTACGAACGCTTGCTGTTCTCTCTGGAAGGTGAAGCCGATCCGTGGCACGAGCCTGAAAAAGCGATGGTCGATACGCGTCAGTTCGAGCCATTGTCGATTTAATCAGGGTTGCACTCGCACTCAAGTGCGAATGCCCAATCCCGATCACTGTGCAGCACGCCATCGCAGCTCACAACATCTATAACAATTTTTATCAAGGTCATGTATGTCAAACCAATGGAAAGTCATCTGCAAGGTAACGGACATTCCAGTCCTCGGTTCCCGCGTCGTCAATCGCGCAGACAAGCCGAACGTTGCCATTTTCCGCAATAGCGAAGACAAGGTGTTTGCCTTGCTGGATCGCTGCCCGCACAAGGGTGGACCTCTGTCGCAAGGTATCGTATTCGGCGAGCGCGTCGCCTGCCCGTTGCACAACTGGAGCATAGGTTTGAACGACGGTTGCGCAGCTGCACCGGATGAAGGTTGCACGCAGGCATTCAGCGTCAAGGTTGAAAGCGGCGATGTCTATCTGGATGTAATCGAACTGAATGCGCCGGTCAGCGAGGCTGCCGCTGCATGAGTGAATCACTGCTTTCTGCCGCCCGGCCTGATACTTCAACTACTGATGCAATTGCCTCACCTATTGCATCAGTAGTTGCATTACCCTTGACCGAAACCAAAGCCACCTGCTGTTATTGCGGGGTGGGTTGCGGTGTCCTGATCCAGAGTGATGGAGAGAAGGTGATCGCCGTGCGCGGCGATCCGGACCATCCGGCCAACTTCGGTCGTTTGTGTACCAAGGGCAGCACATTGCATTTAACCGCGCGTCCGGCATTGCAACAGCAGTCGCGTGCGCTGTACCCGGAAATGCGTCTGGCACGCACTGACGAACGTGAGCGCGCGTCGTGGGCGACGACAATGGATTTCATCGTCAATAAATTTGCTGCAACGATACGGGATCACGGCCCCGACAGCGTAGGTTTTTATTTGTCAGGTCAATTACTGACCGAGGATTACTACGTATTCAACAAGCTGGCGAAAGGCTTGATCGGCACCAATAACGTCGATACCAATTCACGTTTGTGCATGTCGAGTGCAGTCGCCGGTTACAAGCAGACGCTGGGCGCTGATGCGCCGCCGCCTTGCTACGAAGATATCGATCAGGCGCAAGTCATTTTTATCGTCGGCTCGAATACCGCGTATGCACATCCGATTCTCTATCGTCGTATCGAAGATGCACGCAAGGCGAATCCGCTGTTGAAAGTGATCGTCGCGGATCCGCGTCGTACCGACACCGCACGCGAGGCAGATTTGTTCCTGCCGATTTTGCCCGGGACTGATGTCGCGCTGTTCAACGGCATGCTGCATATCTGTTTGTGGGAAGACCTGGTCGATCTCGATTACATCGCGGCGCACACCGAAGGTTTTGCCGAACTGAAGCAAACAGTGCGCGAGTACACGCCACAGTTTGTGGCCGATATCTGCGGCATCAAGGAAGAAGACTTGATGCAGGCCGCGCGCATGTTCGGCAAGTCGAAAGCATCGTTGTCCATGTATTGCCAGGGTTTGAATCAATCCTCATCCGGCACCGCAAAAAATGCGGCACTGATCAACCTGCATCTTGCGACGCATCAAATCGGCAAGCCTGGCGCGGGACCGCTGTCACTGACCGGCCAACCGAACGCGATGGGCGGACGTGAAGTGGGCGGCCTCGCCACCATGCTGTCGGCGCATCGCGATATCGCGAATCCGCAGCATCGCGCAGAAATCGCAAAATTATGGGGTGTGGCCGATGTGCCTGAGACACCTGGCAAAAGCGCGGTGGAAATGTTTGAGGCTGTGCGTACCGGCGACATCAAGATCATCTGGATCGTCTGTACCAATCCGGCGCAATCAATGCCTGAGCAGGCGATGATCCGCGAAGCCCTGCGCAATGCCGAACTGGTGATCGTGCAGGAAGCCTATAAAACGACGGCGAGTTGCGATTACGCGGATGTATTGTTGCCGGCATCAACATGGAGCGAGAAAGAAGGCACGGTCACCAACTCCGAGCGCCGCATTACGCGCTTCAAATCGGTCTTGCCCAAGCTGGCCGAAACCAGACACGATTGGGAAATCGCGGTCGATTTCGCGCGCAGGCTGGAAGGTGCGCTAGGCAGGGAATCGTCCATCTTCCCGTTTGAAACGACGGAAGAAATTTGGAATGAACATCGCGAATCGACACGCGGTCGTGATCTGGATATCACCGGTTTGAGTTTCAAACTATTGGAAGAGCAAGGGCCGCAACAGTGGCCGTTTCCTGAAGGCGCGACTAGCGGCAGGAAGCGTTTGTATGAAGACGGGATATTCCCGACGGCGACTGGGCGCGCGAAATTTGCCAATACGGTTTACCAACCGGTGGCTGAGAAGGTCGATGCGCGGTATCCCTTCCATTTAACCACCGGCCGCTTGCGCGATCAATGGCATGGCATGAGCCGCACCGGCACCGTTGCGCAATTGTTTTCGCATGCATCGGAGCCGTCCATTGTGCTGTCCAAAGTAGATATGGAACGTCGCTTATTGGCTGCCGGCGATCTGGTACATGTGACCAGCAAGCGCGGCTCGCAAATTTTCCCTGTCGTATTGGGCGACGACATGCGTGCCGGTCAGGCTTTCATCGGCATGCATTGGGGGGAAGAATATGTATCCGGGCGTGGCCGCGATGGTGATGGTACTTACGGCGTTAACACGTTGACGTCACCGGCCTTCGATCCGGTTTCCAAACAGCCTGAGTTGAAGCATGCCGCAGTCAAGATTCTGAAGGCAGAATTCCCCTGGCGTTTCATTGTGTTCGGCTGGATAGAAGAAACCAGGCTGCTTGATTTGCAAGCTGCTTTGCGGCCCATGATGCGCAAGTTCGCCTATGCATCGTGCACCTTGTTTGGCCGCGATAAGGTCGGCGTGTTGTTCCGTGCCGCAGACGACTACGCAGCGGATCCTGCATTGACGGCAGAGATAGAAGCAAAATTCAGTATCGCTGGCGCACAAGTGTTGCGTTATGACGATAGCAAGCGAGGTAACTCGCGTCGTATTTTGATTGATGATGGCAAGCTGCAGGCGGTGTCACTTGCGGGGGATATTTCTGCAGAAGGCTGGTTGAGGGAATATCTGGAAAGCGAACAGCCGGTTGCTGCCTTGGGTCGCTTGCTGCTGATGCCGTCGAACACGGCGCCGCAAAACTTCAAGTCGCGTGGCCGTATCGTCTGCAACTGTTTCAACGTATCTGAGACAGAAATCAACGACAGCTTGATCGGCACGCGTGGTGAGATCGATGTGCGACTGGCTGACTTGCAGCAGAAGTTGAAGTGCGGCACCAACTGTGGATCATGTATTCCGGAGTTGAAAAAAATCATTGTCAGTCAACAGACACCGGCCAAGGCTGCTTGAGCTCCTGACGTACTTACTATAATTTTTTACGCATCTCGTTCCGGTTCTGCACTTTCGCAGAACCGGGCTTCGGTGTACCCTCTGCGGCATGCAAAATCCTTCTCATACCGAACCATTCGCCACCGCTCGTTTCATCAAGGAAATCGGGCGCGGCGTCAAAGGTGCGCGCAGTTTGTCGCGCGACGACGCCCATCAACTCTACGCAGCAATGCTGGACGGACGCGTATCCGATCTGGAAATGGGCGGCATTATGCTGGCGATGCGCATCAAGGGCGAATCGGTCGATGAGATTGCCGGCTTTATCGACGCAGCGGAAGCATCGTTCCAGCCTTTGATTGCACCCGTGAGCGAATACGCGCCGATTGTCATCCCGAGTTACAACGGCGCGCGTCAGATGCCCAACTTGCTGCCGCTGATGGCCTTGCTGCTGGCGCGTGAAGGCGCACCGGTATTTATTCATGGCGTGACCAGCGATCCAGGTCGCGTGACGACGGCAGAAATTTTGCAGGAGCTGGGTTATCCGATTTCGCACACGGCGCAGCAAGTAGCGGAGCAGTTTGCGCTGCGTGCGCCGGTGTTAATGCCGATTGAAGATCTGGCGCCTCGCATGTCACGCTTGCTGGCAATGCGTCGCATACTCGGCGTGCGCAACTCCACGCATACGCTGGTCAAGATCATGCAGCCGTTTGCCACGCCGGCCTTGCGCCTGACTTCGTATACGCACCCGGAATATCTTGTCATGCTGACTACGTATTTCACGAGCGCAGCGCCAGCTGAGCGCGGCGAAGTATTTTTGATGCGCGGCACCGAAGGCGAAACGGTCGCCAATGCCAAGCGTGCACAACAAATAAGCTGGATGCACGATGGTGAATGCACGATCCTGGTGCAAAAGCAGGAGCCGACGGACGAATTGCCGCCATTGCCAGCCGAACGCGATGCCATGACGACCGCAAAATGGATAAAAGCCGCGCTACGTGGTGAGGAACCGATACCTATCTCCATTTTGGAGCAGGTGGAACACTGTTTGCTTGTAGCTAAACATCTACAAAGCAAACATGGTGGTCAGGATGGAGCAGTTCGGTAAGGGTTTAGGTAAAGTATTTTTGGTTGGCGCAGGTCCTGGTGATCCGGATCTGCTGACCATCAAGGCGGTCAAGGCGATCGCCCAGGCAGATGTGATCCTGATTGACGATTTGGTTAATCCTGAAGTTTTGCAATATGCGCCAGCCACCGCGCGCATCGTCAACGTCGGCAAGCGTGGCGGCTGCAAGCAAACGCCACAAGAATTCATAGAACGATTGATGTTGTCCGAAGCGCAAGCAGGGCAGTGCGTCGTCCGGCTGAAAGGCGGCGACCCGTTTGTCTTCGGCCGTGGCGGCGAAGAGCGTGATCATTTGCAAGCTGAAGGTATTGAAGTTGAAGTGATCAACGGCATCAGTAGCGGTCTTGCCGCGCCCGCATCGATAGGCGTTCCGCTTACGCATCGTGAATGGAGTCAGGGTGCAATCTTTATTACCGGTCACGGTAAAAATGCCGAATCCAATCCCGACTGGAATACGCTGGCCAAACTCAATCTGACGCTGGTGATTTATATGGGTGTCGCGCGTTGCACGGAAATTCAGTCGGCCCTGCTCGAAGGCGGCAAAGCGGGTAGCACGCCGGTTGCCGTTATTCAATCTGCAACCGGCATGGCACAATCACAATTGATTACGACGCTGGCGGAATTGCCGCAAGCATTGGCAGCATCGACGATAGGCAGTCCGGCGATTATTGTGATCGGCGATGTGGTGCGTTGCGCGACTGAATTCTCCAAACTTTCCAATCAGGCTAACGGCAAGACCTTGCGCGAGACGGTATTGGAGCGTTGGTCCGCGTAAGATTTTGTGTTGATCGACAGCAGGCGGCAAATCAGCCAAGTCTTGACAGTCGCCTGCGCTTACAATCACGACTTACTTTTTCTCGCTGGTAGTAAGTCATGACAAAACAAGTTGATGTTGCCGTAATCGGCGCCGGTGCCGCAGGCATGATGTGCGCAGCTGTTGCCGGACAACGCGGCAAAAGCGTGGTGCTGATTGATCATGCCGCCAAGCTTGCAGAAAAAATCCGTATTTCTGGCGGTGGTCGCTGCAATTTCACCAACATCGACGCCACGCCGCAAAACTTCCTGTCGCAGAATCCCCATTTCTGTAAAAGTGCCTTGTCGCGTTATACGCCGCAGGACTTTCTTGCCTTGATGAAACGTTATCGCATTGCGTATCACGAGAAACACAAAGGCCAGTTGTTCTGCGACGATTCTGCCGAAGACATCATCAACATGCTGAAAGCGGAATGTGCGCTCGGTAATGTGGCGTGGCGCATGCCCTGCACTATAAAGTCCTTAAACAAAAGCGGCGATTTGTTCCGGATTGAAACGGATGCCGGCGAGATCCTCGCGGGCAGTGTCGTGATTGCGACGGGTGGCTTGTCGATTCCTAAAATCGGTGCGACCGATTTTGCCTACCGGATCGCCAAGCAATTCGATTTGAAAATGGTGGAGCCGCGTCCCGGCCTAGTGCCTTTGACGTTTGATCTGGCGAGCTGGCAGCCATTCGTGCCGCTGGCCGGCATCGCGTTGCCGGTAGAGGTGGAAACCGGCGTCAAAAAAGCGCGTGGATATTTCAAGGAAGATTTGCTGTTTACGCATCGCGGCTTGTCCGGCCCGGCGATTCTGCAAATTTCCAGTTTCTGGGAGCCGGGCACGCCTTTGATTATCAATCTGGTGCCCGAAGTCGATATTGCCGAAGCGCTGATAGCAGGCAAATCCAGCAGCAAGAAAAATCTAGGGAATCAATTGGCGCAATGGTTGCCTTCCCGTCTGGCGGATGAATGGCTGGTGGTCAACGGTTTAAAAGGCGATGCGCGCGTTGCTGACATGCAAGACAAGCAACTGCGTCAGTTAGGCGCTGCCATCAATCGCTGGAGCATTATTCCGAATGGATCGGAAGGGTATCGCAAGGCAGAAGTCACGCTGGGTGGCATCGATACGCGCGAGCTATCGCAACAGACGATGATGGCAACCAAGGTGCCAGGTTTGCATTTCATTGGTGAGTCTGTCGATGTGACCGGTTGGCTGGGCGGTTACAACTTCCAGTGGGCGTGGGCGTCGGGTGTTGCGGCGGGGCAAGCCGTCTGAAGGATGTGAACGCGACGGACTTGGCTTGTCACTAACATGGGCCATGATGAATGCTGATTCCTGAAGGGGGGCGTTCATGAGTAATCAAAATTCGAGCATTAGGCAAAATCCAAGCATTATTTCCGATGTATTTATAGGCGCGAATCAGTACGCCAAGGCCCGCGCCGCTCTATGGCTGCTTTGTGCGTATCTGGACGGGAGCAAGATTGAAGCCGCTTATTGGAATGATGATGGTAGCCAGACGCTTTAGGACATTGATTTGGCGCGCGGGAAATTACTGAATGCGTGGTTTTTTCTCCGCAAACTGAACAACGTCAAATAAAGAGTCTTCCATTTGCCGGACAAGGCTGTTATACTCTTCGACTCACTACCCAACATTGGTTTACCTTTACATGACCACTATCCGCCTTAAAGAAAACGAGCCGTTCGAAGTCGCTATGCGTCGCTTCAAGCGCACTATTGAAAAAACCGGTTTGCTGACCGATTTGCGTGCGCGCGAGTTTTACGAGAAGCCAACTGCTGAACGCAAGCGCAAGCTCGCTGCAGCTGTGAAACGCCATTACAAGCGTATCCGCAGCCAGCAATTGCCTAAGAAGCTGTACTAATTTTTTGAAAGCTGCGCGCCTTTTGTGCGTGCGGTTCAAGAAGTTGGTTGCAAACCCGCTCCGGTGTTGGTCCGCAGCGGGTTTTGGCGTTTTTAATGATCTGAGTTTTTCGGGTTGTGTCAAAACGCCTTCTGAAATTGCTTATTAAATGCTTTTGAAGTGTTTTTAAGCGTTTTTCAAATGCTTTTAAATCATCAACTACCAGATACCGGAGTGCGTAATGAGCTTGAAAGAACAGATTACTGAAGACATGAAAGCAGCAATGCGCGCCAAAGAAGCAGGCAAGCTCGGCACGATTCGTCTGATTACCGCTGCGATCAAGCAAAAAGAAGTCGATGAGCGTATCGAATTGAACGATACGCAAGTGCTGGCGATCATCGAAAAAATGATCAAGCAGCGCAAGGATTCGATTTCGCAATTCCAGGCTGGCGGACGCCAGGATCTGGTCGATATCGAAGAGGCGGAACTCGCGGTCTTGACGACATATATGCCGAGCGCGTTGTCCGATACTGAAGTGCAGGGCGAAGTTGCGGCAGCTGTTGCTGCCTCCGGAGCTGCCGGCCCGCAGGATATGGGCAAGGTCATGGCTATTTTGAAGGCGAAACTCGCCGGCCGTGCCGATATGACCGCCGTATCCGGTCTGGTCAAGGCCGCATTGACTAAAGGCTGAGCGCCTTTTGGTCGCTCCCTCCATACTTGCCAACTAGCTTGATCTCGACGTGATTCCACAGTCGTTTATTCAGGATTTGCTCAACCGCGTCGACATTGTCGATGTGGTGGGTCGCTATGTGCAGTTGAAGAAGGGTGGCGCCAATTTCATGGGCTTGTGCCCGTTCCACAACGAAAAATCCCCTAGTTTTACCGTGAGTCCGACCAAGCAGTTTTATCACTGCTTTGGCTGCGGAGCGCATGGTACGGCGATCGGTTTCTTGATCGAATATTCCGGCATGGGTTTCGTCGAGGCGGTCAAGGATCTGGCGCAGAACGTCGGCATGATCGTTCCGGAAGCGGAGGATCGTTTACCGCCTGCGCAGCGCGCTGAACAGCAAGCAAAGAGCATGGCATTGTCGGAAGCGATGACTCGCGCATGCGACTTTTATCGTCAGCAATTGCGGCATGCCGAAAGCGCAAAAAGCTATTTGATCGGGCGCGGGTTGACCGGCGAAATCGCAGCACGTTACGGCATGGGGTATGCGCCTGACGGCTGGGATGGTTTGCGCGCGGTGTTTCCAGACTATGAGCTGGATGCACTGGTCGAGTCCGGTCTGGTGATCAACAAGGCTGAAGAAGAGGGCGCAAGCGGGGGACAGCGTAAACGCTATGACCGATTCCGCGATCGCATCATGTTCCCGATTCGCAATTCGAAAGGTCAGGTCATCGGTTTCGGCGGCAGGATACTCGATAACGGCGAGCCCAAATACTTGAATTCGCCAGAGACGCCCTTATTTCAAAAGGGTAGCGAACTGTACGGATTGTTCGAGGCGCGTCAGGCCATACGCGATGCCGGTTACGCGCTGGTGACTGAAGGATATATGGATGTGGTGGCGCTGGCGCAACTAGGTTTTCCGCAAGTGGTTGCCACGCTGGGTACCGCATGTACACCCATACATGTACAAAAATTATTGCGGCAGACCGATCAGGTGATTTTCAGTTTCGACGGTGACAAGGCGGGGCGACGCGCAGCAAGGCGCGCGCTGGAGGCCAGTTTGCCGTATGCAGGTGACAATAAGGTCATCAAGTTTTTATTTCTGCCGAGTGAGCATGATCCGGATAGTTATATCCGTGCAATGGGCACTGCATCATTCGAAAAGCAGGTGCAGGATGCGATGCCTTTGTCGCAATTCCTGTTGAAGGAAGCTGTCGGCGACAACGATCTCGGTACGCCGGAAGGCAGGGCCCGCGCGCAGTTTGATGCCAAGCCCTTGTTGCAGGCATTGCCTGCTTCGTCATTGCGCTTGCAGATTGTGCGCGGCCTGGCGCAAGTGACAGAAAGTACGCCAGCAGAAATCGAGGCCTTGTTTGAACTGGCGCAACCGATTTCACGTGTCCGTGCAGCGCCTCCCAAGGGCAAGCGCACCGCGCCAGTCGGGTTGGAGCGCCAGATTATGCGGCTATTGGTCGCGCATCCGGTGCTCGCTGCCGAGCTCGATCACGCTGCCGTGAATGTGGCGACGCACTTTGCGCCGGATCGTGCCGATATGTTGGAACAATTGGTGGAAATGAGTCGTGAGATGGGGCCGCATGCCAATTTTGCGACGCTTGCCGAATTGCTGCGCTCGACGGGGTCAGATTTTGATCCATTGATCGCTGAAATTGCGGCAGAGAGCGAGTCGGATGTCGATATTGCCCGAGTGGAGCTGGCGGGTGCGATACGCCAGATCAAAATGAAATTTTTGGATACTGAAAAAGAGAAGTTGGTTTCCGAAGGTTTGCGTGGCGAGGAAGCGCAAGCGCGATATCGCGATTTAAGCTTGCAACAGGAACAGTTACGACGCCAGGCGCAGGCGGAAAAGGCGCAAAGAGACTAATTTTGCTCTTGTGTAGAGGGGGAATGCGCCCCCATATGCTATAATTAAAGGCTTTCGATTCAACGCCTTAGAGTTTGCAGGTGTTATAAGGATCGAAAAGAAAATCAATAAACTTGCGCGGGCGTAAGCCGGAGTTGAATGCGCAAATCTGCTCGTGGAGTGCGGTTCTGCTGCATTCCGGGGGCATAACCAGTTGGTAGTTGATCCAATGGCGAACGCAATGAAGAAACCCGCGAAAAATCAGACGCTTGCCGCGAGCAAAGCCAAAACGGCTGTGGCGAAGTCGACTAAACCTGTTGCAAAAAAAGTGGCCAGCGAGCCCGTCGGCAAAGCTGCGCCGTCGAATGTAAAAGCAGCAAAGTTGCCGATGAAGTCCGCTACCGTAGTAGCGAAATCTACGGTAGCCAAACCTTCATCCCAAGTTGCTGCAAAGCCGGTATCAGTGCAATCGAAAGCCCCTGTGACAAATAAGAAATCCGAAGTGAAGTCCGCTAGCAAGTCAGCCAAAATCGAACCGAAAGTCGAGTCGCGTCCTGGCGTCAACGTCATGATCACGCCGACCGTGAGTCAAACCACTGATGCTGCAACACTCGCTGCAATTGATACGTCCGGCTACATCCTGCCGTCGATCAAAGTGCCTGGCCGCCGCGGTCGCAAGCCAAAAGAATTCCAGCCTGAAAATGACGAAGTTGCTGCATTGAATGCAGTTGAGCGCGCAGAGCTCAAAGCCGTCGACAAGGCAAAAGCCAAAGACCGCAAGGCCAAAGAAAAAGCCTTGTTGAAAGACGCATTCTCGAATGACACGGAAGCCAGCGAAGAAGAACTCGAAGCGCGCCGTCAAAAACTGAAAACGCTGATCAAGTTCGGTAAGGAACGTGGTTTCCTGACTTACGCAGAGATCAACGATCACCTGCCGGAAAACATCATCGATCCGGAAGCGATCGAAGGCATCATCGGTACTTTCAATGACATGGGTATCGCGGTCTACGAACAGGCACCGGATGCAGAAACATTGCTGTTGTCCGACAACGTTGCAACCGTTGCCAGCGATGATGAAGCTGAAGCAGCTGCTGAAGCGGCACTGTCGACCGTCGATTCCGATTTCGGTCGTACCACCGATCCAGTCCGTATGTATATGCGTGAAATGGGTTCGGTTGAACTGCTGACACGCGAAGGCGAGATCGGCATTGCAAAACGGATTGAAGATGGCTTGCGTGACATGATCCAGGCGATCTCCGCATGCCCGACCACGATTGCAGAAATCATTGCTGCCGCAGAACGTATTTCAAAAGACGAAGCCAAGATCGACGAAATCGTTGATGGCCTGGTCGATATGAATGCTGCTGAACCAGTCATCGCGCCACCTGCTCCTGCCGCTTCCGATGAGGATGAAGAGGAAGAGGAAGAAGAGGAAGAAGAAGAGGAAGAAGAAACTCCTGCTGCCGCTTCCGGTGCTGCTGGTTTTACTGCAGAGCAAATGGAACAATTGAAGCGCGAATCGCTCGCCAAGTTTGCGACGATTGCTTTGCAATTCGACAAAATGCGCAAAGCGTTTGAAAAAGAAGGCTACAACTCGAAGCCTTATGTCAAAGCGCAGGAAATTATTTCCAATGAATTGCTGAGTATTCGCTTCACTGCAAAAGTTGTCGAAAAATTGTGCGACACCTTGCGTAGCCAAGTCGACGAAGTGCGCCATATCGAGAAACAGATTCTCGATGTTGCGGTCAACAAATGCGGCATGCCACGCAGTCACTTCATCAAGGTTTTCCCAGGCAATGAAACCAATCTGGTCTGGGTTGATGGCGAAGTTGACGGCAACCACGCATATAGCGTTGTGCTCGCGCGTAACGTACCGACCGTCAAGGAATTGCAGCAAAAGCTGATCGACCTGCAAGCACGCGTTGTATTACCGCTGCCAGATCTGCGCGCCATCAACAAAAAGATGGCCGCTGGCGAAATGAAGGCACGCAAGGCTAAGCGCGAAATGACCGAGGCTAACTTGCGTCTGGTTATTTCGATCGCGAAAAAATACACCAACCGCGGTTTGCAATTCCTGGATCTGATCCAGGAAGGCAATATCGGTTTGATGAAGGCAGTCGACAAGTTTGAATATCGTCGCGGCTTCAAATTCTCGACGTATGCAACATGGTGGATTCGCCAGGCCATCACCCGTTCGATCGCCGATCAGGCGCGCACGATTCGTATTCCTGTGCACATGATCGAAACGATCAACAAGATGAACCGCATCTCGCGTCAAATCTTGCAGGAAACCGGTGCCGAGCCGGATCCAGCAACTCTCGCGATCAAAATGGAAATGCCGGAAGATAAAATCCGCAAGATCATGAAAATCGCGAAAGAACCGATTTCGATGGAAACACCGATCGGCGACGACGATGATTCACATCTGGGCGATTTCATTGAAGACAACAATACATTGGCGCCAGCCGATGCGGCGTTGCACGCGTCGATGCGCGGCGTGGTCAAGGATGTATTGGATTCGTTGACTCCACGCGAAGCAAAAGTGTTGCGTATGCGTTTCGGTATCGAAATGTCGACCGATCACACCTTGGAAGAAGTCGGTAAACAATTCGACGTCACCCGTGAGCGTATTCGCCAAATAGAAGCCAAGGCATTGCGTAAGTTGCGCCATCCATCACGTTCGGATAAGCTGAAAAGCTTCCTCGAAGGTAATTAAGCTTTAGTCAGGTTACGGGCCTCTAGCTCATGCTTGGTTAGAGCAGCGGACTCATAATCCGTTGGTGCCGTGTTCGACTCACGGGAGGCCCACCATAAAAACAAGGGGTTACGTTAATTCGTAACCCCTTTTTCATTTGAGCGTCAACAAAGTGTCAACGCAGTTCATGGCCGATTTAAATTGGATTTAACCCTGGCCAAATCAATCGCGTGGCAGCTGTAATTGCCCCATTTGCAATCCTAAATTAGAAATCTTTATGAAATCCGTGAAGTCGCATTTCTCACAATATAGTTGGAGCGCGAGAGTGAAGCTCTCAGTGCTTTTGATTTAGTTTGCTCGTTGTATGGATTCTCAGCAGTTTCAGGATGAACCGTGTAGTCAAGCGGCCTCAAGACATGTCTATCGTTGCTTCGCGGGCATAAAAAATAAAAATAGTCCGTGTCAGTCCCACTCTTAAGCTTGCCATCGCTTACGGCACTACTACCATGATAGGCTTCACCTCGATTAAATTTGGTCGTCATATTTGAAGAGTTGGGTAGTTTGGTTAGAATGCCCGCGTCGGCATTGAGGATTTATAGCGTGCCACCAATCAATTCAGATTCAAGCGGGCTTACAGGGCTGAGTCGCCGTGTCTCTTGCCTACGCCTGCTTGTCGCGCTCGCGTGCCCACTCGGTATACAGATCGGGATGGTCGTCCGTTGGCACTGGCATGTGGCGGATGGTCATGGATTGCTCGGAGAAGGGCTTGGCAAGATCCTCATAGACCGCTGCGGAAGAAAGTCCGAACGGCGCGCCGTCCGCATTGGAATAGGCGTAGGTGATTTTGCGAACGCCGGCCATGCGCATAGCCGCCATGCACATGGGACACGGATGGCCGCTGGCATAGACGACACAACTGCTTAGATCAGGCGAACCGAGTTTTCGGCTGGCAGCGCGAATGGCCGTTAATTCGGCATGTGCTGTCGGGTCATTAGTTGCGCAAATTTCGTTGACGCCGGTTGCGATCACCACGCCATCCTGCACCACAATCGCACCGAACGGGCGCCCACCTCTACTTATGTTGGCGCGGGCTAGTTCGATGGCATCGAGCACGTAGCGATTTTCATTAACCATGATTGTGTTCCTTTCATTGATATTTTAAATTTTTGGCGCGCTCTGGCGGTCAGCAAAAGCAGCTTGAAGTTCTGGTGGGCACACGACGAGTTGGGATGCTAGATGTCTACGTAGCGCGGCCTCTGTGAGGTAACCGCAGCCAATCATCGTCAGTGCCGGCGCATGCGAGGCTACACCGGAAGCCGCAATCATTGCACCCGCACCCATGCTGAAACGTGCGTGGTTAACTACAGTGATCCAATTGAAGCAAGCTCTGAAATTTGCGTTTCCATAAAAAACGGCGTTGGCCAGCGTCAGGCAGGTGCCGGCTATTGTCAGCGCGTTTTGCCCGGACGCCATACCACCCTGAACCATGAATATACCGTTGATCGTGAGCGGTACGTTGGCACACAATCCGAAGAACGGTATGAGACGTTCATATCTAGTGCCTATACTTTGGATTTGATTGGCGAATAGGCATATGGTGGCCGCTAGACTCGCAGCAATACCGCCGCTAATAACCAGTGTGTTGGGCCCCGTAACCGCGAGGCCGAGCGAGCTAATCAAAAAAATCACTGACGATGCAGTAGCTTTACGTTCGTCTGACAACATGTAACAAGTCCGTTTTATGTGTATTTATAAAACACAAGCGTAGGCATGCTGCAAAACGGTGTCCATCGGGCTTTCCTGATTTTTAACTAAGAATTTACTTAGAAGTGTGGTCTGTCCCGGTCTCAATGGACACCAGGTTAAACACTGATTGATAATTGGCGTGGCTCGAATCCGGCCGGGTTCAATTAACCTAATGTCGAATGGCGGCGATGCTGATTGTAAAATTGAATGTAGTCGAACACGTCGGTACGTGCTTTTTCGTAACTTCCATAAATGCGCATTGCTTCTGCAGCAGACGTAAGCTTTGGAGTCGCAGTTGCACTACCGGCCAGTACGGAAAGTGCGGCGTTTGTTGATTTGCATGCAAACCTGCCCCACGTTTAGAACACAATCCTACTTATCAAAGTGAGTAGGAGATTGGAGTGATCGACGTGGCATTACTTGGAATTATTCGACGCTGGTACTTTCGTGACCACGTGTCCTTGAGAGAGATATCCAAAAGACTGAGCATCTCTCGAAAAAGCCGTCAGGCATTATCTACGTGCTGAAACTGTCGAGCCAGCCTACGCTGATCGACGTTCCGTGGCTTCTCTCGACAAATATGCGTTCAAGCTCTCAGCCTGGTTAAAGACCGAAGCTACAAAGTCACGCAAGCAACGTCTGACCTTGAAACAGATGCACATCGACTTGCGTGCATTGGGATTTGAAGGATCGTCTGACCGGGGTGCTGCCTCCGCCAAGCAGTGGAAGGTGGATCAGTTGGAGAGTGCCAACTCTGCGAGCAAATTAACATTTGTAACCACCCCGTGTTTCTTCAACGCCGGGGCAAAACCAATCCCCTCAATCGGGCGACCGCAAGGCGTCATCAACACGATTCTTCAACTCCGGACCATGGTAGTGCGTCAAATCGCTGGTAACGCAACGCTTCACCACCTTGTCAGAAGCACTGCTCAAATAGGGCCTGAGTTGGCCTAGCATCGGGCTGGTAGCGATCAGCACGAGTGCATCGCAGCGTCGCCCGGCTACCCCTTCGTTGATGTAATCAGCAAGTTGTCGGGCAAAGCTGGCACGCTCTTTCGCGTGAGCTTCGGTATGGGGTTCAAACTGCGTGCCAGCATGTGCGGTGCGGCCGTGTCCCTTTCCCGCAGCACCTGTCAAATCGCCGCCATTTTCCTTGCTGGTGATGCTGGTATGGGGGTGTATAAAGTCGATCAGCTCGGTGAGTGACTGATCCTTGTCATGACGCTCGAAGCAACGTGCACGCTCGGCATTGGCTATTAAAACCCAAGTCTTTTCCATGATGCTCCTTTCGTTACCAGAAGTAGCCCCGGTTGTTTGAACAACTTTTCCTCGAGTTTTAAGCGGACTCCAGGCGGATTGTGGAAGATGCAGAGTTGTCCGCGCCAGCGGCAGTAGCTTGCGATGAACCGAGCGACGCGGTGGATAACTCGAGGTGCATTGGAATCTCATTTTATGCCGTCTCGGCCAGCCATTGGTGTAATTTTGTCAATATACTCCAAAATTCAGTGCACAGATTCGACAAGTTTGCGGAGCCAAAAAACGAGAAATTCTGGTGATGTTTGACGAGCGGTAGCGATTGAAGGCGAGCAATAAAACTTTTAAATAAATTATGCTGACTTATAGTCGGTTGGTGCCGTGTTCGACTCACGGGAGGCCCATCACAAACAGAAGGGGTTACGATCATTCGTAACCCCTTTTTTTATGGAAATGTTTATTCAGGGTATTTTCGGGATGAATCGGGGTAATATAATTCCAGCGATATAAATATCGATAGTAGATATAAAAGCAACTATAAACAATCAGCTAGGTAGCAACTGAATGGGCCAGGCAATATTCACGCGAGCACGCATATGTTGAAACGAATCAATGTGGAACAGCTCCGTACTGGAATGTTTATTCAAAAGTTTTGCAGCTCATGGGATGAGTCGCCATTTTGGCGTACCTCTTTATTGCTCGACAGTCCGAAGGATTTGCAGAAGATTCAAGCCAGCGGTGTGGAAGAAGTGTGGATAGATATCTCCAAAGGCCTGGATGTTGCAAACGCTGTGGTCGAAAAAATAGACGCTGAACCTGCCCTTCAAAAGAACGTTCCTCCACCTGTTGTTGCACCGCGTCGTGCATCCTTCGACGATGAAATGGCGCGAGCCAAAAAAATATGCGCCGATGGCAAGACCGCGGTCACCACCATGTTTCAGGAGGCCAGGATGGGCAATGCGTTGAATACAGCGCAAGCTCACGCTTTGGTCGACGAAATTTCATCCTCTGTCATGCGCAATCCGGATGCGTTTATCAGTCTCGCCAGACTGAAAAACAAGGATGACTACACATACATGCATTCGGTCGCGGTATGCGCACTGATGATCGCACTCGCCAAAAAAATGAAGCTGGATGAACATCAGACCAGAGAGGCAGGCCTGGCCGGACTCCTGCACGATGTAGGAAAAATGATGGTGTCGCAGTCGATACTGGATAAGCCAGGCAAGCTGACCGATGACGAATTCGTGGCAGTCAAAGAGCATCCGGTCGAGGGACACAAGATTTTGCTGGAGTCGCCTGATGTTGGGGATGCCGCTCTGGATGTATGTTTGCATCATCACGAGCGCTTCGATGGAACAGGTTATCCGCATAAATTGGCGGGTGAGCAAATCAGCCTGTTTGCGCGCATGGGGGCGGTGTGCGATGTGTACGATGCGATCACCTCCAATCGTGCTTATAAAGCCGGTTGGGAGCCATCGGAATCCCTGCGTAGGATGGCGGAGTGGAACGGCCATTTTGACCCGTCGGTCTTCCAGGCGTTTGTAAAATGTATAGGCATTTATCCGACCGGTGCCTTGGTCAAATTAAAAACCGGGCGCGTAGGGGTCGTGGTGGAGCAGTCAGAAAGCTCGCTGTTGACGCCTAAGGTAAAGGTATTCTTTTCGGTCAAATCAAACGCTTATATTCCGCCTGAAATAGTGGATCTGGCGAAGATGGAAGGCTACGACAAAATCATGGGCCTGGAAGACGGGGCCAAGCTGGGTCTCAAGAGTGTGCACGGAATGTGGGCTGGGGCTGCCTAGAACCAACGGTTTTAATTCTTTAGTTTTTTTTGTTCTGGCTGGTCTGGCGCAGCTTTCATCTTCGCCTGATTTTCGTCCATTCTTTTCTGCTGCGCCTGCCGTAACGAGCCCCCTTGTTCCGGTTTTCATCGGAAATCAAAATCCCTCACGCTTTAGCACGTCACTGGCACGTCAATTGCAAACAGTTGAGCAATCAATCTTTGCAAAGTGACTACCACGTGAGCCTGAAAACATGAAGACCAGATTGCCGGCAGAGGCAGAGCGCGCCTTGTGGCGTGACAAGCTGATGTTGCTGATGGAGTCGACCAGCGATGGCGTCTATGGCATTGACCTGTCCGGACAATGTACCTTCATCAATCCGGCCGGTGCCGCGATGCTGGGATACTCGGTCGATCAGGTATTGGGGCAAAACATGCACCGCTTGATGCACCATTCGCATGAACATGGCCACACCTATCCGGAGCAGGATTGCCCCATCTATCGCGCATTTCGCGCCGGACGCACCTGCAAGATAGACAAGGAAGTTTTCTGGCGCGCCGATGGTTCGTCTTTCGCTGTCGAATATTCATCGCATCAGATCGTCGAGCAGGGGAAAATTTGCGGCGCGGTGGTGCTGTTCAGTGATATTTCTGAACGCCGCCAGGCTGAGCGCCAACTGCATCGCACCAATCGCGAGCTGGAATTGCGTGTCATAGAACGCACTGCCGAGTTGTCGGGGGCCTTGGCGCAAATGCGTGAGTTATCTGCTTACGCCAACTCGGCCAGAGAAGAAGAGCGACGCCGCATTGCGCGTGAAATCCATGATGAATTGGGTAGCCTGTTGGTGGCGCTCAAGCTGGATGTGAACTGGATGGAAAAGCGTGTCATCGACCGCGCAGAAGTAGCGGGCAAGTGTCGGACCATGAATCGCCTGATCGAATCAGCGGTGGAGAACGTCGGTCGCATGATCACTGATTTACGTCCCAGCATACTCGATCATCAGGGTTTGATTGCGGCGCTCGAATGGCAGTTGCAGGAGTTCATAGAAACGACCGAGATGGAGTGCGATTCCAGCATAGTAGTGGCCGACGAGGCGCGTGCACCTGATGGCAATCTGGCGACGGCAATCTTCCGCATCTTTCAGGAAATGCTCAGTAACGTCGCGCGTCATGCGCAAGCCAGCGCACTTCAAATCCGCATACATCTGAATGGAAACTCCTTGTCCATGGAAGTACAGGACAACGGCAAAGGTGCGCAGCCTTTCGATCTGGACAATAGTCGCTCCTACGGCGTCATGGGCATGCGTGAACGCGCGATGCACTTTGGTGGCAGTCTGGAAATTATCAGCGCGCCAGGTCAAGGGACGCTGGTGCGCTTGTCTATTCCGATTGCACCGCCGAAGTGCGAAATAGTGAATGCTTTTGAACATTCGCACGGAGGCGGTGCATGATCAATCTGCTTTTATGTGACGACCACCGCATGGTGCGCGAAGGCCTGAAGCAAATCCTGGCCGACGCCGGCGATATTCACGTGATCGGCGAATGTGCCGATGGTGCCGAAGCATTGCAGCAGGCGCGGGTGCTGCCGATAGATGTGGTCTTGCTGGATATTGCGATCCCGATTCACGATGGCCTGGAAGTGTTGCAGCAACTGAAGAAGGAAATGCCACGACTGCCGGTATTGATACTTTCCACCTATCCGGAGAAGCAATATGCGGCGCGCTGCTACCGTCTCGGTGCTTCCGGTTACCTGAATAAAAGTGTCGATAGCGATCAGCTCATCATTGCGGTGCGCAAGGCAGCCGAAGGCGGCATCTACGTCAGCAGCAGCATGGCCGAAACGCTGGCGACCAGCCTCGGTCAATATGCCAGCAAGCTACCGCACGAGACCTTGTCGCAGCGCGAATATCAGGTTTTCAAGGCACTCGCCAGCGGTACCTGCGTCAAGGATATTGCCGAGCAGCTCGGGCTCAGTCCCAATACGGTAAGTACCTATCGCAGCCGCATACTGGAAAAAACCGGCGCCAGCAATGACGTCGGCATCGCCATGTACGCGGTCAAACACCAACTCATCACGCCTTAGAATTCATCGTGATGCCCACGCGACCAGAGCAAATCATCAAGGTCAAAAATCCACAGTAATCCTTGGTTTTCCTTGTGAAACGGAAACGCCCTTGTAGTGCTGCCACTACAAGGTATCGCTGGCTTACGACAAAAAATCCTGCTTGGCTCGCCGTTTGCAACATGTTCGGCGTAACCAACCCCAGGGAGCCACGCATGTCCATTTTCAAATCTTTCGATCCGGATCGTCCTTTGCATAATTGTTCATGCGGCCAGCATGGCAGCGAAGCAGAACACAATGCCGACGAAGTACGCAAGCTGCAGCAGCGCGCCACCAACGTCGAGCACTTGACCAATGATGTAGTCGAAGAAGCGATCATGCGGGCGATGTTCCCTGATAACAATCAGCGCCGCGATTTCTTGCGCGCCGTTGGTGTCAATACAGCGCGTGCCGCAATAGCATCGGTCTTGCCGTTTGGCGCGATGCAAGCGATGGCACAGGAAAAAACCGGCCCTCTGGAAAAGAAGGATTTGAAAATCGGTTTCATCGCGATTACCTGCGCGGCACCGTTGATCATGGCTGATCCGCTCGGCTTCTATCGCAAGCAGGGTTTGAATGTAACGCTGAACAAGACTGCCGGTTGGGCGCTGATACGCGACAAGATGTTGAGCAAGGAATATGACGCCAGTCACTTTCTGTCGCCTATGCCGTTGGCGATGTCGATGGGTGTCGGTTCCAACCAAGTGCCTATGCGCGTGGCAACGATACAGAACATCAACGGTCAAGCCATCACGCTGCACGTCAAGCACAAGGACAAGCGCGATCCTAAACAATGGAAAGGCTTCAAGTTCGCGGTGCCGTTCGAACACTCGATGCACAATTATCTGCTGCGCTATTACCTTGCTGAAAATGGTATCGACCCTGATCGCGATGTTCAGATACGCGTCACCCCGCCACCAGAAATGGTGGCCAATTTGCGCGCCGGCAATATCGATGGTTTCCTCGGACCAGATCCATTCAACCAGCGCGCGGTATATGACGAAGTCGGCTTCATACATATCCTGACCAATGAAATATGGAACGGTCATCCATGTTGCGCGTTCGGTACCTCGGATGAATTCATCAAGCAAAATCCGAATACCTTTGCCGCTTTGTTCCGCGCGGTGCTTAACTCGGCTGCGATGGCACGCGATCCTAATAATCGTGCCTTGATTGCCAAAGTAATTTCACCCGCGGCATATCTGAACCAGCCAACTACGGTAATCGAGCAAGTATTGACTGGAAAATTTGCCGATGGTCTGGGTAATGTGCGCAGCGTGCCCACACGCGTTGATTTTGATCCTGTGCCTTGGCATTCCATGGGCGTGTGGATACTGACGCAGATGAAGCGCTGGGGTTACATCAAAGGCGATATCAATTACAAGGCGCTGACCGAACAAGTCTTCCTGCTGACCGATGCGAAGAAGTACATGAAGGAGCTGGGCCAGCCGGTGCCGGATGGCGCATACAAAAAATTCAAGGTCATGGGCAAGGAGTTCGATGCCAATAAAGCTGACGCCTATGTCAACAGCTTCGCCATCAAGCGGAGTAGCTGATGTTCAAGAACATACGCTTTCGCGCCGGCCTGATATCGATATTGATATTGCTGGTATTCCTGCTGAGCTGGCACATCGCCACACTGCCACCTGCCGTCAATAGCAAGGCAGGTGCAGCGGCGACGGCAGCGCAGGATGAATATGCGCTGTTGATGGGCAAGGGCGCGACCACGGTGCGCAATAGTGGCTTCCCGACGCCTGCGCAAATGGGTACGACAGTCGTCAAGCAGTTGTCATCGCCTTTTTACGACAACGGTCCAAACGACAAGGGCGTCGGTATTCAACTTGGCTATTCGGTCGCCCGGGTTGCAATCGGATTTTTGCTGGCTGCATTGGTGGCGATTCCACTCGGCTTCTTGCTGGGTATGTCGCCGTTGATGCAACGTGCACTCGATCCCTTCATCCAGATTTTGAAGCCGGTTTCGCCACTGGCCTGGATGCCGATCGCGTTATACACGATCAAGGATTCGTCTATCTCGGGCGTGTTCGTGATTTTCATTTGCTCTGTGTGGCCGATGTTGATGAACACCGCGTTTGGAGTCTCTGCGGTAAGACGTGACTGGTTGAACGTCGCGAAAACGCTGGAGGTTAGTCCGCTACGCAAAGCCTTTATGGTGATCTTGCCGGCCGCCGCTCCCACCATTTTGACCGGGATGCGCATCTCGATGGGTATCGCTTGGCTGGTGATCGTCGCGGCAGAAATGCTGGTGGGCGGCACCGGTATCGGCTACTTCGTCTGGAACGAGTGGAACAACCTGTCGCTGACCAGCGTGATGTTTGCGATCCTGATGATAGGTCTGGTGGGCATGTTGCTCGACATGATCTTTGCTCGCTTGCAAAAGCTGGTCACTTACGTTGAATAAGGGAACAGCGATGGAAAATAATTTTTTACGCGTAGAAGGTTTGTCCAAGCGATATGCAGCAGACAAGCCGCCGGTATTTGAAAATATTTCATTCACAATTCAACGTGGTGAATTCATTTGCATCATCGGCCATTCCGGTTGCGGAAAATCGACGATCCTGAATGTGCTGGCTGGATTGGAAGAGGCAAGTGCAGGACATGTCTTCATGGATAACCGAGAAGTCAGCGGGCCCAGCCTGGATAGAGGCGTAGTATTCCAGACGCATGCATTGATGCCATGGCTGTCTGTCCTCTCCAACGTTGCGTTTGCCATCAAGTCGCGCCATCCGGATTGGTCCAGGGCGCGGATAGAAGAACGTGCCTTGCATTTCATCGACATGGTCGGCCTCAAAGTCCATGCGATGAAAAAACCGTCTGAATTATCCGGCGGCATGAAGCAACGCGTCGGCATCGCCAGGGCGTTTTCAATCGAACCAAAAATGCTGCTGCTGGATGAGCCCTTCGGTGCGCTCGATGCATTGACGCGCGGGGTGATTCAGGACGAGTTGCTGAAGATTTGCGCCGAAACGCATCAGACTGTTTTCATGATTACGCACGATGTAGACGAGGCGATTCTGCTGGCCGACAAGATATTCCTGATGTCGAACGGACCGAATGCGCAGATCGCAGAGATTGTCGTCAATACAATGCCCAAGAGTCGCACACGCGCCGATATGCATCACGATCCGCAGTTTTATCGCATACGTAATTACCTGGTCGATTTTCTCGTCCATCGTTCCAAACAAATACAAGCCAGCGCCAGTTCGCAGAAAGCGCCTGACACGATCACCGTTACTCCGGGTCTGGAAACCGTGGTGGCGATCAAATGTGCGTGAGCAAGTAAAAAGCTTGCGTGCCCAAACACTTACGAAATTGTTTTGTTATTTTTAACTCCTGAAGGAAATACCATGGACCGCAATACCGTCACCCAAAAAATCGTCAATACCAAAGTTGCGCAAGGCATGAAGTGGGCTGATATCGCCAGTAATTTTGAAGAAAGCAAAGAGTGGGTTACTGCTGCCTGCCTTGGTCAAATGACGTTTACCAAGTCACAAGCGGCGATTGCGCAGAAATTGTTTGCGCTGACGGATGAAGAGTGCGCATGGTTGCAAATCGTACCGTACAAAGGCTCACTGGAATGCAGCGCGCCTACGGATCCTTTGATCTATCGCTGGTATGAAATCGTCAATGTATTCGGCCCAACCATCAAGGAGTTGATCAGCGAAGAATTCGGTGACGGCATCATGAGTGCGATTGATTTTTCTATGGATATTCAACGTCAGGCCGATCCCAAAGGTGACCGTGTGAATGTCATGTTGTCCGGTAAGTTCCTTCCATATAAAACCTGGTAGTTATTTGCGATGAAAATGAGGCTGCGCGCCTGCGCAGTCTTATTTTCATATGTGGTCGCAAACGCATATTGCGGTCCAGGAACGATCAAGCCGCACAGGCACTGCAGTGCGCAACGCGGAAAATTTCCACTCCGCTCGTTGCATAAATGCCATCACCAGTGCACGGATATTTGCTATCCGCAGCAAATTTGATCCAGCGCAATATTTTAGTTTCCCGTTGGAAATATAGTGGCGATAACGTCTGCGCACGCGCGTAAGGCATCCATCTTCAATACACTACGCCGGAACCCTTATATGCGCACCAATTTACCCGTATTCGATAGCGAATTCCTGCTCATGGACGATATGTCGCTGGTATCCAAGACCGATATCAAAGGACGAATCACGTATGTAAATCCTGCTTTCATTGAAGCCAGTGGGTTTGCTGAAGAAGAGTTGATAGGCAAACCGCATAATCTGATTCGTCATCCCGACATGCCGGAACAGGCATTTGGCGATATGTGGCAGACGTTGAAAACAGGTTTGCCATGGACCGGAATAGTGAAGAATCGTCGCAAGAATGGCGAGTTTTACTGGGTCAATGCCAACGTCACCCCCGTACGCGAGAACAATCAAATTGTCGCCTATATGTCGGTGCGCAGCAAACCGAGTCGTGCCCAGGTGGATGGCGCGGCAGCGATTTATGCACGCTTCAAGGCGGGGCAGGCGCGAGGTTTGGCTGTCAGGCGTGGAGCGATCGTCGCGACCGGCTTGTTCGGCAAGCTGGCCTCGCTGAAAAATACAGGTTTGAACGCACGGATCAGCTTGAGCATGAGCGCAATCATTGCCGTCATTTTGGGCTTGGGTAGCGCAGCGACAGGCGCTACGGAAAATGCCGCCGTCTCTTACTGGTATGGCGGTGCGACACTGATCGGCACGGCTATCGCTGGGCTGGCGTGGCTGGGCTTGTACCTTTCCATAGTGCGTCCATTGAATAGTCTGATCGATAAGACGCGCGTTATCGCCGGTGGCGATTTTACGGTCGACTTCAAGGTCGACAGGCATGACGATATGGGACAGTTGCAGCAGGCTTTGCAACAGATGAATGTGAATCTGCGTTCCGTCATGGGCGATATACGCAGCAATGTTGATTCCATATCGGTCGCCACGCATGAAATTGCAGTAGGCAATATGGATTTGTCAGGGCGAACCGAAGCACAAGCTGCCAGCCTGGAGCAAACCGCTTCAAGCATGCAGCAGTTTGCATCGACCGTGAAGCAAAATGCGGATAATGCGATAGAAGCAAATAGATTGGCGCAATCCGCATCCGAGATCGCCGGCAAGGGCGGTGCAGTTGTCGAAAGAGTAGGTGCCACCATGGACGAGATCAGTGCTTCTGCCAAGCGCATTGTCGACATCATCAGCCTGATTAATGGCATTGCATTTCAAACCAATATCCTTGCATTGAATGCCGCAGTGGAAGCGGCACGCGCAGGCGAACAGGGCAAGGGATTCGCGGTGGTTGCAGCAGAAGTGCGGAGTCTGGCGCAGCGTTCAGCTAGCGCAGCAAAGGAAATCAAAGTGCTGATCGATGACTCGGTAGATAAAGTTGAGATCGGTAATCAGCTGGTCAACGATGCGATGGCAACCATGAACGGCATCGTCGACTCAGTCAAAAGCGTGACCGAAATCATGAACGAAATTTCAGTCGCAAGCCGTGAACAGAGCACAGGGATAGAGCAAGTCAATCTGGCAATCACGCATATGGATGAGGTGACCCAACAAAATGCTGCCTTGGTAGAAGAGGCAGCGATGGCGGCCTCCAGTCTGGACGAGCAAACCATACATTTGACGCAGTCGATAGCCGTATTCAAGACGGGGCGTGGTGATGTGAGGAGTGCCGCTCAGAGATATGTGACGGTTGATGAGCGCTCAGGTAGGCACAAACCACGACTGATCGCCAACGCTGGACTGAAGTTATCCGCGTCTGCCTAAATGCCTGGGTTTGTTGAAAATGGCAAAATGCTAGCCTTCTGTCTGCGGAGCCTTGACCCAGATCGTCATTCGCACGCCCCAGGCGCTTTCAAAAGCAATGATCTTGTTGATCAGCCGTTCGTCGAGAACATGATCGGCAGACAATAACAAGAAATTATCCTGACCGATCAAGTCGCGCGCGAGGATCATGTCCGGCTTGAGCTGGGACGTGAACAACTCAAGCTGAGCTTCTGCCGTCGGACTGATTACGCCGGTGATCACCTGCTGGAAGGCGATGACGACGGCAGGATCGTAACGCTTGCCATCACCACGCAGCACCATATTAAAGGCTTGATCGTCGCGCAAGTGACGCTGCAACAGGGTGCCGTTCTGCAGGTTTTCATAGTCGGTGGCAATCGCAAGTATGCGCGCACCTATCGGTATGTTTTCTCCTGCAAGGCGATCAGGATAGCCGGCACCGTCGAAGCGCTCCTGTTGCCAACGTATGAGATGCGCGATCGATGTCATATCTTCCAGCGGCATCAGTAACTGCTCGCCTCGTACTGTAAATTTTTGATAAGCGCCGAGCGTATCGCCGCTCATTTGATTGAGCGACGTAGCCAGCAACTCATCTGAAAAACCAATCTTTCCAATGTTGTGCAGCAAGCCCGCGACAAAAATATCTTGCGTATCATTAAAGCCCACATTCATCCGCACTGCAATTTGACGAGCCAACTCTGCAACGCGGCGCGAGTGCCCGGCCAGATGGCTGGCGCGCATTTCAATCAGATTGGAAAAAATCTTGATCGTGGTCAGGAAATTGGTATTGAGTTTTTTATTGACGGCGCTCAGGCTGTTGTTACTTTCCTTCAGCTCGGCGGTACGCTCTTCCACCTGTCGCTCAAGATCGTCATGCGCTTCCTGCAAAGCGATTTCTGCTGATTTCTGCTGTGTGATGTCTTGCAGAACTTCAATGGCGCCAACTATCTGGCCATTACGATTGCGTAATGCCGCTGCTGAGAACGATAGCCAACGACCATTTTCTCCCAGATGAGGAAAAAAATCCTCAATCTGGTAAGTGCCTGTGATTACGCTGGAGCGTCGAGGTTTGTCGCGATACAGTACATTGACGTTCTGTTCGATCGTGCCGGATACGATCAAGTCAACCAGCAAGGGTCTTTCATGTGTATATAGCAAGCGCCAATGATTACGCGTACCGACCATTTCAGCAGCAGTGAGCCCGCTGATCAATTCGCAAGCGCGGTTCCAGTGCGTGATGACACGGTCATCATCGATCGCAAAGGTCGGGACCGGGCTCCCTTCGAAAAATTCAGTGACGTCAGCCGCCATCAAACCGGTGCTTGTGCTTGATATCAGATGTGATTGATTGCCAAAGGGCATAGTCGGCTCGCTTGTTTTTGTATTCAGTTTATATCACTTTTGAATATACAAAGTCAGGCGCAAGGCTACTGTAAGGCCTGAATGCGCGTACACCTGAGTCGCACTTCAGTCTTGCCCAATGGTTGTCTGTTGCGCTTATTTGCGCACAGCCGCATAACGCGGAATGTTTTCCATGGAAATCATTTTGAGGCGAGCCGAGCGTACCGATTCTGTATCGACTTTAACCGTGCGTGGCACGATATTCGTGTTGGCCCAGCTGCGAGAGCGTACTGCGACGGTTTTCGATGTTTCCTGATATGTCACAGTGCTGGGTGGTTTTTCCTGCAAAATAAACTGAGTGCTGTGCACACTGCTGCAAACACTATCGGTATAGGTCACATCACCCTCATTATTTTCGCAGCGAACCACATCGGCGCACGCCAAAGTTGCGATACTCATTAGTGATAGTGCTGTTGCTAGCTTTGAAATGCGTAAGTGTTTGGCCATGATCGTTGTTCTTAGCGATGATGGCGAAGCTTATATTCTTGATAGAAAAACTCGGTGCGGTAGCGAACCTTTCGGTAGAGAACCTTCAGGTAGATAACTGAATTGATTGCAGGTCTTTGATCAAGGTCGTTTGTTCAGCGAGCCAGAATAACGGTTTGCGGACATGACCTTGCCCTGGCGGTCGACTTTTACCAGGATCATGTCACCCGAGCCTACATTCTCGCCCGAGTACTCCAGAATATTTACTTGATGCGTCACCAGAATCAATGCTTTGCCTTGTTTGTGCGGCAAGGCATTCGCAATGAATTTTTCGAGCTCTCTGGTTTGCGCAGTTGATCTACCAACATCGCTAAAAAACGATCCTAGTGACGGTTCAACATTGATGGCGCCGAAGTTCAAGCCGGTAGCGGTATCGATGCAACGGCACCACGGACTGGAAACAACTTTCGCCGATGTCACGCCGTGCGCGCGCAGCCATTCGCCTAGTTGTTGTGCTTGCTGTTTTCCGCGTTCGCCCAAATTTCTCTGAGTTTGGCAATTCCCCAGAACATAACCCGCGGGATCCCCCATCCCTGGCGCGTCTGCATGGCGCATCAGCAGTACATGATCGGGGCCCTGCAATGCGTGCGCTAGTGTCGCTGTTTCAGCGAAAGCCGGTGCGGCGACCAGGATTGCGGTCGTCAGGAAACATTGAAACAAAAGCGACTTTTTCTGCAATACGTAGCGACAACCAGCAAAAATAGATAGACAAGTTGGCATGTACATCCTTTTCACAGAGGGTGGGGGGTGGCTGGTTTGCACTGATCGCGTAGCGCGTGATGCTGAATTGTCGGTACAGTACTATTTTAGCGGTATAGAATGTTTGTGCAATGCAACAGCAAGATAGTATTTTTTAAGGCTGTACGCGCTCAAGCCGTTGATAAATCACGGTAATTCGTCATCCAGCGTATAATGCAGGCTGTCACTGTCGAGGTGGCAATGGCGGTCGAGATGGTCACGATTTTCAATGGCGTCCTGCGTCTGTGCATGCTCCTCGTTTCATTACCAAGCAAACATTCAAATTTATCGAAAGAGCCAGGTCTTTTTCGGATTCGTTGAGCGGTTCGTTTTTACTATCGCCACCGATCATGCTGCCTCCGCTTGAGGCAAGGCCTGCTACAAAACATGTCCGAGATTCAATCCGAAATTCAGTCCGAAGTTCCAGCCGATAGTCAGCCCGTGCATGTGACCGTTGCAGCCGACGCACCGCCTGCGATCCGCTTTGAAGACTTGGGCCTGGCGCCAGAAATCTTGCGTGCGTTGAACGATCAGGGTTATGTCCACCCGACGCCGATTCAGGCCGAAGCCATTCCTATCGTACTCAAGGGTATCGATTTGATGGGCGCCGCCCAAACCGGTACCGGTAAAACGGCCGGCTTCTCGCTGCCTATCATTCAGTTATTGCTCGCGCATGCCAGCAGCAGCGCCTCGCCTGCACGTCATCCGGTGCGTGCGCTGATCCTGACGCCTACGCGCGAACTGGCAGATCAGGTCGCCGCCAACGTCAAGGCTTATTGCCGTCACACGCCGTTACGTTCGCTGGTTGTATTCGGCGGCATGGATATGGCACCGCAAACTGCAGCGCTGCGCAATGGTGTCGAAATCGTCATCGCCACGCCGGGTCGTTTGCTCGATCACGTGCAGCAAAAAACCATCAATCTGTCGCAGACGCAAATCCTGGTGATGGATGAAGCCGATCGCATGTTGGACATGGGCTTTTTGCCTGACCTGCAACGTATTATCAACTTGCTGCCGAAGAAACGCCAGAACCTGATGTTCTCTGCGACCTTCTCAACTGAAATCAAAAAGCTGGCGGCGACTTTCCTCAAGGATCCGGTCACGATCGAAGTCGCGCGCAGCAATGCGACGGCTGAGAATGTGACGCAGATTATCTACAAGGTAGAAGAAGAAGCAAAGCGCGATGCAGTGTCCTACATCATTCGCCAGCGCGGCTTGAAGCAGGTGATTGTTTTCTCGAATACCAAGATCGGTGCATCGCGTCTGGCGCGCCAGCTGGAAAACGAAGGCGTGAAAGCGTCGGCGATCCATGGCGACAAAACGCAATCAGAACGTATGCAGGCGCTGGAACAATTCAAGAACGGCACGATAGAAGTGCTGGTTGCCACCGATGTGGCGGCACGCGGTCTGGACATTGCCGAACTGCCTTGCGTGATCAATTTTGACTTGCCCTACAACGCCGAAGATTATGTGCATCGCATCGGCCGTACCGGCCGCGCTGGTGCATCGGGTGATGCAATTTCCCTGTTCTCGGATAAGGATGCGCGTCTGCTGGTCGATATTGAAAAGATGATCAAGCATACGTTTGTGCCGGCGGAACTGGTTGGCTTCGCACCGTCATCGGCGCGCAGCAATGAGCGTGGCGGCGAACGTAGTAGCGATCGGGGTAGTGAGCGCGGCAGTGACCGCAGGCCACAAGAACGCAGGCCGCAAGAACGTACTCCGCGTCGGGAGGAATCTTCCAGTCGTCCGCCGCGTGAAGCGGAGCGCAGTGGCGGTGCCGCGTCCAACGGCAGTCGTAGTGCTTACGCTGCCGCACCGCGTAAGGAAAAGGTCGATCCCTTCTTCACCAAACCGTATGAGCCTTCAGTTTCCGCTGTGAGCGAAACCAAACCGGCAGAACAAGCTGCTGCCAAGCCGCAGAAGCACAAGATGGCAGCATTGCTGGGCGGAGCGCCCAAGCGCTAAGTTCAGATGATGGCTGTATCAATAAAAAAGGACGCTCAGCCGTCCTTTTTTATTGATCGTTTCAAGTGCCGAATCGTCTTGTCCAGTCTGCAACAGCTTTTTGCCAGAATTCGGTTATCGAATCCGCATGATCTATCTGCAGCTGCATGAAGCGCGCCGCCCGCAATAATTCCGTCAGGGGATTATTCAGGTCGAGCGGGGCGGCACCCGTCTGCTTCGATAATTTCTCGCCGACCTCATTCAGTACGACCGGCACATGCATATACGAAGGGGTAGGCAAGCCGAGTAGGCGCTGCAGGTAGATCTGGCGCCCGGTGGATTCCAGCAAGTCGGTGCCGCGCACTACATGCGTGATGCCCTGGTCGGCATCATCGACCACGACTGCCAGTTGATAAGCCCAGTATCCGTCGGCCCGTTTCAAAACGAAATCGCCGACTTCTGTTGCCAGATGCTGCGTCAATCGACCTAGCCATCTATCGGTGAAGCTTATGGTTTCATTGTCTTCGTCAATTTCAGGCACGCGCAAACGCAAGGTGCGCGCAACCTTGCCTGCATTGATGCCATTGCGACAGGTGCCGGGGTAAATCGCCGCCCCATCGGCGGCTATGCCGAGACGCGAATCGGCAATTTCCTTGCGCGTACAGCCGCAGGCATAGGTATGCCCTGTCAGTCTATCGAATGCAGCTTGATACAGCGGCTTGCGATTGCTTTGCACGACGACTTCGCCATCGTGCTGCATGCCGAAGATGGCAAGTGCCTGCATGATGGCATCGCTGGCACCGGCTACAGTGCGCATCTCGTCTATGTCTTCTATGCGGACCAGCCATTGCCCTTGATGCGCCTTCGCATCGAGGTAACTGGCCATCGCCGCGACCAGTGAGCCGGCGTGCAAGGGGCCGCTGGGCGAGGGGGCAAAACGTCCTGTGTATGTATTCATCATGTTCGCCCTTGCTTATTCCGCCAATAACTTGCTCTGCACGTCAGGGTCGGCCAGTTTGCTTAAAAACCATTTCAGGCATTTGCCACGCGCATCGGTGCGCCACGCATACTGGAGGGCGCCGTCGGGTTTGCTTTCGCTGGTTTGTTTTTCGATCAGTGCGCCGCTGTCGAGATAAGGTTGCGCCCATTTGCGCGGCAGATGGCCGCAGCCCAGGCCGGCGACTTGCGCTGCCAGTTTGTCGCGCACGGTAGGCACCGTCAATCTCGATTGCCCGGTCAGCAGGCCGGATGTGACGCTGGGCAGCATACGGCCACTGTCGCCGACAGAAATCGCGCGGTGTTGCTGCACGATGCTTGCGGAGAGTGGTTCATCCAGTTGTGCCAGTGGATGCGTCGGTGCGATGGCGAATACCCAATCGATTTCGCCCATAGGCTTGGCGCGAAAGCCGCCTGAGCCGCGTACCAGATCCGGGCCGTCGTAGGAAATCCCAATCGCCAGATCGACTTCGCCGTTGATCAGTTTTTCCCAGGTGCCGGACAAGACTTCCGTCGAAAAGCGCAATTGCGTGCCCGAGCTTTGCAAATCGCATTCATTGATCAAGGGGATCATTTTTTCATAAGGAATCAAGGCATCCAGCACGATGCGCAACTCGACTTCCCAGCCAGTGGCGGTACGCTTGACGCGCTGCTCCAGTTCGTCGGCAGCGCGCAGCAGATGGCGACCTTCGGTCAGTAATTCCATTCCGGCTGCTGTCAATTTGGCGCGATGGCCGCGCCGGTCGAACAACAGCACGTCGAGGTCTTCTTCCAGCTTGCGTACGCTATAGGTCAGCGCAGACGGCACGCGATCAAGCGCCACCGCGGCTGCGCCGAAGCTGCCTTTGCGGTCTATGGTGTCGAGTATGCGTATCGCTTCCAGTGTCAGATTCATGGTGAAATCCAATAGTCAAAATATTTGAACAACTTGTACGCAATTATGCCCTTATTCTATCGGTTTTGATCCTCTATAGTGGCACTCATGGGTCGAAACCCAGTCATACAATAAAACTCACCGAAAGGAAGATATCATGCTTGAAGTTCGCAAAAGTGAAGACCGCGGTCACGCCAATCACGGCTGGCTGGATTCGTTTCACAGCTTTTCATTCGCTGAATACTACGATGAACAACATATGGGTTTCGGCCCCTTGCGCGTGATCAATGAAGATCGCGTCAATGCCGGCGGCGGCTTCGGCACCCATGGCCATCGCGATATGGAAATCATCAGTTATGTGCTGGATGGCGAGCTGGCGCACAAAGACAGCATGGGTACGGGCAGCGTGATTCGTCCTGGCGATGTGCAAAGAATGAGTGCCGGCAGCGGTGTCCGTCATTCTGAATTCAATCATGCGAAAGACCAGACCACGCATTTTCTGCAAATCTGGATCCAGCCGAATGTGACCGGCATTCCACCGAGCTATGAAGAGAAGAATTTCTCGGCAGAAGAAAAACGCGGTCGCCTGCGCTTGGTTGCCAGCCCGGATGGGGAAAGCGGTTCCGTGCTGATTCATCAGGATGCCAAGCTGTATGCCGGGCTGTTCGATGGTGCTGAAACGGCATCGCTAGCGATTGGCGCCGACCGTCTTGCCTATATTCACGTTGCGCGCGGGACTGTGACAGTAAATGGCGTTACGTTGAAAAATGGCGATGCGCTGAAGCTGTCGGATGTGGCGACTGTGGATATCAGCGGTGGCCAGCAGGCAGAAGTGCTGGTGTTCGATCTCGCGCCATAAGTGGCAGATCAAGGTAAGAAAAAAGCGTGGCATCCACAAGATGCCACGCTTTTTTTTCTACGATTTTTTACGTCGGAACCACATCATTTTCACCGTGTTGTCTTGCTCGATGTAGTAATGGAACAAAGCGGCAAGTGTATGCAAAGCGATCAAGACATAGCCTATCGTTGCGAGTCCTTCATGGAGTTCCTTCAAGTCCCTGGCCAATGCCGGATCCTTGCCGATCAGCATGGGCAGGGACAGACCAAAATAATTGATGTGATTGCCGTTTGCATTCAGCGTTAGCCATCCCAGCAAAGGCAGGCCGAGCAAGATTGCGTACAGCGCGACTTTCAACGCCTTGGCCAGCAATCTTTGCAGTGGCGTGGGTGGCGGGTCGATGGTCGGGGTAGCGCCGAACCCGCGCATCAGCAGACGCAACCAGGTCAGGAAGAACAGGGTCAGGCCAGCCGCATAGTGCCAGCCAGCCATGTTGCTGCGCAGGGCAGATCCTCGCGCAGCCAGAAATTTGAGATCCATCAATGCGTAGGTGACGACGACCAGAATCACGGACAGCCAGTGCAGGGTAACGGCTACATATCCATATCCAGCGGTTGTATTTTTCCAGCGCATGTAATTTTCCTTGAAGATTGAAGGCGCAACTGTGCCATTCGAATAGTTAAGGGCTTGTTAAACGAAGCAGATTTTCCGACCTTGTTGTTCAAATGCCATACGCGCGACGGACCAGATGATTTTCTTTAATTAATGTCCAGTTAATGTTCGCTGCATAAGCTGCTTCCAAACTAACAATGTGGGAGTGTCTCATGGCGCTGCAGCTTGCACTAACCGGACCTGATATGGGGTCGTTCCCCTGTCCGTCTCAGGCCAGACGCAACCATACTAGCGACTGGATTACCCGTGATCATCCGGAGCGCGAGAGTCTGCAGGATTTCATTGCTGCCGCCTTTTTCAAAACATACGGCGCGCATGTCAGAAATTTCTGCGACATCCTGGTCGGTTGCAAGGATGCAGATGGCGCATGGATTGCAGCGCTGGGATTTTCCCTGGCCAAGAACGGCAAGACGTTTCTTGAACAATATCTGGATGCCCCGTTAGAAAATGAAATTGCCGCCCATTTACGCGTCCCGGTTTCGCGCGCGCACATCGTGGAAGTAGGCAATCTGGCGTCCACCCAGGTCGGCGCGGCGCGGGAACTCATCGTATGCATGACCAGATATCTGCATCAGCAGGGATTGAGCTGGGTTGCCTTCACGGCGACGCCGGGTTTGCTGAATTCTTTTACCCGCCTGCGTTTGAATCCCAGCGTCCTCAAGGTTGCCGATCCGGGCAGATTGCCGGATGGCGGCAAAAGCTGGGGCAGCTATTACGAAACCAAGCCACGTGTCATGTTTGGCGACATCAGGTCCGGTTATGCACAACTGGCTTGAACAAATTCCAGCGTCCGGGGTAAAGATCAAGGGCAGTGGCGCCGCATGGACACACAGTGATTTGCAGACGCACATCGACATGGTGCAGGCGGCATTGCTGGCGAGGAAGGTGCCCACTGCGCCGGTGGCGATTCTTGCCGATAACTCGCCGGAATGGGTTGCCATTGACCTGGCAACGCAGAATCTTGGGATAACGCTGATTCCATTGCCGCTGTTTTTCACGCCGGGGCAATGGATGCATGTGATTGCGAGCAGCGGGGTACAAGCGGTCTACTGTGCACAGCCCGAACAGGCAGCGCAACTTGGCTTTGCCGGCATCGTCGGTGGTCTGGGTAATCTGACTTTGTGCGAACGCGAGTCGGCGAATGTTTCTGCCGAGCTCGCTGGTATCCAGAAAGTGACCTTCACATCGGGTACGACTGCGGAGCCCAAAGGTGTATGCCTGAGCACCGGGCAGCAGTGGGAGGTTGCACATGCACTGCACAACAGCCTCGCCTCACTCAATATACAACGTCACCTCAGCGTGTTGCCGCTCGCTGTTTTGCTCGAAAACATCGCGGGAATTTATACCGCGCTGCTGGCAGGCGCGACCGTTATTTGTCCGCCGCTGGCGGAAGTCGGCTTGCATGGTGCCAGTGGCTTTGATCCCGATGGCTGCCTGAATGCGATCGCGCATCATCAGGCTGAAAGCATCATCCTGCTGCCACAAATGCTGCAGGCGCTGGTTGCCGTCGCCAGCCAGAATGATGCACGCATTGCGACGCTCAAATTTGTTGCAGTCGGCGGGGCCAAGACTCCGCATGCGCTGATCGAGGCTGCACGCCACAAGGGTTTTCCGGTTTATGAAGGCTATGGCTTGTCCGAATGCAGTTCGGTGGTCTCGCTGAATGTCCCCGGTGCCGATCGTGTCGGCAGTGTAGGCAAGCCGTTGTCGAATCGCCGCGTGCGTATCGCGGCCGACCATGAAATCGAAGTGGGTGGGATGCAGTCGGCACGCTATCTCGGGCAAGCTGCCACGCACACCGAATGGATGCCTACCGGCGACATCGGGCATCTCGATGACGACGGTTATCTGTTTATCGACGGTCGCAAGAAGGACATTCTGATCACCGGCTTTGGCCGCAATATCTCGCCCGAATGGCCGGAATCCGTGTTGCTGGGTACTGGCGTCTTTGCGCAAGCCATCGTATTCGGTGATGCTCAGCCGTTTTTGATTGCGCTGGTGGTGCCGCTGTCGCGATCGATGGATGCATCAACCATGCAGACGGCAATCGATGCCGCCAATCGTGCCTTGCCGGACTATGCACGTATCCGGCATTGGCTGGTGGTCGCCCCTTTTTCTTCTGCCAGCGGTCTTGCTACCGCAAACGGCCGTTTGCGCAGGCAACTGATCTGGCAACGCTATCAAGAGCAGGCTTCACCCTTATTCGGACAGTCAGGAGAATGATTTGAATTTTTTCGATACCTTGCAGCAGCAAACCACCAATGAGCGGCAAGCCTTGTTTGCCGTACCCGTGATTCAGGATGCACTCAAGGGCGAGATTGTCATTGAGCAGTACATCGCTTTTCTGACGCAGGCGTATCACCACGTCCGCCATACCGTGCCGCTGTTGATGGCATGCGGCAGTCGTCTCGACGGCAAGCATGAATGGTTGCGCACCGCCATTGCCGAATACATAGAGGAAGAACTGGGTCATGAGGAATGGGTGCTATCCGATATTGCCGCCTGTGGGGGCGACGCGGATAAAGTGCGTCACTCGCAACCGCATGCGGCGACCGAGACCATGGTTGCGTATGCCTACCATCAAATCGACAGGCGCAATCCGATCGGATTCTTCGGTATGGTCCATGTGCTTGAAGGCACCAGCACGGCACTGGCGACAAATGCGGCGTCCACCATACAGGGCGCGCTGGCATTGCCGCCGGCAGCCTTCAGCTACCTGAATTCCCACGGCAGCCTGGATATCGCACACGTTCAGTTTTTCGAGAGCCTGATGAACCGTCTTGAGCGTGCCGACGATCAGCAGGCTGTCGTGCATTGCGCCCGCATGATCTACAAACTATACGGCGATATTTTCAGAAGCCTGCCGACAAAAAACAGGGTGTTGCTAATCGGAGAATTGGCATGACGACAGCATATCGCGCCGTATTGACCGGTGCCGCCGGCGGGATTGGTCAAGCGATCGCCATGGAGCTGTTGCCGCAGTCGGATTACTTGATCCTGGTCGGTCGAAATCGGGGTGCCCTGGAAGCTTTGCAAAAAAACCTAGGCGCGGACAAAACGCATATCGTGGACGGCGATCTTACGCAGCAGGAAACGCTGGATAAAATCGAGCAGCTGGCGCGTGCGCTGGGCGGCATCAATCTGCTGATCAACAATGCCGGCAGCAATGATTTTCATGCGTTTGAAACGCAGTCCAGCGATGCGATACGCAATATGATTGATATCAATTTGCTGGCACCCATGCTGCTCTCCCGCCAATTGCTTCCCTTGCTTAAAAAAGAAGCACGCGCACAAATCATCAATATCGGTTCCATCATGGGGTTCATCGGCTTTCCGGGATATGCGGCTTACTGCGCAAGTAAATCAGGACTGCGCGGCTTCACGCAATCCCTGCGCCGTGAGCTTGCCGATAGCCCGATTGACGTACGTCACTTTGCGCCCCGTGCGACACGCACGGCGATCAATAGCAGCGCGGCGGCATCGATGAATCGTGAACTGAAAACGGCGGAAGATACACCGGTAGCGGTCGGTCGTGCTTTCAATATCTTCTTGAACGGTGTCGCGCGCGAGCACACGCTGGGCAGGAAGGAATCCTTTTTTGTCTTCATCAACAAGGTGCTGCCGGTACTGCCGGAACGCGCCATCCGCGGACAATTGAACATCATCCGCAAACATCTTCCCAAGTAATCTACTCAAGAGAGACAACAATGAAAAATATTGCAAAAATTCTGGCAGCCTTTGCCTGGTCCATGACCCTGCTTGCCGCACCTGCTTTTGCCGCAGTCGAAGATGATGTCGCCAAACTGCAGCATGAGTGGGAGCGCATCAAATATCAGACGCCGCAGGCCGAGCAGGAAAAAGGCTATGAACAATTGGTCAAGGAGGCGGATAAGGCGGTCGCGCAAAATCCGAATCGTGCGGAAACATTGATTTGGCATGGCATCATTGATGCGAGCTATGCCGGTGCCAAAGGCGGGCTGGGTGCGCTGTCATTGGCAAAGAGTGCCAAAAGCGCGTTCGAACAGGCGCTGGAAATCGATCCCAACGCCCTGAGTGGATCTGCGTACACGAGCCTGGGCTCACTGTACTATCAAGTACCTGGCTGGCCGATCGGATTTGGCGACGATAAAAAAGCGCTGACGTTTTTGAAAAAAGGCTTGGCTGCCAATCCTGACGGCATAGATCCCAACTATTTTTACGGCGACTTTTTGTTCCGTGCCGGCGACCTGGACAATGCCGAGCGTGTCTTGCGCAAAGCCTTGCAGGCGGCACCGCGTAACGGACGCAAGATTTCAGATGAAGGCCGTCGCAACGAAATCAACCAATTACTTGATAAGATTGCAGCCAAGCGAAAATAACCTGAGGAATCGCAATTGCGGATATTACTGGTCGAAGATGATCCCCTGCTGGTTTCAGGCTTGATATTGGCGCTGCAGAGAGCGCACTACACAGTTGAGCACGTCGCCGACGGTAAAAGTGCGGTACGTGCGCTCGGCGACAATACTTTCGATCTGGTTATTCTCGACCTCGGCTTGCCCTTGATGGACGGGACCGAGGTGCTCAAAACTATCCGCAATACCGGTCACATGGTGCCGGTATTGATACTGTCCGCCCGCGATGCGACCGAAGATCGCATACTCGGACTCGATCTCGGGGCCGATGATTATCTGGTCAAACCCTTCGAGTTGGGCGAGTTGCTGGCGCGTCTGCGTGTACTGGAGCGCCGTCGTAGCGGTGGGACAGTAAATCAATTGCAGATCGGTAAGCTGGTATTGGATCTGGCCGGTTTCTCGGTCATCTGGGATGGCCAGCCGGTCGAATTGGTGCGCAGGGAATTCATGCTGCTCAAACATTTAGCCGAAAGCCCGCAGAGAGTATTCAATCGCGCGCAACTGGAAGAATCTCTTTATGGCTGGGGTGAGGGTGTGGAAAGCAATACCATCGATGTGCATGTGCACCATATCCGCAAAAAAATCTCTCCTCATGTGATCAAGACCATACGCGGCGTCGGCTACCGGATTGGTCAGGTCGACGCATGAGCGAGAAGACTTATTCGATACGCCGCAGGCTCGTCGGCGGCACTCTGATCCTGATGATCGTTATTTTCGGCGGCATCAGCATTGCCGCGCGCGAACTGGCCATTCATGAATCAAAAGAATTATTCAGTGCGCGACTTGCCACCTCGGCCCGGGTGCTGGAAGCGCTGGTGGCGCGGCAGCTGGAAAAAGCCAGCGTCGCCAGTCCCATCATCATCGCCTTGCCGAAACAGCTGGAAGAGGCGCAAGGCGATGCGCCTGAAGAGTTCGGCCATCACTATGAAACCAAGATCGCGTTTCAAGTCTGGCGCGACGGCGGCCCCCTGCTAGCGAAATCGGCATCCGCTCCCGATATGCCGCTCGGCACCTTGAAGGCCGGATTCGGCACCAATAAAATCGATGACGATTTATGGCAGTTGTTTGCATTGCGCTCGGGCGACGTATGGATTATCACCGCAGAAAAAGACGAAGTGCGGCAGGAGATGGCCAACGGCATAGGTTTATCGATATTGTTGCCGCTGGTACTAGGCGGGCTGCTGATGCTGATCGCCGTCAATGTCGTGTTGACGATCAATATGCGATCTTTGCGCGAACTGGCCGATCGTATCGGCAAACGCGAGCCGGAATCCCTGGCACTGATTCATCTGGACAGGACGCCGGATGAACTGGCGCCGATTGTGACAGAGCTGAACAGTTTATTGACCAGAGTGAAGGCGACTTTCGAGCGAGAACAACGCTTCATTAACGCTGCCGCACACGAAATCCGTACACCTATCGCCGCCCTGCAACTGCACGTAGAGAATGCGCAGCGCGCCACTACGCCAGAGGAGCGTGAAAAATCCCTGAACGATGCAATGCAGGGCGTACGAAGAACGGCGAAACTGGCCGAGCAATTGTTGGTGCTGAGTCGTATTGCGGCGAAGGGGGCGAAAGAGAATTTTCAACCTGTATTGCTGTCGCAAGTCAGTTGCGAAGTGATTGCCGTGCATGAGCCATTGTTGACGCGGCGCGGACAGTCAATAGGGCTGGATGTGGACGGCGAGGTGGCGGTGTGGGGCGAGCCCTACAAGCTGCAGCGACTTCTGCAAAACCTGATCGAAAATGCATCGCAGTATGGCCAGGAAAATGGCGAGATTCAGATCGGCATTCGACAGGCTGCCGAAGGCATGGTCTGGAGTATTGCCAATGACGGGGCGCCGATTCCGGATGAGGAAATGAAGAACATTTTCATGCCCTATTACCGCATCCTCGGCACGGATGCGCCGGGTTCAGGCCTCGGGCTGGCCATCGTCAAGGAGATTGTAGAGCAGCATCATGCGCATATCGAGATGCGGCGCAAGCCCGACGGACAAGGCAATATCGCTACCGTGGTGTTCAAGAGCATGAGCGCCGGCACCGCAGCATGACGGCTGCCATTGCTGGATCTGAAATAAAAAATGCGGCATGCAGCCGCGTTTTTTATTTCAACGACGCGTCCCCGCTCAGGCTTCGATATCCAGCGGCGCAAACGATTTCACCAAATCGTCCAGCTGTTTCAATTGCGCTAAAAACGGTTCCAGTTTATCCAGCGGCAGGGCGCTGGGGCCATCGCATTTTGCTGATTTCGGATCCGGATGCGCTTCCAGAAACAAGCCGGCAAGCCCAACGCCCATGCCGGCGCGCGCCAGGTCTGCCACTTGTTCGCGACGACCGCCTGAGGCGGCACCGCCCGGATCCCGTTGTTGCAATGCATGCGTGACGTCAAAAATAATCGGCAGGTTCTGGCAGACTTTTTTCATTACGCCAAAGCCGAGCATGTCGACCACCAGATTGTCGTAGCCGAAGCAGGTGCCGCGATCACACAGGATCAATTGTTCATTGCCGGCTTCCTTGAATTTTTCAACGATATTCAACATCTGCGACGGACTGAGGAATTGCGGCTTCTTGATGTTGATGACGCGACCGGTTTTTGCCAGTGCCACCACCAGATCGGTCTGGCGTGCGAGGAAAGCCGGCAACTGCAATACGTCGGCGACTTCCGCCACGATCGCAGCCTGGTGCACTTCATGGACGTCGGTAATGACGGGCACATTGAAGGTTTTTTTAACTTCTTCAAAAATGCGCATGCCTTCTTCCAGTCCGGGGCCGCGATAGGAATGGATAGATGAACGGTTGGCTTTGTCGAACGAAGCCTTGAACACATAAGGAATGCCGAGTTTTTGCGTGACGCGCACATATTCTTCGCAAGACTTCATCGCAAGGTCGCGCGACTCCAGTACGTTGATGCCACCGAACAAAACGAAGGGCGCTGCATTGTCGACCTTAATGGTGCTGTTGATAGTGATCATGTTGGCTTCTTTGACTTAAAGAGAGTGGAGCGACGCTGCAGCTTGCGAATGTTCGCTTGAAGACGGTTCGCTGGACGGTGCGCAATGTGGGCAGGATTTTCCCGAGCTGAAGAGTGGCGACAATTGTTCGCGTGGCGATACGGTTGCATTGCATGCGGCACAGGTCGTTGCCAAGGCAGGTTCCAGCCGCGGATTGAGCGCGGTGCGATGGTCGAACACGAAGCAGTCGCCAGTGTAATGATCGCCGCCGACCTCTTCGAAATACTTCAAGATGCCGCCATCGAGTTGGTACACGCTGTTGTAACCGACATCTTTCATATAAATGGCGGCTTTTTCGCAGCGGATGCCACCGGTGCAAAACGTGACGATGGTTTTATCGTTCAACGCATCCTTGTTCCTGGCGACGATGTCGGGGAATTCGCTGAATTTTTCTATACGGTAATCGATGGTGTCATCGAAAGTGCCGACATCCACTTCAAATGCATTGCGCGTATCCATCATCACGACCGGCTTGCCGCTGTCGTCGTGGCCCTGGTCGAGCCAGCGCTTCAGTGTGCTGGCATCGACCGAGGGTGCGCGACCCAGTTCCGGCTTGATCAATGGATGCTTCATCGTGATGATTTCGCGCTTGAGTTTGACCAGCATGTACTTGAAAGGCTGGTCTTCGGAATAACTTTCCTTCACTTCCAGATCGGCGAAGCGTGCATCGGCACGTACCCAGGCGAGAAAGTTGTCGATATCCGCGCGCGTTCCCGCCAGAAAAAGGTTGATGCCTTCCGGGCTGAGAAGAACCGTGCCTTTTAAAGACAATTGCGTGCACTTGGCGATAAATTCCGGGCGCTTCTCTGTCGTATCATCAAAACTGATGAATTTGTAGGCGGCGATATTAACGAATGATGTGGCGTGCATGCTGGCTTCTTGAGGTGATTGCTCTTGTAAAGAGGACAATATTCTACTGTTCATGGCTACCTTTTTCGCGGGGGCCGGACGATCTATGGAATGCGATATTCGACGAATATCGCGCCATATATGGCCGGAAGCGGGATGCGGCAAGGCATGAACAAGCCGACATTATAAACTTCGCATTCGGGAATGCTGAAATGTCTGTTGAAAGGGGTGGTCGCGGTAGAATACCGCCATGATTTCTCCGCAATTTATTCACCTACGCCTGCATTCCGAATATTCGATCGTCGATGGCCTGATCCGTATCGACGATGTGATCCAGGCGGCTGCTGCCGATGCGCAGCCTGCGCTCGCGATTACCGATCTTGCCAACCTGTTTGGCATGGTCAAATTCTATAAAGAAGCGCGCTCCAAAGGCGTCAAGCCGATTGTTGGCTGCGATGTCTGGATCAGCAATGACAGCGACAAGGACAAGCCGTCGCGCCTGCTGTTGCTGGTCAAGAACAAGACCGGTTACCTGCAATTGTGCGAACTGCTGTCGAAAGCGTGGCTGACCAATCTGCATCGCGGACGCGCCGAAATTCGTCCTGAATGGCTGGCGCAGCTTGCTGCCGAAGGCGGCCCGAATGGTTTGATCGTATTGTCCGGCGCGCATTTCGGCGATGTCGGCATGGCGATCGACAATGGCAATCTGGCAGGTGCCGAACGCCATGCCAGGCGCTGGGCAGAGATGTTTCCAGGACATTTTTATATTGAAGTGCAGCGTGCCGATCAACCGAATATGGATGCGCATGTGCGCCAGGCATCGGTACTTGCCGCCAAATTGAATCTGCCTTTGGTGGCAACGCATCCGGTGCAATTCCTCGATCAAAACGAATTTACTGCGCATGAAGCGCGCACCTGTATTTCTGAAGGTGAAATGCTGGCGAATCCGCGTCGCATCAAGCGCTTCAATGAGCGGCAGCGCTTTACGACGCAGGCCGAAATGGCGGAATTGTTCGCCGACATGCCGAACGCATTGCAAAACTCGGTGGAAATCGCCAAGCGCTGTAATCTGGTGCTGGAATTGGGCAAGCCGAAGCTGCCTAACTTCCCCACGCCTGACGGCTCATCTATCGATGAATTCTTGGTCAAGGAAGCGCAACGCGGTCTGGAAGGGCGTCTGCAGCATTTGTATCCGGATCCTGAACAACGCGAAAAAAATCGCGAGCGTTATCAGGCGCGTCTGAAGTTCGAGACCGATACCATCATCCACATGGGCTTCCCCGGCTACTTCCTGATCGTGGCGGACTTTATCAAGTGGGCGAAAAATAACGGCGTGCCGGTCGGGCCGGGTCGCGGTTCTGGTGCCGGTTCACTGGTGGCGTATTCGCTATTGATTACGGATCTGGATCCGCTGCAATACAACCTGCTGTTCGAGCGTTTTCTGAATCCTGAACGGGTTTCCATGCCCGATTTCGATATCGATTTTTGCCAGGAAGGGCGCGATCGCGTCATTCAATATGTAAAAGATCAGTACGGCAAGGATGCGGTGTCGCAGATCGCGACCTTCGGTACGATGGCCGCCAAAGGCGCAGTGCGCGACGTTGGTCGCGTGCTGGATTTCGGCTACAACTTTTGCGATGGCATTTCCAAACTGATTCCATTCAAGCCGGGCAAACTGGTCACGATTGCCGACGCGATCAAGGAAGAACCGCTGCTGGCCGAGCGTCTCGAAAATGAAGAAGAAGTAAAGCAGTTGTTGGAACTGGCGCAACAGGTCGAAGGCATTGCCCGTAACATCGGCATGCATGCGGGTGGTGTGTTGATCGCGCCCGGCAAGCTGACTGACTTTTGCCCCCTCTATACGCAGGGCGGCGACGCCGGCGTCGTATCCCAATACGATAAAGATGACGTGGAAGCAGTCGGTCTGGTGAAGTTCGACTTTTTGGGTTTGACCACGCTGACGATCCTTGATCGCGCAGTGCGTTACATCAAGGATCTCGATCCGGCGATGGCGGACTTTTCTCTGGAAAAACTGCCACTCAATGACCGGCCTTCGTATGACTTGTTGACCAAGGCGAAAACAGTCGCTGTGTTCCAGCTGGAAAGCCGCGGCATGCAAGGCATGCTGAAGGATGCGCGTCCCGATCGCTTCGAAGACATTATTGCGCTGGTCGCCTTGTACCGCCCGGGTCCTATGGATCTGATTCCGGATTTCTGCCGACGCAAACATGGTGAGCGTTTCGAATATCCGGATCCGCGTACCGAAGCCATCTTGTCCGAGACTTACGGCATCATGGTGTATCAGGAACAGGTGATGCAGATGGCGCAGGTCATCGGCGGTTACTCGCTGGGCGGCGCCGATTTGCTGCGTCGCGCGATGGGCAAGAAAAAAGCCGAAGAGATGGCGCAGCATCGCGAGCTGTTCCGCGCCGGTGCGGCGAAGAATGATCTGACGGCAGAAAAGGCCGACGAGATTTTCGATTTGATGGAAAAGTTTGCCGGCTACGGTTTCAATAAATCGCATGCTGCTGCTTACGCCTTGCTGTCGTATCACACCGCATATTTAAAAGCGCATCATCCGGCCGCGTTCATGGCCGCCAACTTGTCGCTGGCGATGGACGATACCGACAAGATCAAGATTCTGGTCGAGGATGCGCTGGATGTCTGCGGCCTGACGCTGCTGCCGCCGGATATCAATCAATCCGACTATCGCTTTACGCCCGTCGGCGTGCCTGGCAAAAAAGCCATGCAGATACGCTACGGTCTGGGTGCAGTCAAAGGGTCGGGCAAGAGTGCGATCGATGCGATCGTGGTGGCGCGTCAAGGCCAGCCCTTTACCGACCTGTTCGATTTCTGCAAGCGTGTAGACAAACGCCAGATCAATCGCCGCACCATCGATTCGCTGATACGCGGCGGGGCTTTTGATTGCTTTAACGTTGATCGCGCGATCTTGCTGGCATCGGTCGGCTTTGCGATGGAATGCGCAGAGCAGGCAGAAGCGGCAGCCAATCAAGTTAGCCTGTTTGGTGGCGACGACAGCGATCTGGAAACGCCGCCCGAATACATCAAGGTCTCGCCATGGAGCGACAAGCAGAAACTGACTGAAGAGAAAGCGGCATTGGGTTTTTACCTGTCCGGCCATTTGTTCAATGCGTATGCAGAAGAAGCGCGCCGTTTTGCACGTACCAGTTTGAGCAAACTGGAGCCATCGCGTGAACCGCGCACGATAGCCGGCGTGATTTCCGGCGTGCGTACGCAGATGACACAGCGCGGGCGCATGATCATCGTCACGCTGGACGATGGCAGTGCGACAGTGGACGTGACCGTCTACAACGAAGTGTTTGATGCCAATCGCAATCTGTTCAAGGAAGATGAGTTCCTCGCCGTGTCGGGCAAGATTTCCGAAGACCGTTTCTCCGGCGGCTTGCGGATTACGGCCGAAAAGGTCATGGATATCGCTGCCGTACGCATTCAGTATGCGAAAGGCATCTATCTGTCCTTGCAGGGATCTGCCGACATCAATACGCTGCTGGCAACATTGAAGGCTGCGGCACGCGCAGATGGCAGTCCGGTGGTGATTCAGTACCAGAATCCGAAAGGGATGTCGGAACTACGTCTGGCAGAACAGTGGCGCATCAATCCGGATGACAACACCAAACAAAAACTAATCGATTTATATTCGGAAAAAAATGTACAGATCGCGTATGACTGATCGCTTGCAGAATTCTATGCAAGCGCAGTCTCTGTGCGCGATAGTCGCTGTTCACCATATGGAAATCTAGATAGATGAAATTCCCTGCACATTTGAGCCGCCTGTTTGGCATGCTCGGCCCGTATAAGAAGCGACTGATCATTGCCTTTTGCGGCATGATCATGACGGCACTGACCGAGCCCATGTTCCCGGCCGTGATGCGCTTGCTGCTCGACCATGGTTTTGGTGGCAAGCCGACGTTTTCACTATGGCTGGTGCCATTAGCCATCATAGGTATTTTCGTCTTGCGCGGGATTTCCACGTATACGACGACCTACATGATGACCTGGGTGTCGTCGCGCTTGTTGAATGTCCTGCGGCAGAAAATGTTTGCCCGCATTCTGGATGTGCCTTTGGGTTTCTACAGTACGCATTCGGTGGGGCGCGTGATCAACTCGATGATGTTTGAAGTGCAGCAGATTGTGGACATGGTTACCCGCGTCTATACGTCGCTGATCCGCGATACGCTGACCGTCATCGTCTTGTTGAGTTTCCTGTTGTGGCTGAATTGGCGCCTGACTCTGGTTGCGCTGGTATTGCTGCCCTTGATTGCGATCGTTGTACGTATGACCGGCAAGCGCGTGCGTCGATTGACGCGTGAATACCAGGCGGTCAATGCGGAACTGACGCAAGTGCTGGAAGAGACGACCCGTGCGAATCAGGTCATCAAGATTTTTGGCGGTCATCAATATGAACGCGATCGTTTTGAGGCACGTGCCGACAAGTTGCGCAGTTATACGATGCGCATGGCAAGTACGCTGGCGGCGACTACCCCCGTCACGCAAATCATGGCGGCTTGTGCGGTCGCCATCGTGATCGTGATTGCACTGATCCAGTCGGGGCAAAACCAGACTACCGTGGGCGGCTTTGTTTCTTTCATTACTGCGATGCTGATGCTGCTGGCGCCGTTGAAAAGTATCGCTGAAGTAAACGGACCTTTGCAACGCGGTTTGACAGCGGCGGAAGCCGTGTTTGGATTGATCGATGCAAACCCGGAACGTACAAGCGGTAAAACATTGCCAGGCCGTGCTGCCGGCCGCCTTGATTTCATCAATCTTGGATTTTCCTATCCCGGTCATCAGGCGATGGCACTGCAGAATATCAATCTGTCCGTCATGCCGGGCGAGACGATTGCATTCGTAGGCATGTCTGGTGGCGGCAAATCGACACTGGTCAATCTGGTGCCGGGATTCTATCCGCCGACTACCGGCGAGATTCGTATAGACGGTGACTCGATCGAAGAAGTGGCACTGACCAGTTTGCGCAAGCAGATTGCGATGGTGAGCCAGCACGTCGTCCTGTTCGATGACACGATCGCTGCCAATATCGCCTACGGTGATGCAGCGCCGGATCGCAGGCGTGTGCTCGCGGCGGCCAAGGCTGCGCATCTCGATGATGTCATTGCCGGCTTGCCGGAAGGACTGCAAACCATGATAGGTGACAACGGTTCGCGCCTGTCGGGTGGACAGCGGCAACGGATGGCCATTGCGCGTGCGATCTACAAGGATGCGCCTATCCTGATTCTGGATGAGGCGACATCCGCTCTCGATTCCGAATCGGAACGTGCGGTGCAGGCGGCTCTGGATGAGTTGATGAAGGGGCGCACCACGCTGGTCATTGCCCATCGCCTGTCAACGATTGAGCGTGCAGACCGTATCGCAGTGTTGGCTGACGGCCAACTGGTTGAGCTGGGTTCACATCAAGAATTGCTGCAGAAGAATGGCGTGTATGCAAATCTGTATCACTTGCAGTTTGCCAAGGAAGTGAACTAAGGTCATCCGTGGCAAGTGCAATGTCAATTTGCCGTTTGCTTTGAGTGCAATTGAGTTCGACGGGTTTGGAATATTTATGAATGCATCGGTCATTATGAGTACCTACAATGCCATAGAGTGGCTGGAAAAGGTGCTGTGGGGTTTTAGCGTGCAGACGGCGCGTGATTTCGAAATCATCATTGCGGATGACGGCTCCACGGCAGCGACCAGGGAACGCATAGATGCGCTACGGCAGTTGATCGGTATTCCGATAGTTCATGTCTGGCAGGAGGACAATGGATTTCAGAAAACCAAGATACTGAACAAGGCGATTCTTGCTGCCAGTTCCGACTATCTGATTTTCACCGATGGCGACTGCATTCCCAGAAAAGATTTCGTGGAAACACATTTGAAGTATCGCGAGAAGGGTTACTTTCTTTCCGGCGGATATTTTAAATTGCCCATGCATATTTCCAATCTGATTTCCAAAGACGATATCGTGAACCAGCGCTGTTTTAATGCAGCCTGGTTGAAGGCACATGGCTTGAAGAGCAGCATCAAGATATGGAAGCTGACGGCCAAGGGAGTTTTAGCAAAGACATTGAACGCGCTGACACCAACCAAGCCAACCTGGAATGGTCACAATGCTTCAGGCTGGAAGGCGGATTTATTGGCAAGCAATGGCTTCAATGAAGAGATGCAATACGGTGGCGAAGATAGAGAGCTGGGTGAACGTTTGGTGAACATGGGTTTGTCGTCCAAGCAGATACGATACAGCGCGATTTGCGTGCATCTTGATCACGCCAGAAGCTATGTTTCTGAAGAGACCTGGAAGAAAAATCGTGAAATTCGGGCTTTTACAAAAGCCAATAAAATAACCAGAACACCGAATGGAATCACCAGGAATTAGTTTTATTTGGTGGCACTGATCGTTGCCAATTCATTCCATAGAATAGAGTTTACGCACTTCGTGCGGGAGAAATAAATGTTAGAGAACGTTCAGCCAGCAAGCGCAGCGGCACAGGAAGATCGCGTCATCCTGTGCATGAAATGGGGCACCAAATATGGTCCGGAATATGTGAATCGCTTGTATGCGATGGTGCGTCGTAACTTAAAAGGCGCTTTCCGCTTCGTCTGTCTGACGGATGATGGTAGCGGCATTCGTGCTGAAGTCGAATGTTTTCCGATTCCGGATTTGAAGTTGCCGGATGGCTTGCCTGAGCGCGGCTGGAAAAAATTGACAACCTTTGAAGCTGACCTGCATGGTTTGAAGGGTACGGCACTGTTTCTCGATGTCGATGTGGTGATCACTGACAGCATTGATGCCTTCTTTGAATATCCAGGTGAATTTCTGATCATTCACGACTGGAAGCGGCCTTGGCGCGTGACAGGCAATTCTTCCGTGTATCGCTTCCAGCTGGGCGCGCATGCCGACGTATTGCAGCAATTCCGCAGCACAGGCGCAGAAGCGCGCAATGCATTTCGCAATGAACAGGCATTTTTATCGGATGTGCTGCACAAGCAGGGCAAGCTCAGTTACTGGCCTGCGTCGTGGTGCTGCAGCTATAAATATCATTGCATTCCGCGTTGGCCGACCAATTACTGGCGCGCACCTTTCGTTCCCGATGGCACGAAGATCGTGATTTTTCATGGTGAGGTGAATCCGCCGGATGCGCTGGAAGGTCGCCGTAATCGTGCGCTGCGTTTCGTGCGCAAGGCGCCTTGGATTAACGACTACTGGAAAGAGTGAGGCGCAAAAAAGGTGGTCGGCAGTAGCTTGTTTGGATCGCTGAATAAAAAACGGAATCAAGTGTTTGCACATGATTCCGTTTTTCCTTGTGGATAGGACCATGCCGTTCTACATCAGGATGACGTCGTATTGTTCCTGGTGATATACCGCTTCGACCTGCAGCGAGATAGGCTTGCCGAGGAAGTCGCCCAGCATCGCCAGATGTTGTGACTCTTCTTCGAGAAACATGTCGATCACGACTTGCGATGCAAGAATGCGAAATTCACGCGGATTGAACTGTTTCGCTTCGCGCGTCAGTTCGCGCAGGATTTCATAGCAAATGGTGCGCGCTGTTTTGACCTGACCCTTGCCGCTGCAGGCGGGGCAGGGTTCGCACAATATATGCGCCAACGATTCGCGCGTGCGCTTGCGTGTCATCTCGACCAGGCCTAGCGCTGAAAATCCGGATACCGACACCTTGGTCCGGTCACGCGACAGGGCGCGATTCAATTCGCTCAGTACCGCAGTTTTGTGATCGGCATTTTCCATGTCGATAAAATCGAGGATCACGATGCCGCCCAGATTGCGCAAGCGTAACTGGCGCGCGATCGCATGCGATGCTTCCAGATTCGTCTTGAAGATCGTGTCATCGAAATTGCGGCCATTGACGAAACTGCCGGTGTTGACGTCGATCGTCGTCATCGCTTCGGTTTGATCAACGATCAGATAGCCGCCGGATTTCAAATCGACACGACGTCCGAGTGCACGCTGGATTTCCTCTTCCACGCCGTACAGATCGAACAGCGGACGTTCGCCCGGATAGTGCGCGAGCTTGGTGAGTACAGACGGTGTGTACAACTCGCCGAACTGCTGCAGTTTTTGATAATTCTCGCGCGAATCGACCTGGATGCTGGCGGTTTCATCATTGACGAAGTCGCGCATCACCCGTTGCGCCAGATCGAGATCCTGAAACAGCAAAGACGGCGCAGGCTTGGTTTTTGCCAGTTGCGTGATGTTGTTCCATGTCTTGCGTAGATAATCGACATCAGCCTGCAAATCCGCATCCGATGCATCCTCGGCCATCGTGCGAATGATGAAGCCGCCTTTTTCGCCTTCCATCATCAGTTTCTGAACTTTGCCGCGCAGCAGTTCGCGTTCAACTTCATTTTCGATGCGCTGCGAAATGCCGATGTGCGATTCCTGCGGCAGGTATACCAGCATGCGCCCGGCGATGGAAATCTGTGTCGACAGGCGTGCGCCCTTGGTACCGATCGGATCCTTGATCACTTGCACGGTAATCGGTTGGCCATCGAAAAGCATGCGCTCGATCGGAATCGGTGTGGTCGGAGGACCTTCGTGCGAACGCGCATCCCAGATATCGGCGACGTGCAGAAACGCGGCACGTTCCAGACCGATATCGATGAATGCGGATTGCATTCCCGGCAGCACGCGTACGACTTTGCCGAGATAGATGTTGCCGGCCATGCCGCGCGACAGTGTGCGTTCGACATGAAGCTCTTGCACTGCGCCTTGCAACACCAGCGCAACGCGGGTTTCCTGCGGTGTGACGTTGACGAGAATATCTTCGCTCATAGGATGCGCAAGCCTGCCTGTTCCAGTAATTTTCCGGTTTCGAATAAGGGCAGCCCCATGATGCCTGAATAGCTGCCCGCAATGTCTTGTATGAACAAGGCAGCCTGGCCCTGTATGCCGTAACCGCCTGCCTTGTCGTAAGGTTCTGCCGTCGCGCAATACGCGCTTATCACCTCGTCGGACAATGTGGCAAACGCGACGTCAGAGCGCTGCGTGAGCTGTAGAGTTTGTTCGTCGTGCAGTATCGCGACATGCGTCAAGACCTGGTGGGTACGTCCTGATAATGCCCGCATCATGTCGATCGCTTCCGCTTGATTGCCGGGTTTGCCGAGGATTCGGCCATCGAGCACCACACTGGTATCGGCGGCGAGTATCGGGCGCAAGGGTAATTTGCGCCACCACATGGTCTTTTGTGCGAAGGTCGCTTTTTCGAGTGTGACGCGGGCCACGTAATCTTCTGCACGCTCGTTCGGCAACACGACCTCGGTCACTTCCGGGCCGCGTGGCTTGTGATCGCGTAACAGCAGCAATTCAAATTCGACGCCGATTTGCCGCAGCAATTCGCGCCGGCGCGGGCTTTTGGAGGCAAGGTAGATTTTTTGTGGCAGCGGTTTCATCAGAAATCACACCCGATGATAAGGATGGTTTTGCGTGATCGACCAGGCACGGTACAACTGCTCTGCCAGCATGACGCGCACCATACCGTGCGGCAGTGTCAGGCTGGAAATGCGGATCAGCATATCGGCATTTTTCTTGAAGTCGGGATCGAGTCCATCCGCCCCACCAATGACAAAGGTGACGTCGCCGCCATCCTGTTGCCATTGTTTCAATAGCTGAGACAGTTGCATCGACGTCAAATCCTTGCCGTGTTCATCCAGCGCGATGATGCGGGCGCCTTTCGGCACGGCAGCTTCGATTTTGGTGCGCTCCAAAGCCATCGCCGTTTCGGCAGTTTTGCTGCCTGAGCGTTCGACCGGTTTGATTTCTTTCAGAACAATCCGACAGTCGGACGGCATACGCTTGGCATACTCGCCAAACCCGCTCTCTATCCACGCGGGCATTTTGTGACCGACGGCCGCAATGACGAGCTGCATGACAAGCGTCTAAGGTCCGCTGATCTGCTTATTCAGCAGATTTTGGTTTTGCAGGCGCGCGTGTTTTGGCCGCTGCTTTGCTGGCGACTTTCTTGGCCGGCGCTTTTTTAGCAGGGGCTTTCTCTTTTTTGTAAGCAGCAGCTGTCTTGGTCGTAGCGACTTTGATGGTTTTGCCTACCGCTTTTTTGGCGGTGGTTTTCTTGGCTGGCGCTTTCGCAGCAGTCGATCTTGTGACCGCTGTTTTACGTGCCGGTTTTTTCGGTTCGTCGTCCAGAGTTGTTTGGCTTGCGCTCAAATGACGGCCAGCAGTTTTCTTCGGTGCGTCTTCTTCATCGTCGGCGGATTTTTTGGCGGTTCGTTTGGCCGCGCCGAATTTGACTTCTTTTTCGCCCCAGATTTCTTCCAGACGGTAGTAGGCGCGGATTGCCGGTTGCATGATGTGGACGATCATGTCACCCAGATCGACCAGTACCCATTCGCCGGTATCTTCACCTTCGACGCTGAGGACGTGGCCGCCATTGGCTTTGACCTTGTCGCGCACGGATGCTGCGAGTGCCTTGGTTTGGCGATTGGAGGTGCCGGATGCAACCGCGATGCGGTCAAAGAGGCTGGTCAGATGTACGGTATCGAATACCTTGATGTCTTGCGCCTTGACGTCTTCCAGCGCGTCGATGACCAGGGCTTGCAGTTTTTTGATGTCCATTAGCTTTTATATAGGTGATGTTGTTCAATATAGTCTAGCACCCCGGGAGGTACCAGCGAAATCGGTCGTTCTCCACGCTGCAAGGCAGCGCGAATTTCGGTGGCGGAAATATCCACCTCCAAATTGGGGGCAAGGCACGCTAAACCTTGGGCCGTACTGCGTATCTGTGCGGGCGTGCCTTCTCGCCGGGTAAATTCCTGAGCAACGTCGCCTGGAATATGGGCGGCATCCATTGCAAAACCGGGGCGCGAAGCCGCACATATGTGCGCATAGTCAAACAGCTTGTGCCATTCCTGCCATGTATTCAAATGCTGCAACTGATCAGCTCCCATCAGAAAAACAATGGATACATCCGGCCCCAACTCTTTTCGAACCGCGCGTAGCGTGTCGATTGTATACGTGGCGCTGGCACGCAGGATTTCCTGCTGATCGATGTTGACGGATACTTGTTGAGCGCCGATATTGTTGCCAAAGGCACTGCGTACCATAGCGACTCTGTCTGTGGGGCTCGCCTGCAAACCGTCTTTTTGCCACGGATTACCTGCCGGGATGATGCGTAACTCGTCAGGTTGGATGAGGTCGACGAAATAATTCGCCAGCGCGACGTGCCCATTATGCACCGGGTCGAAGCTGCCGCCGAGCAAGGCGACGCAGCGTTTGATCGCGTTGCCGGTCACTGTCACTTCAAATCCAGTCGCGATGAGCAAGGAAGTCGGTAGCCAGTTTTGCTTCCGGGGTGCCTGCTTCCGGTTGCCAGTTATAGCGCCATGTTACCACTGGTGGCATCGACATCAGAATTGATTCGGTGCGACCGCCTGATTGCAGGCCAAACAGCGTGCCACGATCAAATACCAGATTGAACTCGACGTAACGGCCGCGGCGGTAGGTCTGGAAGTCGCGCTCGCGTTGACCGTAGGGCGTATCTTTGCGTTTTTTCAGTATCGGTACATACGATTCGATAAAGTGATCGCCGACGCTCTGCTGTAATGCGAAGCACTTTTCGAAGCCAAGTTCATTCAAGTCATCAAAAAAGATACCGCCGACGCCGCGCGCTTCCTGCCTGTGCTTCAGGTAAAAATATTCATCACACCATTTTTTATATTTTGGATGTAGATCGTCACCGAATGGCTGCAAGGAATCGCGACAGACTTGATGGAAGTGCCGTGCATCTTCTTCAAAGCCGTAATACGGCGTCAAATCCATGCCGCCGCCGAACCACCAGATAGGTTCATGGCCTTCCGCCGTTGCGGTAAAAAAGCGCACATTCATGTGCACAGTCGGAGCGTAGGGATTGCGCGGATGGAGTACCAGCGATACGCCCATCGCTTCCCAACTACGACCAGCAAGTTCAGGGCGATTGGCAGCCGCTGACGGCGGCAGGTTTTTGCCGGTCACATGCGAAAAGCCGACGCCGCCGCGCTCGAAGACATTGCCGTTTTCAATCACGCGCGAAATGCCGCCACCACCTTCTGCGCGTTGCCAGCTATCCGTGCCGAACGGCTGACCGTCGACTTCTTCCAGCGTCGATACGATGCGTTGTTGCAGGTCGAGTAAATAAGCTTTGACGGAAGATGGCTGAGTGGTGGTCATACGCTACTAAAAAGGTTTAATGAATTGTACGCTGCTCGTCTCGACACAGCGATGCCGCCAGTTTGATTCGATAGGCACAAATACAGAAGTGCCGGTTCCCGGGAACCGGCACTTCCTAAACTGATGCAAGCAGCTTTAATGCGTATCAAGAACGGCGTATCAAGGACGTTTCAATGCGCGCCAGCCGATATCGCGACGGAATTGTGCGCCGTCGAAACGGATATGGTCGATGACATCGTAGGCTTTCTTTTGTGCGACTTTGACGCTGTCACCCAGGCCAACTACGCACAAGACGCGGCCGCCGGATGTGGTGAGCTGCGTGCCGTTCAGCATGGTGCCGGCGTGGAAGGTGACGCTGTCGACGGTTTCCGCCGGGATGCCGGTAATGACATCACCCTTGCGCGGCGCGTCTGGGTAGCCAGCTGCCGCCAACACGACGCCCAATGCCGTGCGTCTGTCCCATTCCAGTTCTATGGTGTCGAGCGTGCCGTTGACTGCATGTTCCATCACACCTACCAGATCGGTTTTCAGGCGCGCCATGATAGGTTGCGTTTCCGGGTCGCCCATGCGGCAGTTGAATTCCAGTGTCTTTGGATTGCCTTGTTCGTCGATCATCAGGCCGGCATAGAGGAATCCGGTGAACGTGATGCCGTCCTTGGCCATGCCTTGTACGGTAGGCTGAATGATTTCGCGCATCACGCGCGCATGCAAGGCAGGGGTGACAATAGGGGCGGGAGAATACGCGCCCATGCCGCCGGTGTTCGGACCTTCATCATTGTCGAGCAGGCGTTTGTGATCCTGGCTGGTGGCCAGCGGCAGGATGTTTTTGCCATCAACCATGACGATGAAACTGGCTTCTTCGCCGGCGAGGAATTCCTCGATCACGACGCGCGCGCCGGCATCGCCGAGCTTGTTATCGGACAACATCATGTCGACGGCCTGGTGCGCTTCTTCCAGCGACATTGCGACGACGACGCCCTTGCCGGCGGCGAGGCCATCGGCCTTGATCACGATAGGCGCACCTTTGCGGTCTATGTATTCGTGCGCTGCCTGCACTTCTGAAAACGTTTGGTATTCAGCAGTCGGAATGGCATGGCGCTGCATGAAGGATTTGGCGAAATCTTTCGAGCTTTCCAGTTGTGCCGCTTCTTTGGTTGGGCCGAAAATTTTCAGACCCAGATCGCGGAAGATATTGACGATGCCGGCTGCCAATGGCGTTTCCGGACCGACCACGGTCAGTGCGATATTCTCTTGCTGTGCGAACTCAGCTAGCGCGCGTGGATCGGTGATCGCGATATTTTTCAAACGATCGTCGAGTGCCGTGCCGCCATTGCCCGGCGCGACATAGACCATTTGTATCCGTTCGGATTGCGCCAGTTTCCAAGCCAGGGCATGTTCGCGGCCGCCTGAGCCGACTACCAGAATTTTCATGAGATGTTCGCTGCTTTTTATTAAAGTCGCGGCATCAGGGGAGAGATGCCGCTGGTTATGTGATCGTTGCTACTTGATTTATTGCTGGTTGATGACGGCGTTGGTATAGATTTCCTGCACGTCGTCCAGATTTTCCAAGGCATCCAGCAATTTTTGCATCTTGACTGCATCATCGCCTTCGAACACGGTTTCAGTCGCCGGTTTCATCACGACTTCTGCCAGCTCTGCCTTAAAGCCGGCTGCTGCCAGCGCATCCTTGACTGCGGAAAAATCGTGCGGCGGGCAAATCACTTCTATGCCGCCTTCTTCATCCGTCGTGACATCTTCGGCGCCGGCATCAAGCGCCGCTTCCATCAACTTGTCTTCGTCTGTGCCGGGTGCAAAAAAGAATTGTCCGCAGTGCTTGAAGAGAAAAGCCACAGAACCTTCGGTGCCCATGTTGCCACCGAACTTGGAAAACGCATGGCGCACTTCTGCCACGGTGCGTACGCGATTGTCGGTCATGCAATCGACCAAGATCGCTGCACCGTTGATGCCGTAACCTTCGTAGCGAATTTCTTCATAGTTGACGCCTTCCAATTCCCCGCTGCCGCGTTGCACTGCGCGCGTGACGTTGTCTTTCGGCATATTGGCGTCGGCTGCCTTGTCGACAGCCAGTCGCAGACGCGGGTTGGCTGCGATGTCGCCCCCGCCCATACGGGCAGCGACGGTGATTTCCTTGATCAGGCGGGTCCAGATTTTGCCGCGTTTTTCGTCTTGACGGCCTTTACGATGCTGGATATTGGCCCATTTGCTATGTCCTGCCATGACGAATCTTTCCTGATGAGTTAGCTATAATGAAGCGCGGATTTTACCATACCGCCTGCACGTCAAACCTTACCCTTTGTGGACATAAAACATGCCGAATCCGCTGCTGATTGCAAAAAATAAAGAACACGAACTCAGGCTTTTGCCCGAACTTGCCAATCGGCATGGTTGTATTACAGGCGCCACCGGTACCGGCAAAACCGTGACTTTGCAGACATTCGCGCAAGCCTTGTCGGATATTGGTGTGCCGGTTTTCATGTCGGACGTCAAAGGGGATTTGTCGGGTATCGCCAAGGCAGGTACATCGAGTGGCAAGGTCAAGGAACGCTACGCCATGCTGGAAGTGCCCGAGCCGGTCTGGGCCGGCGCGCCCGTGACCTTCTGGGATGTGTATGGCGAAAAAGGCCATCCGGTACGGGCCACGATTTCCGATCTGGGGCCGCTGTTGCTGGCGCGTATGCTCAATTTGAACGATACGCAGCAAGGGGTGCTGCAACTGGTTTTCAAGATCGCCGACGATCAGGGCTTGCTGCTGCTGGATATCAAGGATTTGCGCGCCATGCTGCAGCAGGTTGGCGATAATGCGGCAACGTTTCAGACGGAATACGGCAATATTTCCGCCGCCAGCATCGGTGCCATTCAGCGCGGCTTGATCGGGATCGAGGAGCAGGGCGGCGACCAGTTCTTCGGCGAGCCCATGCTGAATATCGAGGACTTGCTGCAAACCGATGCCAGAGGCAAGGGCATCATCAATATACTGGCGGCCGACAAGCTGATGAATGCGCCGAGACTGTATTCGACTTTCCTGCTGTGGATGTTGTCCGAGTTGTTTGAACAATTACCCGAGGTGGGTGATCTGGACAAACCGAAGCTGGCCTTCTTTTTTGATGAAGCGCATCTGCTGTTTGCCGAAGCCCCCAAACCTTTGCTGCAAAAAATCGAACAAGTGGTGCGCCTGATTCGTTCCAAAGGCGTAGGCGTGTATTTTGTCACGCAGAATCCGCTGGATATTCCCGATACCGTGCTGGGCCAGCTTGGCAATCGCGTGCAGCATGCCTTGCGTGCCTATACGCCGCGCGACCAGAAGGCGGTGCAGGCAGCGGCAGAAACCTTCCGCCCGAATCCCGCGCTGAATATCGTGCAAGTCATTACCGAGCTGGGTGTGGGCGAGGCGCTGGTGTCCTTCCTGGATGAGAAAGGCCGGCCAACGATAGTTGAACGTGGCTTTGTTTTGCCGCCGGCGTCGCAAATCGGGCCGATCACGGATGCCGAGCGTTCGGCCTTGATGGCGAATTCGGTAGTGGCAGGCATATATGAAAAAACTGTCGATCGCGAGTCAGCCTACGAAAAAATCAAGGAACGCGTGGCGGAAAAAGCGCAAACCAGAGAAGCGCCTGCGACCCGCACTGCAGAGGCGGAAAGCGAAGGCGGCTTTGCCGATGTGCTGGGCAGCATACTGGGCGGCGGCAAGAAAACCAGCGGCCGGCGCAGTGACACTATCGTGGAAGCGATGATGAAATCTGCGGTGCGCACGATGGGTTCTACCGTGGGCCGCGAAATCATACGCGGCGTGCTGGGCTCGATCATGAAAAAGTAAATGGGTTTGCATCATCCGGCTGCCATGTGGCCCGGATGGCGACTGATCCCTTCACTTCAGGCTGAATCGAATGGCGCTCTTTTTTGTTAAGGCGCTTTTTTTGTTAAATATGAGCGCTATTCTTATATCGACCGGTGTGCTTCAAGCTGGCTATCAAAATCGTCCGTCGCATCATGCCGGTGTGTGATCCAGCAAATACTGCATCAGCCAGCGCCCGGCCAATCCCGGCGCTTCATCGACCCGGTTGATCAAGTGCAGCGTATACTCGAGGCTGATCATGTGTGCCAGCTGCAGATGCACCAGTTTCCCTTGATCCAGATCTTCGCGAATCATTTCTTCCGGCATCGAGCCCCAGCCCAGTCCTGTGCGCAGCAGCATATGCTTGGCACCCAGATCCCCCAAGCGCCAGTCGCGTACTGCGATCACGCCGAAGTTCTGTCCAGCCGTCAGCTGGCTGCGATCGGTCAATACCAGTTGCGTGTAATCGCGCGCCACTTCGGTGGGGATAATGCCGTCTATCAGCGCCAGCGGGTGGGTGGGTGCCGCAACCGGAATCATCGTGATGGAACCGACCGGCTGGCTTTGAAAAGCATCCGAAAAATCCAGCATCGGTCCGGTAATGCCGATCTGGCATACGCGCTCGCTGACCAGATGCATCACGGCGCCCAGCGCCTCGATCCGCAAGCGCAATCCCACTGTTGGAAATTGAAGCTGGAACGCCTGCAGTGCTGCGACCAGCCGGCAATTGGGAAACATCACATCGACTGCGATCGAGACTTCTGCTTCCACGCCTTGTGCCAGGGTTTTGGCGCGGGCCCGCAGCGCATCGACTTTCATCGACACCGTGCGCGCATCGGCCAGCACGGCTTTACCGGCTTCGGTGAGTGTTGGTTTGCGTTTGCTGCGATCGAACAAGGCGACATTCAACTGCGCCTCCAGATTGGCAATCGTATAGCTGACGACCGATTGTGTGCGGTGTAATTCGCGCGCAGCCTTGGAAAAACTGCCTTGGTCAATGACCGCGACAAATACGCGCAATTGCTCCAAGGTAGGGAGTCCGGGATCTCTCATATCTAAAAAATCGATGCTAATAAGTTAAACAATGTGGGTTTTCTTGATGCTAATCCTCTCCTATGATGATTGCAAGCAAACAGAAACACGTTTTAAAACCATATTTTTAATTAAACAGTCCGGTCGAACCCCCGCGCATGGATTTTCAGACATCCGTAGCCGCGCTGGCCGGCCCCACATTGACAAGAAAGCGAGCTTCATCATGACCAAGATTCTCAACATCAACAGCAGCGTTCGTAACAGTGATTCAATCTCGCGCAAGGTAACTAGCGAGTTCCTGGCCAAATGGAAGGCCAAAGAGCCAAATGCCGTGATTGTTGATCGCGACCTGGCGGCGCATCCCTTGCCACATCTGACCGAGCAAACATTGGGCGCATTCTTTACGCCTGCAGAACAACGCTCGCCAGAACAGATAGAGATCGCCAAACTGTCTGAAACCTTGGTGCAGGAATTGTTCGATGCGGACGTCATCGTGATTGGTGCGCCTATGTATAACTTTTCGATCACCTCGGGTTTGAAAGCGTGGATCGATCATGTGGCACGTGCCGGCGTGACGTTCAAATACACGGACAAGGGCCCTGTAGGCCAGTTGACCGGGAAAAAAGTCTACGTTTTCACGTCGCGCGGCGGTGTGTACAGTGAAGGTCCTTATGCCGCCATGGACTTCCACGGTACCTATTTGCGCGCAGTATTGGGCTTCATCGGCCTGACCGACGTGACCTTTATTCATAGCGAAGGACTGGCGATGGGCGATGCCGGCGTCGATAAAGCGTTGGCGCAAACGAGCAATACAATCAACGAATTGCTCCCAGCCTGATATCCTTCGTCTTCTGATAAAAAACGCAGCGCATGTCAAAAAGACATGTGCTGCGTTTGTTGATTGATCGATTAGCGCTGAAGCCATGAAACCAAGTCTTGCCACTGCGACCGCCGTAAGTGCGGTTGTCCCGTCCGAATCTGAACTCGACTACGCCGCCTCTTGCGAACTCCCTATGCCGTGGGCGACATTTCGCCTGCATGCGTTTGTCGAACCGGCCACCGGCAAGGAGCATGTTGCCATCACTTTGGGCGATGTTGGTAATGGCGAACCGGTGTTGGCCCGTATTCATTCTGAATGCCTGACCGGGGACGCTTTGTTCAGCTTGCGTTGTGATTGCGGTCCGCAACTGGAAGCGGCTTTGCAAAAAATCGCAGAAGAAGGCCGCGGCGCCTTGTTCTATTTGCGGCAGGAAGGCCGCGGCATCGGTCTCGTCAATAAAATCCGCGCCTATCAGTTGCAGGATGCCGGTGCCGATACCGTCGAAGCCAACGAAGCGCTGGGCTTTAAGCCGGATCAACGCAATTACAAATTGTGTAAGCCGATGCTGCAGCATTTGCAGATTTCTACCTTGCGCCTGATGACGAATAATCCGCGCAAGATCGCCGCGCTCGAGCAACTCGGTTTGAAAGTAGTGGAGCGCGTACCACTGGTGATTACACGCAATCCATTCAATGAACGTTATTTGACGACCAAGGCCGCCAAACTCGGCCACTTGTTCTAAAGTTCTCAATTCCCAGTTATTTATCTGCCGCCGCTAGTCATACGGACAAGGCGTGCATGCGATCTGGCGTGCTCGCTGCCATGGTGCGTGACGACGATTACGGCCATGGAAAACCGGAAATGCGCTTAGCCCTTACAATTGCGGAATGACCGTTGCAACCTCATCTTCCTCCCCGCGCAAGCTGTTCCTGATCGGTCTGCTGATCGCCATCATCGGCGCGGTTCTCTTTTCTACCAAAGCCATTGTCGCCAAACTGATCTATCGCTATAACGTCGATGCGGTGACGCTGATCGCTTTTCGCATGATGTTTTCGCTGCCATTCTTTATCGTGATCGCGATATGGAAAGCGCGTACTGCTCAGCCTTTGAGCAAGATCGAAAAAGGGCAGATCGTGATACTCGGTTTGCTGGGTTACTACCTTTCCAGTTTTCTCGATTTCCTTGGTCTGCAATATATTTCTGCCGGTCTGGAACGCCTGATTTTATTTCTGACACCCTCATTCGTGCTGTTAATTTCCGTTTTTTTGATGAAGAAAAAAATCACGGCGATCGAATGGGCGGCGCTGGGTACTTCTTATCTTGGAACAGTGCTGGTCTTTGTGCATGACGTCCGTATCGGCGGCGCGAATGTCACGATAGGCGGCTTGTTTGTGTTGGGAAGTGCGATTTCGTACGCGGTCTATTTACTGGCTTCTGGCGAACTGGTCAGGCGTGTAGGCGCATTACGTCTGGTCGCCTATGCAATGTGCGTATCCAGCGTTGCCTGCATCGCTCAATTTTTTGTCTTGCGTCCAGCGTCGATGTTGATACAACCTATGGATGTATACAGCCTGTCGATGATCAATGCTTTCTTTTGTACGGTGCTGCCGGTATTTTTGACCATGATTGCGGTGGGCCGTATAGGTGCCGCGACGGCATCGCAAGCGGGTATGATCGGGCCGGTATCCACGTTGTTTCTGGCCGCCTGGATATTGGGCGAGCCGATCACCGGCATTCAATTGGCAGGCACCGCATTGGTATTGTGCGGGATTTATCTTTTGTCCAAAAAGAAATCATAGGCAGGAATCAGCAGAGCCAGCCCCCGCTTTGCTCATGTAGAAAAGAGCTGAGGCTGGGCGTCTTGCCTTTACGGTATTTACCGTATCGATAAACCAAATGTATAAGCGAGCCAAGCATGACAAAAGCAATCAGGATCAAAGAGACCGGCGCTCCCGATGTGATGGAATATATTGACGTCGATTTGCCCGCGCCGGGTACCGGCGAAGTGCTGGTACGCCATATGGCTTGCGGCTTGAACTTCATTGATGTGTATTTCCGTACCGGCCTTTACCCGCAACCTTTACCTGGTTCTTTAGGTATGGAAGGCGCGGGCGTGATCGAGGCCGTGGGGGAAAATGTCACGCATGTCAAAGTCGGCGATCGGGTTGCGTATGCCGGACGACCGCTTGGTGCTTACGCAGAAGCGCGCGTGATGCCGGCAGACATATTGGTCAAGCTGCCGGAATCCATCAGTTTTGAAACGGCTGCCGCGATGATGTTGCAGGGTTTGACTGTGCAATATCTGTTTCGCCGGGCATTCCGTTTGCAGGGCGGTGAAACAATTCTGTTCCACGCCGCGGCAGGCGGCGTCGGTCTGATTGCCTGTCAATGGGCGCGCGCTTTGGGCGTGACGATGATAGGCACGGTAGGTTCGGATGAAAAGGCTGCCTTGGCCAAGGCCAACGGTTGCGTGCATACGATCAACTACAATAAGGAAAATTTTGTTGAGCGCGTGAAAGAAATCACCGGCGGCAAAGGCGTGCCGGTAGTTTATGACTCGATCGGCAAAGATACTTTCATCGGTTCGCTGGATTGCCTGTCACCGTTAGGGATGATGGTCAGTTTCGGCAGTGCATCCGGTGCGGTGCCGCCGTTTGGCCTGAATGAGCTGGCGACCCGGGGATCTTTATTTATCACGCGTCCTTCGCTGTTCAATTACACGGCAAAGCGCGACGATCTCGAAACCATGGCAGCAGAATTGTTCGGCATGGTGGAGAGCGGCAAGATCAAGATCGATATCAATCAGCGTTATGCACTGAAGGATGTGGCACAAGCGCACCGCGATCTAGAGTCCCGCAAAACCACGGGTTCATCGATTTTGATTCCCTAAGGAGTTGTGATGCAAGAATTGAATACGGATGGCGTCAAGCCTGACGAGCCGCAAGTGGAGGATGTTGCTGCGGAATCCGATGGCAACCCCAAATTTGGCCGCTTGCTGCTATTGCTTGCCTTTGGCGTGGCGATCGTGGTTGCGCTGACTTTTGGGTCGCAAGCGTATTACGCGCCTTGATGGAAAATCGGCGTTGGCCAGGATGAATTAAAAACGGCGACCCGCAGGTCGCCGTTTTTATTTGTTAGTGTTGCGGTCCTGATCAGGTGGAACGAACGGCTTATTCCTTGATTTCCAGTTTCATGCGGCGCGGCACCCCGCTAGGTCCCGGAAAATCTGAAAAAGCGCTACGCACCATATACGGCATGGCGAACGCCAGCGAACCATTGGCACCATCGCTGGTAACGGTGACGTCATACAGCTTTTTGCCATCCTTGCTGCGCGTAATCTGGACGTTGAGTTGGCGCTGGAACAACTGATAGTGCACTTCCTGATACTGCGTCACGGGTCCCGGATACCAGAACGGATCGTAATACGGGCCGTAATAACCGCGCCATCTAGGGCCGTATGGATAATAAGGCCAATAAGGGTCGACGATCACCGGTTGCACTGTTTGTACATCGCGCATGTCGATCCGGTAATTGATGCTCACTTTCAGATTGGCGCCGCGCGGATCTTGCGCTTCTGCAAAGCCGAGGCGGCCCAGTTCATTGCGCACCAGATTTTCATAGCTACGGTATTCGAGATCGTTTTCCTGATTGGTTTTACGATCAAAAATATAAGTTTTATTTTGTAGATCAGCCGGCCATTCATGAAATGCGACCACATCATTTTGTATAAATGAGGCGCAACCGCTCAGAAGCAGGCTGGAAAGGGCGATGAGTAACAATAAATGGCGACGCAATTTAATTCTCCTTATAGACATCAACAGGATAGCGGTAATCCGGAAAGGCGCAGTTACATTTTGTAAGCAGCGAAGCTGTTTCCTGCGGTTGCATATATGATCAGCAGGCAGCGTTATACGAGTTTTGCTGGCTTTTCCCGTATAACAGCGACACGCTTGCTTGCGATTAACAGCCCTGTCCGTCCAGATTGCATGTCGATACCATTTTCAATCGCATGATTGGTAAAATGGTATTTTGCCTTACTCCCACCGAAGCCACTTCCTATGCGCACCGACACTTCCCCTGCGATTTATCGCAAAGACTACACGCCACCAAGCTATTGGGTCCGCACCGTTCAGATGGGTTTCGACCTGGATCCGTCTGCAACCCGCGTAGCGACCCGCATAACGCTGGAACGCAATGCGGCCAGCAATGAAAAGGCGGTGGTGTTGTACGGCGAAGAAGTGGAGCTGGTGCAAATCCGCTTGAATGGCAAAACCCTGTCCAAGCGAGATTACTCGGTGAAAGAAGGCGCATTGCGCATACCTGTGGCTGTGGATGCCATTACGCTGGACATTGAAACGCTGATCCGGCCAGACAAAAACACGTCTCTGATGGGTTTGTACGTATCGAACGGGAATTTTTTCACGCAATGCGAAGCGGAAGGTTTCCGCAAAATCACTTATTTCCCGGATCGCCCGGATGTGATGGCGAAGTACACCGTCATGCTGCGCGCCGACAAGAAAAAATATCCGGTGCTGCTGTCGAACGGCAACTTGATAGAAGAAGGTGATCTGGGCGATGGTCGTCATTACGCCCTGTGGGAAGACCCTTTCAAGAAGCCGTCTTATCTGTTTGCGCTGGTGGCTGGTCAGCTGGTTTGCCAGCAAGAAACGATCAAGCTCAAGTCCGGCCGCGATGCCTTGCTGCAGGTTTGGGTGGAAGACGGTAATCTGGATAAAACCCAGCACGCGATGGATTCGCTGATAAACAGTATCCGTTGGGATGAGGAGCGGTTTGGGCTGGAACTGGATCTCGATCGTTTCATGATCGTCGCGGTTGGCGACTTCAATATGGGCGCGATGGAAAACAAGGGTTTGAATATTTTCAACACCAAGTATGTGCTGGCCAATCCGCGCATCGCGACTGACGTCGATTATGCCAATATCGAAGCCGTGGTCGGCCATGAGTATTTTCATAACTGGACCGGTAACCGCGTGACGTGTCGCGACTGGTTCCAATTATCTTTAAAAGAAGGACTGACTGTATTCCGCGACCAGGAATTTTCTGCGGACATGGTGGGTACCGAGAGCGGCCGCGCGGTGAAACGTATTGATGACGTACGCGTATTGCGCCAGGCGCAATTTCCGGAAGATGCAGGCCCGATGGCGCATCCGGTGCGACCTGACTCGTTTGTCGAGATCAGCAATTTTTATACGGTCACGATTTATGAGAAGGGCTCGGAAGTCGTGCGTATGTACCAAACCTTGCTGGGCCGCGATGGTTTTCGCAAGGGCATGGACCTGTATTTCAAGCGGCATGACGGGCAAGCGGTCGAGTGTGATGACTTCCGTGCAGCGATGTCGGCGGCCAATGGTCGTGATCTGACGCAATTCGAGCGCTGGTATAGCCAGGCGGGTACGCCACGCGTCACGGCCCAGACATACTACGATGCTGCCGGCAAAACCTACGACATCACGCTGTCGCAATCATGCCCGGCCACGCCGGGACAGGCGAAGAAATTGTCTTTCCACATTCCCGTTGCGGTGGGTTTGCTCGATAGCAGCGGCAAAGACATGACACTGAAGCTCGATGGCGAAGTCGCGGCGATCGGTACAGTCGTGCTGGAACTGACTTCGGCGCAGCAAACTTTCCGTTTTACCGAAGTAAATGAAAAGCCGGTACCGTCGATGTTACGTAATTTTTCGGCGCCTGTCGTGCTGGAATACGATTACAGCGAAGACGAGCTGGCTTTCCTGATGGCACATGACAGCGATCCATTTAATCGCTGGGAAGCCGGCCAGCGCCTGGCGACGCGCCGTTTGCTGGCATTGACTTCGGCCTCCCAACAATCCGATGCCTTGAGCATCGATCCCGCATTGAGCGACAGCTTGCGCGCAACATTGAACGATGCACAGCTTGATCCTGCATTCCGCGAAACGGTACTCACCTTGCCGGCAGAAACGGTGATTGCAGAACAAATGGATGTAATCGACCCGCATGCGATCCATACTGCGCGGCGCTTTTTGCGTCATTCGCTGGCGCAGGCTTTGCGAGCAGATTTCCTGGCGGCTTATAAAGCCAACCAAACTGGAAGTGCTTACAGCCCGGATGCAACATCGTCCGGCAAGCGTGCGTTGAAGAATCTGGCACTCTCTTATATAGCGGAGCTGGATGACGCCGATGCGCATGCATTGGCGCAAGCCCAATATGACGGCGCTAACAACATGACTGACCGCATGGCGTCCTTGTCTGCCCTGGCCAACAGCCATGCGCCGGGCAAGGTGGCTGCGCTAGCCAGGTTTTACAGCGAGTTCGAGCAAGAGCCTTTGGTTATTGATAAATGGTTCAGCTTGCAGGCGATGGCGCGCACTACCGATGTGACTGCCGTACGCAAGCTGATGCAGCACAAGGCGTTTTCCATCAAGAATCCAAATCGTGCGCGCAGTCTGATATTCAGCTTCTGTAATGGCAATCCGTCACGCTTTCACGCGATAGATGGGAGCGGCTATGTATTCTGGGCTGAGCAAGTAATAGCACTGGACGCCATTAATCCCCAAGTCGCCGCACGTTTGGCGCGCAGCCTGGATCGCTGGCGCAAATACGCGCCGGAATTGCAGCAAAAAATGCATGCAGCGCTGAAGCAGGTGGCCGCTGCCAAGTTGTCCAAGGACACGAAGGAAGTGGTGACAAAGTCGCTCGCAGCCACCTGATTGATAGAAAAAGTAATAGAGCAGCTTACAATTGCCGGTCGAAACAGCCGAGTTTGAGCTAGCAGTTTGAGTAGGCGCTTTGATTAAAGCGCATTCGATTAAAGGGTAAAGGAATCCATGAAACGCATCAGCCTCACGCAATATCTGATTGAAGAGCAACGACTGCACAACACCATCCCTGCAGAGTTGCGTTTGTTGATCGAAGTCGTCGCCCGCGCATGCAAAACCATCAGCCACGCAGTGGGCAAGGGAGAGCTCGGCGATGTTATGGGTACGGCAGAAAGCGAAAACGTCCAGGGCGAAGTGCAAAAGAAGCTCGACATTATTTCCAACGATATCCTGCTGGAAGCCAATGAATGGGGCGGGCATCTAGCCGCAATGGCGTCGGAAGAGATGGAAACCATCCATCCGATCCCGAATCGCTACCCCATGGGCGAATATCTTTTGCTATTCGATCCACTGGATGGATCCAGCAATATTGATGTCAACGTATCAATCGGTACCATTTTCTCGGTATTGAAGGCAGCCGATGGCATGCAGGCACCAACAGAGCAGGATTTCCTGCAGCCAGGCAGCGAGCAGGTAGTTGCCGGTTATGCCGTCTATGGACCGCAAACGGTGCTGGTGCTGACGACTGGCAACGGCGTGCAATGCTTCACGCTGGACCGTGAAATGGGTTCATGGGTCATGACGCAGAAGAATATGCAGATTCCGGCAGATACCAAGGAGTTTGCTATCAATGCATCCAATGCACGCCACTGGTATCCGCCGGTCAAGCGCTACGTGGATGAAATGCTGGCCGGCACCACAGGCCCGCGCGGCAAGGATTTCAATATGCGCTGGATTGCTTCGATGGTGGCAGATGTGCATCGCATCCTTAATCGCGGCGGCATTTTCATGTATCCGGCCGATGCGCGCGAACCGGACAAGCCAGGCAAGCTGCGCCTTATGTATGAGGCCAACCCGATGGCTTTCCTGGTGGAGCAGGCGGGTGGCGCAGCAACCGATGGTCAGCAACGCATATTAGATATCCAGCCGGAAAAGCTGCATCAACGTGTGCCGGTATTCCTGGGGTCGAAGAATGAAGTTGATCTGGTAACGAGCTATCACAAAGCCAAGTAAGGCTTCTATAGAGAGGCAAATCTCTTTAATCAGAGCGCTTGTTAAAAAGAATTAAAGTATTTTCTTAAAAGTACTTGCCAAGGTTTGAAATGCTTTGCT
>CAYOQL010000005.1:0-132031 GCA_964406085.1 uncultured Herminiimonas sp.
GACGCCGATTCCCACTTTTACTAGTGCTAATCGTTCACTTTTACTTCGGTGGACGACGAATACCTTCAATGTGCGTCATAACTTAAGCAAATGATTTGACATAATATAAATTATACGAATGTACGGTAGTTTTCAAGGTGTTGCGAATTTGTTGATAAATACCGCAACTCTCGAGTAATAAACGGTATTTTGGAGCGTTGCCTATTCTTCCGTGTCGCGATGATTATTCAACTTGCCGATTCGCTAATCGGCAAAACTTATCTGGACCGGTCTAGGTCGATGTAAAGAATGGCCCAGATGCAAGGCTTTGTGCGGGGCGGCATTTCTCATTTGGGAACCTTCACTTAGCCTGCGCGCCAAGCGCTTTCGCTTCCAATCCCATGGACAGGCGCGAAACTTTGGAATTGAGCTTATCCCGGTCAATCGGTTTAACGGCAAAGTCAGCCGCACCGGACTTGAGGCACTCCATAACCAACGCCCTCTCACTTTTGGCCGAAATCATCATGACAGGCACTCTGACGAGCTCTGGCATGAGGCGAATGCGCTTCAAGGTTTCCAGACCATCCATATCCGGCAGCATCACGTCCATGAGGATAAGATCGGGCCGTTCCTTGCGCACACTGCTCAACGCTTCGGCCCCGCTGGTGGACAAAAACCAGCCTGTAGTTTTGATTGCCCAAGATGGTGGCGATGATCTTGTGCTGGAAGTCATCGTCATCGACCACCAGCACGGCGGGCTTGACCTTTTCCGCCATGGCCGAGAGCGAACGCGCTGATTCCAGAGGCGCCGCGCATTGACTGATGAGGTTGTTTGTCCATTGGCCAATCGGTCGTACCGAGTCACGCACGCTGTTAAAGCTGGTGGCGATTTCCTCCGCCTTGAATCGTGTCAGTTCCCGCTCCATGGTTTCCACCGTATCAACGGGTACTGCATGCGTATTAGCCGCCCGACTCAGTTGCCTGGACCAACGGTCCACCACGGCATTGATCTCCCGTTCTGCGTGCTCGACCGCCTGCTGAGTGACGTTGACTTGCTTTGAGCCGGCCGCCATGTATTGCTCCAGCAGGCCTTCAAGCTCGCCTAGGCGACGCGCCTGGCCTGCGAATTCTGCGAGGGATGGACCCTCGTCCTTAAACTTGCTCAGCTCGCGATACGCGAGGTGAATAGCCATGGCCAATCGCGGCGCGTCGTAGTTCATAGGCCAGAACAGCACGTAGTCATCAAAATGTTGCTGCAGACACAGCTTTGAGACTCGATGAACATTGTCCTTGTCACACAGGATGACTGTGCGGTGAGGTTGCGCGCTTACTCTTGCGCAGTGTCGGTAAAGGCCTAGGTAAAAACGCTCAGCCAGTGCCAGCGACTTGAACGCCAATACAAGGATATCCGGCAGGTGCTTCTCGAAGTCAGCTGCGGCATTTTCCGCGACCGTGGAGGTGTTGATCCGGTTGAAGTCCTTCGCCAGCAGCCGCTTCACCAGATCGGCATCGGAGGAGTTGTCGGATGCAACCAGGACGCTAGGATTGATGGTCTGCATTGTGTTGAACTACATTAGCTTGTTGTTCGCCGCTAGCCGCCAAAATACCGGCCAGATAGGCGTCCACCAGCTCCATTTCGGGATGGAAACAGCTCCATGCCTTGGCCAGATCCTCCTCAGCACCGGCAGTGCCTGCCTGTTCGATGTCCTCGCAATGCCCGGCAAGCTTGAGAGCGCCAACACTGCGCGCTGACGCCTTCAGTTTGTGGGCGCCGATGGCGGCCTTGCGTAGTTCGCCCTTTGCGCAGGCATCGCCAATCTCGCTTGTAATTTTCGCCGCACTGGCGCGAAACTGGAGCAGGAGACCAATGACAACCTTGGCCTCATTCCCCACCAATTTGCGCAACACGTCAATATCAACCCGAACGGTAATATCTTGTTGCGCGTCGCAGTTTGTCTGGGCCGGCCCGCCGGACACAAGGCGGGCTTTGACAGCCTTTTGACTCGACACTTTGCGCAGACTGCTATCCAGCACGGTCTGCAATTTGGCGAGGGGTGCAGGCTTGCACATGTAATCGGTCATGCCGGTTGCCCTGCAGCGCTCGCTCTCGCCTTTCAGTGCGTTGGCCGTTAGCGCGATGATAGGCATATGTCGCTCTGGGGATTCGGCGGCACGTATGGCGGCTGTAAGTTGGTAACCGTCCATCACCGGCATGTGCAGGTCGGTGAGCAGTAATGCGTAGTCACCAGTTAGCCAGCGGGCCAACGCTTCTTCCCCGTTACTTGTCAAATCAGCGGCATAGCCCAGCAGGGTGAGTTGCTGTTCGATCACCTTCTGGTTCATGTCGTTGTCCTCTGCCACCAGAATCAACCGACCCTCGCGGCGCGCCTGTTCGCGTGAAGGCACTTCACGTGGCTCTGGCATTGGCACAAGGAGCGCAAAGCCGCCATCTTCTTTTTCGGCGCGTCTCGCAGCACTATATTTCTCAAGGTTCGGGTCCAGCACGAATGGCAAGCGCAAGGAAAAGGTTGAACCATTACCTGCCCCGCTTTGGACCGCGATACTGCCACCCATCAACTCCACCAGGTTTTGGGTGATGGTCAGGCCCAGTCCAGTACCACCAAAGTGCCGGGTCGTAGAAACATCGGCCTGGGTAAAGGGTGCGAACAGGCGGGAAATAGTTTCCTGCGTCATGCCAATGCCATTGTCCGCCACCTGGAACTCGACGTTCACCCACCCGGGCTCGCGCGCAATCAGCATGGCCCGTACGGCCACATGGCCCGCCTTGTCAGTGCTGGCGGAAAATTTGACGGCGTTGTTGATAAGGTTGATCAGCACTTGTCGAAGACGCAACTCGTCGCCCAGCAACTTGCGGGGAATGGCCGGATCGATAAAAAACGTCAACTCTACCCGCTGCTTTTCCGCCAGACGGTTGAGCATGACACAGACTTTTTCCACCACGTCGGCCACGACGATGGGCTCGCTCTCGATTTCCACGCGCCCTGCTTCGATCTTTGAGAAATCGAGGATGTCGTCGATGATGCCCAGCAGCGAGAATGCCGACTCGCGTATTAGATCCACCATGGCCAATTGGTGCGCTTTAAGTCTGGAGCGCGCCAGCACATCGATCATGCCGATCACGCCATTCATCGGGGTGCGGATTTCATGGCTCATGGCGGCCAAAAAATCCGATTTGGCCTGGGCACTGCGGCGCTCACGCAGATCGTCCATGCAGACATAGGCGAAAGTCTCGCCGTCACTTGTCACCAGGCTGACGGAGACATCGACCGGAATCTCATGACCATCGTTGTGGCGAACGCTGCTCTCGAGCCGCAGCGAACCACTCTCGTACAACTGGTGCCAGCGCTGAGGCCAATGCTGCTCGTCGATTTGGGTGTCAATGTCGGTCACGCGCATCCGTAACACCTGCCCGCGATCCAAGCCCAGCAGCCTACAGGCCGCGGCGTTGGCATCGTGAAAAGCGCCGTCGGGACCAACCAGGAATAGTGCGTCGTTAGCCTGTTCGACAGCGTGGCGGGTGAGCAGCAGTTGGCGCTGTGCTTGCTCTCGCTCACTCACGTCGCACGCAGAAGGGATCAGCCACATCACGCGTCCATCTGGACCATACAGGGGCAGTAGCGAGAAATCCATAGCGATTGTGTGGCCGCCGCTTGTGGCGATGCGAACGTCGAAGCGCAAGGCCTCCCCACGCGAGGCACTTGCAAGTGCTTCTTGCAGTTTCCGCCTTGACGACTCACAGCCCTGCCACCAGGGAGTAGTGTCGAAGCGTTTGCCGAGTACCTGCTCCGGAGTGCTGCCGATGCTTTGCAGCGCTGCATTGTTGGCATAGCGCAGAACGCCATCGGCGTCGAGCAGACCGGCGAAGACTGATGGCCCCAATCGATCAAGCACGTTGTGTAGCGCGCGTTCGGTGTCAGGTGACACGCCGCTGGCCGCGAGCTGGGGCATCGAGGGATCGCGGTAAGGAATTCTCTGATCTGGGGCTAGTTCATCCATGCCGACAGCTTGCCCGAAAAACTGCACTGTCTGCGTGAGCAGTTGCTGACAGAATGACCGGATCAGATCGATGGGGGCACGCTGGCATTGGCGTGCATTGGGTGGTTGACCAACCGCGCCCAAACGCTGACTACACGTCAGCCGGATGTGGTGCTGGAATTCGGCGCGCGCGAAAAATATGGTGCCTGGGCGATGCTGATGCGTTGCGCCAGCGCATTAATACTCGCAACATAAATGCAATCTGGCTCAGCGCATCAGCACGCCGTAAGTACCAAGATTCAGAAACAGATGCAGTAAATATACGGAGTACAAATCCAATAAAGAACGAAATATTTTTCATTTCATCCCTTTGCAGAATCCCGTGATTTTTCCATCCTCCATATACATGATGCGGTCGGCAAACTCGAAAATACGCGCGTCCCGAGTGACGATCATCACGCATGTTTTTTCATTAAGTATCTGATCATGGATGAACGCCAGAATCTGGCGCACCGCGTCACCATCAAGGGAAAGAGTCGGTTCGTCGAGGATTAAAATGGATGGCCGGCTAATCATTGCCCTGGCAATGGCAACGCGCTGTTGCTCACCGTGACTGAGTTTCGCAACCAGGATATCGGCGCGGTCTTCGAGTCCAACAATGCTCAGGTATTTTTTTGCATCCACCAGCGCCCGGCGCCAACTCGATTTTTTGAGTATCAGAGGGATTGCCACATTCTCGGCCGTCGTGAGCCGCGGAAGCAGATGATAGTCCTGAAAAAGCACGCCTATCGTACTCAATCTGAAGCGCGCCAGATCATCCTTGTCAAGACACCATATGTTCTTGCCGTGGACAATGACTTCCCCCTCATTCGGTCGCATTTTTCCGGAAATGATGCGCAAGAGTGTTGTCTTGCCTCCCCCTGAAGGTCCAACGATAAAAAACATCTCTCCTAAGTAGATATCGAAACTGGCACCGTCGACCGCGACGGTTCTGGTGTTGCCGTCGCCAAACCATTTTGCGATATTCCGCGCCTGAATCGCGATGGGCGTCAAAGCCGATTTGGTGACCTCCGCATGGACGTTTGTTTGATTGTGAAGGCCGTTATCACCATCGGACGTGTTTGCCCACTTATTGTTCTTGATATCAAAGTCGGTCGGCATATACATGCCTTTCAATGTGAGATTGATCAAGGCAGTGCGGTCAGATGACTGTGTTAAATTTTTAACGAATTAATGTTATGACATTAATTTCGTCGTTAGATTGATATACCTCATACAAGCACTCAGAGAATGGATGGGAACACGTCAATTAACTAGTGGCGCATATCGGTTTCGCCGCTTTATTCGCTCAAAGTCATCACAATTACATTCGCGCAATCGGGCCGTGAGCGTGCGTCGCCATGTGTCGTTTTCGCCTGACGGGTTCGCTAGCGTCCGGTTATTATCTAGACGGGGATGTAGTTCGCGGCACAGGAGCCACAAGCTTTAACTTGAACTGCACTTCATCGCAACCAGCCTTCCCTACCCTTCACTGTCCACACCTTATGAAAAAGCCGCGCCAGCAATCTGCTTTTGAATCAATTCAAGGCGCCACAAATACAAATGAAAATGTGAGACCGGATCAGGTCACATTTTTGCAGGCGCTCAAGCTGTGGTGCAAACTCGGTTTCATCGGGTTCGGCGGTCCTGCTGCACAAATATCGCTGATGCACAGGGAGTTGGTCGAGCAACGGCGCTGGATTAGTGAAAAGCGTTTTTTGCATGCGCTGAACTATTGCATGCTTTTGCCGGGTCCCGAAGCGCAGCAACTTGCTACCTACATGGGATGGCTGTTGCATAGAACCAAGGGCGGCATCGCCGCTGGCGTTCTGTTTGTGCTGCCATCGCTGTTTTTTCTGATTGGATTGTCCTGGCTGTATATCGCTTACGGTCATGTGCCTTTGATCGCTGGTTTGTTTTACGGCATCAAGCCCGCCATCACTGCTGTTGTGGTGCACGCGGTTCATCGCATCGGGTTGCGTGCACTCAAAAACAATCTGATGTGGGCTATTGCGGCAGCATCGTTCGTCGCGATCTTTGCAATGAATGTGCCCTTTCCCATGATCGTTGCCGGCGCTGCGCTGATTGGTTATTTCGGTGGACGCTACATACCGCACAAATTCGCCGTGGGCGGCGGTCACGGCGAATCAAACAAATCATATGGCCCGGCATTGATCGACGATGGCACGCCGACGCCTGCACACGCTCAATTTCGCTGGGCCAGATTAACGAGAATTCTCATCATGGGCGGCGTGCTGTGGTGCGTACCGATGGCGGTGTTGCAGTTGTACTTTGGTTGGGAGCATACGCTGACGCAGATGGGATGGTTTTTTACCAAGGCCGCCTTGCTGACGTTTGGTGGTGCGTACGCTGTGCTGCCTTATATCTATCAGGGCGCGATTGGGCATTACCAATGGCTGACACCGACGCAGATGATTGATGGTCTGGCCCTGGGTGAAGCCAATCCCGGGCCGCTTATCATGGTGGTGGCGTTTGTCGGTTTTGTCGGTGCGTATGTGCAAGCCGTATTCGGCCCCGAGATGCAGTTTCTTGCGGGTGCTACGGCAGCGGTGCTGGTAACCTGGTTCACCTTTTTGCCGTCGTTCATTTTTATATTGGCGGGCGGACCGTTGGTCGAATCGACACACGGCAATCTGAAATTCACCGCGCCCTTGAGCGGGATTACCGCCGCAGTGGTAGGCGTCATTCTTAATCTTGCCGTGTTTTTTGCCTATCACGTCCTGTGGCCGAAAGGATTCGACGGAGCATTTGATTGGCTCGCCGCATCGATGGCGATCGCCGCAGCAGTCGCGCTGGTGCGTTACAAACGCAACGTGATGCAAGTGATTGCTGTGAGCGCCATCATCGGCTTGCTGTTAAAAACCGTAACGGGAAGCTGAGCCTGGACATCTCTTGTAATTTCTTTGAAGGCGTTGTAACTCACTGACTTTCTGGAGTTTTTTGGTGAGTGCGGACATAAAAAAACACCAGCCCCACATGTTTGGTGGAGGCTGGTGCCCTAGGTCTTCAAGACCGTACTACAAGACTACTTCAGATCGATTGCTTCAGATCGAAGCGATCATGGTTCATCACCTTGTTCCAGGCCGCGACAAAATCACGTACGAATACCTGTTGCGCATCGCTACTCGCATAGACTTCTGCAAGTGCACGAAGCTGCGAGTTTGAACCAAAGACAAGATCAACCAGAGTACCTGTCCATCGGGCTTCACCCGTGGCTCTATCATGTCCGTCCAGCAAGCCTTTCGTCGTGGCGGATTTCTGCCACTTCGTATTCATGTCGAGCAGGTTCACGAAAAAGTCATTGCTCAATGTGCCAGGGCGTTTGGTGAATACACCGTGCTTGGACTCGCCGAAGTTGGCATTCAGCGCACGCAAGCCACCGATCAACACGGTCATTTCGGGTGCTGTCAGCTGCAGCAGATTTGCTCTATCCACCAGCAATTCAACTGCAGATTCCTCACGACCCGCTTGCACGTAATTGCGGAAACCGTCAGCCATCGGCTCCATCACTTCAAACGATTCAACATCGGTTTGCTCTTGCGACGCATCCATGCGACCCGGCGAAAACGGTACATCGATTTCTTGACCGCCCTTGCCCGCTGCCGCCTCAACTGCTGCGCAACCGCCGAGCACGATCAAGTCTGCCAGCGAGACCTTCTTGCCGCCGGACTGCGCAGCATTGAACTCGTTCTGGATCGACTCAAGTCTGGTCAGTACCTTGCTCAATTCGGCCGGTTGATTGACCTCCCAATCCTTTTGAGGTGCCAGACGAATGCGCGCACCGTTCGCGCCGCCGCGTCTGTCAGAGCCACGGAAGGTCGAAGCCGAAGCCCAGGCTGTGGTCACCAGCTCGGAAGTGGAAAGACCGGATGCGAGTATCTTTTCCTTGAGAGATGCAATGTCCTGCTCGTCAATCAGCTTGTGATCCACTGCCGGAATCGGATCTTGCCAGATCAATTCTTCCTGCGGCACCAATGGTCCCAGATAGCGGGCGATCGGTCCCATGTCACGATGCGTCAGCTTGAACCAGGCTCTGGCGAATGCGTCGGCGAACTGATCCGGATTTTCATAAAAACGTCTTGATATCTTTTCATAAGCCGGGTCCATGCGCAGTGCCAGATCCGTGGTCAGCATGGCAGGTGCGTGATGCTTAGATGGGTCATGCGCATCCGGCACTGTGCCCGCGCCCATGCCATGTTTCGGCACCCATTGATGGGCGCCGGCCGGGCTCTTGGTCAGTTCCCATTCGTAGCCGAACAGATTCCAGAAAAAGTTATTGCTCCACTTGGTGGGCGTGGTGGTCCAGGTCACTTCCAGACCGCTACCGATGGTGTCGCCGCCTTTGCCGGTGCCAAAACTGTTGGTCCAGCCGAGGCCCTGCTCTTCAATACCGGCAGCTTCCGGCTCTGGCCCGACGTAGCTGGCACTACCGGCACCGTGGGTTTTGCCGAAGGTATGGCCGCCGGCGATCAGTGCGACTGTCTCTTCATCGTCCATCGCCATGCGTGCGAAGGTTTCGCGGATGTCGCGCGCCGCAGCGAGCGGATCGGGATTGCCGTTCGGACCTTCGGGATTGACGTAAATCAGACCCATCTGTACAGCCGCGAGCGGATTTTCGAGATTGCGGTCACCGGTGTACCGCTGGTCTTCCAGCCACTTGCCTTCCGGGCCCCAGTAAATGTCTTCCTCAGGTTCCCAGATATCTTCACGACCACCTGCGAAACCGAAGGTCTTGAATCCCATCGATTCCAGCGCTACGTTGCCGGTCAAAATGATCAAGTCGGCCCAGGAAATTTTTCGCCCATATTTTTGCTTGATCGGCCAAATCAGCCTGCGCGCCTTGTCGAGGTTGACGTTGTCTGGCCAACTGTTAAGTGGCGCAAAGCGCTGCCCGCCTGACGATGAGCCACCGCGACCATCGCCGAGGCGATAGGTGCCGGCGCTGTGCCATGCCATGCGGATAAAAAAAGGACCGTAATGGCCAAAATCTGCCGGCCACCAGTCTTGCGAGTCTGTCATCAAGGCCTTGAGATCGCTGATCACAGCATCCAGATCAAGACTCTTGAATTCTTCAGCATAATTGAACTCTGGTTTCATCGGATTCGACAGTGGCGAATGCTGATGCAGTATCTTCAAATTCACTTGATTCGGCCACCATGTCGCATTGGTCGTTGCACCTGCAATCGTATGTTTACCAGCGCCACCCGAGAAAGGGCATTTTGTTTCTGTGGACACGATTTTCTCCTTTGATAGTTGTCTGCAATCTATTGCTGAACTCAGTATAGATTTTAGAATGCCGATAGGACAAGACAATATTCTTAATGAAATCGATAGCTTTTTTATTCGATCAGTTCGTCGTGAGTACTGCACTGAGCCTAACGTAAATTGGCACCTGCTGACGACTTCGGTACGTGGCTGGAATGTGTTTTTTGATTTTGATCGGTCATGAGCAAGCCGAATGGCTACTTGCGGATAATGAAAAAGATGTTTCAGCAGAAAACACTGACTGAACAGCTTATTTGAAGATCGTAACCGGCAGTTTGCTCAGTGCCAGGACTTTTTGTGCCTCACTTCCCAGCAAAAATCTGTCCACACCCTTATAGCCATGCGAGGCCATAAAAATAGCATCGCAATGATGATGGGTCGCCGCCTTGACTATTTCTTCAGATGGATTGCTGCCTCTTACAACATGCACCTCGACATCAACCCCAGCCGCGGATGCGAGCACAGAAATTTTATGCACATGTTTGTGCGCGGCGTTATTGATCTTGCTTATGAACTGACTGCTTATCCCTTCCGGCGATACGGGGAAATAGGGGTAAATAGTCGCTACGGATAAACCGATAATTTTGCTGCCGTTCTCTTTGGCAAACTCTACTGTCGATCGAATTGCCTTGTCGGATAGCTCCGAACCGTCTGTCGCCAGCAAAATCTTTTTGAACATGGAAATCCCTTTGAGAAATTGAGCCTTACGTAGATGACAAGCACATGCTATTGCAGTCGGAAGACGCGTGTTTGACTTGCATCAAATAGAGAGTAAAGCTTCTGATTTTTTGCGCTCGATGCTCTCTGGCACGAGGGAGGCAGCGACGGTTCCAGGTTCAGGAGCCATTATTGCGGTACTTTTCGAGCCATGCATGGACGGGACACCAGCCGACAATCCCTATCAATACAGGGAGCAATCCGATCAGCGCAAGTAATGCATATTGATCCGGCAACAAGAGGAACGTGCACAACAAGACAATGCCGATCACTATCCGCACAAAGCGTTCAAAATAATTGATATTCGTAAAGTTGAACATGATGTGCGCCACGCCTTCTCATCGTGGTTTGCTGGTGCTGTGGATCATGCCCGGCGCTGAAATGCAAACAGGTTTGATCGTGGCTGAAAGCCTGCGAGTTATTCTGCAGAACATTTCCGCAGCCAAAATATTTTTATCTGATAACTGGATATCCTTCGCTCGCTTGATGTAGCGCATTGCTTCCGTGCGAAGATTCTTTAAGCAGCCCGTGAAAATGAAGATTTCCTCAAATTCACAGGCATGGGATTCACTTGAATATAGTGACCGGCACTTTGCTGTAGATCAGTACTTTTTGCGCTTCGCTACCCAGCAAAAGCTTGTCCAGACCTGTGCGACCGTGTGATGCCATGAAGATGGCGTCACATTGATATTTGTCGACTGCCTTGATGATTTCGGCTGAAGCGCTGGTTCCCTCGACTGCATGTACCTCTGCATCAACTCCTAGCGAAGCGGCGAGAGGAACGATTTTTTGTACATTTTTCTCTGCTTCCTTGCTGATCGCATCGACGAATTCTCCGCTGATTGCTTCCATGCCATAGACAGGAAAATAGGGATAAATGGTCGCCACCGACAAGCCGATGACTTTGCTGCCGTGCTCCTTCGCGAATTGCAGTGTCGCTTGCACTGCCTTGTCGGACAGCTCAGAACCATCGGTTGCCAGCAAGATTTTCTTGAACATAATTGTCTCCTCTATAAATGATGCTTACTTTTCAGTAATACCAACCCATCGTATTGGAGCGCGAGACCAGTCTTTTGATCTACATCAAGTAGGCATCAAAGCTTTGTCAATTTCATCACATGACATGCCTCTTTTTTGCCATCATCAGAAACATGCTGTAGAGAATTTTTGATTTGCTCCTGCTTCCAGTTAGGGGCGTTGTCTGCTGCACGATAGCAACGACGCCGCTCGCCACGACCAAACAAGGTTGCGCATGAACCATGCTGTAAAAATCCCCGGATTGACCGCTGCGGAGGCCGCGCGTCGCTTGAAAAATGAAGGCGGGAACGCCTTGCCGGACCAACAGCATCGCAACTTTCTGGCGATCCTGCTTGATGCACTGCGTGAGCCCATGTTCATTTTGCTGCTGTGCGCGGCCCTGCTCTATCTGATTATTGGCGAACTGCACGAAGGCATTTTCCTGTTCGCAATGGTCTTGCTTACCGTGGGACTGACGCTTTATCAGGAAGACAAAGCCGAGCGTGCCCTCGACGCATTACGCGACCTGAGCGTGCCGCGGGCATTGGTCATTCGCGATGGCTCGCCACAATATATTGATAGCAGAACGCTGGTGCGCGGAGATTTGCTGCTGCTGTCGGAAGGCGACCGTATCTCGGCCGACTGCACACTTATATCCGGTAATGGGCTGCAGGTCGACGAATCCCTACTCACCGGAGAAGCGGTCCCGGTCTATAAAACAGTCAGCGATCAACAGATAGCCGCCGTCGATCCCGATCACCTTTCTTCTGCCAACCTGTATGCAGGCACCTTGGTTGTTCAGGGCGATGGTACTGCCGAGGTGACAAAAACCGGCGCCCACAGCGAAATGGGCCGCATCGGTGCTGCACTCAATGACATCACGCCGGAATCATCAGTGTTGCGCAAGCAAATGTCCCTCTTGATCAAGACATTTGCGGTGCTGGGTATTTCCTTGAGCATACTGCTCACGCTGGTAGAAGGTTGGCTGCATGGTGACTGGCTGCAGGGATTGCTGGCTGGCATTGCGCTCGCAATGTCGATGATGCCGGAAGAGTTTGCCGTGATACTGGCGGTTTTCCCGGCCTTGGGTGCGTGGCGTCTGGCGCGCGCCAAAGTGCTTACGCGGCGCCTGTCTGCGATAGAAACGCTGGGCACTACCTCGGTGTTATGCACGGACAAAACCGGGACCCTGACTGAAAACATGATGAGCGTGGCGCGTCTGTATATCGATGACGAAGAGATCGATGCAGTGGCCGGGACGCTGCTGCCGCACATGTATCACTCCCTGCTGGAACTCTCCATTCTTGCAAGCCGCGTAGTGCCGCTGGACCCGATGGAAAAGGCATTTCATCTGGCCGGCGAAGAATTTCTTCCGCGTACAGACTCGCAAGACGAACAACAATTGATCCAGGAATACGGCTTGACGCCGGAACTGCGCGCCATGTCGCAAGGCTGGAAGAGTAGCGATCAGGACGGCTATGTCATCGCGGCAAAAGGCGCGCCGGAGGCGATTGCCGATCTGTGCAACCTGGACCCCTTGCGCCGCTCGCGGATACTGGCTGCGGCCGATCGCATGGCGGCCGACGGTTTGCGTGTACTGGGCGTGGCTCGCGCCACTTTTGATGGCGAGATATGGCCGCAAGACCAGCGCGCTTTCCAGTTTTCCTTTGCCGGATTGATCGGCTTGATGGACCCTTTACGCACAGACATACCGGAAGCAATCAGGCAGTGTCGTACTGCGGGTATCCGCATCATCATGATTACCGGTGATTACCCTGTTACTGCCATGACGATTGCCCGCCAGGCGGGACTTGCAGATGGCATCGTACTGACCGGCGAAACGATGGCTTTGCTGGACGATGCACAGTTGTCCGAGCGTATCAAGGCGACGACGGTATGTGCGCGTATCACGCCACAACAAAAGCTGCGTATTGTGCAGGCACTGAAAGCCGACGGCGAAGTCGTCGCCATGACAGGTGACGGCGTCAATGATGCGCCTGCCCTCAAGGCCGCGCATGTGGGGATCGCAATGGGCAAGCGCGGCACCGAGGTGGCGCGGGAAGCATCCAGCCTGGTGCTGCTGGATGACAGATTCACGTCCATCGTGCAGGCAATACGAATGGGGCGGACGATTTACGCCAACATGCGCAGAGCGATGACCTATGTGCTCTCCATCCATGTGCCGATTGCCGGCATGGCACTGGCGCCGCTGCTGCTGGATTGGCCGATCATGCTGTATCCGATGCACATTGTTTTTTTCGAGTTGATTGTCGATCCTACCTGCGCGCTGGCTTTCGAAAACGAAGCACCGGAAGACGGCACGATGAATGAACCTCCACGCGATCCGACAGTTCCCTTGTTTAACGCATCGGCATTGTTGATGGCATTGCTGGAAGGAGCCGGCGTCCTGATTGCGGTCGCACTGGCTTATCACTGGGCCATCGGCAATATGCAGGAACAGGCAGCGCGCGCATTTGCTTTTACCGCGCTGATCATTGCCAACCTGATGCTGATATTTTCCAATCGCTCGTGGAAAGGCGGCGTGATTGCCATGTTCCGCAAGCCCAATCCAGCCATGTGGGGCGTGGTTATTGTCGCCGTCTGCCTGCTTCTGGTCATACTGCAACATCCGTTACTGCAAAATATATTCAACTTTGCACCGCTGTCAGCGCGCGAAATATTGATCGCGATGGCGATCGGTGTTGCCAGTGTTTTATGGTATGCCCCACTGGCCTGGTACCGCAGGCGTTCAGGGAGCAAGCGTTAGACCACGCACCAAAGCGTATTTAGTATTTATATAGATATAGGGCGGCCTGAACATCAGGCATGCAAGCTGCGCGGCGTTCTCCGCTTACGGAGCTCCCTTTCCTTGCCTGATAACAATTGAATGCTTGATGTAAATCAAAATGACAAATGAAAAAGACGTCACGATGATCAGGTGCAAGGGATAGATAAGGCCGGAATTCGGTGCAGCTCCAGTTGTGAATTCAATCGGGATTGGCGTCATCGCCAAAAGAACCAGATGACATTTATTGATGACTGCACTGGTACAGGCAACCGAGGTTTATATCGTGGCTATTACTTTGAGAATAAGAGTTAATACGAATCAAAAAATAGTGAAAGGCCACACGGTCTTGCATACCCTATCAGTCATTAATCGCCATTTGAATAACCAACAGGAGACGCCATGAATATTCTTTTCGCCGTAGACGGTTCTAAATTCACTGTCAAAGCTGCCAAATTTCTAATCGACTATATCGGCGCATGCAAAAAAGTGCCTGAATTGCACCTTCTTCATGTGAAAGCCCCCATCCCTGTCGGTTTGGCCACGCACCGTGCACGCGCCCTGCTGGGTGATGATGTGGTGGATGGCTATTACAAAGAAGAGGCACTTGCATCCCTCGCCGTCGCAGAAAAAGTACTGCGCAAGAAAGACATCGCATTTGAAGCGGAATACAAGATTGGCGATGCGGCTTGGGAAATCGGCCAATATGCAAAGAAACACAAGATTGACCTGATCGTAATGGGCTCCCACGGCCATAGCGCACTCGGATCGATATTGCTGGGCTCAGTAACCAGTAAAGTATTGGCAACGACCGATATCCCGGTCTTGATCGTGCGATAAACTATATTGCGAACTGAGTAGCGGTCTGTTGGCCGTCTCCAAAGGCGTTTTCTGGAAAGTTCAGAAAGCGCCTTTTTGTTTGTGCAAAAAAATTCCATCGCCTCCATGCATCTGCTCGCGCAGCTTGGTGCTACACGAACCGGCCCGCACTTCTGCCTCTTGCGCAAAATTTTTACGGTTCAGTATCCACTGCCTATTGAATGCATGTAGATAAGCCATTTAAAGCAGCGACCATATGCGAAAAATGTGGAATTCTCTCCTGCGCAACTCATATCGGGGATAATGTACGCACCGTATTGCATAAGCAGCGAAATGACATGAAGTACCCTTCCCTCCAGCCGTTCAGTGAAATTCTCCCGCAACTCGCACACTACGATGCCATCATCGATGTGCGTAGCCCGCTGGAGTTCGCCGAAGATCATTTGCCGGGCGCGATCAATTGCCCGGTTCTGGATGACAGTCAGCGGGTACAGGTCGGGACCACATACAAGACTGTCAGTGCGTTCGAGGCGAAGAAATTGGGCGCCGTACTGGTGGCAAAAAACATCGCGACGCATATCGAACAACAGTTTCTCGCCTATCCGCAGGACTGGAAACCACTGGTTTATTGCTGGCGCGGTGGTAATCGCAGTGGCGCGATGGCGCATATCCTGGCGCGTATCGGGTGGCCGGTCACGCAGCTCGAAGGTGGATACAAGGCCTACCGCAACCACGTTAATGCCGAACTCGCCCTGTTGCCACAAGGCTTGCATTTCAATGTGTTGTGCGGTCCGACCGGCAGCGGGAAAAGTCGCTTGCTGCAAGTGCTGGAAAATCAGGGCGCACAGGTGCTTGATCTGGAGAAACTGGCAGCGCATCGTGGTTCTGTATTGGGTGATTTGCCCACGTCAGCACAACCTTCACAAAAACATTTTGAGAGCCTGCTATGGCAGTTGTTGCGGACTTTTGATCCGGCACGCCCGATATTCGTCGAGGCCGAGAGTAAAAAAGTAGGCAAGTTGCGGGTACCCGATCTGCTGATGGAAAAAATGCGGGCGTCGCCCTGCACCACCATCCATCTCCCGATTCAGTATCGGGTGGCCTTGTTGATGCAGGAATATCCACACTTCATTAGCGATCCGATCAGCCTCAATACACAGCTGGATTTTCTGACGCATTTGCATGGCAAGGACAAAATCGCGCAATGGCATCAGCTTGCCTTGTCCGGCCAAACTACCGAGCTGGTGGACGAGTTGCTGCGCAAGCATTACGATCCGGGCTACCTGCAATCAATCAAACGCAATTTCATGCATCTGGAACAGGCCACTGCGCTGAAACTGTCGGATATCTCTGACGAGACCTTCCAGCAAGCAGCCAGCCAGTTGAATCGGGCGACAGACATTACGCATTCAGCCTGACCTCAGGTATTTTCAAGACAGGATTCAGATGACGACAATAAATACACCCGCCATTCGGCTGACCGAGTTTTCGCACGGTGGTGGTTGCGGCTGCAAGATTGCACCCGGCGTGCTTTCCCAGATACTCAAAGGCACAGGCGGTTTCCCGCTGCCGAAAGAGTTGCTGGTCGGGATAGAAACATCCGACGATGCCGCCGTCTACCAACTCAACGATGAACAGGCGCTGATAGCAACGACGGATTTTTTCATGCCCATCGTCGACGATCCGTTCGACTTTGGCCGCATAGCAGCCACCAATGCGATTTCCGATGTGTATGCGATGGGTGGCACGCCTATCATGGCCCTCGCGCTGGTCGGCATGCCGGTCAATCAATTGCCGGTGGAAGTGATTGCGCAGATTCTCAAGGGTGGCGAAGCGATCTGCGCGCAAGCCGGCATCCCGATCGCCGGCGGTCACACGATCGATTCGGTCGAGCCGATTTACGGACTGGTTGTGATGGGACTGATTCATCCGTCCAGAATCAAGCGCAATGCCGATGCACGTGCTGGCGACAAGCTGATTTTGGGCAAGCCTGTCGGCGTCGGTGTACTGTCGGCCGCACTGAAGAAAAATATGCTGGATGCGGATGGCTATGCTTCGATGATCGCCAACACGACCAAGCTCAATACGCCGGGCAAGAAGCTGGCACAACTGGATGGTGTCCATGCGATGACCGATGTAACCGGCTTTGGCTTGCTGGGCCATTTGCTGGAACTCGCACGCGGCTCAATGCTGTCGGCAAAGCTGGAGATGGCCGGCATCCCTTTTTTGCCGCAAGTGCAAAAGCTGGCCGAGCAAGGCTGCATTACCGGTGCATCCAGTCGAAATTGGCAAGGCTACGGGCATGAAGTAATATTGGCGCCCTCGATCAGTCCTGTACAGCAAGCGTTGCTGACCGATCCGCAAACCGCTGGCGGCCTGCTCGTGTCCTGTGCGCCGGAAGCAGTCGAGCAAGTGCTGGCCGCGTTCCGGGACGAAGGTTTTGCCGATGCCGCTGTGATAGGCGAGATGCAGGCAGGCGTTCCCGGTGTAGAAGTCGCATAAATATTATCGTCATACTGCCCTGCTCTTGGGGCTTGTTATCAATCTGTTTCCTTTCACTATAAGAATGGCAATCCATGACTCGTTTTTCACTTCCTAAATTCCCTGCCTTGGCGGCAGCGCTCCTTGCTACGCTCACGATAGGTATGACTGGTTTCGCGCAGGCGCAGCAGGTTTTGCGTGTATCGGCGATTCCTGATGAGGCACCGACCGAATTGCAACGCAAGTTCAAGCCGCTGGGCAATTATCTGGAGCAAAAACTGGGCATGAAGATTGAATTTACGCCTGTGACCGATTACGCCGCATCCGTCGAAGGCTTGATCAATAACAAGCTGGACATGGTCTGGTTTGGCGGCTTTACCTTTGTGCAGGCCAATGTGCGTAGTGGCGGCAAGGTTGTGCCGCTGGTGCAGCGTGAAGAAGATGAAAAATTCAAATCGGTCTTCATCACCACCGACAAATCGATCACCAAACTCAGCGACCTGAAGGGCAAGAATTTCAGCTTCGGTTCCGAATCCTCGACATCCGGTCATTTGATGCCGCGCTCCTTCTTGCTGGATGCGAAAGTCGATCCGGATACCGACATGAAGCGCGTTGCCTTCTCTGGCGCACATGATGCAACCGTCGCCGCAGTGGCCGGCGGCAAGGTTGATGCAGGCGCACTGAATATCTCGGTATGGGAAAAACTGGTCGCAGCCGGCAAGGTCGATCCGCAACAGGTGCGCGTGTTTTACACCACACCCGGCTATTACGATTACAACTGGAGTGTGCGTTCCGACATGAATCCAGTGGTCCGCAAGAAATTGACGGATGCTTTCCTGGCATTGGATGCGAAGAATCCGCAAGACAAGGAAATCCTGGACCTGCAGCGCGCGACGCGTTTTATTCCTACCAAGCCGGAAAATTACAAGGCGATCGAAGCCGCAGCACGTAACGCCGGTTTGCTGAAATAACGATCTTGAAGTCCCTCTCTGCAGGCTTGCAGGGAGGGGATCAGGCCTATCCCATTTCCCACGGATGACATTCCACCTTCAGAAAATCAGCACACGCCACAGCGGTGCTGCCCAGGATTCCTTTGCCTTGCGTGAAGTATCGCTCTCGATACAGCAAGGCGAACAAGTCGCATTGATAGGCCCCTCCGGCGCTGGCAAAACCAGCCTGCTGCATACCCTTGCTTGCGCGCTCACACCCGCGCAAGGGGAGATACGAGTATTCGATATCCAGCCTTGGCATATCGCCAGTGCGGAACGGCATCGGATGCGTGCGCGCCTTTTTCTGGCACCGCAAACACCACCGTTGCCCCCGCGCCAGCGCGTCGTGAACGCGGTATTGGCCGGTGCCTTGCCGCAATGGAGCGTGTGGCAAGCCTTACGCTCGCTGATCAAACCGGTAGAAGTCGAGGCCGCCTATCAGGCCTTGATGCCTTTTAATTTGCAAGACAAATTGTATGCGCGCGTCGATAGACTTTCTGGGGGCGAGCGTCAACGTTGCGGGATGGCGCGCGCTTTGGTATCCAGAGCGGAAGCTTTTCTGGTCGATGAGCCGTTGTCCGCACTTGACCCAACACTTGCACTGCAAACGCTAAAGGTCTTGCAGCAGGAAGCGCAGCAGCGCAATGCAACGCTGGTTTGCAGCCTGCATCAAGTCGAACTCGCGCGCGCGAATTTTCCGCGCATCGTGGGGCTGCGCGATGGGCGCGTTGTATTTGATGCCGCCAATGCCGAGGTCAGCGACACGATGATTGCAGCGCTGTACCAGAACAGCCATGACGAACCCGAAACAAATATTGCCGACGACATGGCCAAACTGGCCGTCATTGATCCGATACCGCGCTGCTGATGCAGCGCTAAAAATACCGCACGACTACCCAACCATGCACCCTTCCTCTTCATTTCTCATCTTTTACCGCTAGCTCCAGCACCATGTCGAACACGCCTCCCCTTCACAAAGCCGGCCCCGATCCTGCGTGGCGCGGTCGCGTGCTGGGTTTTGGCGTGGTGTTGCTGATACTGTGGCCGATGCTGGTGCAGGCGGAGTTCAAGCCCTGGATTCTGTTCGATGCACAAAGCTTGCGCGCAACATGGAATTTCGTTTCCAGCTTTTTCCCGCCGGCGCATACGCTGGAGTTCCTGCAAATGGTAGTGGGCGCAACCTGGGAAACGGTTGCAATGGCAACCGCCGGCATGACGCTGGCATTGCTGGGCGCGATACCGTTGACCTTGCTGGCGACCGAAAGGCTATCCATTTCGCGCTTGGGCAAAAGCCGCGCATCCTTGATGCCAACTGCATTCCGCCATGCCGTGCGCTGGTTGTTGATCCTGTTGCGCAGTGTGCCGGAACTGGTATGGGCACTGCTGCTGGTACGTATCGTCGGTCTGGGGCCGACCGCCGGTGTGGTCGCGATTGCGCTGACTTACTGCGGCATGCTGGGCAAGGTTTATGCAGACATACTGGAATCGTCGGATGCGACGGCTTGCAATAATTTGCTACAAAACGGTAGCGGTCGGCTGGCAGCTTTTCTGTACGGCGCGCTGCCCGAGTCTGCGGCAGAACTGGTGTCCTATACGGTTTATCGCTGGGAATGTGCGATCCGCGGCTCGGTCGTCATGGGCTTTGTCGGTGCCGGTGGTCTGGGCCAGCGCATGGATGAATCAATCAAGATGATGGCCGGCGATGAGTTGTCGACCATGCTGATCGTCTTCGTGCTGCTGGTTGCCGCGGCGGACGGCGTGTCAGGCATGTTGCGCAGGAGGCTGGAATGAAGCCTGCACTGCCCGGGAATTTCCCGGCACGACCATCGATGCAATGGTCAACCATTGCACTGCTCGCCGGTATCGCGTTGCTGGTGGTGGCCAGTTTTGCTTCGCTGCCTTTGAAATTGCACGCCTTCTTCGACGCAGAAGCGGTGCGCACCAGCATAGAGTTTTTACGCGGATTTTCGCCGCCGGAAACGGCGCCTGCCTTTCTCAAAAAAATCGGCATCGCCACCTTCGAGACGCTCGCCATGTCGGCAATCGGCACTCTGATTGCCGCCTGCTTGGGCGTCTTGATCGGCTTGCCCGCCAGCGGTCGCTTTGGCAACCCCGCACGACTGGCGACCCGCGCCGTGTTGAATGTGCTGCGTTCCATACCTGAACTGGTATGGGCATCGATATTATTGATCGCGGCCGGACTCGGCCCGTTTGCAGGGACGCTGGCTTTGGCCCTGCATACGATAGGTGTACTGGGACGCCTGTTTGCGGAAGCATTTGAAAATTGCTCGCCCTTGCCGGAAGAAACCCTGCGTGCCAATGGCGTCAATCCGGTGGCCGCATTTCTTTATTCCACCTTGCCGCAATGCAGTCCGCAATTGATGTCTTACACGCTGTATCGCTGGGAAAACAATATTCGGGCGGCGGCAATACTCGGCGTGGTCGGCGCCGGCGGTCTGGGGCAGATGCTGAAGTTCCATCTGTCGCTGTTCCAGATGCAGCGGGCAGCCAGCGTGATCCTGGCGATGTTGCTGATGGTTGCGGTGGTCGATGGAGTGAGCTTCATGCTCAGGCGGCTGATGACGAAGTAAGACTGTTCATTGCTGCAGCGCTTTGCATCGTGTATCCCGATACGTTTAAACGAGCAATAAACTGGCCACGATCTGCATCAACGCGTCGCATACCTGGCGATACAGCCAACATCAAGCACCAGCAAGCACGCATGAATATGCGTTCCTGCAGGAAACACGGAAAGCGGCAGGTATTTGCAATGATGAATACTTAAAGTGATTTCTTTTTAAATCAAATATTTCATATAAATCATTTAGTTAAATAATTACATTAACAATCAACTTTATATATTTCCTTGATTTCAATCACTATTTTTCAACCCTAAAAATCACCGTCTTGCCTGATGGCATGACGATTTCAATACCCTCCTGTATAGCCGCCACACCGATGTGATCGGCGTGACGAGACGCAAATCAAGCCAGCAATTTCTGCATCTCCAGATACAGATCGGCCTTCCCTTCAAAGCCGATGCCCGGCAAATCCGGCATCGTGATGTAACCGTTCTGCACTTTCACACCATCCGGGAAACCGCCAAAAGGCTGAAACAAATCCGGGTACGACTCGTTGCCGCCCAGCCCAAGTCCGGCTGCAATATTCAAGGACATCTGATGCCCGCCGTGCGGAATGCAGCGGGTTTTCGACCAGCCATGTTCGTGCAGCATGTCGAGCGTGCGCAGATATTCGACCAGGCCATAACTCAAGGCGCAGTCAAATTGAAGATAATCACGATCCGCACGCATGCCGCCGTAACGGATCAGGTTGCGTGCATCCTGCATCGAGAACAGGTTTTCACCAGTCGCCATCGGGTTCTTGTAGTAGTTGCGCAAGCTTGCCTGCAACTCGAAATCCAGCGGATCGCCTGCCTCTTCGTACCAGAACAGATCGTATTGGGAGAGTGCCTTGGCATACTGGATCGAGGTGTCCAGATCAAAACGACCGTTCGCATCGACGGCGAGTTTCTGCCCATCCTGCAGCACACTCAGTACGGAATCGATACGACGCAAGTCTTCATCCAGCGACGCGCCACCGATTTTCTTTTTGACTACGGTATAACCGCGGTCTATGTAGCTGCGCATCTCATCCTTGAGCTTTTCGTGATTCTGGCCTGGATAGTAATAACCGCCGGCAGCATAGACAAAAATCTCGCGATTAGGCGTGCCGTTACCATAACGATCCGCCAGCAATTGAAACAGCGGCTGGCCTGCGATCTTGCCCACGGCATCCCAAATAGCCATATCGATGGTGCCGATCGCGACCGAGCGTTCGCCATGGCCGCCGGGCTTTTCATTCGTGAACATCGTCGCCCAGATCTTGTGCGGGTCGAAATTGTCGCCGGCATCATTGATCAAGGAATCGGGATCCGCTTCCAGCAAGCGCGGGATGAAGCGCTCGCGCATCAGTTTGCCCTGCCCGTAGCGGCCGTTGGAGTTGAAGCCGTAACCGACGACCGGCTTGCCATCGCGGATCACATCGGTAATTACTGCAACCAGACTCAGCGTCATCTTGCTGAAGTCGATATAGGCATTGCGTATGGGTGAGCTGATAGGCAGCGTTTTTTCGCGGATCTCGACGATTCTCATGGGTTTTCCTCACTATTCGGGGTCTGCCGGGTCACGGCATCTTCAACAGAGTCGTCAGCATATCCGCTGAAAGTACGCTTATACTTCACCAAAAATCAGTTGATTATTAACTTTTGGTGAATACTGCTTCAGTGAAAAACGACCTTGCATCCGAACTCGAATTTTTTATCCTGATCGCGCGTCACGGCAATCTGTCCGCCGCTGCGCGCGCGCTCGATATCACGCCGCCTGCCGCCACCAAGCGATTGGCACAGCTGGAAGCCAGGCTGGGCGTGCGCCTGATCAACCGGACCACCCGCAGCATCAGCCTGACCAATGAAGGCGAAACGTATCTGACGCATGCAACACGCATCCTGCAGCAGCTGCGCGAGATGGAAGATGCGGTATCCAGCAGCAAGACCGATTTACGCGGGCTGTTGCGCGTGAACGCCACGCTGGGATTCGGCCGCACGACGATCGCGCCACTGGTCTCGGAGTTCGTCAAACGTCATCCGCACGTAGAGATGCAAGTCGAATTAACCGATAAGCCGGTTGATCTGGTCGAGAGCGGTGTTGATATGGCGATCCGTTTTGGCGAATTGCCGGAGCAAAGGCTGAATGCCCGATGCCTGATGAGCAACAGAAGATTTTTGTGTGCATCCCCGCGGTATCTGGAGCAACACGGTACCCCTGCTACCCTTGCCGATCTGGCGCGGCATCACTGCATCATTCACAGGCAAAACGATGAAGCCTACGGCATCTGGCGCTTCACGCGCGATCAGCAAAACGAGGTGATGAAAGTCGAGGGTGCGCTATCGAGTAATGACGGCGACGTCGTCCTCGGCTGGGCGCTCGACGGGCACGGCATCCTCATCCGTTCGGAATGGGATTTGGCCAAGTATCTGGAAAGCGGCCGCTTGAAGGTCATCCTGCCAGATTACAACTTGCCATCTGCCGACCTGTTTGTGTACTACGCAAACAAGCGCGACCAGAGCGCACGCGCCAGGGCTTTCATCGATTTTCTGCTGGAGTGTTTTAGCAAAAAGATGGCTGACTAAGCGTTTGTAGCAGCGCGGCGTTCACTCTTCCAGCATCCATCGGGAAACTCCTTTACTTATGGAGAGAATTAAATCTGGTTTTTCCCCAACGCTCTTCCAGGGCACCGGAAGCCGCGGCTTTAAGCAGCTTCTGAAAACTCGGGCACTCCACATGGCTCGGGGCTGGACAAGCTGCCGCATGTCTCAATCCTTTGCTCATGGCTCGCAGTCGCTTGATCTGTGCATCAATTTCATCTGCCTTGGCTGTCAGCTTGTGCTTGTCAATCTCTGGCGCGCCGTTTGGCGAAAGCATGGACCTGATTTCGTCCAGCGAAAGTCCTGCGACCTGGCCTAAAGAAATCAAGGCCAGTTGATCCAGCACATCTGTGGAAAAACGGCGTCGGGCACCCGGCTCACGGACAGCGGTGATAAGCCCTTTCTGTTCGTAGTAACGCAGAGCCGACGAAGGCACTCCAGTACGTTTACTCACTTCTGCAATATCCATCCCGATACCCCTTGACTTGAAGTCGACTTGAACTTCTAGAATGCACTTCAGAAGCTTAATCGTCAACCGTCAAGGAGTGCGTTATGACATCACTGCAAATAATTTCGAGGGTCGTAGCCGTTGGGTGTGGCGCCACATTGATCATGGATATCTGGCTGATATTCCTGAAGCAATGCGGCGTACCAACCCTCAACTTTGCCTTCATTGGCCGATGGGGCGGCCATGTATTCAGAGGCAAGTTTGCCCACGAATCAATTGCGAAAGCGGCGCCAATTTCAGGGGAGCTCCTGCTTGGATGGCTTATTCACTATGCGGTCGGTATTGTCTTCGCAGGACTGCTTATCAGTGTTTGCGGCATTGCCTGGATAGCGACCCCGTCTCTGACGCCCGCCCTCCTGATTGGGGTGAGCACCGTTTTGATTCCTTTATTGGTCATGCAACCGGCCATGGGCTTGGGGATAGCCGCATCGAAGACCCCGGCACCATTCAAAAGTTGTATCCGGAGTGTAGTCAATCACACCATTTTTGGCCTAGGCCTCTTCCTGTCGGCCCGCGTTATCGAATGGATATTGCGATGAACGGGGTGTCCTGCAGCAATCAATCTCAACATTATATGGAGTCAGAGAAATGAAAAAACTTGCCGTTATTTATCACAGTGCACATGGTCACACGCAGCACATCGCCCATCATGTCGCCGAGGGTGCCAGAATGGTATCCAATACCGACGTTCGCACCCTCACTGCTGAAGAGTTGACCTCTATGCCTGAAGGCTTGCTGCAATTCGATGGCTTCCTGCTTGGGTCGCCAACCTACATGGGCGGAGTTTCCGGAATATTCAAGATATTCATGGACGCCACCGGTGGCCTTTGGCGCAGCCAGCAGTTGAAGGGAAAATTGGCATCCGGCTTCACCGTGTCGTCGTTACCAGCGGGGGACAAGCAAACGACATTAATCTCCCTGTTCACTTTTTGCATGCAGCATGGAATGCTTTGGGCCGGCAATCCAATCATTCCGGAACAGCATAGAGGCGTTCCTTATGAAGAGGCCGCAAATCGATTGGGCTCCTGGTCCGGCCTGATGGCGCAGGCAGGCCACTCCGCACCAGCGGATTCTTTTGTTCCAGGCGACATAAAGACGGCGCGGCTGTTTGGGAAAAATTTCGCTGAAACATTACACTGCGTGTCCGTTGCCGATCCGTGTCTGGAGGTGACGCCATGATCCCTAAGAAGTATGGACCGATGTTGTTCAGTCTGATTCTTTCTGGTTTGATGTCACTCCTGGTGTCAGGTATTACGACGATTCGTGCCGTGGGCATTTCCAGCCATTTTTTTGATTTATGGACTGGCGCCTGGCTTGCGGCATGGCTGGTGGCATTTCCAGTCGTCATGCTGGTGGCGCCTTTTACGCAAAAATTGGTTCGCTCTTTGCTTGCTGAATGTTGAAACCTATAGCATCGAAACATTTCTCAAAGAGGCGGCTGTTCTGTCGATTGTTGCCGCAATTCAGGGAAAACAGGTCAACGCCATCCCATGAATCTCAGACTATTTCGACTGATAACGAAAATTGAACAAAGTCTGGATTTTCCGGTCAATGTTGCTGCCCCAACATACACAAGGAAATCATAGTGAGTACACGTCACATACTGGATCAACTATTGCGGTCCGGCCAGGACTTAGCCAAACAATGGAGTGTCGGCCAGCAAAGTGGCGGTGCCTTGAATGGATTACAGGACAGACTCGGCGGCCTTCTCGGTGGCAGTCAGTCCGGCAGTGATCAGTCAGGCGGCAATGGTCTCTCTTCGTTGCTGACGGGATTCGGCGGCGGCGCCATCAGCGGCGGTGCGCTGGCTATGCTTCTGAGTAGCAAAAAGGCGCGAAAAATGGGTGGCAATCTTGCACTGTACGGCGGCATGGCGGCATTGGGGGCGTTGGCTTTCAAAGCTTATGGCGACTGGCAGCGCGACAATGCACAGCAAACCGGTAGTCCGGTTAATGCCGAACCGCAAACGCTGGATCGACTGCCTGCCGCGCAGGCTGAACAACACAGTTCGGCAATTCTGATTGCCATGATCGGCGCTGCCAAGGCCGATGGTCATATCGGGCCTGAAGAAACGCAGTTGCTCGAACAAGAAATGGCCAAGCTCTCGGAAGAAGCGAGCGACCAGCGTTGGCTGCATGAAGAGTTGACCCGTCCACTTGATCCCGCCACGGTGGCGCGTGCATCCAGCACGCCGGAAATGGCGGCCGAGATGTATCTGGCGAGCTTACTCATCGTCGATGAGGAAACCTTCATGGAACGTGCCTATCTGGATCAATTGGCAAAAGAATTAAAACTCGATCCGGACCTGAAGAGCAAACTTGAACTGCAGGTTGAAAGCATTTCCAGGACCTAATATAAAAGTGATTTGCGATGTTACTAGCCTTGGATTGAGCGGATCAACGCAAGAGGTGATTAAACTGGCACTAGTTTGATCTGAGCATATGGCAACGACTTCGGGATTTAATCGCAAGTACTCTGCTGAATTGGTCTTGTGCGGTAAAAACATGAGGCATGCGCAATGTCGGATTCACTGCCCTACGCATTTCTTGCCGATGTGGTGCTTTCACTGCACGTCGTGATCGTACTCTTTGTGCTCGGAGGTTTGCTTCTGGTGGTCATCGGCAATCTTCGTTCCTGGCTTTGGGTCAATGCGCTCTGGTTCAGGCTGCTGCACCTTGTCACGATCTTCGTCGTGGTCGCAGAGACTTGGCTCGGCCTTGCCTGTCCGCTCACTACGCTGGAAATATGGCTTAGGGCGCAGGCTGGAAGCAATGCATACTCCGGTAGCTTTATCGCACACTGGCTGCAATCCATCCTGTTCTGGAACGCTCCGTCATGGGTGTTCATAACTTCATACTCGATCTTCGGCCTGGTAGTCGCAGCAACGTGGTGGTACTTCCCACCCAAAACAAATTGGCATTGGCACAAGACAAATGCTTGACCCTTCGACCAAACGGACGTGTTCCAAGCATCCATCTTCAATTGTTGGGCTGCGACTTAGTCGCAAGCAGATCGAGAGCTAGCGACTACGGATTCAACCGATAGCAGCTACCGATTGATCCGCGAAGCAAAGCAAAAAGAATTGTTTTGATTAATCTTATCGTTGATAATTACCGGCATGAACGATACTGCACACCTCCCCCCGCTTCCCGACCGCCTGTCCATCGATCCTCGCAGCCCTCACCACGACGCGGCCATATTTGAACGCGATGTCGGGATTAAGCTGAACGATAAAGAGCGCTCCGATGTTGAAGAATATTGCATCAGTGAAGGATGGGTTAAAGTCCCGGCCGGCAAGGCGCTGGATCGCAAGGGCAATCCCTTGATGACGAAATTAAAAGGCAAGGTCGAAGCTTTTTATCGTTAACCGCCGCGCCTTGATCAGTGCTCCTTGACAGCTGTCATTGTTAGTAAGAGCACATGTCTTTACGCTGTAGCGCTGGCGATGGCAGGTCCGCGTCAGACCGGGGCGACCTTCCTCACACCGGTTGCGCCTGATTTTACGGCGCACTTGTAATGCAATCCGGTGATCACTTGAAAATCCACTTCGCAGCTATCTTGCTGCGCATACTCACACCCTAAACAGGACCTTGCAGCAAAGTCCAGTGTTTGCCGGATCTTGGGTGATCGCCTATACTTATGCGCTTATGGCACTCCTCGTTTATTCCTTTGGCACATTTGCATCTGAACAGTCTTTAATGACGGTTCCGTTTTCGCACGTGCTCAGGTTCAAGGGCATCCAGCACGCCCTCCAGCCGGCAGCAGATTCCTAAGCCCGGCGATAATTCCTTTTTTCTTTAGCGCAATTCATTTATCGCCGGGCTTAAGCCAGGCGCGATAGCGGCCAGCTCTTTCTTGAGTGCGGGCTGCGCTTTGGAATTTACTTCATGTCTTCGATTATCTACGGCGAGCAAACGCTCGCCGCGCGTCCGTACGTGCGTCTGTTGCGCATGTTCAGCTTGCTCGCACTCCATCCCTCACTGTTTTCTGCAGCCTATCGTGCGTTGACCTTTTTTGTTTTCTCCAGGTCGCCATGGAACTGACAAAAAGCTTCGTTAAACACAAGAGCCCCTGTGCCGATGGATTTCGCTGGTTTCTACGCAACCATCAGGAAGGCAGCGATTATCAGCCTCTTCTGAACGCACTGGTCAATGCTGGTCGGGTCGATGACGCCTGCTGGCTGCTCACGCAGTTCGGCCCGACTGATGGGGTATTAAGGATGGACGCGATTGAAGCTGATGCCATCGTGTTTGCTGGAACGATAGAAGTACTCGGCAACATTGAAGTTACAACCCTGGTCCGCGCCGGACGTGCGATACGCACCGGCGGAGGGATTCGTGCAGGTCATGCCATTGTCGCCGGCGAAGATATCCGCGCAGCGGGCAGCATTCGCAGCGCAGGAACAGTGGATGCAGGTGGCGATATCAAAGCGGGCTGGGGTATAGAGGTGCAAGAAAATCTGCGCTGCGCAGGCAATCTGCGCGCCGAGTGGGAATTATCGTGCGGTGGCGACCTGACCGTTGCGGGCAACGTCTTCGTGGGTCACGACCTCATGAGCAAAGGCGCATTCCGTTGCGACAAAAGTATCCGGGCCGGCGGGTCCATCACGGGTCTTGATTCCATCTGGGCCGGCAACGGAATTGAATCTGGCGCAACCATTCTTTGCGAAAAACATCTGGAAGCAAATTGGGGCATCAAGGCCCGGGAAGCCATTGTCGCGCACGGCACGATCAAGGCCGGCGAGAGTTTGCAGGCAATGGGAGAAATACAAGCGGGGGAAGGTTATGGCATCTATGCCGGATTGATCGTTCAGTTTGATGCATGGGAGGCCAGCGCCCAGGTACGCGCCAGGTCGAAGCCCGCGCGCCTGATGAGCGGCTGGTGGGGTGGCGCTTGCCTGGCTTGATGCCATCGTGTTGCCCCGAAAAATCTGCTTACCCCATCCTGATTTGGAGATTATCTTGCATAGCTTGTCCCATCCCTTTTCCGCCACTCTGTGGCTTGCGCGCATCATGGAACTGCGCATCGACGTACAACTTCCGGCATCCGAACTGGAAAAAGAACTGAATGCGCTGGATCGGCGAATGAATCAGCCCGGCGATATTCTTTACGGCCTTCCATGCATAGACATCAACTTTCCTGGTCTGGCCTTCCGCTATCGCGAGGCCGATGGCGAGCATTACATCTACGTTGAAGACCTGAAGCGCCGCCGTCTCGCCGGTTATACCGTCTTTAATCGCTTGATCGAACTGAATCGGCGGCAAGACAAACATCTGCGCGCGACCCATTCCAAATATGCGCCAGCCTATCAACGTCGCGGCATAGCCAGCGCGATCTACCGATGGTGGCTGGATGCAGGAAACTGCCTGATCAGCGGCGCGCGTCAGTCAGCTGGCGCACATGCCTTGTGGCACTCACTGAACAAGCATTACGACATGATTTATGTAGACTTGCGCAACAAAACACTATGCTGTCTGGGACGAGAAATCGGTCACCGGATTCGTGAGGATCTGCATACCAGGATGATCATGCTCGGCAACAACCGCGATCTTGCCGGCTTGGCTAGGCATATTGAAATGGCGATACCGCCAGAGATGCTGCGTTCCAGCGAAACTCAGCCGCATTGCGCACGCCGTTCTGCTAGATAAGCGGACTTGTGAAACGGGTGCAGGCTTATTGTTCTGCGTCCGGTAGCGTGAAATAAAAGCGTGCGCCTTTGCCTATCTCGCTGTTTACCCTGATCGTTCCGTCATGTGCTTCGATAAAAGTTTTGCAGATGGTGAGTCCTAAACCCATATCGGACAAATTCATGCTCTCGGTTTCAAGTTTTTCAAACACTTGTCCGAGCCGATCTTGCGAAATACCGCTGCCGTTATCTGTCACTGCGCACTCTACCAATGCGCCAATCTGCTTGGCGCTGATAATTACTTCCCCGTCCGGTGTATGCCTGATGGCGTTGGCAATCAGATTCTGAAACACGCGACGCAATAAAAAAGCATCGGCAAATACGACGAGGTCTTCTGGAACATTGTTGACAATGCTAGTGCGACCCGGGCCTACGGCGGGATTTAAATCCAACAGCAGGGACTCGACCAAGGGCCAGAGGTCGAATCGTCGGCGTTCCAACTTAATGCCCGTTTCGGTTTCCAGATTGATGTTCTCTTCCAGAATTTTATTGATCTGCGTAGTGAGATACCCTGCATTGCGTTGCAGGGTTTTGAATGAACGATTGATACGGTCGGGCGATGGATTGCCCTGCAACCAGACTCTTTCCAGGAGTTGCGAGGACAAAATGATGGCGTTTAACGGCGTGCGCAAATCATGCGCGATAAAGGCAAGGTAATCCTCGCGCCGTCTCTGCGTGTCGATGGCCTGCTGCATTACATAGGCTTTGATGGCGGTCGCAATGGCCGCGTCCAACGTGTTGTTCAGGAATTGCACTGCGCTACCGACCAGTATCACGTCATGCTTTTCAGCCAGTTCGTGTATGCAATTCCGCAAGATATTGTATTCAGCGACAACTTCTTCCACTTCAAATCCATTTTCCAGACGTTGAAGTCCGTGAGTCGTCGATGAGCCTTCGGTGACTTCCGTAATAATTGCCTCATCATCCGCAAGCGCCAAAGCGGCCGCCAGTTCATTGAGCAGTACGGGAATGTGATCATTTAAAGTCGGCTTGTCCAATGACTTGGCTGCCGGCAACTCACGGACTTTCATGCGCCAATAAGATAGCAGTGCTTCCTGATGAGCATTGATCAAAGCAGCAAGCTCTTTGGTTGCGTTGAACGGTTGCATTTATTGCTTTCATTGTTATCGTGACATTTTTCAACTACTTACCACGCGACCTGCGGAACACATGCTTCTCAAAAAACCACTTCATCGAGGAGATATCCGAATGATCCGAATGCGCCACCTATGTGATTCAGCGCACGGTGCGATTACCTTTGGCAAGGCAATATCGGAAAATGCAGATTCCGACGCAAGATACGAAATGTTGAATCAACGATGGGAATCATAATTCATGACACATACCATCCTCGTTGTAGAAGACCAACTCGCTTTGGCCGAGGTCCTCGCGAATATACTTGAATATCATGGTTACGCGGTATTAATCGCAGAAGATGGCCAGAAGGCACTTGATGTCGTCAAAGCCAATGAAATTGATTTGATCATCAGTGACTACATGATGCCCAGGCTGGATGGCATCGCGCTTTATCATCGCCTGTCCGCCGATCATAGCACTGCCAGCATACCGATGATCATGATGAGTGCGCTTCCTGCCGATCTGCAGGTTTTGCCTGTCCATGCGATTTTAAAGAAACCTTTTCAGATAGATGAGCTTGTAGAAACCGTGACAAGCGCATTGGAAAAAGCTGAGCATTAACAGTAATCGCGCATAGCCTGCATCAAAATCGCACTACCCTTTCCGCCCCCGCCTTGTGCAAGCGCTCCATGCAGGTGCGGAAATGAATAGATAAATCCCCTCCTCACACGGCAAAAGCGCGTCCACACTGGCACGCGCAGAGTTTTGTTCAATTGGCATGGCCTTTGCTATATCCCATCTTGTACACAAGAAGGGATACCAAATGCTCGGATGGACAATTACTGAATGGCAGAACGCTTATCGCACAGGTGCGCAACCTGCGGAGCTGCTAGCTGCCCTGCTCACTTCACTCCCCTCGCCCGATCCTGCGTGGATCTCGATTATTGACCAGGCTGCGCTGAATGCGCGCCTGACGCAACTGGCGGCACAACTAAAAGCTGCCGACGGCGATCTGAACCGCCTGCCTTTATATGGCGTGCCGTTCGCTGCCAAGGACAATATCGATGTCGCAGGCCTGCCGACCACCGCAGCCTGCCCGGCATTTGCCTACGCGCCGACGCGGAATGCAACGATCATCCAACGCTTGCTGGATGCCGGGGCGATCGTGATAGGCAAGACCAATCTCGATCAGTTTGCCACCGGCCTGGTCGGTGTGCGTTCGCCTTACGGCATTCCGACCAACACGATCAATCCTGAATATGTATCCGGCGGATCGAGTTCCGGCTCTGCATCAGTCGTTGCCCGTGGCATCGTGCCTTTCTCGCTGGGTACCGACACCGCCGGTTCGGGGCGGGTGCCCGCAGGTCTTAACAACATTGTTGGCCTGAAGCCGACGCGCGGCGCCTTCAGCAATACAGGGGTGGTTCCCGCTTGCCGCACACTGGATTGCGTCTCCGTCTTCGCGACGACCAACGAAGATGCCATCACTGTTTATGACGTGGCAGCACAGCTCGACCTGACAGATGGCTTGTCGCGTGCAATTCCGTCCGAAGCAAAAGGTAAAAGCCTGCCAGCCAAACCACGCTTCGGGATTCCCGCCCAACCTGAGTTCTATGGCGATGCACTGGCAGAGCAAGCTTTCACCGCCGCAATCAGGCAACTGGAAGCGCAAGGCGGGACCTGCGTGCCTGTCGATTTCTCGCTGTTCGATGAAGTCGCCGCGCTCTTGTATGACGGTCCGTGGGTAGCCGAACGCTATGCGGCGATCCGTGCCTTCGCCACCGCACACGAGGCAGATATTCATCCTGTCGTACGCGACATCATCTTCAAGGCGAAGAATTTTTCGGCGGCAGATGCGTTCATCGGCATGTACAAACTGGCAGACCTGAAACGCAAGGCCGACGTACTGCTCGCACAAGTCGATGCGCTGGTCGTGCCGACCGCGCCTACCCATTACAAAATCAGCGAACTGGAAGCCGAGCCTGTGCGCCTGAACAGCAATCTCGGCAAATACACCAACTTCGTCAATCTGCTGGACTGGAGTGCACTTGCGGTGCCGGCCAGCATGCGCCCGGACGGCCTGCCCTTCGGCATCACCCTGATTGCCGATGCATGGCAGGAACGGGCACTAGCCGTGTTCGCTGCGCAATGGCATCAAGCCACAGGCCTGAAACGCGGTGCGACCGGACTCGCACTCGCGCCTGCCGCGTCGATCAAAAGTAATGCTGCGTCCATCGACATGATCCGTGTCGCCGTGGTCGGCGCACATCTGCGCGGCATGCCCTTGAATCACGAACTGACCAGCCGCGATGCGCAGTTCGTCCTCAGCACCACCAGCGCAGACAACTATCACTTGTACGCACTGGCCAATACCACGCCGCCGAAACCAGGACTGGTACGCAGCGATAGCGGAGCGGCAATCAAGCTCGAACTGTGGGACGTGCCAGCCACCGCCTTCGGCTCCTTCGTGGCCGGTGTGCCGGCGCCGCTCGGCATCGGCACGGTGACGCTGGCTGATGGCAGCACCGTCAAGGGATTTATCTGCGAACCATCCGGCCTGGCTGGCGCGCGCGACATCACCGAATTCGGCGGCTGGGCAGCGTATTTGGCCAGCCTGAACAAGACCGCATAACCATAAAACTGACAGGGATCAATATGTTCACTACCGTCCTTATCGCCAATCGCGGTGAAATCGCCTGCCGCATCGCGCGCACGCTCAAACTGATGAACATACAGTCGGTCGCCGTCTACTCCGACGCCGATCGCAACAGCCTGCACGTGGCGGCTGCCGATGTCGCCGTTTCATTAGGCGGTCAGACCGCAGCGGAAAGTTATCTGCGCGGCGATCTGATTATCGCTGCAGCAAAGCAGACAGGCGCTCAGGCGATCATCCCCGGTTATGGCTTCCTGTCGGAGAATGCCGACTTTGCTGCGCAATGCGAAGCGGAAGGCATCGTCTTCGTCGGCCCTACTTCGCAGCAGATGGAGCAGTTCGGCTTGAAGCATGCCGCACGTGAACTGGCAGAGCTGGCCAAGGTGCCGCTGGTACCTGGTTCGGGCTTGCTGCCGAATTTGGCTGCCGCGCAGGATGCAGCGGCCAACATCGGTTATCCGGTCATGCTGAAAAGCACGGCGGGTGGCGGCGGTATCGGCCTGACCCGTTGCAATAACGAAGCGGAATTGATCGCAGCGTTTGAATCGGTGCAAAGGCTGGGTCAATCATTCTTTTCGAATGCAGGCGTATTTGTCGAACGCTTCGTCGATAGAGCGCGCCATATCGAGGTACAAATTTTCGGCGATGGTCGCGGTCACGTGATCGCCCTGGGAGAGCGCGATTGCTCCCTGCAACGCCGCAATCAAAAAGTGGTCGAAGAAACACCCGCACCTGATCTGCCGGAAACGATACGCCGTCAACTCTGGGCGGCAGCGGAAAATCTGGGGCGCTCGGTCGGCTATCGTTCTGCCGGCACGGTCGAGTTCATCTACGACAGCGAGAAGCAGGCTTTCTATTTCCTCGAAGTGAATACGCGTCTGCAGGTAGAGCATGCGATCACTGAAAGCGTGACCGGCATCGATTTGGTGGAATGGATGATACTGACGGCTGCCGGCAAGCCGCCTTCGCTGGATCGTCTGATTGAACCGGTAGGTGCGTCGATAGAAGTACGTATCTATGCAGAGAATCCTCTGCGCAATTTCGCACCCAGCCCGGGCACCCTGACCGAAGTTTATTTCCCGCCGAACGTGCGTATCGATACCTGGGTAGAGACCGGCACCGAAGTGTCGGCGCTGTACGATCCGATGATCGCCAAGCTGATCGTGCACGGCAAGGACAGGGCCTCCGCGATTACCGCGATGTCACGTGCGCTGAACGAAACGCGTTTGTCCGGCATTTCCACCAATCTCGACTACCTGCGCCAGGTTGTGGCCAGCGCAGGCTTTGCCGCCGGCGAAGTCTCGACGCGCTATCTGGATCATTTTCATTACCGCCCGGCCGTGGTGGAAATCATAGACGGTGGCACCTACACCACGGTGCAGGATTATCCGGGCCGTGTCGGTTACTGGGATATCGGCGTGCCGCCATCCGGCCCGATGGATGACTGGGCATTTCGTCTGGCCAATCGCATCGTCGGCAATCATCCGCAAGCAGCCGGTATTGAAACCACGGTGCTCGGACCGACACTGCGTTTTCATTGCGACACCGTGGTGGCGCTCACCGGTGCACCGACCAAGGCCGATCTGGACGGCATCGCGGTCGATTTCTGGAAGCCGATCGACGTCAGAGCCGGTCAGATCCTGCGCGTAGGCAAGGCGACCAGCGGTTGCCGCAGCTATCTCGCGGTGCGCAATGGCTTCGACCTGCCGCTGTATCTCGGCAGCCGTGCGACATTCGCGCTGGGCCAGTTCGGCGGCCATGCCGGACGCACCTTGCGTGCAACAGATATTCTGCCGCTGGCGAATCCTTCCCTGCCTGCACTGGCAGATACTGCACCGCTGTATGCGCCAGCTGCTTTACCTACTTCGATGATTCCAAGCTATGGCAAAACCTGGGACATCGGCGTGCTGTACGGCCCGCATGGCGCCCCCGACTTCTTTACCGCGGAATCGATAGAAACATTCTTCGCCAGCGAATGGGAAGTGCATTACAACTCGAATCGACTCGGCATCCGTCTGAACGGCCCCAAGCCGACATGGACGCGCTCGGATGGTGGCGAAGCCGGCTTGCATCCATCGAATGTGCATGACTGCGAATACGCGATCGGCAGCATCAACTTTACCGGCGACATGCCGGTGATCCTGACACGCGACGGCCCCAGCCTGGGCGGCTTTGTATGTGCCGCGACCATCGTCAAAGGCGAGCTGTGGAAAGTCGGCCAGGTCAAACCGGGCGACAAAATACGCTTTCGCGAAATGTCTTTCGACGACGCCCTGATACTCGAGCAGCAACAGGATGCCTTCATTGAAAACTGGGCAGGCGTCGTTGCAGAACCAGTTCTGTCAACACAGCGCGGCGCACCGATTCTGTTTGAAGCGCCGGCTGCTCACGGTCACCCGAAAACCGTGTTTCGTCAGGCTGGCGACAAATATATCCTGATCGAATACGGCGAAAACGTCCTCGACCTGAACCTGCGCTTCCGCATCCATGCCTTGATGGAGGCGCTGAAACTGCAGCCGCATGAAGGCGTGCTGGAACTATCACCGGGCGTGCGTTCGCTGCAAGTGCGCTACGACAGCCGCATCATCCACCAGAACAAACTGGTGGAGGTACTGGCCGCAACCGATGCCACGCTGACCGGCATAGAAACCATGCAGGTATCGAGCCGCGTCGTCTATCTGCCTATGGCCTACAACGATTCCGCCACGCTGGATGCGGTCGCCAAGTATCGCCAGTCTGTGCGCGATACCGCGCCGTGGCTACCCAGCAATACCGAATTCATACGTCGCATCAACGGCCTCGAATCGGATGAGGCGGTGCGCGACATCATTTATCAAAGCAGCTATATGGTGCTCGGTCTGGGCGACGTCTATCTGGGGGCGCCTTGTGCAGTCCCGGTAGATCCGCGCCATCGACTGCTGACGTCGAAGTACAACCCGGCGCGCACGTATACAGCGGAGGGTACGGTCGGTATCGGCGGCGTCTACATGTGTATTTACGGCATGGATTCACCCGGCGGTTATCAACTGGTCGGCCGTACGCTGCCGATCTGGAACAAGTTCATGAAGAACGCGATGTTCGTCGACAACAAGCCGTGGCTGTTGCGCTTCTTCGATCAGGTGCGCTTCTATCCTGTCTCCGAGGAAGAACTGACGACACTGCGCAATGACTTCCGCGAAGGTCGCTGCAATGTCTTGATCGAGGAAGAGATTTTCGATCTCGGCAAGTACAACGAATTCCTCGCACGCATAGAACCGGAAATGGTGAGCTTCCGCGCGCAACAGAAAACCGCTTTCGACACCGAAGTCGCGCATTGGGCCAGCGCAGGCTTCAACGCCGGTTCGCACGAAGTGGAAAAAATCAGCATCGATGTGGCAGAGCTCAGCGGTTCTGTGGTCTCGGCCGATATCACCGGCAATGTCTGGAAGCTGGTCGCAGAGGCCGGCAGCACGGTCAAGATGGGCGATCCGCTATTGATACTGGAAGCGATGAAAATGGAATTTCATATTTCGGCGCCGCACGACGGCATCGTCAAGAGCTTCCATTGCCAGCCCGGCATGATGATCAACGCCGGCGATCCACTGGTCTCGATTGAATAATTGAATTGAACAAGCTGAACAAGCGCCCTCCCCACCTGGAATCATCATGCTCGATTTGAAAGCGCCGCCCTCTTCCGGAAAAAATGCGAACAATCTGGCGATCCAGATTTATACGCAGCTGAAAGCGGATATCTTCGATTTTCGCTTGCTGCCCAGCGACAAATTCAGCGAAGGCGATATCGCCACCCGCATGCAAGTCAGCCGGACACCTGTGCGGCAAGCCCTGTTCTGGCTGCAGCGCGAAGGCTATGTCGATGTCCATTTTCGCAGCGGCTGGCAAGTGCGCGCCTTCGATTTCAAGTACTTCGAAGACCTGTATGAAATCCGCATCATGATGGAAACCAACGCCATCGCGAAGCTGGTGGAACAGGACCTTACCGAACGCCTGGCGACCTTGCGCGATATCTGGCTGATTCCGGAAGCGGAATATCTGACAGATCCAACCACGGTTGCCGCGCTGGATGAAGCGTTCCACGCACGACTCGTTTCTGCTGTGGGCAATGATGAAATGGTGCGCATCCATCAAGACGTCACCGAGCGCATACGCATCATTCGCCGCCTCGACTTCACCAAGGCACCACGCATCGAAGCGACCTACCGTGAGCATGCACACATCCTGAAAAAAATCTTCGCCAAGGATGTCGCTGGCGCACAAAAAATGATTTGCGGCCACATCGCCGAGAGTCAGGCCGAAGTGAAACGCATCACCCTGTTCATGTTGCAGACCGCACGTGAACGTTATGGCAGTCGGGAGGAAGCATGATTATTTTTCGCATTAGTTGTTTGTATCAATTGTCCGCAGGTGCTTGACGAACAAATGCATGGCCTGGAATTTGCTGTTGTTTGAACAAGAAATGACGTAGTGATTTGAATCAGGAACTTGAATCAGAAGTTTGTTTTTTGTTGCTGTTTTTTTGTGCTGTTTTCCATGTTTGTGCATTGCTTGTTTTTATGTCTTTGGTATTGATTTTTTCATTCACTTTAGGAGCTCACCAAAATGTCACGTCGCACACTATTAAAAGCAACAGCATTGGGCGCATTCGCTTTCTGCGCATCCTCCTGGCTCCCGGCTGCATTTGCCGCGGATACGATCAAGGTCGGCATTTTGCATTCCTTGTCGGGCACCATGGCTATTTCCGAAACTTCACTCAAAGACGTCGCGCTGATGACGATCGAAGAGATCAATGCCAATGGCGGTGTGATGGGCAAGAAGCTGGAGCCTGTGATCGTCGATCCGGCATCGAACTGGCCCTTGTTTGCTGAGAAGGCACGTCAACTGATTTCGCAGGATAAGGTTTCGGTCGTATTTGGTTGCTGGACTTCTGTTTCGCGCAAATCCGTTTTGCCGGTCTTCAAGGAACTCAACAGCCTGCTGTTTTACCCTGTGCAATACGAAGGTGAAGAGCTCGAGAAAAACGTGTTCTACACAGGTGCAGCACCTAACCAGCAAGCGATCCCTGCAACTGAATACCTGATGTCTAAAGAAGGCGGCGGCGCCAAGCGTTTTGTCCTGCTCGGCACCGACTATGTGTACCCACGTACCACCAACAAAATCCTGCGCGCATTCCTGAATAGCAAAGGCGTCAAAGACAGCGACATCAGCGAAGTCTATACACCGTTCGGTCATTCCGATTACCAAACCATCGTCGCCAATATCAAGAAGTTTGCAGCAGGCGGCAAGACGGCAGTAATCTCGACCATCAATGGCGATTCCAACGTACCGTTTTACAAAGAGTTGGGTAATGCAGGCTTGAAGGCAACCGACGTCCCTGTCGTTGCTTTCTCGGTCGGTGAAGAAGAATTGCGCGGCGTCGATACCAAACCTCTGGTTGGTCACCTGGCGGCGTGGAACTACTTTGAATCGGTCAAGAATCCTGTGAATGCCGCCTTCATCAAAAAATGGAAAGCCTATGCAGTCGCGAAGAAATTGCCTAACGCGAACACAGTCGTGACCAACGATCCGATGGAAGCAACCTACGTCGGTTTGTACATGTGGAAACAGGCAGTAGAAAAAGCCAAGTCCACCGATACCGACAAGGTCATCGCGGCAATGGCCGGCCAGACTTTCAAGGCTCCGTCTGGCTACACATTGACCATGGATGCGACCAACCACCACTTGCACAAGCCAGTCATGATCGGCGAAATCAAGGCTGACGGTCAGTTCAATGTCGTCAACAAAACCAAGACCCCTATCCGCGCACAACCGTGGAGTCCTTACATTGCAGGTAACGAAGGCAAGCAAAAGATGTAAGTGGCAGGTTGAAAAGTCGTTGATGTAGTTAGTAACTAACTAGTAACGAAACGTGGCAATGCGCCGGATCGATCATCGATCCGGCGTAGATGTCCGACAGATTCGAGAAGCAGATTTCCAGTTGCACCCGCAAGCTCAGTTGCAACGTCTTGCAGGCCATTGAAAAGACCATGAAACTTCTTCCAAAATTATTTGCAGTCTTTTTGTTAGCTTTCTGCGTACATGCGCAGGCCGCGATAGACGCTACCTTGCTCAAGCCGCTTGCCGGCGACGATCCGGATGCGCGCATCGCCGCCGTCATCCAGATTGCCGCGCTGGTCGATGATGACGCGCACAAGATACTGACCGCACTCGATACCGATACGCTGTACGCGACACCCGCCGGCGATGTCCTGATCATCGAAGACACCGATGCCTATAATCCTGCAACCGGCAAGACTACGCCTGCGCCTGATGATGCGGAAGGCATTAGCGTCAACAACCGCTTGCGTGGCGTGGTGCAGGCAGCGCTATCCGGACTGAAACTGTTTTCCGACGATCGCGATACACGCAAGATCGCGGCAAATGATTTACTCAAAGGTGCCGATCCGGCACAAATCCCCCTGATCAACAAGGCGCTGGGAAAAGAAGGCGACGAAGAGATCAAACAGATTCTGCTGCAAGTCGTCGCCACCGCCAACCTGCAATCGCCGGATGCCGATCTGCGGCGCGCTGCGGTCAAGACTTTAGCCAGCACCACCAACGCCAATTTGAAGTCAGTACTGGAACAAATGCTGGTGAAGAATCCGGACGGCACTTACAACGAGCCGAGCGAAGCAGTGCGCATCGAGGTGGTGCGCACACTGACGGCATTGAAGCGCCACCTAACCATTACAGAATTTGTCGGCAAACTATTCTATGGCATCTCGCTAGGCAGCGTGCTGCTGCTGGCGGCGCTGGGATTGGCAATCACCTTCGGCTTGATGGGCATCATCAATATGGCGCATGGCGAGATGCTGATGATCGGCGCCTACACCACGTATCTGTGCCAACTGTTTTTCCGCAATTTTTTCCCCGACGCAATCGACGCCTATCTGGTGGTTGCACTGCCAGCCGCCTTCATTGTTACCGGCGCCGTCGGCATCTTGCTGGAACGACTGGTCATTCGCTGGTTATACGGGCGTCCTCTGGAAACGCTGTTGTGCACCTGGGGGATCAGCCTGATGCTGATGCAAACCGTGCGGACCATCTTCGGCGCGCAAAACGTCGAAGTCGCGAATCCTTCATGGATGTCGGGCGGCGTAACCGTACTCGGATCATTGGTACTGTCGTATAACCGCATCGTGATTATTTTCTTCGCGCTGTTTGTCGTGTTCGCCGTATGGCTGATCCTGAACAAGACGCGCCTCGGCTTGTTCGTGCGTGCAGTGACACAAAATCGCCGGATGGCGGATTGCGTAGGTGTATCGACCGGCAAGATAGACATGATGACCTTCGGCCTCGGTTGCGGCATCGCCGGTCTCGGCGGCGTTGCGCTGTCGCAGCTTGGCAATGTCGGTCCCGACCTCGGCCAGAGTTACATCGTCGATTCCTTCATGGTGGTGGTGCTCGGTGGCGTCGGCCAGTTGGCCGGCACCGTGATTGCGGCGTTCGGTCTGGGTGAAGTCAATAAATTCCTGGAGCCTGTCGCTGGCGCAGTGCTGGCAAAAATCGCCATCCTCGTCTTCATCATCATCTTTATCCAGAAGCGCCCGCAAGGCCTGTTTGCGCTGAAAGGCAGGAGCGTGGAATGAGTATCTCGAATTCAAACGGCGCTGTGACGCTGGCGGCAAAACCGGCCCTCTTTTCCCGTCCGGCATGGAGCGGCATCGTGTTCTGCGCCACCGTCCTTGCCTTGCTGCCGGTATTGAACCTGGTTTTTCCTGCCGATCATGCGCTGCATATCTCCAGCTACACGATTGCATTGATAGGCAAGTTCATGTGTTACGCGATGGCGGCGCTTGCGCTGGATCTGGTGTGGGGTTACACCGGCATCCTGTCGCTGGGCCACGGCGTGTTCTTCGCACTCGGCGGCTATGCGCACGGCATGTATTTGATGCGTGCCATCGGACGCGATGGCGTGTACCAAAGCAATCTGCCTGACTTCATGGTGTTCCTGAACTGGAAGGAATATCCGTGGTACTGGTGGATGACCGAACACTTCTGGTTTGCGATGCTGCTGGTCGTGCTGGTGCCAGGTATATTGGCGTTTGTCTTCGGCTATTTCGCTTTCCGCTCGCGCATCAAGGGCGTGTATTTTTCCATCATCACGCAAGCGATGACCTTCGCCTTCATGCTGCTGTTCTTCCGCAATGACACTGGCTTTGGCGGCAACAATGGCTTCACTGACTTCAAACGCATACTCGGCTTTACGATCACCGACCCATCGACCAAGGCGGCGCTGTATCTGGTGACGCTGGCGTTCTTGTTCGGCGCTCTATTCCTGTGTCGCGCGATCGTCACGTCCAAACTTGGACGCGTACTGCAAGGCGTACGCGATTCTGAATCGCGCCTGATGTTCATCGGCTACAACCCCTTGTGGTTCAAGCTGTTTGTCTGGACCTTGTCCGCGGTCTTGTGCGGCATCGCCGGAGCCTTGTACGTGCCGCAGGTCGGCATCATCAATCCATCCGAAATGTCGCCTGCCAATTCGATTGAAATGGTGATCTGGGCTGCGGTCGGTGGTCGTGGCTCATTGATAGGACCGATCATCGGTGCGTTCACCGTCAATGGTTTGAAGAGCTGGTTCACTGCCGCCTTCCCCGACTTGTGGCTGTTCGCGCTGGGCCTGATCTTTATCCTCGTCACGCTGTTCATGCCGCAAGGCATTCTGGGTCTGGCGAAGAAATTCAAGAAACGCGCTAAAACCGAGGAGGCAGCATGAGCAACATCAACAAGGTCATGCATCCGATTGATCACGCCGGTCACATGCTCGAAGACAACGAGCTGGGCGAAGGCGATGTCAGTTACGGCCGCGTCAAGCCGGAGGGCGTCGATACCGCGCACGGTGCGATTCTGTATCTGGAAGACATCACAGTTTCCTTCGATGGCTTCAAGGCGATCAATAAACTGAATCTGGATATTTCGGTAGGTGAACTGCGTTGCATCATCGGCCCCAACGGCGCCGGAAAAACCACGATGATGGATGTCATCACTGGCAAGACCCGCCCTACTTCGGGCACAGTCTTTTTTGGTCAAAGCATAGACCTGACCAAGATGACCGAATACGAAATTGCACATGCCGGCATAGGCCGCAAGTTTCAGCGTCCAACGGTGTTCGAACATCACACCGTCTTCGAGAATCTCGAGTTGGCGATGAAGATGGACAAGCGCGTCAAGACCACCTTGTTTGCACGCTTGAATTCCGAACAGATAGGCAAGATCGAAGAAATTCTCAAGTTGATCCGCCTGCACGGCAGCGAACACAGACTCGCCGGCCTGCTGTCGCATGGACAAAAGCAATGGCTGGAAATCGGCATGCTGCTGATGCAGGAGCCGCAATTGCTGTTGCTGGATGAGCCGGTGGCCGGCATGTCGGATGCGGAAACCGCGCGCACCGCAGAACTGTTAAACGAGTTGCGCGGCAAGCATTCGATCATGGTGGTCGAACACGATATGGGCTTCGTTGAAGAGATTGCACAAGGCGGCAAGGTCACCGTGCTGCATGAAGGTTCGGTACTCGCACAAGGCACGATGCAGCAGGTACAGGCGGATGAACGCGTGATTGAAGTATATCTGGGCCGCTGAAAACACGAACGGGAAGACAATATGCTGCAAGTCGATCAATTGAATCAATACTATGGCGCAGCGCATACCTTGCGTGGCGTGTCCTTATCGGTGGAGAAAGGCAAATGCCTGACGCTGCTGGGTCGCAACGGCGTAGGCAAAACCACCCTGCTGAAATGCCTGATGGGCGTCTTGCCGACGGCAGCCGGCCATGTCTCGCTGGATGGCCGTGACATCACCAAACTGAAGCCACATCAACGCGCCCACCTCGGGATCGCCTATGTCCCGCAAGGGCGCGAAATCTTTGCCCGGCTGACGGTGGAAGAAAACCTCTTGATGGGGATGGCCACCAAATCCGGCCGCAAGGCTGCGACCATACGCGGCGAAGTCTATGAACTGTTCCCGGTCTTGAAAGAGATGTTGCACAGGCGCGGCGGCGATTTATCCGGCGGTCAGCAGCAACAACTCGCAATTGCACGTGCGCTACTGGCCGATCCCAAGTTGATCATCCTGGATGAACCGACCGAAGGCATACAACCATCCATCATCAAGGACATCGGTCGCGTGATTCGCCTGCTGCGCGAGCGTGGCGATATCGGGATTTTATTGTGCGAACAGTATTTTGATTTTGCGCGTGAGCTGGCCGATAACTTTATCGTCATGTCGCGCGGCGAAGTCGTCGCATCCGGAACCGCAGATCAAATGGATGATGACAGCGTAAAACGACATCTGGCGGTATAAAAAAAGGCCGGATCAACGATCGTCAATCCGGCCCTTTTTATCTATGGGCGCCATAATAGGGCGTGATTGCAAATATCTACATCTCAAGACGATAACCACAGCATTCCCAAAAGGACAGAGAGTAATGCGGCAGCCTTGCCGAACCTGATCGCGCGGTGCGGCGCGTAGGTCAGCAGCACCACCAGCAGCAAAGCACCGACTGTCATGATGCCTAAACAGAGTACTACCCCAATCGTCCAGCCCTCCAGCTTGACACTGACCGCAAAGGTGGCGATCAAGGCCAGGGTCCCGAGCAAACGGCATTGCTGGCGCGTACGTGGATCCGGCTCCTGCCCGCGCCCGTGCATGTCTGCGTAGTGCCTGTCCATCCCTACGCTGAGCGCAGTCCAGCCGGCATAGGCGAAGGCAAGTCCCGATATCACGCCCAGGGCAATCATGTTGCCTCCCACAGCGTGGCATGGTCACCATCTTTCGGTTTAATTTCAATCGCCTTGTCTTTTGCATTCATCTTGAGTGCCACTTTCTTCGATGCCAGCTTTTTTGCGGCATAAATCAGCATCAGGCCGAAACCGAATACAAACAAATCGAATCCGGCCACTGCGAATGGCCCTTTGCCCTGGAACAGCGTCACGCCCAGATGTGAATCCGTGGTGAAGACATTCAATACCGGTAGCAATGCAAACAACGCGCCGCCGACCAGCAGTTGCAATTGCCACATGCGCCGATTAGGACGTATCTGCGCAAGGATGGCAGCGATACCCCAGGCAAGGAAGAACCAGCGAATTTCTGCTTCAGATCGTTTTTCCAGCCCCACTTCCAGCAGGCGGTTCGCCCAGAAATAACTGGCCAGTGCAATCGGCAAGCCGGCAATCGCTCCGATATTCAAGCCGTCGACCAGGCGCAGGCCAAAACCGACGCGCCCGCCTTTGGCCAATACCTTGGCATAACCCTGACGCTTTTTGACCGTCCACAGCAAGGCGCCTGTGCCTACCATTGCACAGCTGGCCAGCCCGCAGAGGAAGAACAAGGTGCGTATCAGCGGATTGGCAAATTCAGCGACATGCAAGCCGAACAGCACGCCGCGCGATTCCGCTGCGGCACTGGTTTCATCACCCATGGTGGAAATCATCGTGCCGCTGACACCATCGAATTGCATCGATTGGCGCAAGTGCGACAACTTCTTTTCACGTTCGCGCGTGATCTGTATCGTTGCGTTGGCATCACCCGGATTATTGATCACGATGCGCCCGATTTGCCCGCCATCCCAATGTTTTTCAGCCTGTGCAATCATCGGTTCCAGCGGCGCCAAAGGTGCCGCCTGGCGCGCCGGCTTCTTGATTTCGGCCTGCCGGAAAGACTCGGCAAGGAAGGCTTTTTCATCACCGTTGTAAGCGACTTGCGCACCGTAGGGCATGTACATGAACATCAAGGTCACCAGACCGGAATACGTGATCATCAGGTGATACGGCAACGCAAGCACGGCAACTGCATTGTGTGCGTCCAGCCAGGAACGCTGACCTTTCTTCGGACGGAAGGTAAAGAAGTCCTTGAAGATGCGTTTATGCGTGATCACGCCACTGATGATGGCGACCAGCATGAACATCGCGCAAAAGCCGATGATCCAGCGCGCCCATTTGGCCGGCATGTAATGCAAATCGTAATGCAGCCGGTAGATGAAATCGCCGCCGCGCGTTTCTCGCACTGCTGCCAGACGTTCACCAGTAGCCGGATTCAATTCGGCATTGTTGAACTTGCCGCGTCCTTTTTCACCTTTGACCGGCGGGCTGGTCCAGCCTACGCTGAGTTCGGGATTGCGTTGCGTCGGCAAGGTAATGAACCAGCGCGGCGAATCGGCGGCCTCTCTTTGCAGCATGCGAATTGCGTTCTGTGCGGCAATATCATTCGATACCGGCGTGACGGCGGCCGCGTGCAATTCCGGCTTCATCCACAGCGAAATTTCATCCCGGAAGTAAGACGCAGTCCCTGCGACAAATACCAGAAACAATACCCAGCACACAAGCAGTCCGGCCCAGGTGTGCAGCCATGCCATCGACTGGCGAAATCCGTCTTTCATGCTGCACTCCGAAGCAAGAACAATCCCGCGCCCATCACTAGCGTGGGCACGCCTATGCCTAACCAGGCACGTAGCGCATCACGCGCAGCAAACACCCAGATCGCGGCACAGGCATATACGGTGAACGACAACAAGGTTGCGGTCATGACCGCATCGACGCGCGGCATAGGCAGCACGACCGACAGCACCGCAGTCGATACTGCCGCCAATGCATAGCCACCAAGAATGGCAGCAATCGCCCTAGACGCGACAGCTAGGCGATACCGCACGTTTTCATTCAGTTTCATTATTGACTTGCTCGTTCTTGTTGCCGTGTTTATTTATTTTTCGCTTGCATACTTTTGCCAGCCGCTCACTTGTTAGGAGCGGCTGCAGGAGTGGTTGCAGGAGCAGCGGCGACAGCCTTGATGCCTTTTGCCTGCGTCAGCGACAAGGTCGTCACGAAACTGGCGACGTCATAAGGTTTGCCGTCACGCTCACCGGCTGTCTTGTCGGTGTGATGCACTTCCAGCACGTAAGTCCCTTGCCATGGCAGATCGAAGGTGACCGCGCCCTGATCGTCAGACGTCGCTTCCCTGGACCAGCCGGATTGCACCACCATGCCTACCTTGGTTTTTGGCAAAGGCTGGCCCTTGTAGTAGACCTTGAACTCGCCCGGCTTGCCGCTGGGGACAATATCCAGCGTCAGTTTTGGTACCAGGGCCGCATTCGATGTGACTAGGCGTGCCGCCGGAGTCCAGATGCTGCGCACGATGGTGTCACCGGTCTTTTTCTCGAAGCCCGGGTAGCTGGCTTCTTCGACAGTAATGGTTTGGTTCTTGCCGGCGCGTGCCGACAACGCAAACGCATTTGCTTCCTTGCTCATGGTCAAAGCCTGATCGCCCTTTTCAGTCGACAGCGTGGCGACAGGTTTGCCGAATTTATCCAGCAAGCCGGGCGAGGTTTCGCGTAGATTTTCGCCAAATTCACCGAAATAAAGGTGGGCCGCTTTGGGTGTCTGCTCAAGCCACACTTGATGCGCATGTGCAGCGCCGCCAAACATCAATGCGGATACGAGAGGCAACAAGGCTAAACATCTTTTCATCACGGACTTCCTTTTCTTTATGCTGGGAAAAATTGGCATGCAAGGCGTTGCAGCAAAGGCATTAACGCTAATGAGAATAATTATCGTTAGCATTGTAATGAGATTTTAGAGCTTCAGCAACTAATTGATGGGCGTGCGAACCGAGAGCGGGAATACGCTAAAAACGCGACATGAAAAGAAGAAAGAACGGCGCAAGTTTGACTGGCGGCCTTGAATACGCGCGGGAATTTCTACCGACATCCTGCAGTTTTGTAGCGACCTGACCAAGCCATATGAAGTAAAAAATGTGCTTGTTAAAAGTAAGTTCAAGCGAAGAAAATCCCAATCACCATTGGCGGCGGGGTCGAATCAAATTCGAACCCGCGCTGCTTCGTGCCTGCCGCCAGTATTCTTCCGCAAGCCTGTTACTAGTGCCAGAATGCCAGCCGGGAAATCCACGAACCCTTGCCAGCTGCATTTTCATCCTCAGATTCTTCTCGCCAGTGAGCCATCTGATAAAGCAGCGGCAACACCAGCAAGGTGAGCAAGGTTGACGACAAAATGCCACCTATGACCACCGTGGCCAGCGGCCGCTGTACTTCTGCACCGGTGCCGGTTGCCAGGGCCATCGGTAAAAAACCCAGCGACGCAACCAATGCCGTCATCAATACCGGGCGCAACCGCGTCAACGCACCTTCGCTTATCGCAATCTCGAGTGAACGCCCTTCTTCACGCAGATTGCGTATGAAGGAAATCATCACCAGGCCGTTGAGTACCGCCACACCAGACAGTGCGATGAATCCGACCCCGGCAGAAATCGACATGGGAATATCACGCAGCCACAGTGCGACAATCCCGCCCGTCAATGCAAACGGCACGCCGGTGAAAACCAGCAAGCCATCCTTCACATTGCCGAACATCGCAAACAGCAGCAGGAAAACCAGCAACAGCGCCAATGGCACCACGATTTTCAGGCGCGCGGTAGCAGACTGTAATTGTTCGAAGGTGCCACCCCAGGCGACCCAGTAGCCACTTGGTATCTTGATCACCTGCTGAACTTTTTGCTGTGCTTCTGTGACGAAGGAGCCGAGGTCGCGCCCTCTTACATTGGCGGTCACAATCACCAGACGCTTGCCGTTTTCACGGCTGATCTGGTTGGGTCCGGGTGCCAATGTCAGCGTGGCGACGTCGCCGAGTTGCGTGTAAGCGGCGGCGTTCGATCCGACACCATTGCCAGCAGGTAAACGGATGGGAATTTTCTTGATGGCGTCGATATCGTTACGCAGGATTTCAGGCAGGCGCACGATGATGTCGAAACGCCGGTCGCCTTCAAACAGGACGCCGGCCTCGCGACCGCCGACGGCAATCGACAGCGCTTCCTGAACTTCAGCTACGTTGACGCCCAGTCGTGCAACTCTTTCTCTATCAATCTGGACCGTGAGCATGGGCAGGCCTGTGGTTTGCTCGACTTTGACGTCGGCCGCACCGGATACGCCGGACAGTACATCAGAGATTTGATTTGCGGTCGCGTTCATCGTCGCCATATCATCGCCGAATACCTTGACCGCCACATCGCTACGCACTCCCGAGATCAACTCATTGAAGCGCATCTGTATGGGTTGTGTGAATTCGTAATTGTTACCAGGGACTTTGGCAACCGCTTGCTGCATTGCGGTGACCAGTTCAGCCTTGCTGCGCTTTGGTTTCGGCCATTCCGACTCCGGCTTGAGGATCACGAAGGTATCCGCCACATTCGGCGGCATGGGATCTGTGGCGATTTCGGCCGTACCGATTTTTGCAAACACACGACTGACTTCCGGAAAATTCCTGATGTTGCGTTCCAGCTCCATCTGCATGTCTATCGCCTGCGTCAAACTGGTCCCCGGTATACGCAAGGCATGCAAGGCGATATCCCCTTCATTCAGGCTGGGGATGAATTCGCTCCCCATGCGTGTCATCAGCAGACCGCTCAACACGATGACGACGCCCGCGATCGTCAGCACCAGCGGCTTGCTGACCATCGCCCAATTCAGCATCGGCTCATAACGGCGCCTGGACCATGCCATCAGGCGATTTTCTTTTTCGCTGACTTTGTCGCCGATCAGCAAAGCCACGGCGGCGGGAATGAATGTGAGCGAAAGTATCATCGCACCGATCAGTGCAATCACCACGGTGAATGCCATCGGATGGAACATCTTCCCTTCCACACCCGACAACGCGAAGATGGGCAGATACACCACCATGATGATCAACTGGCCGAAGATCAGCGGACGGCGCGCCTCCTTCGATGCGGCAAACACTTCGTGAAAGCGCTCGCTGCGTGTCAATCCGCGTCCGGCCAGGGCTTGGGCATGCGACAGACGGCGTATGCAGTTTTCAACAATCACGACCGCGCCGTCGATGATGATGCCGAAATCCAGCGCACCCAGACTCATCAGATTGGCGCTGACCTTGTTGCTGACCATACCGGTAAAGGTAAACAACATCGCCAATGGAATGACCATCGCAGTGATGATCGCGGCACGCATATTGCCGAGAAATAGAAACAGAATCGCGATCACCAGCAACGCGCCTTCGATCAAATTCTTTTTCACGGTCGATATCGCTTTATCGACCAGCACGGTCCGGTCGTATACCGTATTGGCGACGATACCGTTCGGCAGGCTGCGGTTGATCTCTCGCATCTTTTTATCAACGGCAGCCGACACTGCACGGCTGTTTTCGCCTATCAGCATGAAGACCGTTCCGAGCACGACCTCTTTGCCATTTTCAGTCGCGGCACCAGTGCGCAGCTCATTGCCAATCACAACCTCGGCCACGTCGCGTATTCGCAAAGGCACTCCCAGGCGCGTGCTGATTACGATGTTGCCGATATCGTTGATATCCTTGACCTGACCGGGTGCGCGTATCAAGTATTGTTCGCCACGTTTTTCGATATAACCGGCACCTACGTTGCTGTTGTTACGCTCCAGCGCGGTGATCACATCGTCCAGTGACAGACCATGCGCGATCAATTTTTCCGGGAAAGGCGCGACCTGAAATTCCTTGGCATTCCCGCCTATCGTATTGATCTCGGTCACACCGGGCACATTGCGCAATTGCGGTTTGATGATCCAGTCCTGAATTTCGCGCAGATCGGTCGGTGTATAAGGTTTGCCGTCCGGCTTCAGCGCACCAGGCTTGGCTTCCACCGTCCACATGTAAATCTCGCCGAGACCGGTAGAGACCGGCCCCATGCTGGGGATCAAGCCGGATGGCAGCTTTTCTTTCGCTTCCTGTATGCGTTCATTGACCAGTTGCCGCGCAAAATAGATATCCGTGCCATCCTTGAATATCACCGTGACCTGCGACAGACCGTAACGCGATATGGATCGGGTCTGTTCCAAAAACGGCAAGCCAGCCATCACGGTTTCAACTGGAAAGGTAATGCGCTGCTCCGCTTCCAGCGGCGAGTAACCGGGTGCGCTGGTGTTGACTTGTACCTGCACATTGGTAATGTCGGGCACTGCATCAATAGGCAGCTTTTGATAGTTGTAAATGCCGAGCGCCGCCATACCTGCAGTCATTAACATGACCAGCCACCGCTGCTCTATTGCAAAACGAATAATTTTCTCAAACATGTTTTTTCCTCAATCCATGACAAAGCAAATGCAAGGCAAATGACACGCGCCATGCAAGGCTGGAGCGAACGGATAGGCGCGCTCCGCGGCGATCATATTTTTCATATCGATCGTCTTAGTGGTCGTGGCTGGCACTTGCCTTGCCTAGTTCTGCCTTGATGAGGAAACTATTGGTGCCGGCATATTTTTCACCTGCATTCAATCCCTTGAGCACTTCAACAAACTTGCCATCGCTACGCCCCAGTTCCAAAGGTCGTGCTTCCAGCTGTTGGTCATAACGACCAAATACGACGCTCCAGTCGCGTACTGTTTGAATCGCATCGACAGATACTGCAACCGGCACATCCACTTCGCCGGCGATCAGTTCTACATTGACGGGCAAGCCGGGACGCCAGATTCCTTTAGGATTGGATAGCACCAGTCGCGCTTTGGCGCTGCGTGTTTGTTCGCCGACCAATGCCCCTATGTAGGAAACCGTTCCAACATCCTGCGCATCGAAAGCACTGGATTTGACCTTACCTTTTTGCCCGGTTTTCAACATGTTGATATCCTCGGCACGCACAGTCAGATCTACCCATACCGTAGACAAATCAGAGATCACAAAGATGTTGGCATCTTCTTTGGTGACGGAGCCGGTCGAGATGCGCTTGTCGGTAATCACGCCATCGATGGGTGAACGAATTTCATACTGGGTCAGGTTAGTAGATGCAGATGAAGCGCCCAATGCTGCGAGTTTTTGCTGCGCACTCTGCGCCATGATTTGTGCTTCCTGCATAGCCGCTCGGGCTTGCAGATAATCCTGTTCGGCAGAGATTTTCTCTTCCCACAGCATTTTCTCGCGCGCGTAAGTCGTGCGCGCCAAGGCCAAACGCTTTTGCGCCGACAGTAATTCGCTGCGTTGATCCGACAGAGACTGACTGGAAATCATCGCCAGCACCTGGCCTTTGCGTACCTGATCACCTGCGTTGGCCCGTACCGATTCAACAATGCCGGCCAGGCGCGGCACGACATACACGGTACGATCGTCATTCAGGCGGATTTCCCCTAGCAAGTGCAAACTGGTTTTGATGCGCGCCGGGCCGGCAGTCAGTATCTGCACTCCACTCTGTTTCAATTGCTCATCGCTCATCGCGACCCTGGCCTCTTCCTGCGCGTAGGAAAATTGATAAGGCTTGTCCTCATGCCGCGCATCGATGGTGGCCTTGAAGGAATGCGGTTCCTCAACGATGGCATTGCCCTTCAGGTAATCCCCTGTTTTTGCGAACGTGAATACTTGCGGTGGACGGCCGAGGCGATCCAGCGTGATGCTGACCTGGCTCGTACCTGGATCGAGCTGCTTGCCGCTCTTGTATGCGTACAAACGGAATTCAGGTTTTACCCCCTGTTCAAAAATGGTGACTTCAAGAGCGTAATCATCTTTGCTGAATAACCTGCCGCCATGCGGTCCCTTTTTTACCAAAGGTTCTGCATGGCCTTTTTTATCAGCGTGATCTTTTGATTCCGCATGTCCGTGTGCATTGGCCCCGGACTTGTTTTTACCCATGCCGAGGATCAAGCCGCCCAGCAGCAGGCCGACAACGATGACGACAATAATGATGGTGCCTTGTTTGTTACGTGGTGTGAATTTCATCATGGCCTCGGTTACTTGATGGCAGAAAACGGTTCGCCCAGCAGACGATCTATGTCAGTTGCAGCGCGGTAGGTTTCCGCCATTGAGCGCAAATATTGGGATTTGGCTTGAAAGAAAGTACGTTGCGCGTCGAGCACCTCAAGGAAACTGAACTTGCCCAGTTCGAAACCTTTTGTCGTTGCTTCGTAGTTGCGTTGCGCCCCCGGCAGGATGTCCTTTTTCATCAATTCCATTTCCAGACGCGCTGTGCTGAAGCGACCATGTGCCTGTCCCAGCTGCATGTTTGCATTGACTTCTGTCGCGATGAGTTCATCGCGTGCCTTGTCAGTGCGACGCAGAGATTCAAGCACGTTGCCTTGATTGCGATCGAATACTGGCAATGGCATCGACAACCCGATCACGGCCTGATTGCGCCCCATCTGTTCGTCTCGCTTGCTACCGAAACTGAGCGTGACATCGGGTATCCGCCGCGTGCGTTCGACTTCCGCCATTGCCTGCCTGCGCGCGACTTCCATTTTTGCGCGCAGCAAAGTTGGCGACTGTTGCAAGCGTTGCTTCAATTCCTGCAGCGATGCCATCACCGGAATATCGTTAGCGGGATCTTCCACCCGCTCGAAACGCGGGTTGATGTCGGCCCACGTCGCGGCCAATTGTCGACGTGCCGATTCCAGCGCATTTGCCGCTTGCGCCAGCTCGATACGCACGCCCGATTCCGCAACGCGCGCACGCGTTTCTTCAACCGGAGAAATTTTTCCAGACAGGACGCGCCTCGAGACAATCAGCGTGGCGCGCTGTGCCAACGTGACGGATCCTTCAGCGAGCTGATGGCGCTCCTGCGCAATCAGGACATCGTAAAAAGTGGCAATCACTCTGGCACGAATGTCGGCCTGTTTGTCGCCAAGCTCCATCTGCGCTAGGTCACGCCCGCGCTCTGCCGCAGTAACACGTGCGCCGCGCTTTCCACCGAGCTCAATAGCCTGATTGATTTGCACCGTGGTCGTGCGGGTTTCGGTTCTGGTGTCCTCAACTAATACAGCAAGCTCTGGATTTGGGATGAGACCGGCTTGCTGAATCGTGCCTTCAGCGGCTTGCGCCTCGCGCCGCGCCACGGCAATTTCCGGGTTGGCGTTCAACGCCAGGTCCAAGGCGGCGGCCAGTGTCAGCCGCTTTATAGCAATGGGCTGCGCGATCCCGGCCTCGGATGTCATGCCGGCATAAGACGGCGTCTGTGCGTGAACGGGAAATGCTAACGATGCCGCAAACAAGAGCGGCAATATAGACTTGTGCATCGAATTTCCTTGGTAAACAAACAAAGCAGACAAAGGGAATCCGACGACCTGCGCTAGAAACTACATCTATAGTAGAAAATAAAGAGAAAGAGCGGGCGCCGGATCAGGAAGCGGCGACTGCCCATTTGGGACGTTCAGGTCGGGATGGACGACTTGAAGCAAGCAAGGAATTGTCAGCGATGATGAGTGAAGTACTCAATGCATCAAAAGTGATCACTGGCGTGATAGTCAGCAGAGCGACGCCGCCAAGGTGGCAGGACGTGCAATCGCCATCAACTGCGGATGCCGACTTTGGAGTATCCGTCTTTAACTCGTCTGCAGAGGCGACGTGCTGATGCTCATGATGTCCGAAATGCACCGTCTTCGGATTGGTTTCGTGCTCGCAATACACTGCCGCCGCGGCCCAGCTAAGCTGGAGCGGCACAACGATGAGCATGAAAATGATCAGGAGGCGTTTCATAAGTGAACGGGATTTTATCCCATTTTAAACATTGTCCCTAAACGCATATTTCCGCGAAACCGCAGATCAAGCGCGCTGCTGCAAGCAATGATCAGGTGTTCGCACAGGGTTTTTGAATCCCGCCCGGAGGATCAACCTGCACGGTGGCATGCTCGATTGCATGCTGATTCTTTAATCGCGCCACCACCAACTCTGGCAGTGCGAGCGGATCTGAGCCCAGTGCCGGTGTGACGTGTATGGTTGCCACAATGCTGGTGTCGGTCAGTGTCCACGCATGCAAATGCCCTACTTCTGCAATCCCCGGCAAGGCGGCAATATCCGCTTCCACACCCTTGATATCCAGACCACGCGGTGTGCCCTGCAACAGAATGAAAATCGAATCGGACACCAAGCCCCATGCGGACCGCACTACCAGTACCGCAACCAGCACCGACAAGATAGGATCGAGCAAGGTCCAGCCGGTGAGCATGATACCTATCGCGGCCGCTATCGCGCCTACCGATCCCAGCAGATCACCCAGCACATGCAGCAAGGCCCCCCTCAGATTGCCGTCGCCCTGATTGCCGCGCAACAATACATACGCGCCAGCCAGATTCACACACAATCCAATAATCGCGACGACCAGCATCGGTCCGGCGAGCACGGTGGTGGGTGAACGAAAACGGGCAACCGCTTCCCACGCAATCCAGGCCACCAGCAATAGCAGTGCGGCGCCGTTGGCCAATGCCGCCAATACGCGTACGCGATGGAAACCGTAGGTTCTCAACTCATCGGGCGCACGTGCCGCTACCCTATAAGCGATCAATGCCAGCAACAAGGCCGCCGCGTCGGACACCATATGTCCCGCATCGGCAATCAATGCGAGCGATCCCGACATCCAGCCGCCCACTGCTTGTACTGCCGCATAACCGGCGGTCATCAAAAAGACTATCCGTATACGCTTTTCGTTTGCTTCGGTTACTGAAGGCGCATGGCTGTGTGCACCACCTGAATGCTCATGTCCTGCATGGTCGTGTCCTGCATGCGCATGCGTGGAATGATCGTGGTGGTGCTCGTCATGATGATTGTGATCATCGCTCTCACTGTGCGGCTTGATGTGTTGCTGACTCAAAGTAAATTTCCTTATCGGCTCGCAAGCGATACAAGCTTGTATATCCCTACTCGCGAAAGTGCCATATCTGTCTATCTTGCTTACTGCAAGATTATCTCAGTTTGCGCAACACAGCGGCGCCAGAGATTTTTGAAGCATCGTCATGCTTCTGTCGTTTCATGTTGATGAGTACGTGTTATCGGTCGCTGACGGCGCCTTAAATTTCTTCAGGCGCAGTGCATTTCCCAAGACAAACACTGACGACAAGGCCATCGCACCGGCAGCAAACACCGGCGACAACAGCAAGCCGTTTATCGGATACAGCACGCCCGCTGCCAAAGGGATCAACGCGCAGTTGTACACAAAGGCCCAAAAGAGATTTTGTCGAATATTACCAATGGTGGCCTTGGAAAGCGCGATGGCGTTCGGCACGCCTTGCAGATTTCCTGACATCAGGACCACATCTGCGGCTTCAATTGCGACATCGGTGCCGCTACCTATCGCGATCCCGATATCGGCTTGCGCCAGTGCTGGTGCATCGTTGATGCCATCACCGACATAGGCCAGCCGACCGTAATCCCGCTTCAGTCGTTTGACGGCCTCCACTTTTCCGTCGGGCAGTACTTCGGCGATTACCTCATCAATATGCAATGTACGCGCGATTGCCTCACCGGTTCTGCGATTGTCACCGGTGATCATCACGATTTTCAATCCGAGTGCGTGCAGTGCATTGATGGCAGCCAAGGTCGTCGTCTTGATGGGATCCGCAACTGCAATGATCGCAGCCAGCCTGCCATCAATCGCAGCGTACAGGGGTGTCTTGCCTTCGTCGGCGAGTTGCGAGGCGACAGACGCAAAAATGGCAGGTTCGAGCCCCAGTTGACGCATATAGCGATCGGCACCAATTTCAACGCGTGTTTCTGTTCCGTCCAAAGCTACGATTGCGCGCACACCAAAACCCGTCACGGAATCAAAGCTATTCACTGTCGGCAACACCAAGCTGCTGGATTCTGCCGCTGCGACAATCGCACGCGCAATCGGATGTTCGGATTTTGCTTCAACTGCGGCAACTTTCGCCAGCACCTCATCGCGCAGAAAACCATCTGCGACCGTCATGTCTGTCAGTGCCGGTTTTCCCTCGGTAAGCGTACCTGTCTTGTCGACAGCGACCACTGCCGCTTCTTTCAGTAACTGCAGCGCCTCGCCTTTGCGGAAAAGTATGCCCATCTCAGCGCCGCGTCCGGTTCCAACCATGATGGAGGTCGGCGTCGCCAATCCCATTGCACATGGACATGCAATAATCAGGACCGCAACCGCATTGACCAGACCGTATGTCAGCGCCGGTTCGGGTCCGTAGAAAAACCAGATCAAAAACGTCAGCGCAGCCATGCTCATAACAGCCGGTACAAACCACATCGTGACCCGATCAACCATCTCCTGAATCGGCAACTTCGAAGCTTGCGCCTGCTCAACCATCCTGATGATTTGCGCCAGCACCGTTGCGCCCCCAACTGCCGTCGCCTTGATGGCGAGCGCACCTGTCTGATTGACGGTGCCGCCCACAACGGCGGCCTCCAGTATCTTCTCGACCGGCACTGGCTCGCCAGTAATCATTGACTCATCGACAAAGCTGGCACCTTCGAGCACCACGCCATCAACGGGAATGCGTTCACCCGGGCGAATTTCAACAATATCGCCAGTAAGCACATCGCTGATCGGCAGATCAATGACAGAGGACTCTCTGCGCACACGCGCAGTTTTTGCCTGCAAGCCAACCAGACGCTTGATCGCTTCGGAGGTACGGCCCTTTGCCTTGGCTTCCAGAAAGCGTCCCAGCAAGATCAGCGTCACGATAACCGCTGCGGCTTCGTAATAAACAGCAATGGTGCCGCTAGGCAGCAAGTACGGCGCAAAGGTCGCGACGACGGAAAACCCGTAGGCCGCCAAAGTTCCGACCGCGACCAGCGAGTTCATGTCAGGCGCCCATCGCCATAATGCTGGCAAGCCTTTTTGATAAAACCTGAAGCCGGGGACAAACAGAACGATAGTCGTCAGGATGAACTGCAACCACCAGCTAGCCTGCATCCCAATGGTGGCTCCTATCCATTCATGCATGCCGGGAATCAGGTGCGCGCCCATTTCAAGGACAAATACCGGAGCGGATAATACGGCGGCAATCAGCAAATCCCTATGCAATAACTTGAGCTCGTCTTCACGCCGCTGCGCGGCCACGTCATCGCTGGTCGTGGTCTGTTCTATTAATGTCGCCTGATAACCTGCTTTTTCAACCGCAGCAATCAGCGCACTGGCATGGACCTTATTGCTGACAACCACGCTGGCACGCTCTGTCGCCAGATTCACTGTTGCAGCCTGCACACCTGGAATCGCCAACAGCGCGCGCTCTACTCTTCCGACGCAAGAGGCGCAGGTCATTCCTTCGATGTTAATGTCGATAGAACTCGCGGACGGTACCTCATACCCTGCCAACTCTATCGCTTCAATCAGGGCCGAACGTTCGACATCATTTTCCAACTGTATCGTGGCGCGCTCGGTGGCCAGATTAACCGAAGCCTGTTTTACGCCCGGCACGGCTTTGAGCGCCCGTTCTACCCGTCCCACGCAGGATGCACATGTCATCCCCGCGACGGAGAGTGAAATATCCGGACGAATTACGATTTCCTGACTGGATTGCTTCATGACACTCCTCGATAAGATCGATATCCACAGCTAACTTTAATCCTTCCCATGATTGGAAGGTCAAGTTTTAAATCATTTTTTACTGAATACGAGTTTGAAGAACATGCTTAAACCCAATATGACTATCGTGCATTTAAAAGGAACCGATCCAGCTTGTGAGGCTCTACCTTAACCATCACTTACTCAAGGAGATTCGCATGGATCACTCAGGATCAGCAGCATGGCAAGGCGGAATCAAGGAAGGTGTCGGCAGCATTTCGGTGCAGACCGGCGTATTGAAGGATGCGCCTTATGGATTTACCGCCCGCTTTGAAGATGGCCCGGGTACCAATCCGGAAGAATTGATAGGCGCGGCACATGCAGCGTGTTTCACGATGGCACTGTCGGGAGAACTTGGCAAGGCTGGCCTGACCGCGGATAGCCTGAAAACCAAAGCGACGGTAACACTCGAAAAAGTGCCGGGCGGCTTTTCGATCACGAAAATTCATCTTGATCTCGTCGGAAAAGTGCCAGGTACTGATCAAGCCGGGTTCGAAAAAATTGCAAACGACGCCAAGGTCGGTTGCCCAGTTTCCAAGCTGTTCAAGGGAAACGCAGACATCACATTGACTGCCAAACTCGAAGCTTGATCAAACTGGCAAAAAAATAGATTCTTTATGCCGGGATTGCCATCAATGAATGATCGCAGTCCCATTCAAATATAATTAGCCGCAACAAGATAGACTGCCACCTTTCTCGCTGGGTGCGTCAAGTATTTTGGATTCCTGATGTAATGATTGCATTGAGGGAGCGCGCAGTCGTTTGACAATCTTCCTGCACATATCACGTCACGAAATGAATAAGAAAATCGCCCTAGGCTGACAAGTGATTCCGTAAAATACCCCGCATGAACTTCACCAAAGCTGCTTCAGTCTTCGTCAAATATACGACACACCAGCAACTTGATTTCATGCCGCACGCCTATCGCAAGAGAGTTTTATCCACATGAGCAAGCTGCCCATCCTGCAATATCCTGACGAACGCCTGCACACGATTGCGCAGCCAGTCGCGCAAATTGACGACAAGCTTCATAAGCTGGTCAGAGATATGGCGCAGACGATGTATGCGGCTGATGGCATAGGCTTGGCCGCGACCCAGGTGGATGTGCATTTGCGCATCATCCTGATTGATGTGTCGGAAAAGCGAAATCAACTGATGGTATTGATCAATCCGGAAGTGATCAAGATGGGTGGCAAGGCAGAGTTCGAGGAAGGCTGCCTGTCCGTCCCCGATGTCTATGAAACTGTCACTCGTGCCGCATGGATACGCTTGCGCGCACTGGATTTGGACGGCAAGCCGTTCGAACTGCAGGCCGATGGATTAAAGGCGATGTGCATACAGCACGAGCTCGATCATCTGCAAGGCATGGTGTTCGTCGAACACCTGTCACCGTTGAATCAGAAGCGCATCTTGAACACGCTGGGCAAGCAAGGCAGAACTCGCAGCAAGGTTCGCTGATGCTTTTCTCTGCTGCTGAGTTTGCTGCTGACTATGCAAATGATTACGCAAAATCAATGAGCAAGGCCGACCTCTACATCAACTCGCCAGCCGCGCTTCCACTCTCGCCATTGCACCGGTCGCAGGATGCCGCAATTTGGTAATGCGTTCTACCAGGATCGTGCGGATCTGCTCTGAATTTAAATTATGCTTTTGCAAAAAATTGTCAGATACTTCTAGTTCCACTGTGACGATGCCCCGCTCTTCTGCGATCTCTACCGAAGTTACCTTGCCGAACATATCGATTTGCAAACCAGTCAATGGATTACGAATATCCAGCAAGCGCGGCTCGATTGCATTTGTAAATTGTTGCGCATTCAACGCGCGTAAAACGGGAAAGCAACCCGTCACTTCTATCAATGTCTTCATTTTTCCTTAGTTCATCAAACGCATATTCCTGCTGAGCGCTGATCACAGATCAGCGCCGCAGCAAACAAAATTAATAGGTCCGGCTAATCCGCTTCACGCACCAGCCGCATGCCAACCAGCGTGTAGCGCGTGCTGGGTGCATTCCAGTTACGGTAAGAAGAGCGCGCATAAAATGACCACGTATGCCATGAACCACCACGTCGCACTCGCACACTGCCACTGTCCGGCCCCTGCGGATCGGCTAATGGGGAATGTGCATAGTAGCGATCATCATGCCAATCGGCAGTCCACTCCCACGCATTGCCGTGCATATCGTATAGCCCAAACGCATTCGGAGCAAAACTGCCGACTGGTGCAGTAAAGGCAAAGCCATCACTGCCAGTCAGCGCGTAACTTTGCCACTTGGACCAATTTTTTGCAGCATCGATATCGAATACATTGGCAGCAGCTAACAGCGACTGTGGATCGTCGCCAGTGTAATACTGCGTGCGTGTCCCTGCACGTGCCGCGTATTCCCATTCTGCTTCAGTCGGCAAACGATATGTTTTCCCTTCCTTGGCAGTAAGCCATTTGCACATCGCAACGGCATCGTTCCACGTTACGTTCACTACCGGATGATCATCACTTTGCGCAAAGCCCGGATCGCGCCACGAATACTTGATATTTCGGCCCTCAAAGGCATCGCCTCGTGCGGATTTCTCTGGATCGTAATCCGGATTGTAGCCATAACCTCCACTGCCATCAGCCTCTGACTCGGGCGTATAGCCGGAAGCATCAAGAAAGCGTCGAAACTGCCCCACCGTCACTTCATGTTGTTCCATGTAAAACGCATGCGTGATCTTTACCTTGTGCACAGGTGCTTCATCCTCCAGCACCTCAAAACGTTTGTGTTCATATTGGGGATATCTAAGGGCCAGCGTATCCGCCGACGCATCGCTTCCCATCAGGAATTCACCTGCGGGAAGCAGTACGAACTTCATGCCAAGGGCATTCTGGATTAGAAGCTCGGCAGAACAAGCCGGAAAAAACAGCAAATACAAGCAAAGAACCGGGATAGTCTTTAAGTGCATGGTGGCGAAAACCAGGAAGAAAATGGGTGAAGTAAACGGCTATCAGACTGCCGAGCTTGCGCACTACCATGCGTCCGATTTTTTCTTTTGCCAAGTAAATTGATGCGCTAAATCAATCCCGCAGCAAAATCACAACGCTATGTGTGCCCGCCCTTGATATTTTCCTGTGGCAATTGAAAACCGGGGGGCATCATCAAAATGTTATAAAATTTGCACTTCCCGGGCAGTAAAGCCAACTTCCAGACGCACATAATGACAACAAAGCGCGCGCCGACAATACGTTCCAAACTTGTTTTGCTCGTCATGGCGTGCGTCGTACCGGCATCTCTAATGGCTGTGTTGCTGATCGCATACGATTATCAGCGCGCCCGCGAGCAATTACTGGCTAATTCGCTTGATACCGCAAGGGCCATGATTTCGGTGGTAGACCGCGACCTGGCAAGTATCGAATCCTCGTTGGTAGCGCTTGCCACCTCGCCATATATCAAGTCCGGCAACTTCTACGCTTTTTATCAGCAGGCGCAAACCGTACTGAAAAATCAGGGGGCTCAGCACGATATGAATATCGTGCTACTGAATATCACCGGCAAACAATATATAAACACGCGCAGTCCCTTTGGCTCACCGCTACCGACCAAGAACAACTTCCCCGGCATGCGCGCTATCTACGAAACGGGCAGACCCGTCATTTCCGATATCTTTATAGGTACAGTAAGCAAACGTCCATTGCTCGCCGTAGGTGTACCGGTTTTCGATCCTGGCATACGCTACAACTTGAATGCGGGCATCTTTCCAGAACGTTTCGAGCGCCTGTTACTTCAGCAGAAGCTGCCTGCAGACTGGATCGCAGCCATTTTCGACGGCAATGGAAAAATCGTGGCGCGCACACGTGACATGGAGCGTTACGCAGGAAAAATGGGCACACCTGAAATGGTCAGGCACATGAAGACAGCTACCGAAGATACGTTTGAAAGTGTGACCTATGACGGCATTTCGGTGCAAACGGTCTTTAGCCGTTCATCCGTTTCGAACTGGTCGCTGGCAATCGGCATACCGACCCAGAGCCTGCATCAAGAGCTGCGAGAAACCTTGTTCTGGTTGGTCCTCGCCACGGTAGGCTTGCTGGTTTGCAGTCTTGCTGCAGCATGGGCGATTGGTGGCAGCATTGCCGATTCTGTACATGGGCTGACCGGCCCTGCCCTTGCCTTGGGCACAGGAGAAAAAGTTGACGTTCCGCCTTTGCATTTGCGCGAAGCTGACGAGGTAGGCGCATCCCTGATGCAAGCCTCGGTCATGCTGCAAAATGCCCAGCATCGGGCAAATCATGACGGACTGACCGGCCTGACGAATCGCACGCTATTCAATGAGATCGTCAATCAGCAACTGTTGCTGTGCGAACGCAATCAAAGCGAGCTGTCGATCCTGTACATCGATCTGGATGGTTTCAAGATCACCAACGACAAGCACGGTCATGAAACTGGTGACAGATTGTTGCGTAGTGTCGCAGCACGATTGAAATCCGGCATCCGCAACTCCGATGTCGTGGCGCGCCTGGGGGGTGATGAATTCGCCATTGTCATGGTCGGAACCGATATGAGGAATGCCAAGATAACCGCTGAAAAACTGGTTCAAGGCATATCCGAACCGTATGTTTTTGAAGGCCTCAGTGTCAGTATTTCAGCCAGTATCGGGATCGCTACCTACCCCGACTCCGGGGTTACCAGTCAAGCCTTGTTGCACCGTGCAGATAGGGCTATGTACAAGGCCAAAGGATTGGGAAGACGCAGGGTTGAAGCTGCGCCTTCCGCGTAAAGGCGGCAAGATACATCGACGAGGTACGTGCGCGAACGTTATCTACATCCGGATGACATTCAAGACACTACGCGCGTTTTCGCATGCACGGTTGTGCTCATTATCATCCCGTTGAAATCATCCTTCATTCCATCTAGCCGCGGTACAAATCCTCGGTCCTTTGCTTTTCTATTTCTTCTGGCGAAAGATTGCCCGGCGGTTGAACCTGCGGTTCGGAACCCGGATTGAATAAACGCTCCCAGAATCCTTTTTGCTCATCGACATCCAGCGATCTGACCGAATCGCCATTGGCGTATTCTTCATATGACCAATCGCCATCGACTTGCGTCAAGCCGGATGGCACCGCATTCGGGATTTCCGGTTTGCCGCGCAGCGCGGTTTTCATGTAATCAACCCAGATCGGCAGCGCCAGCGTACTGCCGAACTCTCTGCTGCCGAGCGTGCGCGGCTTGTCGTACCCCATCCACGCGACTCCTACGACATCGCGACCGTAACCGGCAAACCATCCATCCATGGAGTCGTTGGTGGTGCCGGTTTTGCCCGCCAGATCGCTACGACCCAATCGTTGTCCAGCCATGTAACCAGTGCCAGAGCGCACAACGTCGCGCAACATCGTATTCATGATGAAGGCATTGCGCGGATCAATGGCACGTGCAGTTTCATCACCTGCTCGTGGATGGTCTGCCTCCATCAATAACTTGCCGCGTACATCGACAACTTTCTGAATCAGATAAGGCGTTAATTTAAAACCGCCATTGGCGAACACTGTGTACGCACCCGCCATCTGCAGCGGCGTGACCGAACCTGTACCCAGCGTCAGCGTCAGATTGGATGGTTGCTTGTCTGCATCCAGACCGAAATTAGTCATATGTTCAATTGCAAAAGGCGGCGTAATCTTGCGCAGGATGCGGATCGATACCAGATTCTTCGAGCGTTTCAAGCCGGTACGCATCGTGATAGGGCCATCGTAATTGCCATCATCATTGCCCGGATTCCAGGCCTTGCCGTTCTGCTCGGTGGTACTGTCTTCGGCAAGTGGCGCATCGTTAATCAATGTCCCTGGAGAAAAACCTTTTTCCAGCGCCGCGGAATAGACGAATGGTTTGATGGTAGACCCGGGTTGGCGCCAGGCCTGCGTAACGTGATCGAACTGGTTTATCGCGAAATCAAAACCACCGACCATGGCGCGGATGCCGCCATCCTGCGCATTGACTGAAACAAAAGCGGCTGACACCTCTGGCAACTGGACAATAGACCATTTTTTCTTGCCGTCTTGCACGACGCGAATCACAGATCCCTGTTTGATTTTCTTTTCTTCTGCCGCCTTGCTGGACAAGGCAGACGCAGCAAAACGCAAACCTTCACCGGTAATGACGATATCGTCGCCTGACAATGTTTCGGCAGTTACCGACTTCGTCGATACGGCGGTAACGACGGCCGCCTTCAAGTCGTCACTATCCGGATGCTTGACCAGAATGTCCTCGATCGCCTGCTGTCGGTCTTCTGCATCCTTCGGCAACTCGATACTATTTTCAGGACCGCGATATCCATGGCGTTTGTCATAGTCGAGCACGCCACGTCGCACTGCCTCATAAGCCGCGTCCTGATCGGCTTTGTTCAGCGTGGTGTAGACGCTCATACCACTGGTATAAATCTCATCCTTGTACTGTGAGTACATGAACTGGCGCACCTGTTCGGCTGCATATTCCGCATGGGTACGGAAACGGTTGCCATCAGCCAGCACGTTCAGCTTTTCAGCCTTGGCACTCTCATATTGGGCTTGCGTGATAAAACCCAGATCGTGCATGCGCTTGAGTATGTATTGCTGACGTTCGGTTGCTCGTTTCGGATTGACGACCGGATTGGCACTGGCGGGAGCTTTCGGCAAGCCAGCCAGCATCGCCGCTTCGGCAATGCTCAATTCCTTGATCGGCTTGCCAAAGTAGATGCGTGATGCACTACCGAAGCCGTAAGCACGTTGTCCCAGATAAATCTGATTCATGTACAACTCCAGAATCTGATCTTTGGTCAAATTCTTCTCGATACGGTAAGCCAGCAGGACTTCCTGCAATTTGCGGCTGTAAGTCTTTTTGCGCGTCAACAAAAAGGTGCGTGCAACCTGCATCGTGATGGTCGAAGCACCTTGCGAGCGGCTATGTATCAGGTTCGCCAGACCGGCACGTACCACGCCTAAAAGATCGACGCCGCCATGTTCATAGAAATTATTATCTTCGATCGCAATGATCGCGTTCTTCATGCTGGAGGGAATTTCGCGTATCGACACAAAGTCACGACGCTCTTCGCCAAATTCGCCTATCAATACGTTATCAGCGGTATAGACGCGTAACGGAATTTTCGGCCGATAGTCCGTCAATGCATCGATCGGTGGAAGATTCGGGACAATGAACAGCGCCGTAAACAGCGCCATCAATACGGCAAAAGCGCCAGCGCCTATCAGCGCTACTATCCCTGCCTGTCGAAGTTTGATGTCGGTTGGTCGTTCGGACCAGTCCACGATGGATTTTTTAATAAATGAAAACAGCCGCAACGCGATCCCCTGTTAAGTCTTATGCGCCGCAACTTTAGCAGGCATTGCGCCGGCAAGTTGAAACCATTTGTTTCTTGAAAAAGTGGAATTTCCTCAGTGCATGCATATTGTATATGTTCAGCGCATGCCATTTGAAACGGCGCAGCTTCCGGTCGCACTTGCCAGTGAGCTGCGCTTATTTGTTTTTATCTATTATTTGCCGATATTTTCGGCGTGTTTAGCGACCTTCGGATAACGTCCATTCTAATTATTTGGCATTTTATGAATGTGCACGGCCTGAACCTGATTTTCTGCCCCCACCGGAAATCTTGTTTTCCGTTGCCCACGCACGGCGCTTGGCCTCCTTGGCCGGTATGCCCTTCTCTTCGTAACCTTCTTCTATATGTTTTACCTGCCGCTTCTGCTTGTCGGTATAGGCTGATTTATCACCTTTGGACATGGCAATCTCCTTGTTCACTTAAGTAGATTCAGTAGATTCATCAACGCACGCTAGCGAAACACTTATCGCGGTCTATAGCGTGCATTGATAATAAAAGGACAAGGACATCACCTCTATCAGACGATGCAATGATTTTGTGTAAGAAGAGATGAAGTTGAGAATTTTTCATCCGACGTGTTGATCGAAAGAATCACGTCGTCTAGCGATTACAATGACATATCCGCTCAAAAAGGATTCAAAACATGCCTTTTGTAGTAACTGAATCATGCATACAGTGCAAATACACAGATTGCGTGGCTGTATGTCCTATGGATTGCTTCTTTGAGGGGCCCAACTTCCTGGCGATCAACCCGGATGAATGCATCGATTGCTCGGTATGCGTACCTGAATGTCCGGTCAATGCGATTATCGGCGCGTCAGAAATCGCCGAAGATCAAAAACATTTCATCGAATTGAATCGCAGCTTGTCGCATCATCCGCAATGGAAACGTATCAAGTTGCAGCAGGAACCGATGCCCGATCACGAAAAATGGGCTCAGATTCAAGATAAGATAGCGCTGCTTCAGACTCCGATATGCGTTGATGATTTTGCAAATAGTAAATAAACAGTTACAGTGCACGTAATAATTGCTACCAGGATGCATAATTAAATTATGAGCAATTCTTCTACCCTCCCCAATCCATCCGCCATCGTTACTTCACTGCGAACCAGTTGCTCGACCTGCAGCATGCACCAGTTGTGTCTGCCCATGGGCCTGGGTGAAAACGATATGGACAAGCTGGACGAGATCATCGGTCGCAGGCGCAAAGTGCCGCGTGACGGTTATCTATACCGGATGGACGATCCCTTTACCAATTTGTACGCGGTACGTGTCGGGCATTTCAAGACCTATCAGATTAATGCCGGCGGCGAGCAGCAGATTACCGGATTCCAGATGGCAGGCGAATTACTCGGCATGGATGCGATCAGCACAGACCGTCATCATTGCGACGCGATTGCGCTGGAAGATAGTGAAGTCTGCGAAATTCCGTTTCCCAGACTGGAAGAGTTGTTTGGCACGATGCCGATACTGCTGCGTCACTTCCATCGCATGATGAGCCAGGAAATCACGCGTGAACAAAGCGTCATGCTCCTGCTGGGCAATATGCGCGCCGAACAGCGTTTTGCTGCATTTCTGGTGAATCTGGCATCTCGTTACATGGCGCGCGGTTATTCATCGACCAACTTCCAGTTGCGCATGTCACGCGAGGATATCGGCAATTATCTCGGCCTGACGATTGAAAGCATCAGCCGCCTGCTCTCCAAGTTCAAGAAACAAGGTTTGCTGACTGTCAGCAATCGCGAAATCGTATTGCTTGATCCCGTCACGTTGAAGGCAATGGCAGCCGGCACCGAAACCTGCGGCTGATGTCGTTATAGCTGCGCCTCGCTGTCAGACACATTTCTCATGTCTGTCACGCCTGGTTTTCAGTACTTGATCGCCAAGTACTTGATGTCCCTTAAGCCCGCATACCGTTGCGGGCTATTTTATTTCTTTTGGTTCCAGGCCCAAATAGCAGGTCAGCGCACTCGACAAGGCGCAGAACAGCCACAGCAGAAAAAAGCCTATGGTGTAAGTCGCCAGCGACCACACTGTGTCTTTGCCTTCAATTACCGAGACATGCAAGGGGTCAATCAGTGCAAACAATGCACCTTCCGCTGCGATAGCCACCAGAAACGAGGGCCATAGAACGATCATCAGTAGTCGTTGCATTGCGTCTCCTTTTTTATTGATTGCTAAACCCTGTCTGCCTCAATGGCAATGCTGCGTTGGGCCGGCCATGTCCAGATACCATTCAAGCGCCAGTCGCGCTTCTGATTCTCCACCAGCACCTGCCAGCGCCCCATCTCCAGCATCGGCAGAGCAACCGAAAATTTGCCTGACGGGTCAGGCTGAACCAATAGCACGACATCCTTCTCCGGGATGGTTGCATGTATCAGGCGCACGCTGATACCGTCTATCGACTGCTTTGCCTTGTTCGATATTGATCCACTCAACATGCGGGTCGGGGTGTCGTAATGCGCAGAGAACTGCACGCCCAGATCGCTCGCCACACGATCGCGCCGCAAATCCTGATTGATCGCCTTGCCCTGCTTGTAATAATCATCGACCACCAACGCATCCTGTTGCGTCACGGCGATCCACATCGTGATGCTGCCTGCGATCATCACCGCGAACGGACCCATCATCAACAGCCAGGGCCAGCGGTGCTTGTACCAGGGGCCTTCATCGTGCGTGGCATTCAGTATTGTTGCAGCCTTCGACATGGTGTTCTCCTTGACTATCTCAACGCGGCACAAAAAATACCGCGTGTTCCGTCACTTGCAGGCCCTCATCATCGATTGCCTTCAACGTGACGCTTATCTTGTTGGAACCTGGTGCGCCCTGCCCTTGATCAACCCGCAATCTGATGGGCACGGCGCGTGTTTCGGTCGCTGCAAGGTCGACGACATCAGGTGTCGCCAACGCTAGCGATTCGATGCCGGCCACGCTGATTTTATAGCGGTGCGCAGTTTCTGCCGTGTTCATGATTTGGAGTCGATACACATTCTCTATCATGCCGTCCTCCACCTCACGACCCATCGCACCGCGATCACGAATCACGTCGAGCTTGAGCGGTGTGCGCAGACCGAGTGCCGAGAAAAATGTCACCACGATCGCCATCAGGATTCCCGTATAGATCAATACCCTTGGACGCAAGGCGCGCCGTCTGACCTCCTTGATCGACAGATTGTTGGCCAGCGCGTTATCCGTCGTATAACGAATCAGGCCACGCGGCGACCCTACTTTATCCATCACCGTATTGCAGGCATCGACGCAGGCGGCACATCCTATGCATTCGTACTGCAGGCCATCGCGGATATCAATGCCGACCGGACAGACCTGCACGCACAATGTGCAATCTATGCAATCCCCCAGTTTCTTCGCCGACGCATCCGCATGCTTGCTCGGCATGCCGCGCGGTTCGCCGCGTTTTTGATCATAAGAGATGATCAGCGAATCCTTGTCGAACATCGAGCTCTGGAAGCGGGCGTACGGACACATGTACTTGCAGACCTGTTCGCGCAACCAGCCTGCATTGCCGTAAGTGGCGAAGGCATAAAACAATATCCAAAACAGCTCCCACGGGCCGAGGGCGAGATTCAATACTTCCTGTGTCAAGGTATGAATCGGCGTGAAATAACCGACGAATGTAAAACCCGTCCACAGTGCCACACCGCCCCACACCATGTGTTTGGCGGTCTTTTTTGCAATCTTGGAGAAGGATGCTGGCTGCTTGTCGAGACGCATGCGCGCGCTGCGCTTGCCTTCTATCACCCGTTCTATCCACAGAAAAATTTCCGTGTAAACCGTTTGCGGACAGGCAAAGCCGCACCAGACGCGTCCGGCAATCGCGGTCGCCAGAAACAGCAGATAGGCGGAAATGATGAGCAGGCCCGCAAGGTAGATAAAATCCTGCGGCCACAACACGATACCTAAAATATAAAACTTGCGCGCCGCCAGATCGAACAGCAAGGCTTGACGACCATTCCAGCTCATCCACGGCAAGCCATAGAATGCGAGCTGCGTCAGCCAGACGCATACCCAGCGCAAGCTTGCATAACGGCCCTTCGTCTCGCGCGGATAAATCTCTTCCCGCGCGGCATACATCTTGATGACGGATACTTCAGGGTCGGTGACGCTCATGCTCTTGCCCGCTCTTTCAATCTTTAGTCAATTACAAAAACGATTCGGTGGATGGAGTCAGGCGAGATCCAGCGCATGCAGCCTCGCCCGAGCGCCATCATTTGTCCGGATGATCCGGTTTCACATCGTTCGACAAACTCCATACATATGCGGCCAGCACATGTACCTTGGCATCACCGAGAAATTCTTCGAAAGGCGGCATCATGTTTTCGCGTCCCTTGCGTATGGTTTCCATGATCGTGTTGGCGCTGCCGCCATACAACCACACCTTGTCGGTCAGATTAGGCGCGCCCAGCGCCTGATTGCCCTTGCCATCGGCACCATGACAGGCTGCGCATGCGGCAAACTTCGGTTTGCCGAATACGGTCTTGATAGGATCGGAGTTGGAGCCCGACAAACTCAACACATAATGCGCGACGTTTTCCACATCCTTGTCGGAACCCAGCGCTGCCCCCATCGGCGGCATGATGCCGTGACGCCCTTGCAGGATCGTGGTCTTGATGACTTCTGGCGTGCCGCCATAGAGCCAATCCTTGTCGGTCAGATTCGGGTAACCCTTGTTGCCGCGTGCATCAGAGCCGTGGCATTGCGCACAGTAGGTCAGGAACAGGCGCTCGCCGATGGCATGCGCCTGCGGATCGGCAGCAACTGATTTCATATCCTGTTTCTGAAACTGGTTAAACAGCGGACCGTAGTCGGCATCGGCCTTGTTCAATTCGGTCTGGTAGGCATCAGCCGATTTCCAGCCCAGCTTGCCGACATAGGTACCGAGTCCCGGGTACAGCACGAGATAAGCCAGTGCAAAAACGATCGTGATATAGAACAACCACATCCACCAGCGTGGCATCGGTGTGTTCAACTCGGTGAGATCTTCATCCCAGAGGTGACCGGTGGTTTCCATTTGGTGATTGGTCCCAGGCTCGATCTTCACCTTGACCTTGGATTGCGACCACAGCAGGATGCCGCAGCCGATGATCCCCAGCAGCGTCAGTACCGTGATGTAGATATTCCAGAAACCATTGGTGAAATCAGACATGGCTGTGCTCCTCGTTCTCCATATCCTCTTCATCCGCAAACGGCGTGCGCGCCGCCTTGTCGAAATCACTGCCGCGATGCAGGATAAAAGTCCACACCAGGATGCCGACAAATGTCAGAAAGCTCACTACTGTCATGATGCTGCTCGCATCGATGGAAATGTTCATGATTAGCGTCTCGCCTTGATCAAAATGCCTAGTCCCTGCAGATATGCCACCAGTGCATCCTGCTCCGTCTTGCCAACCAGTTCGGCCGGTGCGAGCTTGATTTCTTCATCGGTGTAAGGCACACCCAGACGTTTCAGCGCGTTCAACTTCGGCGTGATCTCAGCCGGCACCAGCTTGGTTTTTGCCAGCCACGGATAACCAGGCATATTCGATTCAGGCACCAGGTCACGCGGATTATCCAGATGTGTACGATGCCATTCATCGCTGTAACGTCCACCTACACGCGCCAGATCCGGACCGGTACGCTTGGAGCCCCATTGGAACGGTCTGTCATAAACAAATTCGCCGGCAACCGAGTAATGGCCGTAACGTTCGGTCTCGGCACGGAAAGGGCGAATCATTTGCGAATGACAGTTGTAGCAACCCTCGCGTGTATAGATATCGCGACCGGCCAGACGTAAGGCCGAATACGGCTTCAATCCTGCAATCGGCTCAGTGGTCGATTTCTGGAAGAACAGCGGCACAATCTCTACTGCACCACCCACGCTGATCACCAGCGTGACCAGCGCAATCAGCAACCATGGATTCTTTTCGATCCACTCATGTGAAAATTTCATTCAATGCTCCTTGATCGGTATATATCTATGCGTGTGCCGGAAGAACCGCAGGGATGCGCGCATTGACTGCACTACTCTCGCGCATCGTCATCCAGGTGTTGTAAGCCATCAGCAACATGCCTGACAGGTACAACACGCCGCCCGTAAAGCGAATCACGTAGTACGGATACGTCGCCTTCACGCTCTCGACAAAGGTATAGGTCAAGGTGCCGTCGGGATTGACCGCACGCCACATCAAGCCCTGCATCACGCCAGCAATCCACATCGATGCGATATACAGCACGATGCCGATGGTTGCGACCCAGAAGTGGAGCTCAATCAGACGCATGCTCCACATTTCCTTCTTGCCGGACAAACGCGGAATCAGGTAATAGATCGAACCCATCGTGATGAAACCGACCCAGCCCAGCGCACCGGCATGTACGTGACCGATGGTCCAGTCGGTGTAATGCGAAAGGGAATTGACCGTCTTGATCGACATCATCGGACCTTCAAAGGTGGCGATGCCGTAGAAAGACAGCGATACGATCAGGAATTTGAGAATAGGATCGGAGCGCAGTTTGTGCCATGCGCCCGACAAGGTCATCATGCCGTTGATCATGCCGCCCCACGACGGTGCCAATAGCACCAGCGAGAACACCATGCCGATCGATTGCGTCCAGTCCGGCAATGCCGTGTAGTGCAAATGATGCGGACCTGCCCACATATAGGTAAAGATCAGCGCCCAGAAATGGACGATGGACAGACGGTAGGAATACACCGGACGTTCTGCCTGCTTAGGAATGAAGTAATAGACCATGCCGAGATAACCGGCGGTCAGGATGAAGCCCACGGCGTTATGGCCATACCACCACTGGATCATTGCATCCTGCACACCCGAGTAAGCCGAATACGATTTGCCGAGTGATGCCGGCATGCTGGCGCCGTTGACAATATGCAGCAGCGCGACAGCGATGATGTAGGCACCGAAGAACCAGTTGGCGACATAGATGTGTGCGACCTTGCGCTTGAGCAGCGTACCGAAGAAGACCACTGCATAGGCAACCCAGACGATGGTGATCAAAATCGTGATCGGCCATTCCAGCTCGGCGTATTCCTTGGCACGCGTCCAGCCCATAGGCAAGGTAATGACGGCCAGTACCAGCACCAGTTGCCAGCCCCAGAAGGTGAAGGCTGCCAGCTTGTCGCTGAACAAGCGCACCTGACAGGTACGCTGCACGACGTAATACGACGTCGCGAAAAGTCCGCAAATGCCGAACGCAAAGATGACGCCATTCGTGTGCAAGGGACGCAAGCGACCGTAGCTCAGCCATGGAATATCAAAATTAAGTGCCGGCCACGCAAGTTGTGCCGCGATAAAGACGCCAACCAGCATCCCTATTACTCCCCACACTACGGTGGCGATCGCGAACTGTTTGACGATCTTGTAGTTGTAGTCAAGTGTCTTGTCCACCAAACCTTCTCCCTAAAGTACAACGATGATGAACTTGAGGGTAAGGTGCGACTGGGATGTGCATTTTGATTTGCATCAAAATATGCAGAGCAAAGCCTGCAAATCGTGCGGCGTGTCTGTTGTTTGTATCTTATTTGATGGTTATTTGCGACGCCGGTAGCAGATATGCTGCAACGATGAGATGGCGCTGTACTTCAGGGACTATCGTCGTCTTGCAGTATTCGATCTCCCGGACCTTTCAAGTCGTCAAACTGACCGCTGTCAGACGCGCGAAAGAATATCCATATTGCGAGGAATACGATCAGGATACTCAGCGGGATCAATAGATATAAGGCTTCCATAGTCGTTTAACCCTGCTTCCTGGCTGCGACAGCAACCCGACTTTGATCGATAAGCAAATTTGGTGCGCCTGCCCTTGCACGCGGAATACGGCGCAAGCGCAGTGCATTCACGATCACCACTGCCGAGCTGAGCGACATGCCGACGCCGGACAGCCATGGATTGATCAAGCCGATTGCCGCTGCCGGGATCGCCAGCAGGTTGTAGCAGGTGGCCCACGCCAGGTTCTGCCGAATCACACGCATCGTTTTATCGGCGACTTCAGCAGTATTGGAGATTGCCGACAGATGCGGCGACAGCAATACCGTATCGGCATGTGTCTGTGCCAGAGCCGAACCGGAACCCATTGCAAACGACACATCTGCAGCGCGCAATACCGCAGCATCGTTAATGCCGTCGCCGACCATCGCGACAATGCCGCCGCGCTGTTGCAGTGCTTGTACAAAAGCCAGCTTCCGGTCTGGCAGGCATGCGCCGTGCGCTTCTGCGATGCCGAGTTGCTGCGCTACGTGACGGGTCACGTCTTTCTGATCACCGCTTAACAGGATCACTTTTTTACCCTGCTTCTTAAAATAGGCAATCACTGCACGCGCATCGTCACGGATCGCGTCCGCCAGATCAAAACGCGCGAGCAAGGCATGGCTGCGTGCCAGATAAACCGGCGTCATGCCCGCTTCGCCTTGCTCGACGACGGCACGACCTGCCAGTTCGCTGACAAAAGAGGCGCTGCCGAGTCGGTAACGTATTCCATCTATCACGCCCTCAATGCCCTGCCCGGCAACATAAATAAGGTCTTCCGTCGGCATGGCGGGCGCCGTCGCATCGGCCGCTGCGATAATCGCCTGCGCCAGCGGATGCGCATTCGATTGCTCCAGCGCTGCGGCGATCTGCAGGCAAGCAAGCCTGTCCGCGATGCCGAAGGTCTGCAGTTTTTGCAGGGTAGGCTTGCCGACTGTCAGCGTGCCGGTCTTGTCGAACACGATATGGCTGGTTCGATGCAGGATTTCCAGCACGTGCGGCTGCACGATCAACACGCCCTGCTGAACCAGTCTGTCCGTCGCCGCAGCTAACGCTGTCGGGGTGGCAAGCGACAATGCGCACGGACAGGACACGACCAGTACCGCAATCGCAATCTGCCACGCGCGCGACGGTTCATGCCAGTGCCAGAACAGGAACACGGCAACCGCCAACAGCAGCAGTCCGGCCACAAACCATGCGGCGACGCGGTCTGCCCACAAGGCGATCTGCGGCTTGGCATGGCCGGCGCGCTCTATCAGCTTGATCAGCTGCGACAGCGTGCTCTCGGCCGCGACCTTGCCGACCCGCAGCACGATCGCCTGCGAGATATTGACTGCGCCACCCGGCAGGATATCGCCGGCACTTTTCTTCAAAGGCAGGCTTTCGCCGGTCAATAGCGACATGTCTATCGTACTGCTGCCCTCGACGATCTCGCCATCCACCGCAATCGCCTCGCCCGGCTTGACCAGAATGAAATCGCCAGCGCACAACTGCGTCGCGGCGACCGTGCTGCAATCGCGTTGCGCCGGGTAGTCGCGCATCAGTGAGGCTGCGGCCGGCAGCGCGTGCTGCAATTTTTCCAGCGCACTGGCGGCTTTGCGGCGCGCCACCAATTCCAGATAGCGGCTGCACAGCAGCAAGAAGATGAACATCGTGACCGAGTCAAAATAGACATCGCCGCTTCCCTGCCATACCGCCAGCACACTTGCAAAGAAGGCTGCGCCTATACCAAGCGCTACCGGCACATCCATGCCCAGCGTTCCTTGCCGCAGGCTGGCATATGCACCGCGAAAGAAAGGTAAAGCCGAATAGCAGATCGTCGGGATTGTCAGTAACAAGCTGGCCCAGCGCATCAGCTCGGCCATGTCCGCTTCCAGCGTGCCATCGTGCGAAATGTAGGCAGGCACCGCATACATCATCACCTGCATCATCGACAGCCCGGCGACAAACAATTGACGTGACAGTGTGCGACTGGCGCGGCGCAATTGCGCGTCATGCCGGTTCGTATCGTAGGGATACGCGGTGTAACCGAGATCGCGCAGTGCCTGCAGGATGTCGCTGGGCTTGCACAAGGACTTGTCCCAGCGCACATACAGGCGTTCAGTTGCCACATTCAGATTGATCGCCTGCAAGCCGGGCAGACGCGCCAGCCTTCTTTCAATCAGCCAGACACAGGCGGCGCAACGTATGCCTTCTATCGACAAGGTGGCTTCTGCACTTTCTGCATTCAGGTCGAATTGCTTGCGGGCGTCCGGCAAATCATAGAGCCGCAACTCTGCAGGCAGCAGCGCAGCGCTGTCCACCTGCGAAGAAAAAGCCGAACGGGTACGGTAGTAATCGGACAAGCCCATGTCCATGATGGTTTGCGCCGCCGCTGCGCATCCTGGGCAACACATGGCGCGCGGCTGACCGTCTATCTCGACCTGCCACTGCGCTGCATGCAGTTTTGCGGCCGGCAGAGGTACGGGCAAACCGCAGTGATAACAGGCAGCATCCGGCAGCGTCGCCTCCGCAACGAACTGATTGTCGAAAGCCGGAACCGCACTCATCGCGCCACTTCCAGTATCGCCGGCGTGCTCGCTGCAGGCTTGATAACAGCAATCGACGGTGGTGAAATACAGAACACATCCATGTAGCCGGCCGACATGCCACTGGCGCGCATCAGACCCAGCACACCAAACGCCAGTACCAGCGCACCGCAAGCCATGCGCACCGCGCGTTGCTGGGACCATGCACGTAATCGATTTCCGATCAATCCCAGGCCCAGCATCATCGGCAAGGTCCCCAAACCGAACGCCAGCATGACGCTGGCACCAGACACAGCGCTACCGGTGAACATTGCTGTCAGCAACACGCTATAGACCATGCCGCACGGCAGCCAGCCCCACAATCCGCCCAGCGCAAAGGCCTTGCCGGCATTGTCGATGGGCAGCAAATGTTTCATCAGTGGTTGCAGGTGTCGCCAGATCATGTGTCCGTACGCTTCCAGATAAGCGAGACCGCGCCATACATCCATTAGATACAAACCCAGCACCACCAGCATCAGATTTGCCAGCCAGTAGCCGGCTATCTGCAACGATGCAAGGCCCGCCAGCGAATGAATGCTGCCGGCCACGCTGCCGACGATCGCACCGGCGATCGCGTAGCTGCCGATGCGACCGGCGTTGTAGGCAACGACCCGCGTCACGTTATCCCAGGCAATGCTGTGCGTCATCTGGACGCCCACCACAGCAATCGGGAAGGCACGCGCAGGTTTCGATGCGACTGTGAATGCGCTGACGATGCCGCCGCACATGCCTATGCAATGCAAGCCGCCAAGCAGGCCTATCATGAAGAAGGGAAGAAGGCTGTATCCGGTCACGCATTCCCCGCGTTATATGGTTTTGGAATGCCGCAGCGGTGGCGCGTCGGTCTTGCCGGCAGCATAACCTGCTTCGCTGGCGGCGTTCAAATAACGATCGAACACCATGCAGATATTGCGGATCAGCAGACGGCCCTTGAGGGTTACGCTGATCCAGTCGTCATCAATGGTCAGCAAGCCGTCTTGTTCCAGCACACGCAGTTTCTCCAGTTCGCCGGCGAAATACGTGCGAAACGAAATCGGATAGGCCAGTTCGATTGCCGCCACCGACAACTCGAAATTACACATCAGCATCTGGATGATGATACGCCGCAGCAGGTCATCCATCGACAGTTTGATGCCGCGCGCAATCGGCAATTCATTCTGCTCGATCTGCTCGTAGTATTCATCCAGCGTTTTCACGTTCTGGCTATAGGTTGCGCCGACGGCGCTGATGGCGGAAATCCCGCAAGAAATCAGATCAGCCCCAACATGGGTGGAATAGCCCTGGAAGTTGCGATGCAGGCGTCCCTGTCTTTGCGCGATCGCCAGATCGTCGGTCGGTTTGGCAAAATGATCCATGCCGATATACACATAACCGGCATCGGTCAGGCGCTTGATGCAAAGTGCCAGCATGTCGAGCTTGGTTTCCAGATTCGGCAGATCTGCCTCAGCAATCCGGCGCTGCGGCTTGAACAGATGCGGCAAGTGCGCATAGTTGTAGATCGAAATACGGTCAGGATCGGCGGCAATCACCTTGGTCAGCGTCTGATTCATGGTGATCAGGTTCTGCTTCGGCAAGCCATAGATCAAATCGATGCTGATCGAGCGGAACTGCGCATCGCGCGCCGCGCTGATGACTTCCAGTGTCTGACTCTCGGGCTGGATACGATTGACGGCCTTCTGCACGTCGGCATCGAAGTCCTGCACGCCCAGACTGATGCGATTAAAACCCTGGCGGCGCAAAGCCTGCACGCGCTCGCGCGTGACGGTGCGCGGATCGACTTCAATGGAATATTCGCCACTCGCATCCGACGCGAAGCTGAACCAGCGACGCAAATGCGCCATCAGATCCTCCATCTGCGCATCAGTCAGATAAGTTGGCGTGCCGCCGCCAAAATGCAATTGCTCGATCTGATTGGCGCCGACCAGCAGGCGACCCTGCATCTCGATCTCGCGTTTCAGATAACTCAGGTAGGTCACCGCCTTGCTGTGATCCTTGGTCACCACCTTGTTGCAACCGCAGTAGTAACAAATCGATTCGCAAAAAGGGATATGGATATAGACGGACAAGGGATGGGTATTGCTGCGTGCGCGCGCACCCGTTACCGCCTGCAGATAATCGCGATAGCCGAACTCCGCCGTGAAGCGATCTGCTGTTGGATAAGACGTGTAACGCGGACCCACCTGATTCAACTTGCGTATCAGTTGCGCATCGAATTCCACCGAAGGAAGCAAAGTGATTGGTATCGCTGAAGCTGTCATTTTCCCGTTCCGGCGATCGACTGCCCCGAAATCAGGACATGTCACGACCGCAGGTGGAGTCTACGGAGACGGGGTTGGGCGATCTTGATCCAAATCAAAAATGGTGGGATCCGCGTGGGTTCAAGCTAGTTCTGCTCTGGTTCGGTCAAACCAAATTTCTTCGTAAAGCGGCGAGGCCTAAAATTTGAAAAACGATTTGGGCGACGATATTTCATCGAATCCAACGTTGAAGGTAAGGGGCTACCCGTGCGAGGGAGATAGTGGAAGCCAGCCGAGTCGCCCCACAGTCCTCTTGACCGAACGGTTAGACATAGAGACGGCCTCGTTACCCACCTTGCACACCATAGAACAAATGCCAGAGAGGGTTTGTTCTTGTTTCTTGTTTGTGGAGGCATTCATGTCGATTTAAAGCTACCAATGGATCATCAGCCTTGAACTCGCCACACATGCCCACGAAACTTGCGTAGTGGTAGTTTTCAAGTCGAACGACAGCGACGGCCAAGACGGCCACGCACACAAGAAGAACGGCAATTACTACATTTTTAACCATGTTCCCCTCGGTTTCTTTGGCATAAATGTCTAACGTTGAGGGTAAGGGGCTGTGGTGCGAACGCGACTAAAGAAACTCTGCAATACCGCTGGGCCGGAGAGTTAGCCATTGAATGCACAGTTAAAGAGCCCCAAAGTTAATATATTCGCAGTCGCCACGCATGACTGAGGCTTTGGTAATCAAAACGCCATCCCCTGCACGGCTCAGGGTGTGGGTGTACTCCAACTTTCCAGAATTAGTCTTGAGGAATGTATAAACTTCCGCTGTCGTGCCTGGATAGACAACTAAGACTGAAACCACGTTTTTCCCAAGGTTGAGAACCATGACTTCACCACCGTCCTGTCGAGCAGAGATGATTTCTTTTCGCGTGTCAACAAATAGGATGTCGTATTCGTTAGTGCCCCGTTTGGTAAGCTTTGTTATTCCCCCGGTAATTTTCTCATCGCTCCAGCCACTGTCCTTAGCGGTAACAATACCTGTCTCGGGAAAATAGCCTTTCCCGATTGGATTTGAACACGAAGCAATGTCTGCGGCTAACAATGGTGGGCTCAGCATAGCTAGAACGAAGCAGGCTAAACGATTCATGGATGTGGCCCCTAATGGCTAACTAGCTCTATGAAGAAAAAGTAACTGATAACAACTGGCGTGCTGCGGGATAAGCTAGTTGGCGGTCGAACGTCGGATTCAATTTGATCTAGACAATAATCGATCGCTGATTATAGTTTGCGAAATACAAATTAAATTGAGAGTTCGAAATTAAACACCGGCGAGTTACCAACATTGTGAAGTGACGCGATCTCATAACGAGATGCAAAGCCGAGCAGCAAATCCTGTCATAGCAACAGCGATTTACCATCCGTCTTGAAGACCAAGGGACAAAACGGGGACTGCGCGATGCAGCCCCTCCCCTGAATCAAATTTTCTCGATCAAATTTCCTCGTATAGCGGCAAGGTCAAAAATTCTGCAAACGCTTCTGCCGTCGACATTTCTTCAAATATCTGTGCGGCGCGGACATAGCTAGCACTGTTGCCATTAGGGGCGAACGTCTTTACCTTGACCAGTTCTTCCTTGATTAATGCGCGCACCATCTCGACGGTGATCTTGCGGCCGTCTTCCAGCACGCCCTTGTCCGAGCGTATCCATTGCCATACTTGCGAGCGGCTGATCTCTGCGGTGGCGGCGTCTTCCATCAGGTTATGGATAGGTACGCAGCCATTGCCATCGAGCCAGCTGCCCAGATAATGGATGCCGACGTTGATGTTGTAGCGCAGGCCGGTTTCGGTGATAGGCTTCTCGGGCTGGAAGTCCAGCAAGTCGGCTGCGGTGACACTGACGTCGGGCCGCAATTTGCTTATCTGGTTAGGTTTGTCACCCAGGACTTTCTTGAATTCCGTCATCGCCAGCTCAACCAGGCCAGGATGCGCGACCCAGCCGCCGTCATAGCCATCGATGGCATCGCGTTCCTTGTCGAGACGCACTGCGTTCATTGCCAGTTCGTTTTTCACCGGATCATTCTTGATCGGGATCAGGGCTGCCATGCCGCCCATCGCATGCGCGCCGCGTTGATGGCAAATTTTCAGTAGCAGCAAGGCGTAGGAACGCATGAATGGAACGGTCATCGTCACTTTGGCGCGATCGGCCAGGCAAAAGTTTTTGTCGAGCCGGAACTTCTTGATGCACGAGAAGATGTAATCCCAGCGCCCTGCATTCAGGCCTGCGCTGTGCTCCCTCAACTCATACAGGATTTCATCCATCTCGAAGGCGGCGAGTATGGTTTCGATCAACACGGTGGCCTTGATGGTTCCTTGCGGCAGGCCCATCTCGTGCTGTGTCATGACAAAGATGTCGTTCCACAGGCGTGCTTCCAGATGCGATTCCAGTTTCGGAAGGTAGAAATACGGACCCGCGCCGCTCGCCAGCAATGCATGCGCGTTATGGAACATGAACAGTGCAAAGTCGAAGATGCCGCCGGACACGCGCTTGCCATCGACCAGCACATGTTTTTCATCCAGATGCCAGCCACGCGGCCTCACCATCAGCGTCGCAAGCTTGTCATTGAGCTGGTAATGCTTGCCATTGGTATCCAGCGTAATGGTCTTGCGCACAGCATCGATCAGATTGATCTGGCCGCGAATCTGGTTGTCCCAGTTAGGCGTGTTGGCATCTTCAAAATCGGCCATATAGACATCCGCACCGCAGTTCAGCGCGTTGATGACCATCTTGCGATCGACCGGCCCGGTAATTTCGACGCGACGGCATTCGAGTGCAGCCGGTATCGGTGCGATGCGCCAGTCGCCGGCACGGATATGCGCGGTTTCCGGCAAAAAATCCGGACGTTCACCGGCATCGATACGCTTTGCACGGTCGACCCGCATCTGCAGCAAAGTCTGCCTGCGTGCTTCAAAGGCACGACTCAATTTAACGACCAGCGCTAGGGCATCAGGCGTCAACACTTGTTCGTACTCTTCGTTGAATTCGCCTTCAATCTCGATTCCTGCCGGGATGTCCAGTGTGATCTCTGCCATGCTTGTCTCCATCTATTAATAAGTTAAAAAATTCGTTTTAAAACTGGTTTTTGAAATTATTTTAAAAATGATCCTGATGCTTCGTCTGAGGCTGGATCTTGTTTCCTGCAAGGCCGGACTCTTGTGAAGTGCGGCCTTGCAGCAGTCGTTTTCAGGCTGCGTTTTTATGGCCTGTAATGCACGTTTTTGCGAGCTTGTTCTCGAAAAATTGTTCGTCTTCGGTCGAGCCATGCAATGCCGTCGTCGATGACTGCCCTTGCTGGATAACCTGCGTGATCGCATCGAAGTAACCGGTGCCGACCTCGCGTTGATGCTTGACCGCAGTGAAGCCTTGTTCGGCGGCAGCGAATTCGGCTTCCTGCAACTCGACGAAAGCCGACATCTGGTGACGTGCATAACCGTGCGCCAGATTGAACATCGAATAATTCAGCGAGTGGAAGCCGGCCAGCGTGATGAACTGGAACTTGTAACCCATCGCGCCCAGCTCTTTCTGGAACCTGGCGATGGTTGCGTCGTCCAGATTCTTTCTCCAGTTGAACGATGGCGAACAGTTATAGGCGAGCATCTTGCCGGGGAATTTGGCATGGATGGCATCGGCAAATTGCTTCGCAAACACCAGATCCGGCTTGCCGGTTTCGCACCACAGCATGTCGACGTAAGGCGCATAAGCCAAACCGCGCGACACCGCCTGATCGAAACCTGAACGGGTTTTGTAAAAGCCCTCGACCGTGCGTTCGCCGGTCAGGAACGGTTTGTCGTTGTCATCCACATCGAAGGTCAGCAAATCAGCCGCTTCCGCATCGGTACGTGCAATCACCAGCGTGCTGGTACCGGACACATCTGCAGCCAGGCGCGCGGCGTTCAGTTTTTCAACCGCTTCACGCGTAGGCACCAGGACCTTGCCGCCCATGTGTCCGCATTTTTTTACCGATGCCAGCTGATCTTCGAAGTGCACACCTGCTGCACCCGCCTCTATCATCGACTTCATCAATTCATAGGCATTCAGGACACCGCCAAAACCGGCTTCTGCATCTGCCACGATAGGCGCAAAGAAATCGACATCGCCCTTGCCTTCAGACCATTGGATCTGGTCTGCGCGCTGGAAGGTGTTGTTGATACGCTTGACCACCATCGGCACCGAATTGGCCGGATACAGCGATTGGTCGGGATACATTTCACCGGCCAGATTGGCATCGCCGGCGACCTGCCAGCCGGACAGATAGATCGCTTTCAGACCAGCCTTGACCTGTTGCATCGCCTGATTGCCGGTCAATGCGCCCAGCGAATTGACGAAGGGCTCGTTATTGCACATGTCCCACAATTTTTCCGCGCCGCGTTGCGCCAGCGTGTGCTGTATCTGCACCGAGCCGCGCAAACGCACCACGTCTTCCGCGGTGTAGGTGCGCGTAATACCCTTCCAGCGTGGGTTCTCAGCCCAGTCCTTGTTTAATGCCTGAATTTGCTGCTCACGAGTTGTCATGATGTGTCTCCTAAGTTTTATAAGTGCACAAACGAAAATCTGCCTTAATCATAGGAGATATTTTGCGCAGCAACAATGTCTTATATAAGATATTTTAAATATATTTATTCCTTTAAATTCATATAGTTGCAGTACGTTTTTCTGTATGTGAAACTATATTTTGCTCGTTGAAATTTTTATATGCTGCATCGCGATAGTAATGTTTCATAATGTGGTGTGGCATCTTCGGTCATGAAATATCGCCTGTTTTTACGTGAATTACTGACGATTGCCTGAACTTGTAAAAACCGTGGGCTCACACCAACTTTCAGCGCGCTTTTCATCTATTGCTCCATGCCTGTTAGACTGCGAGTCCTTTTCTGTATCACGCTAGCCACTCATGAATCCAAGTTCCTTCTCCAGCCTCTCTCTTTCACCCGCGATGTTGAGCAATCTCGACGCACTCGGGTACCACGAGATGACGCCTATCCAGGCGCAAAGCCTGCCGGTCATTTTGCAATTGCGTGATTTGATTGCGCAGGCCAAGACCGGTAGCGGCAAGACGGCGGCCTTCGGTATCGGCATGCTGCAGAAGTTGAATCCAACGTGGTTTGCGATCCAGGCGCTGGTGATTTGCCCGACGCGCGAACTGGCGGATCAGGTTTCCAATGAATTGCGCCGCCTGGCCCGCTTTACCGAAAACATCAAGGTGTTGACGCTGTGCGGCGGTGCGCCGATGCGACCGCAAATCGCCTCACTGGAACACGGCGCGCATATCGTGGTCGGCACGCCTGGCCGCCTGCGCGACCACATCAGTCGCAACACGATCAATCTATCTACCGTGCAAACACTGGTGCTGGATGAGGCCGACCGCATGGTCGATATGGGTTTTTATGAAGAGATCGCTGGCATCGTCAGCGCCTGCCCTGCGCGTCGCCAGACCTTGCTGTTCTCTGCCACTTACCCGGACGATATCCGCAAAGCCAGCGCAGAGTTCTTGCGTGAACCGGTAGAAATAAAAGTCGAAGCCCAACACAATGATGATCAGATCGAACAGCGCTTTTATGAAGTCGGTTACGACGAGCGCAACGCCGCCGTCGCCACACTGTTAAAGCATTACCGACCGGTGTCGACGCTGGCCTTCTGCAATACCAAGATCCATTGCCGTGAACTGGCGGCAGAGTTGCGTGCACAAGGTTTTAGCGCATTGGCGCTCTACGGCGAACTGGAACAACGCGAGCGCGATGAAATCCTGGTGCTGTTCGCCAACCAGAGTTGTTCGGTGCTGGTAGCAACCGACGTTGCGGCGCGCGGACTGGATATCCAGTCACTGGGGGCCGTCATCAACGTCGATGTATCGAAAGATACCGAGGTGCACATCCACCGCATCGGCCGTACCGGCCGCGGACAGGACAAGGGATTGGCGCTGAGTTTGTGCGCACCGAATGAGAAGAAATGGGTCAAGCTGATCGAGGAATATCAGCACAAGCCAGTGCAATGGTTCGACTTGAAATCGGCCGAACCAGCCATGGGCGCAGACCTGCACGCACCTATGGTTACCTTGTGCATCATGGGCGGCAAGAAAGATAAATTGCGCCCCGGCGATCTGCTGGGTGCGCTGACCGGCGATGTCGGACTGACCAAGGATCAGGTCGGCAAGATCAATGTGTTTGAATTCATGACATATGTGGCGCTCGATAGACGCGCGGCCGACAAGGCCTATGCGCAGCTAAGCAATGGCAATATCAAGGGGCGCAATTTCAAGATGCGCTTTATCGAAACCGATTAAGGCTGATTGCTTTTAGTGGTGATGGTCGATTTCGCCCGTTGCCACAAAGGATGCCACCACATCCTTGTCGCCGGTCGCGTGACGTCGAATCTCGCCGCAGCTGCAGATGCCCTGATACGGCTGAATATGCGAACAGGCAGAAACCTTCTGCAAAAAGACTTGAACCGACTTTGCGCACTTCGCGCATTTGAACGTCAGTGTGCGGGATGGTTTAATGCTCATCGTGATTCCTCTATTTCAATTTCTATCGTTGTCATTCCCGCCTGAGCCGGAATAACAAATCAACTTATCAACGTGCAGTCAGGCGCCACAGCGACGTAATTTCTTTCGAGCGCGCCTTGTGCAAGGGATCGCTTTCATCTGCTGCACGTGGATGCGTCGGTTTGATATCCATGCGCTGGATAACCTTCAATCCGGCGTCGTCTATCATCTGCTGCAATGCTTCGCGCGTGCGCAATCCCAGGTGTTCGGCCAGGTCCGACAGGATCAGCCAACCCTCGCCTTTAGGCTCCAGATGTTCAGCCAGGCCATTGAGAAAACCGCGCAGCATGCGGCTGTCAGGATCATAGATCGCATATTCGATCGAGGAATTCGGACGGGCCGGTATCCATGGCGGATTGCAAACGATCAGTGCCGCTTTGCCTGCAGGGAATAAATCTGCCTCTATCACGTCCACCCGATCACGCAAATCCAGGCGCGTCAGATTTTCACGGGCACAAGCCAGCGCACGGGCATCCTGATCGGTGGCGATCACCGTTTCGACGCCACGTTGCGCCAGCAAGGCGGCGATCACGCCTGTGCCGGTACCGATATCGAATGCCAGTTTGGTGGTCGGCAATGGCGCTTCGGCGATCAGATTCAGATATTCACCGCGCACCGGCGAAAACACACCGTAATGAGGATGGATACGCGCATTCAATGCGGGAATTTCAACACCGTTCTTGCGCCATTCATGCGCACCGATCAAGCCGAGTATTTCACGCAGCGAAACGATGAACGGGCCACTGCTGGCGCCATACGCCTCATTGCAGGCGAGCTTGATGTCAGGTGCACGTCGCAGGTTGATCGTGTAATCGGCGCCGACTTCTATCAGCAACATACCCAGGGTACGCGCGCGCTGTGATTGCGCCTGTCTATGCAGATTGAACGCATCCAGCGGTGAGGTCGCCGCCTTACTCTTTTTGTCGTTGCTGCGGCGTTCAGTGCGGCGCGCGATGGCCTGCAGCAACTGCCGCGCATTTTGATAATCGCCGCGCCACAGCAGGCCATTGCCTTCGCTGGCGAGCCGAAACGCTGAATCAGCCGTCATCTTGTCATCGGCGATGACCGCGCGCTTGGGCGCAGCCGACTTGTTTTCAGACTGCCAGCGCGCCGCGCGTTCTGCGCCCGCCTCACTCCAGCTGATAATTGATTGTTCACTCACAGGGGCATCACCAATACAAACAGGGGAAATAAAAACCCGCCACATACAGGCGGGATGCTAGCGCATGGAACGACGACTTTTCAAAGACGGCAGGTCTACGCAACGATGATCATGGAGGGCTGAAAAAAGCGATGCAATGGCGCGGGCGTTATAACAGCCCATGATCTGGCAGCTTGCCGCGACCACTCAGTGCTGCCCGTCAGGGGTTGCCTATGAAGGGCAGCAGTGCCTTATTTCTTGAAAATTTCCGGCTTGGATACGTTGCGCTGCTTGAAAATGGTCTTCGCATCTTCCACCGCGCGCTCCTGGGTGCGCATGGCAGGGTCATCGTCGTGCAGCGTAAAAAAATCGGCAGATTGGGCGCGCATCACATGCTTGATCGCAGCGGCGTCACTCAAATCGTACATTTCAGTCAGCAATGTAGTGACTTCATCCAGATATTCTTCGTAGGTCATAACTCTTTTTCAACTTAAAAATGTCGTTTATTGAACGAAGTTGAGAGTATGCCCTTCAAAGCACAATAGACATAGCTGAATCGTCGCTTTTCATGCTCGCTCAGCCACCATCCATGACGAAAATGGCAGGCAGCTAGCGCGGGAGAATCACTGGCTTTTGCTCGGCTATTGCCTTAATTGACAAGCAATAGTCGCCCTATTCACCCTTTCGGCCGGATGCGGATAATGTCAGAATGCTCTTGCGGAAAGAACGTTTTTCCACCAAGAACATATTCCCTAACGATGGCATACGCTCAGTTGAGAGTTACGAAATCTGACAATGAAATCAAAGGACTACTACCAAATACTAGGGGTGCCGCGCGATGCGACGCAGGCAGTGATAAAGGACGCGTATCGCAAGCTGGCGCGCAAATATCACCCTGACGTCAGCCGCGAGGCGCTGGCAGAATTGCGCTTCAAGGAAGTTGGCGAAGCCTACAAGGTATTGAAAGACCCTGAAAAACGTCTGGAATACGACCAGATATCGGGATTTTTCTATACCCGCAGGGAAGTGCCGCCGCAAGCCGCACGCAGCCAAGGTTTTGACGCAAAGAAAGATGTGCGCACGGATCCTAAAACGGCGAAAACTACCGCCAGCCGCAGTGCTCCGCGCAGCGACTGGAAAACGGATGCGCGCGCAGACAAGCGCAGCGATGGCAATTTCAGCGGGATTCTGGACGAGGTAATGGGCAGGCCCAATTCGGTGCCCCCAAAACATCGCGCCATCAATGTGCATGGCAGCGATCAGCATGCCAAAGTCCAGATCGATCTGGAAGACACCTTCCGCGGTACCGCTTGCAGCATTTCTATGCCGACCTACGTGACCGATGAATACGGTATGCCGATGGTTTCCAAGCGCACGTTGAAGGTCAGCGTGCCAAAAGGCATACGTGCCGGCCAGACTTTGCGACTCGCAGGCCAGGGATTTCCCGGCATGGGCGAAGGCAAGGCCGGCGATCTGTATCTGGAAGTCGTGATTCGCCCGCATCGCCGTTATCGCATTCAGGGACGCGATCTCTATTTCGATATTCCATTAACGTCAGCACTTGCGGCAGTGGGTACCATTGTCAATGTGCCGACACCGGAGGGCTCGATACAATTATCGATTCCGCCCGGCTCCATGCCAGGACGCAAATTGCGCCTTAGGGGCAAAGGGATTCCCGGCGTTTCCGGCGATGCTGCAGCCGGCGATCTGTATGCGGTCATCGTCAATGTTGCACCTCCCGTACACACGATGGTTGCACAAAAGGCATACCAGGCTTTGAAGGCGGCATTCGATTTCTCCCCGAGAAACTAGGCAATCACGTCGGCTACCAGTCGTCATCTGCACTTCCTACTGGCAAGAGTGGTCGAATTAAGGATTTCGACAACTCTTGCAGGTACCACTCCTCTCGTCAGCCCGCCTGTGCAACTTGTCTGAAGGCAGACAAAATCAGACACAGACGTCAGACTGTTTGCGCATTAAAATGGCGCACCCGATCCAATCATCCGGAAGCTAAGCACTCATGGAATACGAAGTAATCGACACCCAACTCTCACCTGAAGGTCGCCTGGATATTCTTTCCAAGGCTGAAGTTCAAAGACTGCTCGACACCCGCAACGGCGGTCTGTACAACCTGTTTCGCAACTGTGCACTGGCCGTGCTGAACAGCGGCAGCACCACCGACGACGGCAAGGAGTTGCTCGAGCGCTACAAGTCTTTCGATATCAGCATCATCCAGCGCGAACGCGGCATCAAGCTCGATATCAAGGGCGCGCCCGCCACCGCCTTCGTCGACGGAAAAATGATCAAGGGCATACATGAGCACCTGTTCTCGGTCTTGCGTGATGTGCTGTACATTCATGACGAAATTATTTCCAACCCGACCTTCGACCTGGAATCTTCTGCCGGTATCAGCGACTCGGTGTTCAGCATCCTGCGCAATGCCAATGCACTGCATCCGAACCTGAATCCCAAGCTGGTGGTCTGCTGGGGTGGCCACTCGATCTCACGCGAGGAGTATGACTACTCCAAAAAAGTGGGTTACGAGATCGGCTTGCGCGATATGGACATCTGTACCGGCTGCGGCCCGGGCGCAATGAAAGGTCCGATGAAAGGCGCAACGATAGGTCACGCCAAACAGAGGATCTCAACCGGACGTTATCTCGGCATTTCCGAGCCAGGCATTATCGCGGCAGAAGCGCCTAACCCTATCGTGAATGATCTGGTCATCATGCCGGACATCGAAAAACGCCTGGAAGCGTTTGTACGCGCCGGACACGGCATTGTGGTATTTCCCGGTGGCGCAGGCACGGCAGAAGAAATTCTGTACATCCTCGGCATCCTGCTGCATCCGGATAATGCAGGCCTGCCCTTCCCGCTGCTTTTCACCGGCCCCGCCAATTCAGTCGATTACTTCAAGCAGATCGATGAATTCATTGGAGCAACTCTGGGACCGAAGGCGCAAGCACTGTACAAGATCATCGTCAACGATCCGGCCCAGGTTGCGCAGGAAATGCAGGCTGGCATCGCGCAGGTACGCGAATTCCGCAAGAGCAAAGGGGATGCGTATTACTTCAACTGGACGCTGAAAATCGATCACCCATTCCAGCAGCCGTTTTTCCCTACGCATGAAAACATGCGCAATCTGTCCCTGCACAAGAATCAGGCCAGCCACTTGCTGGCGGCCAATCTGCGTCGCGCATTCTCAGGTGTGGTCGCAGGCAACGTCAAGGACAGCGGCATACGCTCGATTGAAAAGCACGGGCTATTTGAAATCAGTGGAGACCGCGAGATCATGGAACCGATGGACGCGCTGTTGTCGGCATTCGTTGCGCAAAGCCGCATGAAGCTGCCGGGCAAGGCCTACGTGCCCTGCTACAGGATCATCAAGTAAGTGCACAAGGTAAAAAAACAGTTTAGACCGTCAACGGCTGCTGGACTTCGGCAACGTCCAGCAGCGATTCGATGGCGCGATCAAAGACAGGGGCGTATTCAATCATGCCTATCGATCCTTCTCGCAGCGCCTTGATCAGGGAAATCGACGAGTAAATTAGCAAACGCGGCTGCGCGTGAGCGGCAGCCAGCTGAAATAAATAAAACGACTGCTGCGGATTTACCCACATCAATCGTGCAGGCTGATAGAGATTGTCAGCCCACCATTCGACCACCGTTCCGGCTTGCATGCCGCCCAGCCAACCGGCATCCGAGCTGAGCAAGGTACCCATATCGTTATCCAGATGCTGATGAGCAGCCACGTTGAATTTGCGCAAAGCGGATTCAAGACGAACCTGCGGCACTGTCGGCGCATGAATCGCGGCCGCTTCTGCATTTCCACTACCGATACGCAATGATGCAAAATGCTGATGCAATGTCTCCAGCTTGACCGAGGCCTTGAGCGGCGTCGCCTGTATCATGCCGAGCACCGTTGCATGCATCGCTATCAGGTCATCGATCGCCTGCTTGGTTTGCACCTCAGGCAGCGCTATCAGTTTCATTCCCTGCTTGACCTGTCTGACCAGCTTGGGCAATAGCTTCATCAGCGCACTGCGCTCAGTCAAATCGTGTTGATGCACGCTCCAGATCAGTTCGGGGATGACATCGCGGTAAGGCTGGCTGTCGATGTTTTCATCTTCATTCGCATGTACCAGTACGCGTGACCAAATCCTGATCAGGAAATCGACGGCACGTTGATCTGTGTGTATGGTCTGCAGACGTTCCCGCATTGCATTGACGGTTTCAACAATCAATACGTCATAACGTTGCGGATCTTTTTCAGCTTCGTCCAGCGCCTGGATGACACGCAGGATTTCCGCATCGGATTCACGCAGTATTCTCGCGATAGCCTCATCGAATTGCGCCAAGACATCGGAAAAAACAATCAAATCGGTCTTGAAATCATTCAAAACTTTCTCGACGGCAGCGACCATCTCGGCATGAATTTCAATCCCCAGTGGGCTCGTGACATCCAGTCCGATCGCCAGCGCCGCCATGCGGTTGAGTAATTTTCTCGGCGCGTTATCAGCTTGTTCCAGAATACGCGGCAGCAGCAACGCAGCCTTCAGAAAAGGGACTTGCAAGCGGGTAATCGTGGCGCGATATGCATCCGGTATCGACACATCATTGGCAATGAAGGTGAACAGCGTCGCGACGACATCCATCGCCATGCGCTCCATCTCGCTCAGTCTTTCAGTTTCCAGTACGCTATGCAGATCCAGCAGCAGAGTTGAGTCGTCACCCGCGATAGCCTTCTTTTGCAAGCGATGCAATTGACCGGTCAACGGATGCGCCTTTGATACATCGTCGTCAGCAACCGGGCGAAATTCGTCGGGAGCTTTATCACCATGACGCGGATGGGATGGGATCCGATCAGGCGCAACCTGGCTGAATATCTTCCAGACAAAATCCTGCAAAGCAGCCTGCCCGTCCTGCGCTGGCGTACGCAACACATTATCTGCATCGGATGAGCGTTGCTGCATCAATGCCAGCATCTGTTCCAGTGCTGGCGGCAAGGAAAAACCGGACGGATAGTGTCCTGCCTGGTTGCCTGCGTAGTTAGAGGAATAGTTACTCTGATAAGAAGTCGCAGAACTTGCAGAAGGATTGCCTGCGTTGCTCACCACGTTGCCACCCGAACTGGCAGCTGAATTATTAACCACCGGATGCGCAGCTGAATCACCACCGGCAGATGGCGTTCCAGCATAAATGACTTGCGGGAAATTCTGTCCTTGCGGCATCAGCATTGCGCGGTCGCGACGATTCAATGAGGCTGGACGCGCCAGCAGGCGCGCATGCACGCCATTAGACTCAAACACTTCACGAATAGCAGCAAAGTATTCCGGCAGTTCGGCTGCCAGTGCTCCCGACATATGATCGAACAACATCGCACACAGATCGCTGGTGCTGCACATGGAACACAATACATCGTGCAAGGCGCGCGCCATCAAATACGGACGGAAAGGATTTTCTCGTTCACGCACGTCATGCTCATCATGCAATTGCGCGATCATCAAATTCAAACGACCAAGACTCAGCTGATCGGCATCGCGCAAACGCAGCACGCGGCGTTCCACTTCGATCTGGCGGGTAATGGTTTCGTCGTCGATCAGAGCCCAGCTATTGGCCGACGCATCCTGCAATTCGTGTCGCAGATCGCGATACATGGTTTGCATGCCGCGCTCGACATAACCGGAATAACTTGCATTCAAGCGCTTGAGGAAAGGAACTTCCTGCGTTGCCAGCCATTCTTTCGCCGCCGAAATAGTCTTTTGTTCGTTCGCCGAGCCGGCGCCGGGGGTTAATTGTCGGATGCTGGCATTCGCTTCCTGCAGCATGCGTGCGGCGAGGGCTGAAAATCGGAATAGCGCACGTTCCTTGGCCAGTTGAATCACAGGTTTAATGGCGTGCATTAACGAACTTCTTTCCAATGAAAATATGATGCATTCATGAAATTAATCATATCGCATCAAGGCTGCACGCGACATTCAAATTTTCCATTATCGCCTACCTTTAACGGAAATTAACATTTAAAAACCTCACAGACACAATTGCCTGCACGCCTCTCTTAGGTGCGAAAATGGTCGCTATTTTCCTGTATCCTCGACGGCGCACAAAAATTGCGCAAAAGAAATTATCGCGGCGGATTCACGCACCGTTATGGGATTGGATGGATCCAATATCCTAACTTCGCAATCGGAATCGATGGCACGCCCATTGCTGATAAAGACCATACCTCTGTTGGCTGATAGTCAAAATGAAGAAAAGAATTTCAAAATTAATCGGTGGTCTGACAGTCGGGCGCAAGCTGGCACTGATTTACTTTCTCGATTTGACCGCGGTCATCTTCATTTCCGGCATCCTGATTCATGAAAAATTCATCGCCATCAATTTCTCCAATAAGGAAATTGTCGGCAATCATTACATCGCGTCCGTCCGTGAAGCACTGATTGCATCGGTACAACCCGCAAGCGATACGCCGCAGTCTGCACAACACGCGCAAGCAATCCGCGCTGCGGAAAAAAAGTACGGTGGCGAAATGGGTAGTAGTGAGCTGGCAGAAACCTATGCAAACTCATTGCAGATAACACAGTCAGGGCGCGATACGCTGACCCAAACTGACGATGCTTTCGCCCAGGGCCGCGCCTTGCTGACTCGCATAGGCAACCAGTCCAATCTGATTCTCGACCCCGATCTGGACAGCTATTACACAATGTCGCTGATTGTTCTGCGCTTTCCGGAATTGCTGGAGCTGCTGGACCGTACCGGCGACCTGGCCGCGCAGTTGCCAAAAATCTATGACGAGAATCGGCCTGTGCAACAGACACGCTTTCTGATTCTCGAAGGCAGGCTGGATGCCACGACCAAGGGAATTCAGAGCGATTACGATGAGGCCTTTGCCGCCAGCCGTCCGACACTGCGCGCGGAACTGGAAAAATCACGTCATGATTTGCTGGTCTCGATCCAGCGTTTTCGCGTGGCCAGCCAGGCCATGGCCGGCATCATCAATGTCGATGAAACCGATGCCGATTATCAAGCATTGAGAATTGCTGCGATACGCGATTTGCACAATGCATGGATCGCCGCCGACCGGCAAATGCACAGATTGCTGGAAGAACGTATTGCGCAAGCGTACAGCCGCATGTGGCAACATCTGGGTACCGCTGCATTACTGCTGCTGGTAATTCTGAGTCTGGTATTTTTTGTCGCACGCCAGATCGCCCTACCCATCCGCAATCTGGCACGCGTGGCAGACAATGTGCGGCGTTCCGGCGATTACTCCTTGCGCTCATCTTGGGACAGCACCGATGAAATCGGCCGTCTGGTCACCGGCTTCAACGGCATGTTGCAGCAACTGGATCAGCAACGTATCGCGCAACAGGAATTGGTCGCGCAGACACGTGCGGCACAAGCGCAGCATGAACTGGTCGAAGCGATTCCGATTCCGCTGATGGTGACGTCGATTCCCGACCATGCGGTCTTGCATGCAAACGACGCCGCCCGCGCTTGGCTGGGCGGACGCGATGAAAACCCGTGGAAAACCGGCATGCTGCCGGCGCTGCGAGCACGGTTTTTCCAGCGCCTGCATGACACCGATACGGTCGATGAATTCGAGGTGCGCTGGACCGGCGGCGAAAAACCCTCGTGGGCGCTAGTGTCTGCACGCTGTCTCGACTATCAGGGTCAACCTGCAGTGTTGACGACTTTTACGCCGATCAATCACATGAAGTACATGGAACGGCGGCTGGAATTGTGGGCCAAGGTATTCGAGGCCTCGTCCGAGAGCATCGTCATCATCGATGCCAGCGGTCGCATTGTCACCGTCAACCGCGCATTCTCCCGTAACACAGGCTATGAATTGCATGAGCTGATCGGCAAATACAGCATGATGCTGCTGTCGAACCGCAATCAAAAAAACTTCTCGAAGACACTGGCGCACACGACATCGACCAAAGGTTCATGGCAAGGCGAAATGTGGATCAACCGCAAAGATGGCGAATCTTATCCGGCCTGGCTGGTGATGAATGCCGTGCGCGACAAACAGGGAGAAATCCAGCATTACATCGCAATGTCGCTCGACATCAGCGAACGCAAGGCCAGCGAACAACGAATTCACTATCTTGCGCATCATGATGTGCTGACGGCATTACCAAATCGTTTTCTGTTTGATGAACGGCTGCAGATGGCGATCCAGCAAGCCAAGCGAGCCGACAGCATGGTCGCAGTCTTGTTCATTGACCTGGACAGATTCAAGAACATCAACGACTCCATGGGACATCACATCGGCGATGGCTTGCTGATTTCGGTTGCCCGTCGCCTGGTCGATACTGTGCGCGAAGGCGACACCGTCAGCCGACTCGGTGGCGATGAATTCGTCATCGTTCTCAACAACGTGGAAAGCGCGGAAGAAGTCGGCAAGCTGGTCGAGCAACGGATGATCCCGCGTCTGCAGCAGGCGCACATTGTCGATGGCATGGAACTATATATCTCGTGCAGCATAGGAATAGCGCTGTACCCGGACGACGGCGGCGACATCGACTTGCTGATGCGCCATGCCGATTCCGCGATGTATCAGGCTAAGGAAAGTGGTCGCAACAATGCGCAGTTCTTTACGGCAGAACTCAATGACCGCGTCGTCAAGCGCATGCATCTGGAAAGCGATCTGCGCCATGCAGTAGAGCGCAATGAACTGGTTCTCTATTATCAGCCGCGCATCAATGCGATGACCGGCCGACTGGCCGGTGTCGAGAGTCTGGTGCGCTGGCAGCATCCAACGGAAGGCATGATCCTGCCGGCAAACTTCATCCCCGTATCGGAAGAATCCGGCCTGATTGTCCCGATAGGCGCGTGGATCATACGCGAAGCGATGCGCCAGCACGTGGCATGGAGCGCCAGCGGTTTCGGCCAGATACCGGTATCGATCAATCTGTCAGCAGTGCAACTAAAGGAAGGTGGCTTGCTGAAGGTGCTGGAACACGCGCTGAAAGACATCCATGCCGATGCCCGCCATATCGAACTCGAATTGACCGAGTCCATCCTGATGGACAACGTACCGGCCACGATCAAGGCCCTCGAAGAAATCAAGGCGCTGGGATTCTCCTTGTCAATCGACGACTTCGGCACCGGCTATTCCAGCCTGAACTACCTGTACCAATTCCCGATCGACCGTCTCAAAATCGACAAATCCTTCGTGCAAAACATCCACATCTCATCGCACAACCTGGCGGTCACCAATGCAATCATTGGCCTCGGCCATACCCTGGGCTTGCAGGTCGTAGCCGAAGGCGTGGAGCTGGAACAGGACGTCAACCTGCTGTGTGCGGCCGGCTGCGACGAGCTGCAGGGCTACTACTTTGGCAAGCCTATGTCGGCGGAGCAGTTTGAAATCTGGTTGAAAATGGAACAGGATGCGGCTACGAATGCGCCTGGCGGGGTCGAAGATTCTGCAGAGTGGTTTTGATGTTTGATGTTTTGCGTCTTGAGGGAGTTGACGCGTTTATTTCTTCGCCAGGCTCTCTCCAGCCATTAGCCATGAAAAAATGTCGCAATCAGCAACTAAAATCCAACTTCAAAACCACAATAGCAATAAAAAAGCCGCATAAAGCGGCTTCTTCAAAAAACACACATCCTATTTAGCTTCGATTATCCGCAAAGAATAATCCGTAGCCCGCACATCCTTGGTCAAACCGCCAATCGAAATACGATCGACACCGGTCTCTGCAATCGCTCTGACGGAATCGCGATTCACGCCGCCCGATGCTTCAAGCACCGCCCGTGCGTTTGTCAGCGCGACAGCATCGCGCATCATCTGCAGCGAAAAATTATCCAGCAATACCGATTGCGCACCTGCCGCCAGCGCATCCTGCAATTGCTGCAAGTCTTCCACCTCAATTTGTATGGTGACGCCGGCATTCAATGCCAGCGCAGCCTGCATGGCAGCCTTCACGCCACCAGCTGCTGCAATGTGGTTTTCCTTGATCAGGATGCCGTCATACAGGGCCAGACGCTGATTCTTGCCGCCACCTACACGCACTGCGTATTTCTGGGCCAGACGCAAGCCGGGCAGCGTTTTACGCGTATCCAGAATTGCCGCCTTGGTACCGGCAACCAGCTCTACATATTCGCGCGTGGCGGTCGCCACGCCGGATAGCAATTGTAGAAAATTCAAGGCTGCGCGTTCAGCCGTCAGCAAGGCGCGCGCCGGTGCTTCGATGGCGCACACTTCGCTATTGGCCTTCATTAAATCGCCTTCTGCATAATTCCAGACGATCTTGATACGCGCGTCCAGCTGCTTCATGACAGCTTCAAACCACGGCGCACCGCACAGCACTGCCGCTTCACGCACGATCACGTGCGCGCTGACGATTTCCTGCTCGGGTACCAGCTTGCCGGTAACGTCGCCGGTACCGACATCCTCCTCCAGCGCCGCGACGATATTGGCTTCAAATGCCGCCCTGAGTGCAGCATCGAAAGGAGCAAATGGATTGCGCAGCAGACTCATGCCGGACCTATTCCTGAAAACAGTTTTTGTTCTTTCGCGAGATCGCTGGATGGACGCACATTGGCTTTTTGCGCCGCCGCGAAATCCAGCATGCGATCGATACAGACGGTTGCCTTGCGGCCGATTTCGGGATCGACATGAATTTCATTACGACCCGATTCCAGCACGTCAGCCAGATTCTGCAAGCCATTCATTGCCATCCACGGGCAATGCGCGCAACTCTTGCAAGTCGCGCTATTGCCGGCGGTTGGTGCATCGATGAATATCTTGCCCGGCGCGGCGGCTTTCATCTTGTGCAGAATGCCATTGTCAGTCGCGACAATAAACTCGGGCGCATCCATGGTTTGTGCGGCGTGTATCAATTGCGAGGTCGAACCAACGGCATCTGCCAATGCAACCACTGCGGCTGGGGATTCCGGATGTACCAATACTTTTGCCAGCGGATGTTCCTTCTTCAGCAATTCGAGCTCGACTGCCTTGAACTCGTCGTGCACCAGGCAGGAACCTTGCCACAACAGCATGTCGGCACCGGTCTGCTTTTGAATATAACCGCCCAGGTGCTTGTCCGGCGCCCACAGGATTTTCTTTCCCTGCGCATGCAGATGCTCGACGATCTTCAAGCCGATCGACGACGTCACCATCCAGTCGGCACGCGCCTTCACCGCAGCGCTGGTGTTTGCATACACGACGACCACGCGATCAGGATGTGCATCGCAGAAGGCATTGAATTCATCTACAGGACAGCCGAGATCAAGCGAACAGGTCGCATCCAGATCCGGCATCAAAATGGTTTTTTCAGGGCTGAGAATTTTTGCCGTTTCACCCATGAACTTGACGCCTGCAACCACCAGCGTCTTGGCGGGATGATCGCGCCCGAAGCGCGCCATCTCCAGCGACTCGGATACGCAGCCGCCGGTTTCTTCGGCCAGATCCTGCAAGTCGGCATCCACGTAGTAATGCGCGACCAAAACGGCACCACGCTCTTTCAACAAGTGCTTGATGCGCTCCTTCAAGGCAACTTTTTCTTCCGGCGTAGGTGTGGCAGGCGTGCGGGCCCATGCGTGGGCAACGCAACTGCTGCCGTTGTCCATCGCTGGACGTTCGAATTCAATGGTTTTGATTGGCTGGATTTGCATGGCTGGTCAGTGGTGGAACACGATGAACTTGTTGGGCTGTGACGATATTGCAGTCAAATTGTAGCGTCATTCTGATGTTGCGGTTGAATGCATCGAAACAAGGAGAATTTGCCGTAAAACTTTGGGAAAGGCGTTGGCGCATATCAATGCAAACGTAAAAAAGCGCGACGGGAATGTCCACGTCGCGCTTTTCCCTTACTGCTTTTTAATCAATGCCCTGGCTGGTCAAATATTCTTCATATGTGCCCTGGAAGTCGACGATCCCATCCTCTTTCACTTCCAGTACGCGCGTCGCCAGCGATGAGACAAACTCGCGATCATGCGAAACGAAAATCAGGGTACCAGCGTATTTTTCCAGAGCAATGTTCAGCGACTCGATGGATTCCATATCCATGTGATTGGTCGGTTCATCCATCAGCAAGACGTTGTGACGACCGAGCATCAGCTTGCCGTACGTCATGCGGCCTTTTTCACCACCGGACAATACCTTGACGGATTTCTTGACGTCGTCGCCGCCAAACAGCAAGCGGCCCAAAATCGACCGAACCTGCTGATCGTCGTCTCCCTCTTGCGTCCATTGTCCGATCCAGTCAGTCAGGTTTTTGTCGCTTGCGAAATCTTCAGTCGGATCTTGCGGCATGTAGCCGACATTGGCGTTCTCTGCCCATTTGACTCTGCCGCCATCAGCATCCAGTCCTGCAATGTCCTGACCGCCTATGCAACGCAACAAGGTGGTTTTGCCGGCGCCGTTGGCACCGATGATCGCAACGCGCTCACCGGCTTCCACCGTGATGCTGAAGTTTTTGAACAACTGGCGATCAAATGCTTTCGAAATACCTTCGACCGTGACCGCTTGACGATGCAATTTTTTCTCGCCGTCAAAACGCACGAATGGGTAAGCGCGTGACGATGGCTTGATGTCATCGACCTTGATCTTCTCGATCTGTTTGGCGCGCGACGTCGCCTGACGTGCCTTGGATTTATTCGCTGCAAAACGACGTACGAATTCCTGCAACTCGGCGACCTTGTCTTTCGCTTTCGCGTTGTTTGCCAGTTGCTGGTTGCGCGCCTGAGTTGAGGCAAACATGTACTCGTCGTAGTTACCCGGATAAATCTTCAAGGTGCCGTAATCCATATCGGCAACGTGCGTACATACCTGATTCAGGAAATGGCGATCATGGGAAATGATGATCATGGTGGAATTGCGCTCGTTGAGCACATCTTCCAGCCAACGAATCGTGTTGATGTCCAGATTGTTGGTCGGTTCGTCGAGCAGCAAAATATCCGGGTTCGAGAACAGCGCCTGCGCCAGCAACACGCGCAGCTTCCAGCCCGGCGACACATTGCTCATCGGACCTTGATGCAAGTCGATAGACACGCCAGCCCCGAGCAGCAATTCACCTGCACGCGATTCCGCGGTGTAGCCGTCGTATTCGGCAAACTTGGCTTCCAGATCCGCCGCCTTCATGTAGTCGTCGTCAGTCGCTTCCGCATTCGCGTAAATTGCATCGCGCTCTGCCATCGCTGCCCACATTTCCGTGTGCCCCATCATCACGACATCCAGCACGCGCATTTCTTCAAAAGCAAACTGATCCTGGCGCAATTTACCCAGGCGCTCGTTCGGATCGAGCATGACGGTGCCTGCGGTCGAATCCAGATCGCCGCCGAGAATTTTCATGAAAGTGGACTTGCCGCAGCCGTTGGCGCCAATCAGGCCGTAACGGTTGCCGTCGCCAAACTTGACGGAAATGTTTTCAAACAACGGCTTGGGGCCGAACTGCATCGTGATATTAGCTGTGGAAAGCACTGATAAAGCCTTTGGAGGTATTAATTTGGATAGACGCGCATTTTACCATTATGGAGAGGTATTCGGCTGCGGCCGGCTCCGCTTGGCGCTGGCTTTTGCTGCCTTTTGCGGTGATTTGATGCTGAAATCCATATTTTTCTGTCGCTGGATCAGCTGCCGGGAAGCCGACACGTCAACGACGAAGAAAGAAAAGCATCAGCAAACAGCCAAAGAACGATACCCACTCATGGTCAAAGAAAATGTTTCATTGGAAGAATTCAGCTCGGCACGAGAACCCACCACCATCGTCGCCTTATCCCGTCCATGGCCAACCGGCAAGCCCGTCAACACCGGCACCGGCAAGTGCTCCCGCAAATATCCGACCATCTGCGCAAAGTCATATCCATTATCGTAATCAGTCAGCCGATACGATGAGAAATCCCCCAGCAATATCGCCTGCTGATCGTCCAGCAGACCAGCATGCAATAACTGCAACATCATGCGCTCCACACGATATGGATGTTCATTCACGTCTTCGACGAACAAAATACCGCCCTGCACCTTTGGCAACCAAGGCGAACCAACCAGATGCGTCAGCATCGCCAGATTGCCGCCCCAGAGCGTGCCCGCAACGGACAGTTGCGGGTTGTCTACGGCCTGGCCCGTCACCGTGCTCGAAGACCGCGTCAGACACTGCCAAAAATGATTGATCGTGTAATCACTCAACTCATCCCGCACAAAATCATCACACAACATCGGTCCGGAAAAACTGGTCGCGCCAGCCTGTGCCAGCAGGCCCATCTGCAACGCCGTGAAATCGCTATGGCCGACGAACAGTTTTCCACTCGCGGCCAACATGCCGAAATCCAGATCCGGCAACAGCCGGGTCAAGCCATAGCCGCCACGCAAGGCAAGCACGATATCAACTTCCGGTTCGTGCGCAGCCGCATACAGTTGCGCAATGCGCGCGTCGTCGCTGGCGCCGAAGCGTTGAAACCTGCCCGCTGCATCCGTGTAGTTACGTACGCGACAACCCTGCGCTTGCAGGGTCGCGAGACCGCGCTCAACAGCATCGGGATTCGGCGCATAGCCGCTAGGCGCAACGATGGCGACCAGCGGGCCTTCCGGCTTGTGAGCAAGCAGCAATTTCCGTATATCCTGATTTAGTTCAATGCTCATGTATTTATTCAGCCATTGCAGCGACAGTCGCGCTGACTGCGTCTGCAGCATGGCAATGTGCAGCTATTTTCTGTGTGATTTCTTGCGCCAGCTGATCCGGCAAATCATGTCCCATGCCCGGGATCTCCACCATTGTTGCATGCGGTATCAAGCTAGCCGTGTCACGTCCGCCGGCAATCGGAACCAGCGGATCTTCGATGCCATGTATGACCAAAGTCGGCGCCGCAATGTGTTTCAAAAGTTCTACCCGATCGCCGGATGCGCCGATAGCCAGCAACTGTCGCGTCGTGGCGATCGGCTCCAGGCTGCGCTTGATGGTGCGCGATACACGTGCGCGCAAAATCTCTGGCGACGTCGGGTAAGCCGGGCTGCCAATTACCTGCATCGTATGCACGAAATGCTCGACGAGCGCAGCATGCTGGGTAGCATCGGGAGCAGCGGAAAAAAGTACTTTGCGCGCCGCACGCGTGGGTCCCGGCAAGCCGCGACGGCCACTGGTCGACATGATGGAGGTCAGGCTGAGCACACGTTCCGGATAACGTGCTGCAACGATTTGCGCAATCATGCCGCCCATTGAAGCGCCAACGATGTGTGCTCTCGGAATATCAAGCGCATCCATCAGGCCGATCGCATCGGCTGCCATATCGTCGAGCTTATACCCGGCAGCAAGCTTCATCCGCAGCGCCATTTTCATCACGGCCAGCAGCGTATTCGGCTTGCCCAGATGATGCAGCTTGGTCGATAAACCATTATCGCGATTGTCGAAACGAATCAAATAAAAACCGCGCTCGACCAAACCCTTGCAAAAAGACTCTGGCCAAGAGACTGATTGCATCCCCAAACCAACGATCAATAAAAGCGGAGGATGTGCTGGATCGCCTTGCGTGTCGTACCAGATGTCGAGATCATTTACTTTAGCAATGGGCAAGCTGAAACTTTCAAAAATTGGTTAATCGTTGCGGACTTATGCGCGCATTGGATCGCGATAAATATACTTTTTAATCCCTTGATGACCACCGCTATCGAAGCGTCGCCAGTGCCCATCGGCTTGCGCGAGTCTATCGGCAATCGTATACAAAACAATCGGATTGACGACCATCCCGGTATGACTACCATGTACCTCGATATTTTCAGACTGCTCGCCTTCTTGTTCTACGCAACATTGCCACGACACAATACCATCGCTGCGACTGAAAATCGAGGTGAATGGAACTGGTGGCGGCTTCCTGATCTCTGCAATTTGCACATCATCGATGGCCGTTTTTCCGCTAACTGCCTGATACATGCGCCACACGTTATTCGCCTTAGGATGGCCGCCAAATGGCGATCCCAAAGTAATCACTTGGCGCACATCATTCGGTAATGCTTTCGCAATCTCACGCGCAAAAATCCCACCAAGACTCCAGCCTATCAGGCTGACTTTTTGACCATGCTTCTCACTCAATGCCTTGACGCGTGCAATGCAGGCGTCAAGCACACCATCGCGCGGTCCGCGATTCAAACCTTGTTCCCATGCATAGGCCGTGTAACCGCTGTTTTGCAAAAATTTACGCAGGAATAAAGTCAATGCATCTCCCGCCATCAGACCCGGCAAGACCATCACCGGATGGCCGTCCCCACGGGGCACATTTTTCAATAGGGGGAACGATAGCAAGGAGGCGGCAAATTCCAGCGGAACACGAGCTTCTAACGCAAGCAGAAACAAGCTGGGTGGCTTGAGTCCTCTATCCTGAGCGCTGGCTTTCGTACCTTGCGGTGCATTCATGAGGACGTTCTCCCTGTCGAATAATGGCAAACAAGCCATGACTGTTCAATTGGAGTGCGCCCAGGCAATCTGGTTCAAATATGCGAATCAGGAAGCGGAGCAAGAACTGAGGAAGCGCAGGGACAAGTGTTGGGCACTTCAGGCGGGAGCTTACAGTTCATCAGATGATGCTGGAACCATCCACTTTGGCAGCTTGCGATGCCTTGCGACGTTCCGCAAAAAAGTCCTTCAGCAAGGTGCCGCATTCCTGCGCCAGCACGCCGCCGGTCAGTTGAGTATGGTGATTGAGTTGATTTTGTTCGAACAGATTGACGATAGAGCCGCAAGCACCGGTTTTCGGGTCCGATGCGCCAAACACCACGCGCGATAGTCGCGCATGAATCATTGCACCCGAACACATAGCGCAAGGTTCCAGCGTCACATACAACTCGCAACCAGGCAGACGATAGTTACCAAGGATGGTTGCGGCAGCGCGCAAGGCCATGATTTCTGCATGCGCAGTGGGATCGTGCGTACCGATAGGCTGGTTGAAACCGGTGGCAATCACTTGACCATCCTTGACGACCACGGCGCCGACCGGCACTTCGCCCAGCGCCCAGGCGTTATGCGCCTGATCCAGCGCCTGGCGCATCCAGACTGCGTCCTGAATTACGTCTTGATTTACATCGTGACTTGCGTCGGCCATGAGAACAATCAGCCTTCTGCCGTGATTTCGGCCCAGCAGTTGGGCGTTTCGTGAAGCACCAGTTTGTGCAGGCGCAAGCCGGTACCGTAATGATCCTTGTAGGCCGCATTCAAGATATTGAAAGCGGTTTGCGCCAGATTCTCGACAGTAGGAATACGGTCGATGATCACGGTCTTATGACCGGGAATGCTTTCGAGAAATTCCCGTACCTTTGCGTCTTTTTCATAGACGATAAACGAATGATCCCAGACATCGACCAGATGCTGCTTCGCCAGTGATTTGATATCGGAAAAATCCATGATCATGCCGTTATCGGAACTACCCTCTACATCGATCACATTGCCGACCAGCGTGATTTCGAGCGTGTAGCGATGGCCGTGCAGATTGCGGCACTGGCTCTTGTGGTCTGGAATACGGTGACCGGCATCGAATTCAAGTTTGCGGGTGATTGTCAGCATGGTTTTATCGGTAAAGCTATCAGTGAAGCAATTAGTGAGGCAAGTAGTAAGGCTATCGACAAGGCGGCAAATGCGAGCGCGTCAAGGGATCTGCAACAGTTTATGGGTCTGCAAGCTCAACTTCCATTTCGGGTTGCGTTTGCAGACATCGATCGCAAGCCGCGTATTTTGTTCTGCCAAGCGGCCATCCATGGGTTGCACGAAGAAGTGTTCGAAATCCAGCTGTTCATAGGCTGCCAGCGATTGCCCCAGTTGCGGGATCACGACCTTCAACTCGCGGCCTTTATGGACGACCAGTTTCGAACCCATCTTCGGGCTGACGCAAATCCAGTCGACACCGGCAGGCACCGGCAAGGTGCCATTGGTTTCAATGGCGATTTCAAAACCGACCGCATGCATTGCATTGATCAGTTCCGTATCCAGTTGCAGCAAGGGTTCGCCGCCGGTAAACACCACGTATTTGCTGGCGACGTAAGACTCAGGCCACAAGGCGTTGATGGTATTCGCCAGTTTGGTTGCATCGGCAAACTTGCCGCCGCCTTCGCCATCGGTGCCGACAAAATCGGTATCGCAAAACTGGCACACCGCGGTCGCACGGTCGCTCTCGCGCCCTGTCCACAAATTACAGCCGGAGAAACGACAAAACACCGCAGGCCGCCCGGCGTGTGCGCCCTCGCCCTGTAGTGTGTAGAAAATCTCTTTTACGCTGTAAGTCAAAATGATGGCCGAATGAAGGTTGATGCAAGGTCGCGAGCAAGGCGCAGATCGCCCGTGAATGCTGAATTATGCCGCGTTGCCTGGGTATCGCGGGCCATCATTATAGACCAGAGCGGCGGCGGCTTATGCGGCCAAACATGCGCCATGCGTTGCCACCGGGCGCTCGAACCAATTTGATACCACCTTGACAATGGAAAAGTGACGCGACCCACATTCAGATGCATGGCGCCAAGCAGGGAGCGATGTATTACGTGATCGATAACGGATTACTTAATGAAGGCTATTGCGTGTCAACGCCCCCTCAATCAAATCCAGCTCGCGCAACAAGCGCTGATGCAAGCTGTCATCAAGTTTGTTGTGCAACCACATCTGAAATAACTCATCGCGCTCGGCGCGTATAGCCGACAAGCGCAGTTCGCGTTCTTTTTCTGCCAGCAACTGTATCCGTGCCGCTTCTTCTCCCTCGCTCAAACCATAGTCGAGTCGCCGTCGATAAAGTTCGGCAACACGCATCGCGGCTTCCGTATGACCGCTATTTTTCGCATCGGCCGGCGCAGCATCGCTTACCGATTTGATGTGGCGTATCGCAGCTTCAGCCGCAGCGACACGTGCGTGGCCCTCATCCATGCCCAGCACAGGTTCGGGCCTGAATTTGATGCCCTTGCTCAACAAAGGCAACGCTACACTGGCGCTCAATAGCGAGAGCAGGATCACTCCTTTGGCCAGAAAAATCAGCAAGTCGCGCGCCGGAAAATCTGAGCCATCCGGCATCAATAAAGGCAAAGTCAGAATGCCGGCCAGCGTGATCGCGCCGCGCACGCCGGCGCATGCTGTCAGCAAGAGGATGCGTATAGACGGTTTGATATCGCCGGGTTGGCGGCGTTTTCTGAAAAGGGTAAATCGTAGCGAACTCCATACCCATATAAACCTCAGCACGGTCAAGGCAACGCCGATCGCGATTACGTAGAGTGCCAGCCACCATGCGCTGTTCAATCCCATATTGTTGGCGACCAGCGGCAAGCCTTCCATCGTAGTGCGCAATTGCGCGCCGAGGATTACAAAAATCACCCCGTTAAGCGCCATTTGAAGCGTGTCCCACACTGCGCGGCGTTGCATGCGCGTGGTGGCCAATCGGCGCCCCACCATATCCGTGTAATGCGTGGTGATCCCCGCGGCCGCAGCGGCAAGAATGCCGGAAACCTGCAGGTGCTCTGCCAGCAGATAAGCGGCAAACGGCAGCAGCAGGCTGATCAGAATCTGGCTGCCGGGATCTTCACCGACAAACACGACCAGCCATTTATTCGCGACACCTATCAGCCAGGCGACAAGAATACCGATCAGCAAGCCGCCACCTGCCGCCCACAGGAATTCCATCGATGCATCCAGAAAAGAAAACGTGCCGGTGATCACTGCCGCCAAGGCGAAGCGAAAGCACACCAGACCGGATGCATCGTTGAGCAAGGCTTCGCCTTCGAGTATGTGCATCAGACGCGGCGGAATCGGGCTCTGCGAAGCGATGGCTGACACCGCAACCGGGTCGGTGGGTGACAGAATCGCAGCCAGCGCAAACGCGGCGGCCAGTGGCACCGATGGAATCATCCAGTGTATGAAGTAGCCCATGCCGAGCACGGTAAACAGGACCAGCCCTATCGCCAGCGTCGTGATTGGCCGCACATCGCGGAAGAAGGCGCTTTTTGGTATGCGCCAGCCATCTAGAAACAGCAGAGGCGGAATGAAGAAGAGGAAGAAAAATTCAGGATCGAGCGGGACGTTGATGCCGAAACCGTATGCGAGGCCGGCGCCGGTTGCGATCTGCACCAAGGGCAAAGGCACCTTGATTGGCAAGAGTCGTGCGAAAAATCCGCTGGCCAGCACGGCCAGCAATAAAATCAGGGCGATTGTAACGGTATGCATCTAGGCTGGAATCAATTGGGCGGCTAACGCTTTTTTAAAACGCGTGAAGTTATACGATTGCAGCAGTTGATGCTGTGCTTCAAGTTTTAAAATCGAACCCTATTTTAACGAACCCTCCTCCCCAGCGCATACCGCTACGAGCCCTCGAGTTTATGAGCTGCGGAGATTCTCTTTGCGAAGTGCTTCATCATCCATCAGTTCGTACCACATTGCATTCAGCACTGCGAAAGCAGCGGCAAGCGGCAGACCAAGTATCCAGGCGAAATACCACATGATTTTTCCTTGTTTTAAATGCCACCGTCGCGTGACGGTGGCGGAAATTGAAATTCAATTGTCTTGATCAATGCTTTAGTAGGCGTGGCCGCTCTCATCGCGTATCGCCTGTTCATCTACCTTGCCCCACAACACGTGATACACCCATGTCGTGTACGCGACAATGATCGGAATGAACACTGCCGTCACCACCAGCATGATGAACAGTGTGAGATGACTCGATGAGGAATCCCATACCGTCAGGCTGGCACGCGGATCGATGGACGATGGCAGGATGAACGGGAACATCGATGCACCTACGCTGAGAATGATGCCGCTTACACTGACCGCACTACTCAGAATCGTGAAAATTTCACGCCGCATGCGCAAACCCAGCCATGCACCAATTGCGCCGAGCAAACCCAGCACAGGTGCCGCCAAGGTCCAAGGCTGTGCCGCGTAATTGACGAACCATGCACCGACATGACCGTCGACAGTTTTAAGCAAGGGATTCGAAGGACCGATGGGATTGATCACGCTGGTGATGCGATAGCCATCGATGTAAGCCCACAACAGCACGCCAGCAAAGGCGTAGAGAACAAACGTGGCCAGTGCGGCGACGCTACCGAGGAAACGCGTGCGTTCTGCAATGGCACCTTCTGTCTTCAGTTGCAGCCAAGCCGCTCCGTGCATGACCAGCATTGCAACCGATACCAAGCCGCATAAAACTGCGAATGGATTAAGCAAGCCGAAGAAACTGCCATCATAAAAAATATGCATGTCGGACGACAGGCGGAAAGGCACACCCTGCAGCACATTACCCAGCGCAACGCCAAAGATCAGCGTCGGTACGAAGCCGCAGAAAAACAGTATCCAATCCCAGCGCGCACGCCATTCTGGTTCTTCGCGCTTGCTACGGAACTTGAATGCAACCGGACGCAAAATCAGGCCGACCAGAATCGCGAACATCGCGAGATAGAAGCCTGAGAAAGCAACTGCGTACAACTGCGGCCACGCCGCAAAAATCGCGCCGCCGCCAAGTATCAGCCAGACCTGATTGCCTTCCCATACCGGGCCGACACTGTTGATGACCACACGTCGTTCGATATCGGTTTTCGCAACGAAAGGCAGCAGGATTCCCGTGCCCAGATCGAAACCATCGGTAATGGCAAACGCCAGCAATAGTACGCCGATCAAACCCCACCAGATCAGACGCAGGATGTCGTAATCGATAAGTGTGTGCAGAATCATAGTGGCTCCGGTGTAGGTGCGGGAATGGAAGCGGCACCAGATTTGCCGTAGGCCCCTGCTTCCGGCGAGCTTTCTATCTCAGGCCCTTTTCGTATGACCTTGAAGATGAGCTTCATCTCGATGATGAATAACACGGTATAGATCGCCACAAAGCCGGCCAGCGTGATCAGCAAAGTCTTGATACCAAGATTTGAGACTGCAACTGCGGTTGGCAAGACGCCTTCAATCACCCAGGGTTGGCGACCGAATTCTGCGACCAGCCAGCCGGCTTCAATCGCAATCCAGGGCAACGGGATCGCAAACACGGCGAGCTTGAGCAGCCAGCGGTGTTTATCCAGCTGCCGTTTTGCCGACAGCACAAAGAACACGCCGGTCAGCAGGATCAGGAACATGCCGATCGCCACCATGATACGGAACAGCCAGAACAGCGGCGCTACCTGCGGCACCGTGTCGAAGGCCGCTTTGGATATCTGCTCGGGAGTCGCTTGCCGTGGATCGTCTACATAACGTTTGAGCAGCAATGCATAACCGAGATCGTGACCGGTTTCTTCAAATGCATAACGCATCGCCGGTGTGATCTGATCCGGACTTGTTACCGAGCGAATTTTCTGCAACGCGTCGTACGCCTTGATACCGTTATGAATGCGCAATTCGGCACGTTGTACCAGTTCATTAATTCCCGGAATCACCGTATCCAGCGAACGCGTGCCGATCAGCCCCATCAAGGCCGGAATATGAATCGCGTAGTGCGTCTCGCGTGCTGCCTGATTCGGGAAACCGACCAGCGTAAAGGCAGCCGGTGCGTCCTGGGTTTCCCACATGCCCTCGATCGCGGCCAGCTTCATCTTTTGATGTTCGGTCGACAGGTAACCGCTTTCATCACCCAGCACGACCACAGACAGCGCTGCCGCCAGCCCGAATGAGGCTGCGACCGTCATCGAGCGTTTTGCCAACTCAAGGTGACGTCCTTTCAGCAGATACCAGGCCGAGATACCCAGTACGAAAATCGCGGCGGTCACATACCCGGCAGAAACCGTGTGTACGAATTTGGCTTGGGCCACCGAGTTGGTCAAGACAGCGGCGAAGTCGGTCACTTCCATACGCATGGTTTCAGGATTGAAGGCAGAGCCAACAGGATTTTGCATCCAGCCATTGGCAATCAGTATCCATAGCGCAGAGAAATTGGACCCGATCGCGACTGCCCAGGTTGCCGTCAGATGACCGACCTTGGATAATTTGTCCCAGCCGAAGAAGAACAGGCCGACGAAGGTAGCTTCCATGAAGAAGGCCATCAAGCCTTCAATCGCCAATGGCGCGCCGAAGATGTCGCCGACGTAATGGCTGTAATAGCTCCAGTTCATGCCGAACTGGAATTCCATCACGATGCCGGTCGCGACGCCCATCGCAAAATTGATGCCGAACAGCGTGCCCCAGAATTTGGTCATGTCGCGCCAGATGACGCGCCCGGTCATGACATAGACCGTCTCCATGATCGCCAGCAGGATGGAAAGCCCCAGCGTAAGCGGGACAAACAGAAAGTGATACAGCGCCGTAGTGGCGAACTGTAACCGTGATAACGAAACAATATCGAGTTCCATGGTGCTCCCTTTTAAGACTTAAATTCTTTACCGCTTAATGGTCGGGGTCGAAATTCAATCCGGTCGCAGTATGTTCAATAGCAGGTCGAAACCCGTATCGCCACGCATCACGTCCTTAACAATACGCCCATGCTCCATACAAACCAAGCGGTCCGCCAATGCCGCCTCGCGCCGCACATGTGTTGCCAGCAAGATACTGCGACCGGAAGCCAGCGCAGCCAGACGCTGCAACACGTCGCGCGCGGTCTGCGGGTCCAGCCCTTCGGTCGGCTCATCCAGCAACCACAGCGGCACATCGCGCAACAGCAAGCGCGCCAGCGCCAGGCGACGCAGTTGCCCGCCCGACAAACCCAGCCCGCCTTCGCCCAGCCTGGTGTCCAGTCCGTTCGGCATTTTTGCAACATCGTCGGCCAGACCGGCTGTCTGCAAAACGTCCCACAAACGACTGTCGTCCGCGGCGGGAGCGGCCAGGCGCAGGTTATCGCGCAGGCTGTCCTGAAATAACTCAGTTCTTTGCGTCAGCAAGCTATGTGCGGCAACCTGCACCGTTCCTGCCTGTGCGGCCAGTTCGCCGGCAATCACTGCCATCAAGGTAGATTTTCCTGCACCGCTGGCACCAATCAGGGCCACGCGTTGATGTCGGCCTATCGTGAGGCAGATATCCTGCAGAACCGAAGCACCGGATGCCTGCTGACCTGCAGGATGCGCACGTACGTGCTGCAAGGAAAGGATCAGATCTTCCGGCAAAAACAGTACAGAATGCTGAGCAGGTGCAGCTACAGAAGCATCGTCCCGCAAGCGCGGCGCCAGCCGACGGGCGGCCAACAGCGTGCGGCCAAGCTCCAATGCGCCACGGCGTACGGCGGCAAAGGGTTCCATCGCGGTCAGCACCAGCAGCAAGGCCAGTGCGGCAACTGGCGCGCCTATCGCACCTTTTCCCATCAGCAGCGCGACCATCAACAAGGTTGCCACCAGCGTCACACTGCCGACCACGCCATAGGCTGCACCGGCACGCGCTTCCAGCTTGTTCAGTGCGTCGTCGGCACGCGCGAGATATGCATCGGCGGCGACCAGCGATGCCGTCTGCGCATGCAGCCGGCCGGCCATCAGCAATTCGGTTTGTCCGGCGACCAGATCGATGCTGCGCGCGCGCAGGGCTTCCATGCCGTAACTGCGACGGCGAGCCGCCCTATGCGCCGCGCGCGCAATCACATACGCAATCCCGAGCCCTGTGACTATCAGCCAGATTGCGATACCGACTCCCAGCCACACATCCATGAAGCCCAACGCAATACCGGTGACAAGCGCGGCGGCCAGCGCCGATGCGAGCGGTACCAGAATCCGCAAGTACAGCGTATCCAATGCATCGATATCGCCCGTCAGGCGGAACAGCAATTGCGCTGGCCGCGCCAGCAAACGGCGCGCTGCTTCCGGCTGCGCCCAGCCGAGGAATAAGCGTTCGCGCAAATCTGCCAGCACCGCCAGCGTCGCATCATGCGTCACCAATCTTTCGGCATAGCGTGCGGCGGTACGCCCCAACGCCAACAATCGAATCCCGGCGGAAGGCATGAAGACATCGAACATGAATGCCAGCGACACGTTCAAGCCGGCAATCGCGGTCGCCGTGATGAACCAGCCCGACAATCCGAGCAAGGCCATGCCGGACAATACGGTGACAGCGGCCAGCAAGGCACCTGTCAATAATTTGTTTTTATGGCTGGCCATAAACAAGGCCAGCACTGGAGACAGATCGCGCCAGAGCTTCATGCCTCCACCTCGGCATCTGCATGCAAGACAATCACGCGCTGCATGCGCGCCGCCAGCACCGGATCGTGCGTGGCAACAATCATGGTTTTGCCTTTTGCCAGTTGCAGCAAGGCGTCCGTCACTTGTTTGGCCGTCGCGCTATCAAGATGCGCAGTCGGCTCATCCACCAGCAGCAGATCGGCGTTGGCATAACCGGCAACCATCGCACGCGCAAGCGCCAGACGGACTGCTTCACCTCCCGACAATCCGCCACCGCCCTCGCCCAATGCCACGCCTAGCTGCGCTTGCGGCACCGCATCCAGTGCGGCGAACTGCAAGGCCATGGCGACGTCCTCCGCTTCAACGCCGGCACGTCCCAGCGCAATATTGGCGCGCACTGAACCGGCAAAAATATGCGGCTTCTGTCCTATCCACGCCATGCGGCTGCGCAGCGCCGCTATCGTGTTTGCCGAAACCCGGATGTCATTGATTTTGATATCACCGGACTGCGCCGATACCAAACCGGCAATCAGCGACAACAAGGTAGATTTACCGCCACCGCTGGGTGCAACAATCGCAATGTGTTCGCCTGCTTCCACATGCAAGGCGTAATCCTCGAACACCGGCGGTGAAGCAGCGCCGTGCGAGAACAGCAAACCGGTGATGGCGACAGAAGGTGGCACCAAGTCTTTGCAGACAGGTGAAATTTGTGCGCCCGGTGCGCCAGGTATATCAGGCAGCTGCAAACCGCTATCCGATAAGCGCTGCAATGCGTCCAGGGCTGCCTCGCCTGCCGCCCTGTCATGCCAGGCCGCCGACAAATCGCGCAAAGGCTCAAAAAATGCCGGTGCCAATAACAGGATAAACAAACCCTGCCCCAGACTCAGACGATTTCCCCATGCGCCAAACTCCAGTTGTCCCAGCAGATGAAAGCCCACATACACCGCGATCATCGCCACACCCAATGCCGCGAACAGCTCCAGCACGGCAGAAGACAAAAACGCAATCCGCAATACCGCCATCGTGCGCCGACGCAGGGATTGCGCCGCGTCGCGCAGTCGCAATGCCGTCATTTGCACCGCACCCAAGGTGCGCAGGGTTGCCAAACCGCGCAAGCGATCCAGCAGAAAAGCATTCATGCCGCCCATCTCCAGCATCTGGGCCTCGCTCGCGGCTTTCGCGCGCCAGCCGACCAGCGCCATGAAAAGCGGAATCAGGGGGGCCGCCACCAATAAAACCAGTGCCGCAATCCAGGACAAGGGAAACACGACCAGCAGAATCGCGATGGGGACCAGGGTGGAACGCAAACGCGCAGGACGATACCGGGTCAGATAAGGGATGATGGCTTCTGCCTGCTCGGCCATCACGTTGGCGGCCAGCCCCGACGCCGGCTTGTCAATATCCAGCGGTGAACGTGAGGCTAATGCCGTCGCAGCTTGCGCGCGCAGCGCGGACAAATGGATGCGTGCAGTTTTGAATACAAGTCGGGAACCTGATGCTTCACATGCTGACCGTAGCAGGCCGACTAACAGCAGGAACAGTGCGGGAAGCTTGACGCTCTCGAATCCACCACCATTTGCCAAGCCCTGTACTGCATAAGCCAGCAACCCTGCTTGCGGTAGCCACAGCAGCGATGCAAGCGTTTGCAGAACAGTTCCCTTATCGGGTCCTTGTGCGGACCGTAAGCGATGAGAAGAGTTTGAAGCTGGATGCATAGTGGCTTTCATTATGCTGCATTGCCACAAGGAATTCTTGCGCCAGATCAAATTTACACGGACTGGTACCGTTAGCGCTTCCGATACTGTTCGCCGAATTAGTGGTATTTGACACTTTTCATCGTCAAATTAAACGTGAATGAGCGCTGCTAATCTGACGCGCTAGCGATGGCATCCAGCACCACCATATTGACGCATACGAATTGAATAAATCGACGGAGAACAAAGCGTGGACAAACTTTCAAACGATCGCAGCATTGGCAGCGTCAACTCCCAGTACAACTTCATTTCAGCGCAAGCGAATAAATCGCCCAACGCCGCATTTGGCGATTTGCTCGTCAATGCGGTTAACAAACCCATCGTTGCGGCAGCAGCCACGCCCGTTTCGCCGGTGTCGAACCTGAACTTCAAGGATAGTTTGAATACCGCATTGCAGTCCTACGGGATCAATGTCCCGCCCGCACTCCGCATTACATCCGGCAAAAACGGCTACGAGCTCAGCGGTGATAATCGCAACGTGAAGTTTCAGACTATGCTGAATGAAAACCCTGCATTGCGTGACGGCATGGCGAACATGATCAGCAGCGCAACGCTGGAGCGCAAACTGGCGCTACACAATGCGATGGCTGATTTTGCCGGCAGCAATCCGAGTGCATCTGTCAGTCATTTTCTTGATCAGTTCGAGCTGACGCAAAAAGACAAGGAAATCAGCATCAAATTCAACGGCTCGGATATCAAGCTTGAAGAAAAAAGCGGCCAAGGCTGGATCCCGGTTAAAGACAAGGAAAATTTCACCGCGGAATTGATCGACGCTTATGCAAAGTACATGGTCAAGCACGCCGTCTCCAGCGAATCCGACAAGAACGATCCATTTGTGGATCTGGAGCTGAATAAATAAATGACAACAACTGCTGTTGAAGGTTGATGCTCATTCGGTAGGTTATCCGGTCCGATTTTTATTCGCCGGATTCAGTACGCGCTGCATGGCCGCTTGCGACGCCAGGCAATATAATCTGTAAACAATACTGATATTGCAAAGCATCAAGGACAATTAGCCATGAATGCGCATGAAAAACTCAACTACGTTGAATATCCATCACGGGATATTGCCGCGACCAAACAGTTCTTTGAAGCTGCTTTTGGCTGGCACTTCATCGATTACGGCCCTGACTATTCCGCCTTCTCTAACCAGGGACTGGACGGGGGCTTCTACCGATCTGAATTGGCATCCAATACGGCGACAGGCGCGGCGCTGCTAGTTTTTTACAGCTGCGCCCTTGAATCTACCGAGCAAAAAATCAGAGCCGCTGGCGGCGTGGTCAACAAAGAAATTTTTGCCTTTCCCGGCGGACGCCGCTTTCATTTTATTGAACCCGGTGGCAATGAATTTGCAGTATGGTCAGAGGCCGATACGCCTGCAAGCGCACAAGCCGATTCCCACCTTATTGAAGCACTAGCATCCGGAGATAAAAATGCTCAATAGCGATCTGTGTACTGAAGAAGAAGTGTCGCAATTGGTGCATGCCTTCTACGCCAAAGTGCGACAGGATGAGGTGCTCGGGCCGATCTTTAACGCGCAGGTGCATGACTGGGATCATCACCTGGTAACGCTGGTCAATTTCTGGTCATCGATACTGCGCGGCAGCGGCAGTTACACCGGTACACCAATGCAAAAACATGCCGCGATGGCGCATCTGGATGAGGCGTTGTTCAAACGCTGGCTGGCATTGTTCGACGAAACGACGAAGCAACAAGCCAATGAAGCGATGGGCAGGCGTGCCACCACTTCGGCGCAAAGGATTGCGCAAAGTCTTTGGTATGGTTATCAGATGGCGCGGAATCCAAACGGCATTCCTGCAGATTTACCTGATTAGCTGGATGGCATCGACGGTTGAAGCGTGGTGCGCACAGTTACTGCAGACTTAAGCCGCGCCCAAAGGCCAGCGGCCCAGCACTTCGTAACGACTTTTCCCGACAAAACTCTTGATCAGTACAAATTCTCTGGCGGTTCACTTTACCGGGGCTGCGAGAATCTGCTCATCGACTGCATATTTGTCATAGGCGAGCGTGAGATGAGGAGTGAACGCCGTTTTTTCTGCAGGAACGCCGCGTCTGCGAAGCTGATCACCAAGTTCATAGCGAAACAACTGTAGCGCGGTCATGGAGGCGTTACCCGCCAGTACCAATGGCCGTTCAGTTTTTGTGGATCGAAAGCTGAGTACCTTGTCGAAACTGACCTCAAGCGCAGGCAGTTTTATGGCGGCCGCGGCGGCATGCGCATTGTCCAGCTGATCCTGCGAAAGCGCGGCAAGATCTCCCACAAAATGCAAAGTGACATGCAGCCGGTCGGCGCTGATGAAACGCGTGGAAAGCGCGTGCTGAGCACATAAATCAGCGCTGACTTCCTGGATCTGCGTAATGGCAGTGACGTCAGGCTGCAAGGCAAAAAACAGGCTTTCCGTCACCGTCCATTACTCCCACTCGATAGTCGCTGGTGGCTTGCCTGAGATGTCATACACGACACGATTGATGCCGCGCACTTCATTGATGATGCGATTGGAAACGTTGCCCAGCAATTCGTGCGGCAAATGCGCCCAGTGTGCAGTCATGAAATCCTGCGTCTGTACGGCGCGCAAGGCCACCACATATTCGTATGTGCGCCCGTCACCCATCACGCCTACCGATTTGACCGGCAGGAAGACGGCAAATGCCTGGCTGGTGGCGTCATACCAGTTGCGGTGCGGAATACCGTTGTCGGTTGCTTCCGATGCACCGGCTGTCAGCACGAATGGAGTATTGCGCAATTCTTCGATGAAGATGGCATCGGCACGACGCAACAGATCGGCGAATTCTTTTTTCACTTCGCCAAGTATCCGCACGCCCAGGCCGGGACCCGGGAAAGGATGGCGGTACACCATGTCGTGCGGTAGCCCGAGTGCGACGCCGAGTTGACGCACTTCATCCTTGAACAATTCGCGCAATGGTTCCAGCAATTGCAGATTCAATGTTTCCGGCAAGCCGCCTACATTGTGGTGGCTCTTGATGGTGTGACCCTTCTTGCCCTTGCCTGCACTCTCGATGACGTCGGGGTAAATCGTACCCTGTGCCAGCCACTTGGCATTCTTGCGCTTGCCCGCTTCAACCTGAAACACTTCGACAAATTCACGTCCGATAATTTTACGCTTGGCTTCCGGATCGCTCACGCCTGCCAGATGGCCCATGAACTGATCAACCGCATCGATGCGGATCACGTTGACGCCCAGATTGTCGGCAAACATTTCCATCACCATCTTGCCTTCGTCGAGGCGCAACAGGCCGTGATCGACGAACACGCAAGTCAGCTGATCGCCAATCGCGCGATGAATCAATGCTGCTGCAACGCTGCTGTCCACGCCACCGGACAAACCGAGAATCACTTCATCGGTACCGACTTGCTGGCGAATCTTTTCCACTGCTTCGGCTATGTAATCCGGCATGTTCCAATCCGATTTACAGCCGCAAATCTCGTGTACAAAGCGTGCAATGATCGCTTTGCCCTGCACCGTGTGCGTGACTTCCGGATGGAACTGGAATGCATACATCCGACGCGCTTCGTCCGCCATACCAGCGATCGGGCAGTTAGGCGTAGACGCCATCAGCTTGAAGCCTGGCGGCAATTCGTCGACCTTGTCGCCATGGCTCATCCAGACCTTCAGCATGCCGTGGCCTTCCGACGTGGTGAAGTCGCTGATGTCTTTCAACAACGCGGTATGGCCGTGGGCGCGCACTTCGGCATAACCGAATTCGCGTACCTTGCCATTTTCGACCTTGCCGCCGAGCTGCTCAGCCATCGCCTGCATGCCGTAACAGATACCGAGTACAGGCACGCCCAATTCGAATACAGCTTGCGGTACACGCGGCGTGTCGTCACCTTCGATCACGGAATTAGGACCACCGGAAAGAATCACCCCGGCGGCGCCGTAGTTGCGTACGAACTCATCGCTGACGTCGTAAGGATAAACTTCTGAAAAAACGCCGGCGTCGCGCACGCGACGCGCGATCAACTGGGTAACCTGTGAACCGAAATCGAGGATGAGAATTTTCGAATGCATGTGAGTGAGCTTAGCGTTTCAAGAGGGAACAGTTATTTCAATTAGAGGAGCCTGCATCGGCTGATTCGGATTCTTGCGCGGAGAAGCGCAATTCCCGCTCCAGCAGCGCCACCAGATCGGTCATCCAGTGCGCGTCGCCCGCCGTGAAGGCGCGTGTACGTTCATGCAACAACGCTACCCGGCCAACTACCTTTCCGGTGCGATTGCGTAAAGGATGCAAGGCATAAAACCTGACTTCGAAGTTGTCGACCTTGCCCAACGGCGGGCTGAAGGGCGAGGACTTCTCCGGCATCACATGCAACGCTGCGCTTAAAGGCAGCTGCGCACAATATTGGTGTGCTGGCGTATGCAGCCCATAGCCCTGATCATGCAAATGTACGACGCAAGCGGTGACACCGAACAGGCTTTTGCCCAAGCGCTCGATACGGGCAACAACATTAGCAAAACTTTCATGCTGCTGTTCGCCCGGGTTCGTCATATCAGCGCTAGAGGCGCACATATTGCAGCGACAACCTTACTCAGCGCGGTAGTTAGGCGCTTCCTTGGTAATCTGCACGTCGTGCACATGCGATTCGCGCATACCGGCCGATGTGATTTCGACAAATTCAGCCTGTTCGCGGAAATCGTCTATGGTTGCGCAACCACAGTAGCCCATCGATGAGCGCACGCCGCCGACCAGTTGGTACAGGATCGCGATCACGCTACCTTTGTACGGTACGCGTCCTTCGATGCCTTCCGGCACGAATTTGTCGACATTGTTGGCTGCATCCTGGAAGTAGCGATCGGCCGAACCATCTGCCATCGCGCCCAGACTGCCCATGCCGCGATACGATTTGTAGCTGCGACCCTGAAACAAAATCACTTCGCCTGGCGCTTCTTCAGTACCGGCGAACATGCTGCCCATCATGACTGTCGACGCGCCGGCTGCCAGTGCTTTCGAAATATCACCCGAGAAGCGGATGCCGCCGTCAGCGATACACGGAATACCGGTACCCTTGAGCGCGTCTGCCACGTTCGAGATCGCCGTGATCTGCGGCACGCCTACACCCGCGACGATACGCGTGGTGCAAATCGAACCCGGGCCGATGCCAACCTTGACGCCGTCTGCGCCATGATCTGCCAATGCCCTGGCTGCTGCTGCCGTTGCAATATTGCCGCCAATGACGTCAACGCCTTTGTAGTTATCCTTGATCCAGCGGACGCGATCCAGCACACCTTTGGAATGACCGTGTGCAGTATCGACAACGATGACGTCAACGCCCGCCTTAACCAGCAAGTCGATACGTTCGTCATTATCGGCGCCTACACCAACTGCTGCGCCTACACGCAATTTGCCGAATCCGTCTTTCGACGCGATCGGATGTTCCGTTGCCTTTTGAATATCCTTGGCAGTAATCAAACCACGCAACTCGAAGGCGTCGTTGACGACCAATACGCGTTCGAGGCGATGCTTGTTCATCAGACGCTTGGCTTCGACCAGATCTGCTCCTTCGGATACAAACACCAGCTTGTCCTTGGGCGTCATCTTGGCGCTGACCGGTGCATCCAGTTCGTTTTCAAAACGCAGATCGCGGTTCGTAATAATGCCGACGACGATCTTGCCTTCAACTACCGGGAAGCCGCTGATACCGTGCTGTTGCGACAAGGCGATGACGTCACGAATCTTGGTCGTTGGCGCGATCGTGATCGGGTCACGCACCACACCGGATTCGAAACGCTTGACCTTGGCAACTTCGCGCGCCTGCTCGGCGGCGGTCAAATTCTTGTGGATGATGCCGATACCACCTTCTTGCGCCATGGCGATCGCAAGGCGCGCTTCAGTCACGGTATCCATTGCTGCGGACAGCAAAGGGATATTCAATGTGATGTTGCGCGAAAGGCGCGTAACAAGAGAAGTATCTTTTGGGAGAATGTCGGAATAAGCCGGGACCAGCAGCACGTCATCGAATGTGAGTGCTTTTTGTAATAGACGCATAGTATTTTCCTAGTGGCGCAAAAGCGAATTATACAGAAATCCGTTTCTTGCGTCCCGACCTTGCGACAAAGTCTATGCAAAATTTCCTTTTACATTGACAGATAGGTTCAAGCATGGCGAAATCGCACAAGTATTTACCCTGCACTTTCCTTAGGATTTGTCATGCATGCATCCGGTTTGAAGCGCTTTAGTGTTGCCATCCTGTTAGCTGGCTGTGCCGGCGGCGCCATGGCGCAATACGTATGGCTGAATGACAAAGGCGTGAAACAATACTCCGACACACCACCACCGGCATCGGTACCTAATAGCAAAATCCTGAAATCTCCGCATGGCTCTGCGCAGGCCAGCACTGCTGCCAAGGCAGCGGAAGAGCAAGCCAGCGAAGGCGACACAACGAAGAAGGCCCCGCAAACGACCGCGGAAAAAAACGCCGATTTCAACAAACGCAAGATGGAACAGGCTGAAAAAGACAAGGAAGCGGCCGCCAAGGCAAAACAGGCGGCAGACAAAAAGAAAGGCTGTGAGCAAGCGGCCAATTACAAACGTGCACTGGATTCGGGAGAACGCATCAGCCGCATGGATAAATCGGGCGAGCGTTCCTATATGACAGATGAAGAGCGTGCACAAGAAACGCGTAACAACAACCGCATCATGGAAGACTGCAAATAAAGTGCCGAGGTTGGGGGACAAACTGCCCAACCTGACGCGGTAATGTCAGGCCTTCTTTTTGGCGTCCTTGCTTTCAGCGCGTTTTCTGCGTGAATCTTTGGGGTCTGCGATGAGCGGCCGGTAGATTTCAATCCGGTCATGCTCGCGCAGAACCGTATCCAGTGTTTTCAATTTGCCGTAAATCCCGACACGCCAGACGCTGACATCGATTTCCGGAGCTTGCTGGATAATTCCGCTACTCTGGATCGCCTGCTGGATAGTGGTGCCCTCCGCAACCGTTTGCGCTAGCAAAAACTGCTTGTCCGGCCGCGCATAGCAAATCTGGATATGTATGCCGGCGGTGGACGAGCGGGGCAAATGTGGGTCAGCCATATACTTCATCCGCACGCTTGCTGAATGAATCGACGAAGCTGGTGGCAATCATATTGAATACCGGGCCGATGATCGATTCGATCAGCCGATTCGAGAATTCATACTGCAGGTCGAATTCAATCTTGCACGCATCTTCCCGCAGCGGCTTGAATACCCATGTACCATGCAACTCCTTGAATGGTCCTTCCAGCAGACGCATCGTCATCGACACCGGCCGCACCGTCGTGTTTTCGGTCGTGAAGCTTTGTTTGATGCCGTGATAATTGATCATGATGCTGGCGACCAGCCTGCCGTCTTCACGCTGCTTGACGTCTACGCCGCCGCACCATGGCAAGAACTGAGGATAGTCCTCGACCCGATCGACCAGCGCGAACATCTGTTCGGCGCTGTAACCCAGTAAAACTGTTTTGTGCACTACTGCCATCGAATAAGAACCGTTTGATAGAATCGCAGAGTTGCCATTTTAACCGACCATTAGCCGAAACTCATGAGCATTGTTGATAACAGAAAAGCATTCCACGATTATTTCATCGAGGAGCGCTTCGAGGCCGGCATCGTATTGCAGGGTTGGGAAGTCAAGGCGATACGCGCCGGACGTTCGCAGTTGAAGGAAGCCTACGTCATTGTACGCAATGATGAAATTTTCCTGTTCGGCGCACACATCAGTCCTTTATCCTCCGCCTCCACGCATGTGACACCCGATCCGGTACGCACGCGCAAGCTGCTGCTGAAGTCGGAGGAAATCAAGAAACTAACGATCAAGGTCGAACGCGCGGGCTATACCCTGGTGCCGCTTAACCTGCATTATCAAAAAGGGTATATCAAATGCGAAATCGGGCTGGCCAAAGGCAAGAAACAGCACGATAAACGCGATACCGAAAAACAGCGCGACACCCAGCGCGAAATTCAGTCAGTGATGAAACAAAATAGACGATAAAAAAACGGCGCTTAAAAGCGCCGTTTTTTATGCTTGAAACTGATAGCGGGAAGCTCACGTACTTTCCAAAAAATTTACAGTTTGGTTTGCGTCCCCTGCGATTTCACAACTTGCATTGCCGTCGCGATCAAGCCACCCATATCGCCCAGATTTGCCGGGATGATGATGGAATTATTCGTCTTCGCCAGCTTGCCGAAGGCTTCCACATACTGTTCTGCCACCTTGAGGTTCACGGCGTCGGAGCCACCTGGCTCCTGAATCGCCGCCGCCGTTTTACGTATCGCCTCGGCACTCGCCACAGCAATCGACAGAATCGCCGAAGCCTCACCCTGCGCACGATTAATCGCCGCCTGCTTCTCGCCTTCCGACCGTGCGATCGATGCTTCACGCTCGCCGGTGGCGATATTGATCTGCTCCTGTTTGCGCCCTTCGGATGCAGCGATCAGCGCACGCTTCTCGCGCTCGGCAGTGATCTGCGACTGCATCGCATGCAGAATTTCACGGGGTGGCGTCAAATCCTTGATCTCGTATCGCAAGACTTTGACACCCCAGTTTGCCGCTGACTCATCCACTGCACCAACGACACTGTGATTGATGAGATCGCGTTCTTCAAAGGTTTTATCCAGTTCCATGCGCCCGATAACCGACCGCAAGGTCGTTTGCGCCAATTGCGAAATAGCAGAAATATAGTTCGATGATCCGTACGATGCACGCATAGGGTCGGTCACCTGAAAATACAAAATGCCATCGACTTCGAGTTGCGTATTGTCCTTGGTGATACAGACTTGCATGGGCACATCGAGTGGAATTTCCTTGAGCGAATGCTTGTAGGCGATGCGATCTATGAAGGGCAACACGATCTTCAAGCCGGGGCCCAGCGTCGCGTGGTATTTGCCGAGGCGTTCCACGACCCATGCGTGCTGCTGCGGCACAACATTGACGGTCTTGACGACAAAGACAATGACCAAAAATAATAAAAAGATGATGGTAGTGCTGGTGGTACCGAACATATGAACTCCTTTTGTAATATTTCTGCTAAATACGCTTATGTGTAGAACAGGATGTTACGGAATGATGGCAGCCCCTTAATCGTCTACCATGTCGTTATTGATGAGAATCAAATGATTGCCCCGCACCTCCTGAATACGAAACACGCCGGGCACAGCACTACCGTTGCTGGCAAGTTCCACATCCCACAGTGCGCCGCGATACATTACTCGCGCCTGGCTGGCCGCTCCCGGCACCTTACGCCATTCGGCAACTTCGATGGTTTGCCCGATATCGAGATTGATACCTGAATCGCGTGCCGAGTTGATATTTGATGGTCGGCCAAAGCGGCTGCGACGTAGCGCAAAAGTAGCGATGGCTGCTACTGCGGCGGCAACTATGCATTGCCAGCTGCCATTACCGCCAGCGAGCGCAACGATACCGCCGGCGGCTGCCCCTGCGCCGATCATCAGCAAATAAAAAGTCCCGCTTGCCATTTCCAATATGATCAACAGAGATGCCACCGCAAACCAAATCATCCAGTCAGTCATCAGCATTCCTTTCAGCGCGTAAAAACAAAAACCCTCGAAGTCCGTTGGGCTACGAGGGTTGAAAACCACGATAAAGCTTGTTCAGTGTCAGCCGGTCGGGTACATACAGTCTAGTCTAAAAAACCTGACTGCAAAATAAAATCGAATGTCCCGACCGTTGCCCCCTGACGTATTACAGGCGCTTGGCCAGGTTCTGCCATGTTTCAATGACGGAATCTGGATTGAGTGAAAGCGAAGTAATGCCTTCTTTCATCAACCACTCTGCGAAATCAGGATGATCCGATGGACCCTGACCACAGATGCCGACATACTTGCCCTGCTTGCGACATGCTGCAATAGCACGCGAGAACAAGGCGAGTACAGCAGGATCACGCTCATCGAAATCGGCTGCCAGTATCTCCATGCCGGAATCACGATCCAGTCCCAGCGTCAGCTGCGTCAAATCGTTGGAACCGATGGAGAAGCCGTCAAAGTAATTCAGGAACTCTTCCGCCAGAATTGCATTCGATGGCACTTCGCACATCATGATGATGCGCAAGCCGTTCTCGCCGCGTTTCAAACCATTCTTCGCCAGCAAATCGATGACTTTTTCAGCCTGGCCTAACGTGCGCACGAACGGCACCATGATCTCGACGTTGGTGAGCCCCATCTCGTCACGCACGCGTTTCATCGCCTTGCATTCCATCTCGAACGATTCAGCAAAATCCGGTGCGAGGTAACGCGCCACGCCACGGAAACCGAGCATAGGATTTTCTTCATCCGGCTCGTAGCGCGAACCACCGATCAACTTTTTGTATTCATTCGATTTGAAATCCGACAAGCGCACGATGACAGGCTTCGGCCAGAATGCAGCACCGATGGTAGCGATGCCTTCAGCCAGTTTGTCGATATAAAACGCTTTCGGCGATGCATGACCGCGCGCAACCGATTCGACGGCCTTCTTCAGATCCGGATCGATGTGCGGATATTCCAGAATTGCTTTTGGATGTACACCGATATTGTTATTGATGATGAATTCCAGGCGCGCCAGACCGACACCTGCATTGGGAATCGACTGGAAGTCGAACGCGAGTTGAGGATTGCCGACATTGAGCGTGATCTTCAATGGCAGTTCTGGCAAATCACCGCGTGCAATTTCAGTCACTTCGGATTCCAGCAAGCCGTCATAGACTTTGCCCTCATCGCCTTCCGCGCACGATACCGTTACCAGCGCACCATCCTTCAGCAACTCGGTCGCATCACCGCAACCAACAACCGCCGGCACGCCCAGCTCACGCGCGATAATTGCTGCGTGACAGGTACGACCACCACGGTTGGTAATGATGGCGGAGGCGCGCTTCATGACCGGTTCCCAGTTAGGATCAGTCATGTCGGCGACCAACACGTCGCCCGGTTGCACGCGCTCCATATCTGCAGCGTCGAGAATGACACGGACCGGGCCCGCACCAATTTTCTGACCAATGGCGCGACCTACAGTCAATACGGTGCCGCTGCCTTTCATCTTGAAGCGTTGCTGCACATCGGTCGGCTTTTGCTGCGACTTGACGGTTTCCGGACGCGCTTGCAAGATGTAGAGCTGACCGTCCAAACCGTCCTTGCCCCATTCAATGTCCATCGGGCGACCGTAATGCTTTTCAATGATCACAGCGTACTTCGCGAGTTGCACGATTTCTTCATCAGTCAACGAATAGCGATTGCGCATGCCGATAGGCACATCGACGGTCTGCACTGAACGACCGGCTTTCGCTTCGGCAGTGAATTCCATCTTGATCAGTTTGGAACCGATATTGCGACGGATGATAGGCAGCTTGCCTTGTTCCAGCATCGGCTTGTGCACGTAGAATTCATCAGGGTTAACCGCCCCTTGCACCACTGTTTCTCCCAAGCCGTAGCTTGATGTGATGAAGACCACATCCGTGAAACCGGATTCGGTATCCAGCGTAAACATCACGCCTGCAGAACCCAGATCGGAGCGCACCATGCGTTGCACGCCAGCCGACAATGCAACTTCGGCATGGGTAAACCCTTTGTGTACGCGATACGAAATGGCGCGATCGTTGTACAGCGAAGCGAAAACATGCTTGATGGCTTCCAGCACATTGTCGATGCCGACTACATTAAGGAAGGTTTCCTGCTGACCCGCGAACGACGCATCCGGCAAATCTTCTGCCGTGGCGGAAGAACGAACGGCAAATGACATTTCCTTGGCTGAATCCGCGGAAAGGTTTTGATAGTACTGTTTGATTTCACTCAGGAGTCGCGGTTGAAACGGTGTTTCCACGATCCATTTGCGAATATCGGCACCCGCTTGTGCAAGCGCACGCACGTCGTCGATATTCAAATCGGCGAGCCGATCTGCAATGCGTTGCGCCAGACTCAGTCCGCCGCCTTCCGTATGTTCAAGGAAATCCCTGAACGCCTGTGCCGTGGTGGCGAAGCCGCCCGGCACTCTGACACCAGCCTCCGCGAGCTGACTGATCATTTCTCCGAGTGAAGAGTTTTTACCTCCCACCGAATCCACGTCAGACATCCGCAGATGTTCGAAGGATATGACATAGCTTCCTTCTACTGCCTGGTCAAGCTTGCTCCCAGTGTTTACAACATTCGACATAACAACCTCTGCTTTGATGACAAGAAATCTTCATGCGTGCCTTTCTTAGGCGACAGTTTTTGTTATTCTTCGAGAGCCGCTCTACGTAAAGAACTGTTGGCCGTCATTTTACAGAATCCCGTTCGAATGCGCACCGCAGTGCAGCATTTTTTTAACTTACATCAGCCTTACATATCCACCATGCCTACACCCGCCGATCGTCGCACCGCTAGCGCACGCACCGTATTTTTTGTATCCGACGGCACTGGCATCACTGCAGAAACCTTTGGCCATTCAGTATTGACGCAGTTCGATCTGCGCTTCAAGCAGATACGATTACCGTTCATAGACACGCTGGACAAGGCGCATGATGCACTGCGCAAAATCAATGACGCATACGCCCTCGATGGCAAACGTCCGATTGTCTTTTCAACATTGGTCAAAGCTGAGTTGTCCGACGTTGTGCGCTTATCCAAAGGTATGCACATGGATCTGATACAAACCTTTGTTGAGCCGCTGGAACAGGAATTGGGTGTCAAATCCACCCATACGATAGGACGCAGTCATACCAGTACCGATTCTGAAGAATACAAGAATCGTATCGAGGCGATTAATTTTTCACTCGCGCATGACGACGGTCAGTCCAACAAGAATCTATCGGGAGCAGATGTGATTCTGGTAGGCGTATCGCGCTCGGGAAAAACGCCGACCAGCCTGTTTCTGGCTATGCAATATGGCATCAAGGCGGCAAACTACCCTTTGATCCCGGATGATTTTGAAAGAGAGAAATTACCGAGCGGATTGATGCCATACAAGAGCAAGATATTCGGCCTGTCGATTGCTGCCGACAGGCTTGCGGAAATCCGCAATGAGCGTTTACCGGGCAGCAAATATGCGGCGCTGGAAAACTGTCGGTACGAAATCAATGAAGCGGAAAAGCTGATGCGGCGCGAAGGCATACGCTGGATGTCATCGACAACAAAGTCCATAGAGGAAATCGCGGCGACTATATTGCAGGAGATCAAATCCGAACAGCGTCCGGATTAAGAAAAAACTAGTGTGATGTTTGCTGCCGCACTTGTTCAAAGAAACACACGGCAGAGCTTGCAGCGACATTCAATGATTCAATCGCACCCAGATGCGGAATTGTCGCCTGATGCGTGGACAAGGCCAGCAAATGCTCGGCAACACCCTGTCCTTCATGCCCGAATAGCCAAGCCACCGGCTTGGTCAGATCCAGATCATAAATGCGCTGCTTGGCATACGAACTGGTTGCAATCACGGGAATATCTGCACGCTGGATCAATGCCTCAAGATCGACGTTTTCAAAGATTTCAATCAGAAAATGGGCGCCCATCCCGGCGCGCAATACCTTGGGTGACCATGCGAAGGTGGTTCCCGGACTGCAGAATACTTGTTTGATACCGGCAGCCGCGGCGCTGCGCACAATAGAGCCGAAGTTGCCTGGATCCTGCACTTTGTCCAGCAAGACTGCCGACTGCGTCAGACGTTGCGGCTCGCTCTGTTCCGGCGTATCGATGACAAACAAGATGTCGACACCATGCTCAACCTGACTCAAGGCGTGAAACAATGCATCCGGCAATACGATACTTTGTGTTGCGATACTATCAGCACATCCCTGCAAAATGACGGTCACTTCGCTATTGAGCACAGCCGTTTCGCTGACTATACACAGGGGCGGCATGCCGACTTGCTGCAGATATGCCTCACAAAGATGTACACCATCGAGCAACGTGCGCCCTGCCTTGCGCCGCGCCTGCGAGCTGGTCGCAAGATGCTTCAACTCTTTATAAAGCGGATTGTCGCGCGAGGAAATTGTTTTGAGCGTCATGATGATAAGCAGAACTGCATCTGAAGGTGGTTGCTGCGGCTATTGATTGACTTACTATTTATCAAGCAAGGCACGCACCGGCGCATACGATTTGCGGTGCACAGGCGACACGCCATGCTCGCGCAAGCGCTCCATATGCAAAGCCGTAGGATAACCCTTGTGTTGATCAAAGGCGTAATGCGGATACGCAATGTGCAGCAATCCCAAGGCATGATCCCGTGCGGTTTTTGCCAGAATCGATGCCGCTGAAATCGCCGGGACCTTGTCGTCTCCCTTGATGATTGCTTCGCCGCGCACTGTCATGACCGGACATCGATTGCCATCGATCAGCGCCAGCGTCGGGGTGATATGCAGCCCTTCAATGGCCCTTCGCATCGCCAGCATGGTCGCCTGCAAAATGTTCAGCGTATCGATTTCTTCTTCCGAACATTGGGCAATCGACCACGACAATGCATGCGCCTTGATCTCGATTGCTAATGCATCACGCTTTGCCTCGGTGAGCTTCTTCGAGTCGCGCAAACCATCAATCGCACGCATCGGATCGAGAATCACCGCAGCGGCAAATACCGGCCCTGCCAAAGGACCGCGACCGGCTTCATCCACACCACAGATGAGATCGTCATCGAGGCTAGTGAACAGCGAGAGATTGGTATCTATTTTTTTTATCATGACGATCTACGGGTTGCAGCGGGCATCATCACAGATGCATCAGGATCAGGAAGCACGTGGTGTTTGCGCAATCAGCTCAAGCACTGCGCGCGCGCTTTCTGCCGCGGTGTCACGTAATAAAGTATGGTGCATGTCGGTGAACCGGCGCTGCAGGTATTCACGATGTGCGCCATCCTGCAATTGTTTCCACAATGCTTCCGCGAGTGCCTCAGGCGTCGCTGCGTCCTGCAACAGTTCTGGCACCAGGAATTCCTGCGCGAGAATATTCGGCAAGCCTATCCACGGCTGGTATCCCATATGGCGCAATACATGCCAGGAGGCGCGCATCATCTTGTAGGCAATCACCATCGGCTTCTTGAACAATGCCACTTCCAGCGATGCGGTACCCGACGCTACCAGTACTGCATCCGCTGCGGCCAGTGCGCGATGTGACTGGCCGTCGATGACCTTGATCGGCACATCGCGCAATCCAGCCTGTTCGATCAATTCATTGAAGTAACGATGCTGCGCCTCACCTGCCATCGGTGCGACGAACTGCAGCGTAGCATCTCGTTGCAGCAGGATTTTTGCGGCGGCGACGAAAGCGACCGCGTTGTACTTCAATTCGGACATCCTGCTGCCAGGCAGAATTGCCACTACAGGCGATGCTACCGGCAAGTCCAATGCTGCGCGGGCACCCGCCTGATCCGGCACCATTGGTATGACTTGCGCCATTGGATGACCCACATAGGTCGCTGGAATACCCGCCTTGCGATAAATTTCTTCTTCAAACGGAAAAATGACCAGCATGTGCGATACGGCGCGTGCAATCTTTTTGATGCGTCCGCCACGCCACGCCCAGATCGATGGACCGATGAAGTGCATGGTGGGGATGCCGGCGCTTTTCAATTGTGCTTCCAGACCCAGATTGAAATCGGGCGCATCAACGCCAATGAAAACGGCTGGCCGCTCTATCAATAATTGATCGCGTAGTGCAATTTGAATTGCCTTGATTTCACGATAATGCGCGAGCACTTCAAACAAGCCGCGCACCGACAATTTCTCCATAGGGAAGTCGCTGATGAAGCCATGCTGGGCCATATGCGGCCCGCCTATGCCATGCATCAATGCACCCGGCAATTGCGGACGCAAACCTGACAACAAGCGCCCCGCCAGCAAGTCACCGGAAGTTTCACCGGCAACCATTGCTATCGAAGTCTTGCTTGATACGTCAGCGGATGATGCCACGGGGAGATGCTGCTATGAATTCGCGCAATTGCCGCAGATAGGTGGCCGCGCCAGGAGATTTCTTTTCTTCTTCCAGCAATGCAGACTTGGCTTCTTCCAGCGGCAAACCGGAACGATAAATCATTTTGTAGCCACGCTTGATGGCCATGATCTGTTCACTGCTGAAGCCACGGCGCTTCAAGCCCTCGCTATTGATACCTGCAGGAACCGCACGGTTACCAGCGGCAGTAACGAAGGGTGGAATATCCTGGCTGACCGCGGCAGTAAAGGCTGTCATTGCATGTTCGCCGATACGGCAGAATTGATGCACGGAAGTAAAGCCGCCGAGAAAAACCCAGTCTTCCAGATGAACGTGACCGGCCAGCGTCGCATTATTTGCCAGGATAATGTTGCTGCCCAACTGGCAATCATGTGCGATGTGCACATACGCCATGATCCAGTTGTCATTGCCCAGGCGCGTGATATTGGCGTCCTGTGTCGTACCCAGATTGATGGTGACGAATTCACGTATCGTGTTGCGATCGCCTATAGACAGTTCAGTCGGTTCGCCAGCGTATTTTTTGTCCTGTGGCGCGGCACCGATAGAGGCGAACTGAAATATCGTATTGTCGACACCTATCGTCGTATGTCCTTCGACCACGACATGCGGGCCGATCTTGCTGCGCGCACCGATTTTTACATGAGGACCGATAACCGAATACGCGCCAACCTCGACCGACGCATCGAGTTGCGCCTTCGGATCGACTATCGCGGTTGGATGAATCAAGCTCATTACTGCCCCGCAGCTGGACTTGGTTCGTTGATGGTGCGCATCGTGCACATCAGTTCAGCTTCCAGCGCCAGTTGGCCGTCTACCGAACCGGTCGCCTTGTACTTCCAGATTCCGCGTGCATTACGCAGAATTTCAACTTCCATTTTCAGCTGGTCGCCAGGTTCTACCGGGCGCTTGAAGCGCGCACCGTCGATGCCGATGAAATAAACCACGCTATTGTCATCAGGCTTTTGACCCATCGTCAAAAAGGACAACAAGGCTGCGGTTTGCGCCAGCGCTTCTATCATCAACACGCCCGGCATGACAGGCTTGTGCGGAAAATGCCCGTTGAAGAACTCTTCATTCGCGGTAACGTTCTTGATGGCAGTAATCGACTTGCCGGATTCCCAAGTCAATACGCGATCGACCAGCAACATCGGGTAGCGATGCGGCAAATATTGTTTGATCTGATTGATATCCAGCGTTTTGGACACTGCTTTTACTTGCGCATTTAGTTCGTTACTCATTTCGTTCTTCACTCTCGTTGTTGCCTAGCGATTTAATTGTTTTTTCCAACTCGCGAATTTTCTCACGCATCGTCGGCAAATTGCGCACGATTACCGCAGATTTTTCCCAATCGGCATTTTTTGCCAGCGGATAAAAACCGGTGTACTGCCCCTTCTCCCGAATCGAGCGCGACACCATGCTGCCCGATGAAACGTGAACATGATCTGCGATGGTCAAATGACCTAACACCATCGCCGCCCCGCCGAATGTGCAATGCTTGCCGATGACCGCACTACCCGCGACGCCGACGCAGCCGGCCATCGCGGTATGCGCTCCGATATGGCAATTGTGACCGATCTGGATTTGGTTATCGAGTTTGACGCCATCTTCAATTACCGTATCGGCCAATGCGCCGCGATCGATAGAAGTATTGGCGCCAATTTCCACGTCATCGCCGATTTTGACTGCCCCGGTCTGCGGGATTTTGATCCAGGCCCCACCTTCATTGGCAAAACCGAAACCATCCGCACCGATGACAGCTCCCGGATGAATAATCCCGCGCTTGCCTATCTGGCATCCTGCCAAAAATGTGACACGTGGATGGAAGAGCGTTGCGCCGCCAACTTTCGCATCGGCGCCAATGAAACAGCCCGCACCAATTACGCAATCCTCTTCAATCACTGCGCCTGCTTCGATCGTGACATGTGGTCCGATGGAGGCATTTGCAGCCACCCGAGCGTACGGGTCAACGGCTGCAGTAGGATGTATCCCCGGCGTCGGCACGCGCGCATTCAATGATGCAAAGAATTGCGCTGCATGCGCAAAATAGGCGTATGGGTTGGAGTCGATAATGCGTGCGCCCGAATAACTCGCGCCCACGACCTCATCGTCTGCTGCAGACAAAATCAAAGCGGCCGCACGTGTTTGTGCAGCCTGCGCTCTAAACTTGGGATTGGAAAGAAACGTGATGTGCGATGCATCCGCATCGCTTAACGGCGCAATGCCGACAACTTCTATGTCGGCATTGCCTATCAACCGGCCCCCCAAGCGTTCGACTAATTCTCCCAGCCGAGTGCTCATCGTTGCCTTTATATTTTATTTGCTCAAAGCCTTGAGCACTTTATCGGTGATGTCGATACGTGGACTGATATAAACCGCTTCTTGCAGCACGATATCGTATTTTTCAGCTTCGGCGATTTGCTTGATCACCTTGTTGGTACGATCGATGACATTGGCCATTTCCTCGTTACGGCGTTGATTCAAATCTTCCTTGAATTCACGTTGCGTACGTTGAAAATCCTTGTCGACTTCAGCCAGTTCGCGCTGACGTTTGGTACGATCGGAATCGGACAATACGGCGGCGTCTTTATCCAGCTTGTCTGCCATGGCTTTCAAACGATTCGCCAAATCCTGCAATTCTTTTTGACGCTTGGAAAATTCCTGTTCGATCTTGACTTGTGCTGCCTTGTAAGGCGCCGCTTCACGGAAAATGCGTTCAGTACTCACAACGCCAATTTTCATTTCCTGCGCTTGCACACCGGATACAAAGAACAGTCCTGCGACAAATATTGTCAGGCCTTTGGTGGCCACTGATAGTTTAGTTAACGACTTCAAAATAATTCTCCGCGTTTCAGATTTCAATTACCAGATTTCTATTATGCCTCAAAGCGACTAGAAGCCTGTGCCCAACTGGAACTGGAATGCCTGGGTTTTATCACGTTTCGTCACATCGCTGCTGTCATCCGCGTTCAAGGCCTTGCCGAAACTCAACTTTAACGGTCCGATAGGCGATACCCAGCTTAAGCCAATACCCACCGATGTTTTCAAATCACCACCGAATCCATCTGTATATACGTTACCAGCATCGAAGAAGGTAAACCACCGCAGGCTGCGGTCTGTGCCTGAACCCGGAAATGGAAATTGCAACTCAGCATTGAAAATCAGCCGCGATGAACCGCCCAATGGATCACCAGTAATGTCATCTTTAGGTCCAAGCGACGAGCTTTCATAACCACGCACTGAACCGATACCGCCCGCATAAAAATTCTTGAAGATAGGATAAGTCTTTCCACCAAGAGCTTTACCGTAATTCACCTCGCCGTTCAATGCCAATGTTGTACTGCTAAACAGAGGACGGAACCATTGTTGCTGATAAGTTGCACGGAAGTAGTTCGAATCACCGGCAGGTGAAATCTCAAAATTGGCTCGTTGATAGCGCCCTTTTGTAGGCACTAATGCACTATCACGATTATCACGCTGCCACGCTACCGTCAATGGCAAGCCCGTAGCGGAGGCATCGTGCTGCCCCTCTTGAAAAGCACTGCGAGGGTCAGTTCTGCTAGTGACCCCATTAATATCATCTACATAACGTCGGTACGCGTCAGGACTAGTAGTGTAATTGGTAACAGTACCGGTTGCGTTTGTGTATGTTTCAAGCGAAGTTTGCTCTACGCCAACACCAAAAAACACCCGATCATATTCTGAAAACGGCACACCAAACTTGATATTCGCGCCATTGGTACGAATACGATAATCGCCTGTATTAATGGTTGGCGGTCTCGTCGTCCGGGTAAAGATTTCATAACTGCGGCTGATGCCATCGTCTGTGAAATAAGGGTTCGTGCTGGACAACGCAATAGTACGATTCAGTTTACTGGTATTGACATCAATACCGACAGTATTACCGCTACCGAAAGCATTCGCCTGATTAATAGAGCCACTTAAAGATAATTTTTCCGAACTGGAGAAACCTGCTCCCAGCATGATGTTGCCAGTGGGTTTTTCTGTTACCGCAAGATTGACATCAACCTGATCAGTTTTGCCCGGTACGTCCGGGGTTTCAATTGTCACCTCATTAAAATAGTCAAGACGATCCACGCGGTCGCGCGACATCTTGATTTTTTCGCCGTCATACCAGGAATTTTCAAATTGGCGCAACTCACGACGTATCACTTCATCGCGTGTTTTCGTATTGCCGGAAATAT
>CAYOQL010000006.1:0-116538 GCA_964406085.1 uncultured Herminiimonas sp.
GGAAATGAAAAAACTCGCTACGCTCAGACAGTTTTCATTTCTGATCCATTTCACGCACCGCAAAATCGGCAGCGTCAGAGCGGAATCCAGCGAAACATTAAAAACGATAAATTCCTAGGCCTAGTTATTTGTTGCGCGAAATGGGGTGGAAGAGCGTTCAACTTTTTTTGCCATTTCCGCTCCTTTTAAAATTTCAAGCATCCGTTTCACCGTCATTAGCGACAAGATGTTCGAAATTGATGGGCCAAGAATAATTTGAGTAACAATTTTTTCTAGCGAAATTGGGTCTGCGATTACTCCCTCAATTCCCCCGATCTTCAGTTTAAGTTTTGGTTGGATGCCACTTGCACCAATTGAATAGTGAATCATATTTGTTAGTTTTTCTTGTCTGTCCCAAGCTCGGACATAAGCAAGTCGCCACTCTCGTTCCTCCGTAAATCCATCGTGTTTCGAGAACAATGCGAATAGCATTACCCTTTGTAGCAGCTTTGTGACTGGCAGATAAAATTGTTCTATTGGTAGGTTGGACTGCGCTAGAAGCAAAGCAAATTTATCAAGCTTTGCTTCAATCCATGCGAGTCGCTTTTCTTTACTCCCATATTCAACTTTGGCTAGTATCAATGGAGAGTCTTCTACGTATGACAATTCCTGTGTATCAAAAACGATAGCGGCCCCGGTTCCATTTGCGCCATAACCTCGCCACATCGAAAGCAAACCGTCAGTATTTTTCGTATCACGGCCATGCTCTGAAAAACACAATACATAAACATCGAATACCCCATCGTTGCTGATATTCGTCAGATAATCCTCGAAGACTTTTTGAAGCTCTTCATAACGTTCTTCTGTCTTGCATGCGGAGCGAATTCCCTGATGGAGGCGGAACGATATAGCAGCTTCGTTTATCCCGAATCTCAGTTCTTCGTAATCGTTCATGAAAAGAGGGTTGCCTAGCCACATTTCATTGTTCTTCATAATCGCCTCAAGCGTGGCAATTGATGTGTAATGCGCAAGTAAAGGCCTATTATTGGGGTAAGTGTCTTCGCCAATTAGGTCTGAGTACAGCTGTTCGAACAATGCCCACACTTCGTTGTTATCCAATTTTTGTCCCGGTTGTATCTGTGTTTGCTGACTACAAAGATAATTTTAATGCGCTTGAAATCGTACAATTCCATCCGCGAAAATCATGCGCTTCAAAACCCCATCAAACCAAAGCTTATGCAAATGCGCCAACGCCTCCCCCAGCGCAAAACTCAACTGATGTGAATCCAGCTTGCGTACAAACATGATCGGCACGATGTCTGCTGCTGATTGTGGTGTGACGCAGGCATCCAGTACTTCCTGCAGGCGCGCGGCGTGGTGATCGACATATTGCTGTATGCGCGTATGCAAACCACGGAAGGGTTTGCCGTGGGATGGCAGCACCACTGTGTCGTCTGGCAAATCCTTGTACTTCAATAATGAATCGAGAAATTGCTGTACCGGATTTGATTCCGGTTCTATCGCAAAGACCGAGACATTGGTCGAGATGCGCGGCAAGACCATGTCGCCGGAGATCAGTACATTCAATTCTGCGCAATACAGCGATGCATGTTCGGGCGCGTGGCCGAAGCCTGTGATGATGCGCCATGTGTGCTCGCCTATGCGGATGTTTTGCGTGTCGTGTATGCGCACATACGTCAGCGGCACGGCTGGTACCAGCGTCGGGTAATAACTGCGGCGGCCTTCCAGTTCTTGCAGCATCTGCGGATCGGCGAGGCCGTGCAGTTTGAAGAAGGGGAACATCGCGGTGCCGTCCGCGCCCGGCAAGGCGGCCGACATCATGCGTGCAAATGCGTATTCGCCGGTGGTCATCCACAGCGGCACTTGCCAGCGGCTGCAGATCCAGTCGGCGAGGCCGACGTGATCGGGATGGCAGTGCGTGCAGATGACGCGTATGACGGGCAAGCCTTCGAGTTGCGTGGCGAAAATCTGTTCCCACGCGTCGCGCGTCGCGTCGTTGGCGATGCCGCAGTCGATGATGGTCCAGCCTGTGACCGGGCCGTTGTCACTGTCGACAGTATCTTTCAGCAGCCACAGATTGATGTGGTTGAGCGCAAACGGCAAGCCCATGCGCAGCCACTTGACGCCGGGCGCGACCTCGAACGTGCTGCCTACGTCGGGCAAGGTGTCGGCAAAAGGGTAGTTCAGTTGGGCTTCCAGCAGATTCATCGAGATCTCGCGGTGGGGCAATACGGTTCACATTCCAGTCGGGCGCGCCTACAATAGCTTCCTTGGCAGCGTTTGAACGCGTCGTGCAGATGCAGCGTTGTTGTCGAACATTATTATCGAGCATCATTTTAAACGGTGCATTAGTGCTGCGCCCGAAGATTCCGTCGGGCAAGGCAGGCAAAGAAAGTATGGCAAAAGCACATCCTGCGGCGAGCGCCGCCTGCCCTTGCGGCAATCATGGCGGCAAAGACAGTTATGCGACTTGCTGCAAGGTTTTTCACGATGGCGCGGATGCACCGAACGCAGAAGCATTGATGCGCTCGCGTTACAGCGCCTATGTGTTGGGCTTGATGCATTATGTACATGCAACGTGGCACGCAACGACGCGCCCGCCCTTGACCGATTTTGCGCATGACGCAGCGACCAAATGGCTGGGGCTGGACGTGAAGAAGTTTGTGCCTGGCGAAACCGAAGCGACGGTTGAATTTGTCGCGCGCTCCAAGAGCGGCGGTCGCGCGCAACGCCTGCATGAAGTCAGCCGATTCGTCAAAGAAGATGGCCGCTGGTTTTATATTGATGGTGTGTTTCCCGAATAAATTGCAACGCGTGTGCAGTGGCAGGCGCGCTGAAATAAACAATACGAAATAATAACGGCGAGGTTGGACGCAATGCATCACACACCTGGCAAACAAGACGATCTGGTCGCGCGCAGCCTGCGCAGCGTATGGCATCCGTGCACACAGATGCAGCATCACGAAACGTTGCCGCTGATCCCTGTCAGCCACGGCCGCGGTGCGTGGCTGTATGACGTCAACGGCAATCGCTATCTGGATGCGATCAGTTCGTGGTGGGTTAATTTGTTTGGCCACGCCAATCCGCGCATCAATAATGCGTTGAAGCTGCAACTCGATTTGCTGGAGCATGCAATGCTCGCCGGCTTCACGCACGAGCCTGTCGTGCAATTGTCGGAGCAGCTGGCCGCACGCACCGGCCATGTACTCGGCCACTGCTTTTACGCATCCGATGGCGCATCGGCGGTAGAGATTGCGTTGAAGATGAGCTTCCACGCATGGCGCAACAATGGCAAGCCGGCCAAGCGCGAATTCGTTTGCCTGAAGGGTAGTTATCACGGCGAAACCATCGGTGCGCTCGGCGTCACCGATGTGCCCATCTTCCGCGATGCCTATGACTCCCTGCTGCAGCACGCGCATGTGGTCGCCAGTCCGGATGCGCGCGCCGCCGAGCCGGGTGAATCGGCGGCCGATGTCGCACGTCGTGCCGCGAAAGAGTTGGAAAAATTATTGCAGGAGCGCGCACCGCATATCGCCGCCATCATCATCGAGCCGCTGGTGCAATGCGCCACCGGGATGGCGATGCATGATCCTGTGTATCTGCAGGAGGTGCGCCTGCTGTGCGATCAGTATCAGATCCACATGATTGCCGATGAGATTGCAGTCGGTTGCGGACGCACCGGCACTTTCTTTGCGTGTGAACAGGCCGCGATCTGGCCGGACTTTTTATGTCTGTCGAAAGGCATCAGCGGCGGTTATCTGCCCCTGTCCCTGGTGATGACGCGCGACGAAATTTATCAATCCTTCTATGACGTCGATGTGAAGCGCGGCTTTTTGCATTCGCATTCCTACACCGGCAATCCGCTCGCCTGCCGTGCTGCACTGGCGACGCTGGCGATTTTTGAAGAAGACGATGTCATCCACAGCAATCGCGCGCATGCCACGCATTTGACCAAGGCGCTGGCACCGCTGGCGACGCATGAACAGGTGGCGAACTTCCGCCATCGCGGCATGATATGGGCCTTTGATGCGGTGATCGACAGTCCGCAAGCGGCTGCGACGTTCTCGCAGCGCTTCTTCTCGACCGCGCTGGAACATGAGTTGCTGTTGCGCCCTATCGGCAACACGGTCTATCTGATGCCGCCGTATATTTTGAGCAGCGAAGAAATCGAAGAGCTTGCTGCGCGCGTACAAACCGTTTTTGCAAAAGTGATGGCGGCATGAGCAGATTGATTGCGGAACTGGATGCGCAGCTGGCGCATATTGACGCACAAAGCCTGCGTCGTCGCCGTCGCGTCACCGAAACCCCATCCACGCCACGCGTGCACGTCGATGGCCGTGCGATGCTGGCGTTTTGCAGCAATGATTATCTGGGTTTGGCAGCGCATCCGAAAATCATCGCAGCCTTGCAGCAAGGTGCCGCACTCTATGGCGCTGGCAGCGGCGCATCGCATTTGATCAGCGGTCACTCGCGTGCGCATGCGCAGCTGGAAGAGCGGCTCGCCGAATTCGTCGCGCCGCAAATCGACAATGCACGTGCGCTGTATTTCTGCACCGGCTATATGGCGAACCTGGCGATGCTGGGTGCGCTGGCCGGGAGCGACGCCGATCTGTTTTCCGAATCGCTGAATCATGCATCGCTGATCGATGGCGCGCGTTTGTCGCGTGCGAACGTGCAGGTTTATCCGCACGGCGACCTCGAAAAATTATCCGCCTTGCTCGCCGCCAGCACCGCTGCGAAAAAGATGGTGGTAACCGACAGTGTCTTCAGCATGGATGGCGACCTGGCCGATTTGCCGCGCTTGCTGGCTTTGTGCGAACAGCATGACGCGTGGCTGGTGGTCGATGATGCGCACGGCTTTGGTGTGCTCGGTGCCGACGGTCGTGGCGTGCTCGAACATTTCAATCTGCGCTCGCCGAATCTGGTTTACATGGGCACGCTCGGCAAGGCGGCTGGTGTGGCTGGTGCCTTCGTCGCTGCGCATGCGAGCGTGATCGAATGGATGGTGCAGCGCGCCCGTCCTTATATTTATACAACGGCTGCGCCGCCTGCAGTCGCGCATGCACTGCTGACCAGTCTGGATATTATTGAAGGCGCGGAAGGTGCAGCACGCCGGACGCAATTGCACAGCCTGATCGCGCAATTTTCACAAACCCTGCAATTGAGCACATGGCAGACCATGGCATCCGCTACCGCGATTCAACCGGTCGTGATCGGCGCGAATGATGTGGCGATGCAAGTCGCTGCCGATTTATACGCGCGCGGCATCTGGGTGCCGGCGATTCGTCCGCCGACTGTGCCTGCCGGTACTGCGCGTTTGCGCGTGACGCTGTCGGCTGCGCATACGGCTGTCGATGTCGCGCAACTGGTCGATATGCTGCAGCAACTGGAAAAGGAAATCTGACGTGAATAAACCCGTGACAGCGTCTTTCAGTTGTTTCGTTACCGGCACCGATACTGAAATCGGCAAGACGCTGATTTCCACCGCAATCCTGCATGCGCTGGTGCAAACCGGGGTGCGGGCGGCGGCGATCAAATCGGTGGCGGCTGGCGCGCATCCGGTTCAGACAGCCGATGGCGAGGTCTGGCACAATGACGACGCTGACGCTTTGGCGCAGGCGGCAAATGTGGTTTTGCCGCGAAATTTGGCCGTGCCGTACCTGTTCAAAACCGCCGCCGCACCGCACGTTGCCGCCAGGTTGGAGAATGTTGCAATAGATATCGCGTATATACGCCGATGTTATGCGCAAGTGGTTGAAATGGCGGACGCGGTCGTGGTGGAGGGGGTGGGCGGCTTTTGCGTACCCTTGTCGGATGATGCCGATACTGCAGATTTGGCCCAACAACTGGCATTGCCGGTCATAATGGTGGTCGGGCTGCGGCTCGGTTGCCTGAATCACGCTTTATTGACTGCCGATGCGATCGCCGCACGCGGTCTGAAGCTGGTGGGTTGGGTGGCCAATACCGTCGATGCTGGCATGGCCTATGCTGGGGATAATGTCGAAGCATTGTCGGCCCGTTTGTCCGCACCGTTGCTGGGTTGTGTGCCGCGCCTGTCGGTTGATGATGATCAACAACATGCGCCCTTGCCTGCTGCAGCGGCTGCTTTTCTGGATTTTTCGTGTTTGCCTGGCTGGCCCAAGTCGGCCTGACAAACGCTAGCTTTGAATTTTAGTCAGGAGTTTTTTCTATGTCGTCGCAACCATCGTCGCAAGCAGTAACCTTCCAGGCGCCTGTCGCTCCTATCGTCCCGACCGCGTGGCCGGTGGATGATGTACTCGCGCTGTTCAACCTCCCATTCAATGAATTGATGTTCCGCGCGCAAACCGTGCACCGCGAAAACTTCGATCCGTCGGAAGTGGAATTGGCGACCTTGCTGTCGATCAAAACCGGCGGCTGCCCGGAAGATTGCGGCTACTGTCCGCAAGCTGCGCGCTACGATACGGGCGTGACGGCACAAAAAATTCTGCCTTTGGAAGAAGTGCTGGCCGCTGCCCGCGAAGCAAAATCGCATGGCGCGACGCGTTTCTGCATGGGCGCTGCATGGCGTGAACCAAAAGATCGCGATCTGGAAAAGGTCGAAGAGATGGTGCGCGAAGTCAAGGCGATGGGCATGGAAACCTGCGCCACACTCGGCATGCTGGGCGAAGGCCAGGCTGAAAAACTGAAAAACGCCGGCCTCGATTACTACAATCACAATCTCGATACCGCGCCTGAATTCTATTCCAACGTGATCTCGACCCGCGATTACCAAAACCGCATCGACACCCTCGGCCGTGTGCGTGGCGCAGGCATCAAGGTTTGCTGCGGCGGTATTGTCGGCATGGGCGAATCGCGTTTGCAACGCGCCGGCCTGATTGCGCAATTGTGCAATATGGATCCGTATCCTGAATCGGTACCAGTCAACAATCTGGTGCAAGTCGAAGGCACGCCTTTGCACGGCACTGATCCTATCGATCCTCTGGAATTCGTACGCACCGTCGCAGTGGCACGCATCACGATGCCGAAAGCACGCGTACGTTTGTCTGCCGGTCGTCGCGAAATGGGCGAAGCGATACAGGCATTGTGTTTCGTCGCTGGCGCAAACTCGATTTTCTATGGCGACAAGTTACTGACGACCGGCAATCCGGAAGCACTGGCTGATCAAGAATTGCTGGAAAAGCTCGGCATGCATACACGCAGCACCGCGATCGATGCGCGTTGCGATGTGACGCCGCAGTAATTAGAATTTGTAGTGTAGAGACGGCCGGTTGAATCTTCGACCGGCCGTTTTTCCATCTGAAACAAGTTTTTCTTTGCAGTAAATTCTTGTATTAAATTCTTGCAGTAGAACTTGCGCCAATCTCGTTTTGAATTCTGTTTTATCGAGGTCACTTAATTGATTTCTTCCAACCTGCCCGCATCCGTCAAGATCATAGAAGTCGGCCCACGCGACGGTTTGCAGAACGAACAGCAAACTATCAGCGCCGACGTTAAGATCGAACTGGTCAATCGCCTGTCGCAAGCCGGCTTCGTCAATATCGAGGCGACGTCATTTGTGTCGCCAAAATGGGTGCCGCAAATGGCGACATCCACTGAAGTAATGGCCGGCATTACGCGCAGGCCGGGCACGCTGTATTCGGCCTTGGTGCCGAACATGAAGGGTTTCGAAGCTGCATTGGCGGCCGGTGTGGATGAAGTCGTGATCTTTGCCGCCGCATCGGAAGCGTTTTCGCAAAAGAATATCAATTGTTCGATTGCAGAATCGGTGGAACGCTTTCGCGAGGTGGCGCGTGCCGCCAAGGAAAACAAGATGCGTTTGCGCGGCGCCCTGAGCTGCGCCTTCGGTTGCCCGTATCAGGGTGAGGTCTCGACCGATAGCGTGGCGAGCGTGGTGCAGCAATTGCGCGATCTCGGGTGCGATGAAATCGATATCGCCGACACGATAGGGGTGGCGACGCCACGTCATGTGCAAACGGTGATGCAACGCGCAGCACAGGAATTCCCGATCGCCGGTTTGTCCGGTCATTTCCACGACACCTACGGGCAGGCGCTGGCGAATATTTACGCCAGCCTGGAAGTCGGCATCACGATTTATCATGCATCGGTTGCCGGTCTCGGCGGCTGCCCGTATGCCAAAGGCGCGACCGGCAATGTTGCGACTGAAGACGTGCTGTACATGATGCGCGGACTAGGGATAGCAACCGGTATCGATTTCGATGCAGTGGTCGATGCCGGGCAATTCATTTCCGCGCAGCTGGGCCGCAAGGCGGCCAGTCGCGCCGGCAATGCGATTGCAGCGAAACGATCAGGCAATGCTGGCTGCGTCTGAGTGCAGAGGGATTTCAGTGCAATGAAAAAGTGACGCACGCCTGAAGCTATGGCGTGCAGCGCGACTTGCAATGTGACTGGCAATCGGAGCTGCAATACAAATTACAGTGGAATAAAAAACGGGACGCGCCGAATTGGCCGCATCCCGTTTTGATGTGCGACGCAGGTCTATTTGTACAGCACGCCTGGCAGCCACATGCCGATTGCAGGGAAGGTATAGAGCAAAATCAAGGCAATGATCTGCAGCCCCATGAATGGCAGCATGCCGAGGAAAATCTGGTTCAGTGTCACATGCGGTGGTGCGACGCCTTTCAGATAAAACGCCGACATCGCAACTGGCGGTGACAGGAAGGCGGTTTGCAGATTCATCGCCACCAGCAATCCAAAGAACAGTGGATCGACATCGAAGTGGGCAAGCAGAGGAATAAAAATCGGCATGAAGATCACGATGATCTCTGTCCATTCCAGCGGCCAGCCGAGCAGGAAGATGATCACTTGCGCGAGGATCATGAATTGCAAGGGTGTCATGTCGAGCGACAGAACCCAGTCATTGATGATTTCCTGTCCGCCCAGCAATGCAAACGAGGCCGAGAATATGCTTGAGCCGACAAACAGCCAGCACACCATCGCACTGGTCTTGGTCGCCAGATAGGCAGATTCCTTGAGCATCGTAAAGTTGAAGCGACGATACGCCGCCGCCAGCAAGATGCCGCCGAACGCCCCCATCGCTGCTGCCTCCGTCGGCGTTGCCAGCCCGAACACGATACTGCCAAGGACCGCAAGAATCATGAAGGCTAGCGGAAACAGCGAGCCCAGCAGCATCTTGAAAATCTCCAGCCGCGCAAAAGTAAAAAACGCATAGAAGGCAATCAGCAGCGTCAGTCCGACCGCGAATGTTATCCAGTAATTTTGCGGCGCACTTTTTCGTTCTGCCGGCGTAGCGGCTGAACTGATTGTCGGGCTGGTTTCTTGCGACGACACCGAAGCTGGTGGAGCGGCTTCTTGCAATGGCTCTGCAAGCGTGCCGTCCACTGGTGGTTCGGCCAGCGCTCCTCCCACTGGTGGCTCGGCGAGTGATTCTTCTGCCGGTGGCTCACCGAAGCCGTTATCCGATGAAAATTCGTCGCCGGTAAAACTCTGCGCACCAGAACCCATCTCTACCAATTCCGTTTGGGCCGCATCGGGCGCAGTGACCATGCGATAGCTCAAGCCCATCACCAGCGCAAAAGCCAATGCCGGCAAAAGGGCGATGAACAATTGCGACAACAAGGTGCCCACAGGAACATCGGCAGCACGCTTGCCCTTTAATGCACCCAGCAAACCTGGCAGCGCCTTCTTGCTGATGTTGGTGGAAATATGTTCGGCAAAGACGGGTAGATCCACGCGGCGATCTGCTGCAGATAATGGCGGAGCCATGCGGGGTTTGAGCTTTGCCAGGATGATGACATAGCCGATATACATCGCAGCCAGCATGACGCCTGGAAAAAATGCACCGGCATACAGCTTGACCACCGATACGCCAGCGGTCGCACCATAGACGATCAATAGGACTGATGGCGGAATAAGGATCCCCAGACAGCCGCCTGCGGTAATGGCACCGGCCGACAATTGCGTGCTATAGCCAGCCTTCAGCATGGCAGGCAAGGCCAGCAGCCCCATCAAGGTCACCACTGCGCCGACAATGCCGGTCGCTGTCGCAAACACGGCACAGGTGATGATGGTGGCGACGGCAAGCGAACCCGGCACCCGTGCCATGGCAATGTGCAGGCTCTTGAACAGCTTCTCGATCAGATTGGCGCGTTCAACCAGATAGCCCATGAAGATGAACAGCGGGATAGAGATCAGCACATCGTTGGCCATGACCGAATAGGCGCGTTGCACCATCAAATCCAGCGTTTGCTGCGTTGCCAGAGAGGGATCGCGACTGTAAAACGCGAACCATGCAAACATCACCCCCATCCCCATCAGTGTAAATGCTGTCGGGAAACCGAGCATGATCGCGACCACTACCAGTGCCAGCATCAGCAGGCCGAGATGACCGTTGGTCATGTTTTCCGGCGACGGCATCAAGATAAAAAGTCCGACCACAATTGCGACCAGAATGGAGATTCCAAACCATACTTCTTTTCTCATCACTGGCTCCCGGACTGTTTGATGGCGAATTGATCAGCTTCAGCGATGTCCTTGATATGGACCATCGCTTTCAACTGGTCGACGTCAACTTCTTCTACATCCTTCACGCGCGTTGGCCATTCGCCATCGCGCAGACAAATGATGCAGCGTATGATTTCCACCACGCCTTGTATTAGTAAAAGGACGCCAGAGATCGGGATGACCATCTTGAATGGATAGAGCGGCGGACCGTTGGCAGTGAGCGTGGAGTGCTCGTTGATGGCCAGGGATTCTGCCGCATAGGTGTAGCCGGCCCAAACCAGCGCGCTGACACCGGGAATAAAGAAGACGAAGTAAAGGATGAGGTCCAGCCCGGCTTGCAGACGCGGCGGGAAAAATCCGTACAGCACATCGCCGCGCACATGGCCGTTTTTTGCCAATGTGTAAGCGCCTGCCATCATGAAGGCGGTGCCATACATCATGATCATCAGATCGAATGACCAGGGATTGGGATGGTTGAGTACGTAACGTGAAAAGACTTCCCACGAGATGAGTAGGGTCAGCGCCACGATAAGCCAGGAAAATGCCTGGCCGACCCAGCTGCTCACCTTGTCGATGAAAAGTAAAATGTTCTGCATGACGACCTCCGAAGAAAAGACAAGTGACGTTGGTCGCTTCGCGACGCCAGTCAGCGTTCATAAAATCCCATCCAGTTGGACTGGATGGGATTGTGTCGAACGTCGACGCGTCAGCCTTTCTTCGGTGCCGCTTTTTGCATGAAGTAATGGTTGTAGGCCATGCGGCGATTATTGTTGGTGTCCATGTCCCACTTCATTGCGCGTTCGGCAAAGGCGCGTTGCGATTTTTCCACTTCCTGGAAGAGTGGATTGTCAGCCCCTTTTTTCTTGACGACGTCGTCCCAGATCTTCAGTTGAGTTTGCAGGATCGTGTCCGGCGTTTTGTAGAATTTCACGCCATCCTTGGTCTGCATGTCGCGATAATCCTTGGAATAGCGATCGATTGCTTTCCACGACATGTCGGCTGAAGCAGCTTCCACCGCATTGGAAATAATGGCCTTCATCTTCGGTGGCAGTGTGTCGTACTTGGTCTTGTTAAAGCTGATCTCGAACTGCTCCGAGCTTTGGTGGAAGCTTTGCAGCATGCAGACCTTGGATACATCCGGAAAGCCAAGCAGGCGATCCGAGCTGGCGTTGTTGAACTCTGCGCCATCCAGCAAGCCTCTATCCATGGCCGGCACGATCTCGCCACCCGGCAAAGCATTCACTGCCGCGCCCATTGCGGTAAACAGATCAATTGCCAGGCCGTTGGTGCGGAATTTCAGGCCCTTGAGATCATCGGTTTTGGTGATCGGTTTTTTGAACCAGCCTAGCGGTTGTGTCGGCATCGGTCCGCTGAGGAAGGAGGTGACGTTGGCACCGATCGAGTTGTAGAGTTTCTCCAGCAATTCCTTGCCACCGCCGTATTTATGCCATGCCAGCACCATGTTCGCATCCATGCCGAATACCGGGCCGGAGGTCCACAGCGCAATCGCACTCTGTTTGCCGTAGTTGTAGCCCATCACGCCGTGGCCGCCATCCAGAGTACCTTTGGAAATTGCATCCAGCAAGCCGAATGCAGGCACGACCGCACCGGCCGGCAGCACTTCAATCTTCAATTCACCACCAGTCATGTCATTCACTTTTTTAGCGAAATCGAGGGCGTATTCGTGGAAGATATCCTTGCTCGGCCAGGTACTTTGGAAGCGCATCTGCGTCACGGATTGTGCCGTGGAGATCATCGGAAAACTGAGGGCGGCGGCAGCGGTGCCGGCGGTTGCTGTGCCCAGGAACTTGCGGCGAGCGGTGGTCTTGCTCTGATCGTGATTCTTCTTCATTGTGTATCTCCTTTTATATTTTTAGAAATAACGCTGATTCATCACCGACAGACAGCATCCATATGAAATGGCGGCCGGGCTGACGAGCCTAGAATGCGCCTTAACAGAAAGATGTCAAGGTGCGATGCAACACGTTCCAGGTTTTTTTCTCAGTGATTTGATGCTTGGGTGATGATGTCTCCTTCTTTATTATTTGATGCGATGCCGTGATTCTTTGTGACGTCTTGCGCGTCTAGGGCAAAGCAGTAAAACAGCATGCTGGTACAGGGCAGGACGGTGTACTGATGAAAAATGCCGCCGTTACCTGCATCAATCTTGATGATGTGAAAATAGTGTCAGAGCCGACTTCATTTTTAAGCCAGCATGCTTATCTGGTTAAAATGACTTCACTATTTTCACGCGCTTGATCGACACGCCATTATTCGGGCCTTTCCCTTACGTGATGCTTACAGCAACGCCAACTAATGGAATCAGATGCAAACTATCGAATTGATACAAATTGGTGCGTCGGGTTGTCCACTGTCGGATGTCGGCGAACTTGACGACATCGCACAGCAGGTATGCGCGGCAACTGCCGCGCTGTATCGAGTCACCGGTTTCGGGCCACCATGGGTGGGTTATCTGGCGCTCCTGGATAGGCATCTGGTCGGTGCCTGCGCATTCAAGGCCCCGCCAGCGGAAGGCAAGGTCGAGATTGGCTATTTCACATTTCCCGATGCAGAAGGCCACGGTGTGGCGACCATGATGGTGCGGCAGTTGCTGGACATTGTGCTCGCAGAGAATCCGGCATTGACCGTGCGTGCTGAAACCGAAAGTGAAGAAAATTCTTCGAATGCGGTTTTGAAGAAATTCGGCTTTAACCACGTAGGTACGGCCAACGACCCGGAAGATGGCGAAATCTGGTTATGGCAGTTGGCGGATGTCAAAAAATCGCCGCAGCCGGGAGTGGAATAAATACATGTTTGAAATCAAGACTATCGCGCTTTTCATCGTTACAGCGGTTGCCGAGATTGTCGGCTGTTATCTGCCGTATCTGTGGCTACGCCACGCCGCGTCGGCCTGGTTGCTGATTCCCGCAGCGCTCAGCCTCGCGCTATTTGCGTGGTTGCTTACCTTGCATCCGGAAGCCAGCGGCCGTGTCTATGCCGCCTACGGTGGCGTCTACGTCAGTGCTGCACTAGTTTGGCTGTGGGTCGTCGATGGCATCAAACCTTCCGTCTGGGATGCGGCGGGTGTTGCCTGCACCTTGCTGGGGATGGCCATCATCATGTTTGCCCCGCGTCATGCGTAGAAAGAAAGTGGATCCTGCCGAATTTGGCCGGCTGCTTGCCGGCATTGATCTCGCGGCAAACGCAGGCGCGTTGCCGTCACCGTGTATCGGTATTTGCAGGGTGGATGCAAGCACTCGTTTTTGCGTAGGCTGCCTGCGCACCATAGATGAAATCGCGACATGGGGTGGTGCCAGTGAAGGCGACAAGCGCAGTATATGGACGGCGCTTCGACAACGCTATGATGCCAGCTTGTCCTGATGGCAAGATAGGCGAGAAATTAAATAATATGTGCGATCATCCGTCGCATGAAATCTTACGAAGAAGCGACATGGAACTGAATTTTTACAAGCCCGCCAAAACAGTCAGCGGTCCTGCATACAGCAGATGGTTCAAGCTGATGGCGACGATTTTTTCCATTGCGCTGGTGGTCTATGCCATAGATATCGCGCGCCGTTTTCCTTTGCTGGAATATGGATTCAGCGTCAAGGCCTTGCTGTTTTTTGCGGCATTGATGTTGGCCATCAGCTACTACTGGTTCTTGCGCTCGACCATCACGATCGACGAGAAAGGGATTACGCAAACCTGGATGTATAACCGGCATGTCGAATGGCGCGATGTGCGTAGCGCCAAGATGATAGGCGTGCCCTACGCCGGTTGGCTATTCCCGCCGCGCCTGGTGGTGCGCACGGGTAATTCCTTCACTACTTTCAACGGTGGTACACAAGATATCCTGATCGAGTTCGCACACATATCGCTGGCATTCCAGATGAAAAAAATGGCAGGCGAATAATCCCGGCTGTGCGCTGAAACACTTAGGTTGATTTCCTCGTTTGCCCTTCGAGTCCTGTCCGAAAACGGCTAGACGCTGATCCATCCAGCGCGTATAAATGCGCCATGGATACCCCTTATCTCAACGATATGCAGGCTGGTGCAACGCTCACGCATGAGAGTTGTTACCGCGCATTGGCAGCAAAAGATACACGCTTCGATGGTGTCTTTTTTACCGGCGTCAAAACCACAGGCATTTATTGCCGTCCGGTTTGTTCCGTCAAAACGCCACGCGCGTCTTCCTGCGTATTCTTCGGTACCGCCGCCGCGGCGGAGGCGGCCGGTTTCCGTCCCTGCCTGCGTTGCCGTCCCGAATTGGCGCCGTATGCATTGCAGCAAAATCTTGCATACGCAGTGTGGCAACGTATCGCCGCAGGCGCATTGAATGATGGCGATGGCGAGAAACTGGCAACAGAAGTGGGTTTGTCTTCGCGGCAATTGCGGCGTGTACTGCAGCAGCATTTTGGCGTCACGCCGATCGAGCTTGCGCAAACGCAACGGCTGCTGTTTGCGAAAAAATTATTGCAGGAAACGCATTTCCCCATGAGCGAAGTGGCTTACTCAGCCGGCTTCGGCAGCGTGCGCCGATTCAATGCCTTGTTCCTTGCACGTTACGGCATGGCTCCGACCAGCATACGACGCGCTGCAGAAAAATCATCCGCCTATGACGCGGATGCCATTACCTTGCGCCTGGCTTATCGCCCGCCATTTGCGTGGTCCGACATGCTGCATTATTTGTCAGGTCGCGCCATCGCCGGCGTTGAAGCGGTAATCGATGATGCGGCGGGCGGCATCTCATATGCGCGCAGCGTGCGCCTGGACGGTGCCAGTGGCTGGTTGCATGTGCGGCATCTTCCTGAAAAACATCAGCTTGAAGTATCAGTGTCGAGCACGCTGGCGCACGTCTTGATGCCCTTGCTGGCGCGTCTGCGCAGTCAGTTCGATCTCGATGCTAATCCGCAAGTAGTCGCCGCACATCTGGCGCACGATCCATTGCTGGCCAGGCAAATTGATAAGACGCCGGGTTTACGTGTACCCGGTGCTTTCGAGGTATTTGAACTGGCAGTCCGCGCAGTGTTGGGGCAGCAAGTCAGTGTGGCGGGTGCGACGACCTTGTCGGCACGCATGGTGCACAAGTTTGGTGTCGCGACAGCCACGCCTTTCGCCGGCGTAACCCACCACTTTCCGACACCGGAGTGCCTCGCTGCAGCGAGCGCGGCAGAGATCGCTGCCATCGGCTTGCCTGGCGCGCGTGCCGAGGCGATACGCAATCTCGCGCAGTTTGCGGTGCAAGGTGGTTTGCAGATCAGGCCGGGCGCATCCCTGACCGAAGTGATTACACATTTGAAGACCGTACGCGGCATAGGTGAATGGACGGCGCAATACATTGCGATGCGTGCTTTGCGCTTCTCCGATGCCTTCCCGGCGGGCGACCTGGGTTTGCAAAAGGCCGCGACCGAATCGGTGGACGGCCTTCGGCTGACGGAAAGGCAGTTGCTGCTGCGCGCCGCCAACTGGTCACCGTGGCGCGGGTATGCAGCGCTGTTGTTATGGCATGCGCTGGGATGACTCATTGATGTGCTGGCTCAGCAAGAATTCTGATCAACGATTTAAAAGTAACTGGACCGGCGCTGACCGGCAAAAGGAGACATCATGATTTCGTACATACAGCACCCCAGTCCGCTTGGCTTACTGCTGATTGCGGCAAGCGATGCCGGCATTTGCGGAGTGTATTTTGAAGAGCACAAACATTTCAGGGGCAAGGATAATTGGTCACTAACCGCGACGCCATCCGCTGCCCTGCATTTAAAGCACGCTGCCAAACAGCTGGACGAATATTTTGCCGCCAAGCGTACCGGGTTTGATGTAAGGCTGGACATGACCGGCACGGAATTTCAGCGTGACGTGTGGACAGCCCTGACTGCGATCCCGTTCGGCCGCAGCGTCAGTTACACGCAGCATGCAGAAGCATTGGGCAAACCCAGAGCTGTGCGCGCAGTCGGCTCGGCCATAGGAAAAAATCCGGTTTCCATCATCGTGCCCTGCCATCGCGTAATCGGTTCATCCGGCGCGGTGACCGGTTATGCCGGCGGTCTGGAACGCAAGCGCTTCTTGCTCGCGCTGGAAAATGTGGCGGTGAACTGAATACGATTGCGGCGCCAATAAAAGATGATTGTAAGGAGCCTGCGAATTGCCCGCCTTTCAGTCATTCCATAGTAAATCCAGCTAGCCGATATCCACCGACCGATTTCATCAATCTGTTGCATCCACCGGTTGAAACCGTTATCCAAAGCGGATATTTATTATTTTGAGTCGCTCAACATGCTGACAAAATCCAGAAATGCGCGTGTCTTGGCGGGGACATGATGCCGCGACGGATAGAGGGCATACAACGGGAAGCGCTCATCCGGCCAATCGGGAAAGAGATTGATCAGCTTGCCATCATCTACCAACTGCCGTACGCCGAATTCCATCGCCTGTGCGATCGCATGACCAGCCAGGCAAATGCTGTGCAATGTGCCCACGTCGTTCACCATTAATTGCCCGCTCGTCTCAACCGTCATGCGCTTTTTACCCTTGTGAAATTCCCAGTCAAATGCTCGACCAGTCACCGGATTGCGATATTGCAGGCAAGCATGCTGACCGTTTGCCAATTCCTTCGGCGACAGTGGCCGGCCAAAGCGCTTGATGTATGCCGGTGATGCGACCGTCAAAATGCGCGTATCCATCAGCTTGCGTGCCACCAGCGTCGACACCGGCGGTGGCCCAAAACGCACGGCAAGATCGAAGCCGTCGGCAATCATGTCACCCAGCTGATCGCGAGTAATCAGCTCCAGTTTCAGTTCAGGATATTTTTTTAGAAACGCGCCGAGTTGCGGGCCCAATATCCAACGCGAAAAGAATGGATCAACTGTCACGCGCAATCGTCCGCGCACCGTGGTTGTCCCTTGCGCGGCAGACGATGCCGCTTCTTCCAATCCGGATAGCAACGGCATGATTTGCTCGTAGAATCGCCGTCCTTCGTCAGTCAATGTGACTGATCGCGTGGTGCGATCAAACAGCCGGATTCCTAGCCGTGCCTCAAGCCGGGCAATCGAGCGACTGACGCCGGATTGCGACATATCGAGAATGTCACCGGCGCCGGCAAAGCTACCGCTATCCACAATCGCGGACAGTACGCCCATGCCATTTAAGATGCGTTCATCAAACGCCATGATGTATGCCTTTATGTCATTTATTAAATGACACCCATGCTATCGCGAAATGTGTCCACAGCGGTCAAAATGCTTTCCATCGCGACGCCGTTGTCGCTAATCGCTTAGGAGAACACTATGTACGCCATCACAGGAATCACAGGAAAAGTCGGTAGCATCGTTGCCGATACATTGCTCGCAGCAGGTCTGCCAGTGCGTGCCGTTGTGCGTGATGCGGAAAAAGGTAAGGCATGGGCGGCAAAAGGCTGCGAAGTCGCGATCGCCTCCAGTGCCGATGCCCACGCGATGGCCAAGGCATTTACCGGTACTGCCGGCGTGTTCTTTATGACGCCGCCTAATTTTGACCCGGAGCCGGGCTTTCCGGAAAGCGTCAAGATTGTCACTGCTGTTACCGCCGCGATCGAACAGGCCAAACCAGGCAAGGTGGTATTCCTGTCAACGGTTGGCGCACACGTTGCGGAACCCAATTTGCTTAATAACTCCAAGCTGACTGAAGAAGGTTTGCGCAAGGTATCGGTGCCGGTCGCCTTGCTGCGCGCCGCCTGGTTCATGGAAAACGCTGCATGGGATGTGGATGCGGCCAGAAACGGCGTCATTCACAGCTTCCTGCAGCCGCTCGATCATAAGATCCCAATGGTTTCCACGCAGGATATCGGGCGCACGATCGCCGATCTATTGCGCGAGACGTGGATCGGCACGCGGGTAATTGAGCTCGAGGGACCTCAACGATATTCCGCCAATGATGTTGCCGCCGCCTTTGCCAAAGTACTCGGTCACCCAGTAAGCATTAATCCGGTGCCGCGCGATACATGGGAGACACTGTTCCGCTCTGAGGGTATGCAATTCCCGATGCCGCGCATTCGGATGCTCGATGGCTTCAATGAAGGCTGGATCGATTTTGAGGATAGCGGCGCAGAAAAACGTAACGGGATAACTTCAATCGATGCAGTGCTGGGTGAATTGTCCTAAGCGCAAAGATTGAAAGCGCCGCCGATAGCGGACCGAAGCAATAGCCAGCTGTCCCGGCAGTTGGCTATTGCCTATCGTGCGCTGATCTCCGTAGTCCAGCGCACGATCTCGGCGATGGAGGCAGAAGGTGCGCCCACATGTGTGGCGTCCGGCTCGTACAGGACGGTGAGCGGATTGACAGGCAATGCATTGAACATGTCTTGTTTGACCTTGATCAAGCCCGGGTGGTCGGCTTTGGGTGCGATGAACAATACAGGTATGCGCGGATTGACATTCTTCGTTGCCATCGACTGGTTCATCGCACCATCCGGATTGAACCAGTCGAAATACCATGCTGCCGTAGTGTTCAGCGGTGTGACGCCCTTGGCACCTTCGTAATCTGCAAAGCGGGTTTTTTCATTGCCCTTGCCATCGGCAATCATCTTGCGCGCGTTGGCAACTTCGCCACCGAGCTTGTCCTGAAAAACGGGACTGCCGACATTGCCGCCAGGCGCAATCGCGACAATGCCGTCGATCACATGTTTGTTTGCAAAATAGAGCGTGAATAAACCGCCCTGGCTATGACCTGCCACGAACAGCCGATTCGCTCCCTTGCTGCGCAAAGTAGCAAGGGCAGATTCGACTTCAGCCTCGGCGGCACTCACGCTGGCGTCATACTCGCGTCGGGCCGACCAAGGCATGTCCAGATTCGCCACGAGATACCCTTTTGTTTCCAGCGCTGAGGCCAGATCCGCCACATGCCGAGTGGGTGCGCCGCCCTTGCCGTGCATGACCACGATGCCGATTTTAGGCGTTGATCCGGCATCGTTGGCGGCAAAGGTCGTTATGCTCACCAACGCAGCGGCAAGCAGTGCAATGAAATGTTTCATTCGTCGCCTTGATCAGTTAAGGAATTTTTGCGAAAGAGGAACCAGTACCAGTAGGCACTGGCCGATCGACGGTTCTTACTGAACCAGACGAATTGCAAATGGATAGCGATACTCTTGTCCCTTGGATGCCGCTATCGCACCGAGTATGCAAAAGATAAGATTGGCGATATACAGAACCGGCACCAGAACAAAACCGATCAGGATGAATGCCAGCACCCACGCAATCAAGAATCCTATCGTCATGGTGATCTGAAAATTCAAGGCTTCCTTGGCTTGTGAATTGGCAAAGCCCGGGCTGTCTTTTTTGAGTATCCAGATAATCAGCGCACCGATAAAGCCGGTGAAAATTCCCAGCAAATGCGCGAGCATAGCGAGATTGCAATCGTCTTTGCCTGGACTGCCTACTTCGATTTGGTCCATGAAAACTCCCTGTACAAGTGTGCGTCGAAAGGTGTTGCCGTATGACGTTGCAGTGCGGAATACTCGGGACTGATAACAGGATAAGACGACACAGGCCGCTTTAGCAAGCAGCAGTCAGCGGCTGTGCCACAAAGATAGATCGTTGCCGCAAAACATCGGGGGCGCTTGATGCGCCCCCGATGTGATGTGAAGAATCTTGCTTATGCAGCGGCCTTTTTCGCTGCCGGTTTCTTGGCGGCAGCTTTTTTGGCCGGGGCTTTTTTTGCAGCAGGCTTTTTCGCCGCTACTTTCTTGGCGGCTTTGGCTGGTACTGCATCCGTTGCGGTTTCTTCTGCATCGTCCGCTACTGCTGCTGCCTTGCCTTTGCCTGGCACTTTCTCCTTGCGCGGTTCAAACTCAAAGCTGGTTTTGCCATCCTTGCCTCGCACCAGATAGGCCTTGAAGGCGCGACGCGTGCGTTGCGAGACGAATCCCGGCAACAAATCTGTCTTTCCTTCGTTGAGCAGCTTGCTCATTTGCTCGGGCAGGATTTCCTGTTGCAGGATGATGCGACCGCTGCGGAAGTCACAGGTCTTGGGCTTGGCGACAGAGTTTTCACATACATAGGAGAGCGGCATTTCGTACACATTGCCAGCACATTTCGGGCAAGGGCCGAGTGCGGTCTGGCCTGTGAAATCGACCGGTTCCGCATTTTCGTCGTCGTTCTGACCGAAGTCGAATTCAAGTTTGAAGTTCTTGATTTCTTCGTCGCGTGAAATTTTCAGCACGGCAGCGAATGGACGGCCCATCTTCGAGCGGAAGCCTTGCAATGGACCGATGGTTTTGTTCGTCAGCAGTTCTTCAACTTCAGCGACTTCAAACTGACGGCTGCCTGGTGTCTTGCTCATCGAGAATTCGCATTTGGTGCAAGCGAAGCGACGGTAGTTTTCTTTCACCACGCCACCACAATTCGGGCACGGCGTGGTCAGTGTCGCGTAGTCACCGGGTATCGTGTCGTTGTCGTATTCCTTGGCGCGTTTGACGATGATTTGCGTCATTTGCGCGATCTCGCGCATGAATTCTTCGCGACTGATCTTGCCGCGTTCCATTTCCGACAGCTTGTATTCCCATTCGCCTGTCAGTTCCGGCGCGGTTAATTCATTGACGCCCAGGCCGCGCAGCAAAGTCATTAACTGGAATGCCTTGGCGGTCGGAATCATCTCGCGACCTTCGCGCAGCAGGTACTTTTCGTTCAGCAAACCTTCGATGATGGCGGCGCGTGTCGCTGGCGTACCCAGGCCTTTGCCAGACATTGCTTCGCGCAAGCCTTCGTCGTCGATCAGTTTGCCGGCACCTTCCATCGCGGACAACAGTGTCGCCTCTGAATAGCGGGCCGGCGGCTTTGTGACGAGGCCGTTGGCGACGACGGATTCGGTTTTTACCTTCTCGCCTTTGGCGACTGGTACCAGCGTACCGCTGTTTTCCGGATCTTTTTCGTCTATGACTTCCTTGCCGTACACCGCGAGCCAGCCCGGATTGGTCATGACCTTGCCTTCAGTCTTGAACTGATGGCCGGAGACTTCGGTGAAGCGTGTGGTGACCTGGAATTCTGCCGCCGGGAAGAAGATAGACATGAAGCGGCGCGTCACCAGGTCATACAACTTCTGTTCAGGCTCGGACAGATTCTTCGGCGCTTGCGTGGTCGGGATGATCGCAAAGTGATCACTGATTTTCGTGTTGTCGAAAATGCGCTTGTTCGGCTTGACCCATTTGTTGTTCAGGATCTGCTTGGCAAACTGGTGATAGTTATTGTTCTCGGCGACGACTTCCAGCGTCTCCAGCACGGTAGGCAAATAATCTTCCGGCAGGTGGCGCGAATCGGTACGCGGATAGGTCAATACTTTATGGCGTTCGTACAAAGCTTGCGCCAGGCCGAGGGTGTTCTTTGCGGAGAAACCGAAACGTGCATTCGCTTCGCGCTGCAAGCTGGTCAGGTCGAACAATGCAGGCGCCATCGAAGTGGTGGGCTTGGATTCTTCGGTGACGTTGCCTTGCTTGCCGCCGCGACAGGCGGTGACGATCGATTCTGCAGCGGCTTTGCTCCACAGGCGTTCGGCACGGCGTTCAGGATCGACTTCGTCTTTCTTGAATTTGGTATCCAGCCAGCGGCCTTCATAAATGCCCGCGGCACAAATGAATTCAGCGCGCACTTCCCAGTAATCGCGTGAAACGAATTTTTTGATCTTCTCTTCGCGCTCGACCACGATCGACAGCGTAGGCGTTTGCACGCGGCCAACGGTGGTCAGGTAGAAGCCGCCTTCTTTCGAGTTGAATGCGGTCATCGCACGCGTGCCGTTGATGCCGATCAGCCAGTCGGCTTCGCTGCGGCAGCGTGCGGCATCTGCCAGTGGCGTCATTTCGCTATCGCTGCGCAGGTTCTTGAAGGCCTCGCGTATCGCGGTGGGCGTCATCGATTGCAGCCACAAACGCTGGATAGGCTGCTTGGCTTTGGTATGTTGCGCGATCAGGCGGAAAATCAGTTCGCCTTCACGCCCGGCATCGCATGCGTTGATCAGGCCGGTGACGTCCTTGCGCTTGATCAGCTTGTTCAGCACTTTGAGGCGCGATTCGGTCTTGGCGATCGGGTTCAGCGCAAAGTGCGGTGGAATCATGGGCAAATGCGTGAAGGTCCATTTGCCGCGCTTGACGTCGTATTCTTCTGGCACCGCGATTTCCAGCAGGTGACCGACGGCGGAAGACAGCACGTATTCGTCGGATTCAAAGTACTCATCGTGCTTGGTAAAGCCGCCGAGCGTCTTCGCGATATCGTTCGCGACTGATGGCTTCTCGGCAATGATGAGGGTTTTGGTCATGATTTTTGTTCTCTAATAAAGGTGCCGGCATCCATGGCTGGGTGCAGGTTGAGGCATACAGCTTATGGCGAGGGCGGCTTTTTTCAAGAAAGACCCGCGCTAATATAAGAGTTGCATAGCCGTCAAGCGGCCAATGATAAGCGCGTTGCGGCGAAATCCGCAAGCTTGCGACAAAAGAGTGGTGAAAAGAAACGTGAAAACGAGGCGGGGTTGTTGTTGAAGAGACATGTCCGGCAGCATGGCGCCCGTCCGGACATGTTTTACAGCTACTTATATTAGTGCAACATCCGCGGTGTGGCGTCGTCGTCGTCGAGAAAGAGTTCGTCGAAGATCAAACCATCCGGCTCCTTGCCTTGGCTCCACAACACCATCAAGACAATGACTTTGAGCTTGTCGAGCGAGATCGGCGATTCGCCGGCAGCCAGTGCGCGTTCAATCACAATTTCGCGCTGGATGGGATTGATCAGCTTGGCTGATTCCAGAAATTGAATGAAGCCGATCGCCGGGGTGCCGATCACATCGATTTCACGGTCGGCATAAATGCGGATGCCGAAAGAAAACGCGGTCTGATGCGGATAGGAATCGGAAAATTCGTTGGTGGTTTCGGCTAACGCAGTCAGCCAACCCAGCGCTTTGGAGATCTCTTCTTCCTCAAAGCCGATGGCGGACAATTTTTTTGTCAGCGCATCAGAGTCCGGGCAGGCATCGGGCCGGTAGTAGGTTTCGTACAGATAAACTAGAACATCAAACATGGCGTCACCGTAGCGCTTAGGTTAAGACGACACCATCGCGAGTGTCGTCAGGATCGGATGCGTATGAATCACGCTCTTTAGATAAAACATTACAAAGAGGTGTTACGACAGCGGCAGATCAAAGACAGCGCTTACTGGGTTCAAGGATACCCTAAAAATGCGTATGCCAACAGTGTTAGAAAATTTTATGAAGCAGATGCGATGTCAAAGTGAAATGACATTTTCGTATGATGAGAGTTTGATAATCAGGCGATGGTGGGCGACTTAACCCAGGCGGCGATACAAGCCTCCCGGCAACATTTCGAGCAAGCCGTTCAACTCTAATGTGAGAAGTTGTCCATTCAAGGTGGCGATGTCGAGCTCGCAGCGTGCGGCTAGCGTGTCAGCATCCACCGGATCGAACCCTAATGCGTGCAGCAGTTGCGCCGATTGCTCATCGGGCACGCTGGCTGCAGATGCGGGTACCGTGGATGTGGCGACCGGGAGGTATTGCAATTCTTCCAGTATGTCCTGCGCTGATTCAACCAGCTTCGCCCCTTGCTTGATCAGCAGATGACAGCCTTTCGACAAGGGCGAATGGATGGAGCCGGGAATCGCAAACATATCGCGCCCCTGTTCCGCCGCCATGCGTGCAGTGATCAGCGAGCCGGATTGCAATGCAGCTTCGACGACCAGGACGCCACGTGCCAAACCACTGATGATGCGATTGCGGCGCGGGAAGTTGGATGCGATCGCCGGCATGCCAAGCGGATACTCGCTGAGTATGCAGCCGGCTTCGGCAATCCGATGAGCGAGCGCACGATTGCGCGCCGGATAAACAAGATCAGCGCCGGTGCCGATGACGGCAATCGTCGAACCGGCATGTTGTGCATGTTTGATAGCCAGCAAGCCACCTTGATGCGCCGCAGTGTCTATGCCGAGTGCCATGCCGGAGACGATGCTTAAGCCGGCCAGACTCAATGCTTCGGAAAACTTCTCTGCATTGACGATGCCTTGGGTGGTGGCGTTGCGGCTGCCGACGACGGCCAGCGATGGTCGCGCTAGTAAATCGATGCGTCCCTTTGCATACAAGACGATGGGCGGATCGGGAATTTCCAGCAGCGTGAGTGGATAAGCAGCGTCCGCCAGCGTCAACACGTGATTGCCCGGCTGTTCAGCCCAGGCTTGCGTTTGCTCTATCAGCAGGCTGACGGATTCAGAGGCAGGCGCAAGCAATGCGCGCGCGATGCGATCGGGGACGACTTTCTGCAGCGCGGATAATTCGGTATTGAATATATTGTGTGGCAGCCCGAAGACGCCAAGCAACTTGCGCGCCGTATCCGGGCCGACGCCGGCAGTTTGCTCGAGCCGCAACCAGCTTGCGAGATCGTCGGGTGCCGGCATTATGCAGACACAGGCAAAAGAATCTCGGGCGCAAATAAAAACCGGCCCTGCATGCTCGGCATCAAGTCGCTCAGGGCTAAGCGCATGAAGGGCATGTCAGGGCCGGAGGGTGAGTGCCTTGCTTACTCAGGGGATCTGGCAACGTCCGCAATTTGTACGGTATCGGTAACCTGCATCACCAGCCCGTACGAGATATTGTTGAAGACGCGGAAGATCAGCAGCGTCCCATACGTTTCGTCGGGCAGCTTGATGAGGCCGCGGCCATTGCCTTCGGTACGATCGGCGACCAGCAGGCCCAGGCGCTGCAGCTCCAATACGGTACCGATATCCAGGCCATCCTTGCTGCCGCGATTGATCGATACGATTTGATTCTGACCGGCTTGCGAGACGCCGCCGTACACGGCCACGATTTGCGCATCCACTTGCTGTTCAGGTGCATGTGGCACGCTGTTCATGAAGGGCTTGGGCTCCACCGCGATCAGACGATCGCGCACGCCCATTTCTTCCTTGACGTTGGTCACGGTGAACGTGTGCGGCTCGTTTTCCGCTCTGCTCAAGCGCTGCAGTTTCAAGGTGCCGAGATAAACCGATTCATAACCTATGATCTTTTTGGTCGCAGGGTCCTTCAATGGTTTGCCAGGACGGAACGCTTCAAATTCAGTGTGGCCGTTCAATTCGCCGCGCACATAGGCTTTGTCGCCACTGCCGAGGTAGACATGGCCTTCTTGCACTGCAACGATACGCGGTGCGGTGTTCAATTCATTTTCTTCGACAATCAGCGGTTTGGCCAGAAACGCTTGAATGGCTGCCAGGGTCACGGTAGAAATCGCGTCGTTAGGAGCATCGCTGGAGCGCACTTGTGGCGACAGGCGCACGGTAGACATGTCGCCGCTATCACTGCCGGTACCTCGGCCCAGGCGCAATTTGCCAGCGACGCGATCGAAATAAACCACTTGTCCCGGATAGATCCAGTGAGGGTTGCGTATCTGCTCGCGATTCATGTCCCACACTTGCGGCCAGCACCACGGGCGCTGCAGAAATTTACCCGAAATATCCCACAAGGTATCGCCGCGCACGACTACGTGCTGATCGGGTGCATTAGGCAAAAACGCGCAATTTGTTTTGCTGGCGACGGCTTTTGCCGGTGTCTGGGCGTAGGTACTGATGGGTAAAACGATGGAAGTGAAAGCGAGAAAGAGTGCAGCTGTGCTAAAATTTTTCATGGTTTGTCCGGTGAGCTTGACCAATTGTGACGCCATTACTGTGCTGCAGCATGTTATGAGTGAAATAACACATTCGTCAAAAAACTTGCTAAATTGAATCAAATTTTGCACATAAATCCTTGAAGTAGCAAGAAAACCACGCTGTTAACCTGCCGCCTTGTTGCGCAAAAGCCGTATGTCTATATTAAATATTCTGCGTTACCCCGATTCACGGCTGCATAAAATTGCCAAGCCAGTTACCGTATTCGATGCGCGCATCAAGACGCTGGTCGCCGATATGGCAGAAACCATGTATGACGCACCAGGCGTCGGCTTGGCCGCATCGCAGGTCGATGTGCATGAACAAGTGATCGTCATCGACACGTCGGAAACCCATTCCGAATTGCGTGCCTACATCAATCCGGAGCTGATCTGGGTCAGCCCGGAAATGCAAATCTACGATGAAGGTTGTCTGTCTGTGCCCGGCGTGTATGACGGCGTCGAACGCCATGCGAAGGTCAAGGTGCGCGCCTATGACGTCGATGGCAAGCAGTTCGAGCTGGAAGCCGAGGGCTTGCTGGCGGTATGCATACAGCATGAAATGGATCACTTGAAGGGCAAGGTATTTGTCGAATACCTGTCGCCGCTGAAGCGCAATCGCATCAAGACCAAGATGCTGAAGGAAGAGCGCGAATTGAATCGCCATAGCAACAAGGTCGCGCAACGCTGATTGACCGGGCTGCGGCAGCGTTGTCGCAGCTAAGCCCCGTGTTCCCATGCTGCAAATGTACGCAAGGGTTCGCATCCGCCGTCTGTCGTACTACAATCCCTTCCATGAAGATCATATTTGCCGGTACGCCGGAATTCGCGGCGGTTGCGTTGGCAGCCTTGCACGCGGCCGGGTTCGAGATTCCGCTGGTGTTGACGCAGCCGGATCGCCCTGCCGGCCGCGGCATGCAATTGCATGCATCCGCTGTCAAACAGTTTGCATTGGCGCATAACATTCCGGTGGCGCAACCGGTGTCGCTGCGTCTGGATGGCAAATTCCCCGAAGTCGCGCAACAAGCGCACGACTTGCTGCGCGCCACCCCGCACGACGTCATGGTGGTGGCTGCGTATGGTTTGATCCTGCCGCAATCGGTGCTGGATATTCCGCCGCTCGGCTGCCTGAATATTCACGCGTCTTTGCTGCCACGCTGGCGCGGCGCCGCCCCCATTCACAGGGCGATTGAAGTCGGCGATGCCGAAACCGGCGTCACCATCATGCAGATGGAGCTGGGTCTGGATACCGGGCCCATGCTGTTGATGCGCAGTCTGCCGATCGCAGCCGACGACACGACCGCGAGTCTGCACGACAAGCTGGCCAAGCTCGGAGGCGAGATGATCGTCGAGGCCTTGCGCAAGCTGGAGCAAGGCGGCCTGACTGCAACGCCGCAGCCGGAAGCGGGCGCGAACTACGCGGCAAAAATTGCGAAGGATGAGGCAACACTTGACCTCGATCAATCGGCAACCGAGCTCGCGCGCAAGATACGGGCATTCAATCCCTTCCCCGGTGCAATGGGTATCTGCAATGGCACGCCGGTGAAATTCTGGCAGGCCGAAGCAGTGGAATCTTCAAATCAATGGGAAGTTGGCCAGGTCATCTCGGCCAATGCGCATGACGGGGTGGTGATTGCGTGCGGCGAGGGTGCCCTGCGCGTCAGTGAACTGCAAAAGCCGGGCGGCAAGCGCTTGTCGGCCGCTGAGTTCATCAAGGGATTTCCCTTGCAGGATCAGTGTTTCGACTGAAGTTCGTTGACTTTCCGCTGACTTGCACAGTGGTTGTACCTTTCCGCAAACCATTGATTTCACGTATAATTTTTACTGCGCCGATTTGATTGAACAAGTCAAAACCAGCTTGCGGGCGCCAGAATAAATTCCCTGGGAATTTACTCTAAAAATACTGCTAAAGCGGCGCTTGGTAACCCGGTCCCGTTCTACAGACCGGGTTTTTGCATTTATGCATAGAAACGTTAACGATCAATAAAGAATTCACAATGAAACGCGACGCTATCTCCCCGACCGAAACTCTCTTGCGCGACCTGATGGCGCGCCGCATCCTGATTCTGGATGGCGCGATGGGAACCATGATTCAGCAATACAAGCTGACGGAAGAGGATTATCGCGGCACGCGTTTTGCGGATCTGGCTGCTGCTGGTGTGCATGTGCCGGCCGGTCGTGAACTGTTCGTCAAAGGCAATAATGAATTGCTGTCGCTGACCCAGCCACATGTCATCAGCGAAATTCATGAAAAGTATCTTGCCGCAGGCGCCGATCTGATCGAAAGCAATACCTTTGGTGCGACCACCGTGGCGCAAGATGATTACCACATGGGTCATCTGGCTTATGAAATGAACGTCGCATCGGCGCGCCTGGCGCGTGCAGCCTGCGACAAGTATTCGACGCCGGACAAGCCGCGTTTTGTCGCCGGCGCGTTGGGACCCACACCGAAGACGGCATCGATCTCGCCGGACGTCAACGACCCGGCTGCACGCAATGTGACTTACGATCAACTGGTCACTGCGTATCTGGATCAGACGCGTGCATTGGTCGAAGGTGGTGCCGATGTGCTGCTGGTTGAAACCATTTTCGATACCTTGAACTGCAAGGCAGCCTTGTTCGCGATCGATCAGTTTTTTGAGGAGTCGGGCAAGCGTTTGCCGATCATGATTTCCGGTACGGTGACCGATGCTTCGGGCCGTATTCTGTCCGGCCAGACCGTGCCTGCATTCTGGCATTCGATACGCCATGCGCGTCCGCTGACCGTGGGTTTGAACTGCGCCCTTGGTGCCGCGTTGATGCGTCCGTATGCGGAAGAATTGTCGAAGATAGCCGATACCTATGTCTGCATTTATCCGAATGCGGGCTTGCCGAATCCGATGAGCGATACCGGTTTCGACGAGACTCCGGATGTGACGTCATCTTTGCTGAAAGACTTTGCCGAAAGCGGTTTCGTCAATATCGCTGGCGGTTGCTGCGGTACCACGCCCGACCATATTCGGGCGATCGCAGAAACGGTCAAGACGATCGAGCCGCGGCTGGTGCCTTCGGTTGCGCCGACCATGAAATTGTCCGGTCTGGAACCGTTTGTGATCGACGATCAGTCGCTGTTCGTCAATGTCGGCGAACGCACCAATGTCACCGGCTCGAAAGCGTTTGCACGCCTGATCATCAACGAGCAATACGATGAAGCCTTGGCGGTTGCGCGTCAGCAGGTAGAGAACGGCGCGCAAGTCATCGACATCAATATGGATGAAGCGATGCTCGATTCGCAAGCGGCGATGTCGCGCTTTTTGAATCTGGTGGCGTCCGAGCCGGATATCGCACGCGTTCCTCTCATGATCGATTCGTCCAAATGGTCGGTGATAGAAGCCGGCTTGAAATGCGTGCAGGGCAAGGCGATCGTCAATTCGATCTCGATGAAAGAGGGCGAAGAGAAATTCCTGCATGAAGCGAAGCTGTGCCGTCGTTACGGCGCAGCCGTGATCGTCATGGCCTTCGATGAAAAAGGCCAGGCCGATACCTTCGAACGCAAGATTGAGATCTGCGAACGCGCGTACAACTTGCTGGTCAAGGAAGTGGATTTCCCGCCGGAAGACATTATCTTCGATCCGAATATTTTCGCGATCGCGACCGGTATTGAAGAGCACAATAATTACGCGGTCGACTTCATCAATTCAGTACGCTGGATCAAGGAGAATCTGCCACACGCAAAAATCAGCGGCGGCGTGTCCAACGTCAGCTTCAGCTTCCGCGGCAATGATCCCGCGCGTGAGGCAATCCACACGGTGTTTCTGTATCACGCGATCAAGGCCGGCATGACGATGGGCATCGTCAACGCCGGCATGGTGGGCGTGTACGACAATCTGCCTGCAGAGCTGAAAGAACGCGTAGAAGACGTGGTGCTGAATCGTCGCGAAGATGCGACCGAACGCATGATTGAAATCGCGTCGACGCTGAAGGCTGGCGACAAGAAGGAAGAAGCCACGCTCGAATGGCGCAGCGGCACTGTGCAGCAGCGTCTGGCGCATGCGCTGGTGCAAGGCATCACACAATGGATAGTGGAAGATACCGAAGAAGCGCGGCAGGAATTACTGGCCAATGGCGGGCGGCCTATCCATGTGATCGAAGGTCCATTGATGGACGGCATGAACATCGTCGGCGATTTGTTCGGCCAGGGCAAAATGTTTTTGCCGCAAGTCGTTAAATCTGCGCGCGTGATGAAGCAGGCAGTCGCCCATCTGATTCCATTCATTGAAGAAGAAAAGCGCTTGCTGCAAGAGCAGACCGGCATCGTCAGCAAACCGAAAGGCAAGATCGTGATCGCCACGGTCAAAGGCGACGTACATGACATCGGCAAGAATATTGTGTCGGTCGTCCTGCAATGCAATAACTTCGAAGTCGTCAACATGGGCGTGATGGTGCCGTGTTCCGAAATTCTGGCGAAGGCCAAGGAAGAGAATGCCGACATCATCGGTCTGTCGGGTTTGATTACGCCGTCGCTGGAAGAAATGGCTTACGTCGCCAAGGAAATGCAGCGCGACGAATACTTCCGCGGTCTGAAAGTGCCGCTGCTGATCGGTGGTGCGACCACCAGTCGCGCGCATACCGCAGTCAAGATCGCGCACAACTATGACGGTCCGGTGGTCTATGTACCGGACGCATCGCGCTCGGTCTCGGTCGCGCAATCATTGCTGACGCCCGAGCATCGCGACGCCTATATTGCCGAGATCGCCACCGACTACGAACGCATACGTGAGCAGCACGCGAATAAAAAAGCCGTGCCGATGTTGAGTTTGGCGGATGCGCGTGCCAACAAAACGAAACTCGATTTCACCGGCAAGTTCGCGCCCGTCAAACCGAAATTTATTGGGCGTCGCGTGTTCAAGAACGTTGATCTGGCGACGATTGCGCAATATATAGACTGGGGCCCGTTCTTCCAGACTTGGGATCTTGCCGGCCCCTATCCTGCGATCCTGAAAGATGAAGTGGTCGGCGATGCGGCGACCAAGGTGTTTGCTGAAGGTCAGGCCTTGCTGAAGAAGGTCATCGACGGGCGCTGGCTGACCGCCAATGGCGTGATCGCTCTGCTGCCTGCCAACAGCGTCAATGATGATGACATTGAAGTCTATACCGATGAAACGCGCAGCAAGGTTGCGTTTACCTATTACGGCTTGCGTCAGCAGACAGTCAAGCCGGTGATCGACGGCGTGGCGCGCCCGAATCAATGTCTGGCCGATTTCATCGCGCCGAAATCATCCGGGGTGGCGGACTACATTGGCTTGTTTGCCGTGACGGCTGGCCTTGGTATCGAGAAGTATGAAAAGCGCTTTGAAGATGCGCATGACGATTACTCATCGATCATGCTGAAGTCGCTGGCCGATCGTCTGGCCGAAGCATTTGCCGAGCATTTGCATGAGCGCGTGCGCAAGGATTTGTGGGGCTACGCCAGCGACGAGCATTTGAGCAACGAAGCCTTGATCAAGGAAGAATATCTGGGCATACGCCCAGCGCCTGGCTACCCGGCGTGTCCCGAGCATACGGTCAAGGCCGAGATGTTCAAGACCTTGCAGGCAGAAGAAATCGGCATGATGCTGACCGATTCGTTTGCGATGTTCCCGGGTGCTGCAGTGTCAGGTTTTTACTTTGCCCATCCGGAAGCGAAATACTTTGTGGTTGGCAAGGTTGGCAACGATCAGGTGAGCGATATGGTAAAACGTCGAGGTGCGTCGAAAGAGGATGTGGAACGGTGGCTGGCGCCCAACCTGTTGTAATCCGATGCATCGCGCGACAGGTGGTCGCCCGACAGTCGCACAACAAAAAAAGCTGCAATAAATTTTGCAGCTTTTTTATATCTGGTCGGGTTTGATTGCCAGCCGAGCAAGAGACAGCGCTTAGGCCAGCGGTAAACCATCGATGAATACTTTCAATTCGCCGGTCTTGAATGCCACCCATGTTTCATTCGTGGTCAATGGCTCGGTAACGATGATGGCGACGCGATCATTCGGCGTGGTCACTTCAGAAAAATCCACTTTTATGTCTTCATCGGACAGCACGGCTTCAGCAAATGGATATTGCCGCACGATGTAATGCAGATTGGTCGAGCAGTGTGCAAAGAGTGCCGAGCCATCTGACAGCATCATGTTGAATGTGCCATGCGTGGCGATCTCGCTGCACAGCGCGTCTATCGCAGCAGTCAGTTGCGGCAGTGTCGGCAAGGCGTCGTGAAAGCGGCGGCGTAGTTCCTGCAGGATGTAGCAGAATGCCGCTTCGCTGTCGGTGCTGCCCACCGGCCGGTAAGGGCCGTTCAATTCCGGATTGAAATCTTTCAGGTCGCCGTTGTGGGCAAAGACGAAATAGCGCCCCCATAGTTCGCGTACGAATGGATGGCAATTCTCCAACGCGATGTGGCCTTGCGTCGCCTTGCGGATATGCGCGATCACATTCTTTGATTTGATCGGGCAACGTCGTATCAGCTCGGCAACCGGAGATTCGGTGGCTGATTGATAATCGACAAAATGACGCACGCCTGCGCCTTCAAAAAAGGCAATGCCCCACCCGTCATTGTGATTATCGGTGCGGCCACCGCGTGTGGCAAAGCCGGTGAAGCTGAACACGATATCGGTGGGAACATTGCAATTCATTCCAAGAAGCTGACACATGGATTTCCGTAATTATTTGTGATGTAAAGCGGCTGGCTTTTGTTGCGCAGGTTTTTCAACACAGTATCACGACTCGCCTCATGCTCAACGTTGGTCCGGCATTTCGGCGAGGTTTTGACCAAGGACGATCTGTGGTGTTTTCCGCATAAAACAGTGAAATATCGATCACTTGCCGAGTCGGAAATGGAATGTCAAAGTCCGGTCATAATCGACAACTAGCATGAGCGCTATCAATTTATCTATCGGGTGACTCATGAGCGTGCGAAATTTACTGATCCAGGGTGGTACCAGTCTTGTACAAAATGCGCAGGGCGTAACGAACTGGAGCACCAGGGCAATTGCCACTTCGCACGCCTGCATTGACAGCATTGCGGCGACGCCGAACCATGCAGCTCGTCCACCAACGGTGTTTGATGCCGGTGGCTTGCTGGTGTTGCCTGGCATGGTGGATATTCATGGCGATGCTTTCGAGCGGCAATTGCAGCCGAGGGCAGATGCCTTCTTTTCCCATGAGATCGCGCTGGCGGATACGGATCGTCAGTTAGTCGCCAACGGCATTACGACGGCCTGCCATGGATTGACTTATTCGTGGGAGGGCGGCTTGCGCGGGCGTGAATCCGCGATCGCATTGCTGGAACAAGTCGCGGGGCAACGCAAGATGAACCATGCAGATCACCGCATTCATTTACGCTTTGAAAATCATCACATCGACGGCCTGGCCGATGCCTTGCAATGGATACATCAGGGGCGCATTGATTTCCTCGCCTTTAATGAGCATCTGCCTGCGATTGCGGAAAAATCCCTGTCGCCGGAAAAGTTGGCTACTTATAGCGAGCGAGCGCGTTGCGATACGCAGACCTATCTGCGTCGCTTAAAAAAGGCACAGGAGCGTTCTGATCAGGTGCCCTATGTCATCGCCACACTGGCCAAAGCCTGTCGTGCACGCGGCGTGCCTATGGCTTCGCACGGCGACCAGACGTTCCTGCAAAGGGAGCGTTATCAGGAATTAGGTGTGACCATCAGCGAATTCCCGCGCACGCAGGAGGCAATTTTGACAGCGATGGGGTTGGATAATCAGGTGGTGATGGGCGCACCGAATGTCTTGTTAAGCGGTAGCCATTGCGGTGGCCTGGCGACCGAAGATGCCGTCAGGAGCGGTATGTGCGACATGCTGGCTTCCGATTATTATTATCCGGCGATGTTGCATGCACCCTTCAAGCTGGCGCATCTGGGTTTGTGTACGCTGGCACAGGCATGGTGTCTGGTGGCGCAAAATCCGGCTCGTGCCTTGGGTCTGGAAGATCGCGGTCACATACGTGATGGCGGCCGTGCCGATATGTTGATGGTGGATGTGTCAGCGGCAGGCAGCGCGCGTCTGGTGGCGACGATTGCGGCTGGCAAAATCGCCTACTGTGCAGATCCTGCACGTTTGCACATGCCACAGTCGCATGAGTTGGTGGCCTGAGGGAAGGTAACTGATCCAGTTTTGCAGTAGGGCGCCGGACGCGCAGCTCATTTTCTTAGCCGTCAACTTTTGTAGCGGTGTTTTGCTCAAGTTTTATCCGGCAATGCCATAAGTCATGTCCCGATGCCTGATATTTTTGCTCGAACGGCGTAATTGCAGCTTGCGGTACGTAAGGCAGACAAGCCACTTGCTGCTTAGTTACCAACGCCAATGCTGAGCTGAATTCTTCAATATAGATGCGCCAGTTGCTGCGACATTCCAGCGTGCCACCCAGCGCAATAATCGTCGGGAAAATAGCGTGTCCATGCCAGCGCCGTGCCAGATGCCCTATCTTCGGCCATGGATTGGGATATAGAAGGTAATGTCGCTCCAGCCTTATCCCGCTGTGCAATAGCAGCCGCCAGTAATCAACCAGATCGGCCCGCACACGCGTGAAATTGTGCGGCAGCGCTTGCGGCCATTGCGTATTGCGAGCGATCCGATCTGCGGATTGATCGACGCCGATCACAAAATGATCGGGGAATTGCGTTGCCAGATGCAATGTTGACAAGCCCACACCGCAAGCGGCATCCAGTATCAACGGCTTTGCACCTGCAGCCCGCCAGGCATCAATGCTGTGCTCGAATGCAACGCGATTGTAATCAGTAACGGGTTTTTGAAACGGGTGTGTGAGGTGTTTGATCAGCAGTGCGTTCAAGTCTTTGTGCACATCGCTTTGACTGCTGCTGATTTGATGGGAGTTCGCCTGCATCGCGATAGAACGGAAAAGAAAATGGAGGAGTTATGCTTTCGGGATGTCGAATGATAAATGAAATTCAGGCAATAAAAAAGCGATCCCTGCGGATCGCTTTTTCTGATATGAAGCATGATTAATGAAAGACGACTGCCTGGCTCATGAATGGATCATAGTTGCCGAGAAAATCATCAATTTCTTCCACACTTGGTTCGGTGGCGATCAAATCCTTCACTTCGCGGCGAAACGATTCTGCCAGTGCACCCGCGATGAATACTTCGCGCTTGGATGGTTTATCCATGATTTCATAACCGCCGAAACGCAATGCGTCCTGATCGGCGTCCACACCGAATTCCACTACGCTGTACTGATCGCTGTTGTAGATAACGTTCATATGAATCTCCTGTTGCCAATGCAATGAAATCATTGCGTTGATAGAGAAATGGCGCAGATTGGAAAAATTTCAAGCCCTGAACCAAATCTCTGGTTCATAAGTTGGTAACGGCTTGTAACAGCAAATATTGAGCAGAACTAACGATGATTAACAATGTGAGTAAAACAACATGTTTGTTTTCGTTGTTGTTTAGTTATGCATTGCACACGATGTCATCTGTGAGCGACATCAAACTGTCGTAAGGTGCTTGCGAGAGAAAGAGGCGAAGTTGGTCTATGTGTTCGCTATTGGCAACGCTGATGTAAAGTCGTTCTGGCTTGGTGCGCAACATCCGATTCAAATGCACGCGCATGATCATGTTGCCAACGCAGCACATGCAGCCTGGTGCAATGCGGACAACGGTCAGAGTGGGGCTGGACGCCAAAGTATCGATTGCACTGGTGCCGTCGGGCAGGCCTTCTAGAATAATCGCGGTCTGCAGGCTGGGATCGAGGTGGCGGAGAATGACGGCTTCGCGGTCTTTGGCGCGCGCGCCCATCACCAGGGACGTCAGTGTCATATTCCTTTTTTTGCAATCTTGCCCGGCTCTACACCCAACTGCTTGAGCTTGCGATACAGGTGCGTGCGTTCCAGTCCGGTTTTTTCCGCTACGCGCGTCATGCTGCCGCCCTCTTGCCCCAGATGATGTTCGAAGTATGCGCGCTCGAAAGCATCGCGTGCTTCGCGCAAAGGCAATTCAAACGAGGCAGTAAAGAATTGGGTATCGGCCGACATCAGTGATGCAGGAATATTTTGCTGGTAAGCGATGCCGGTTGCTGGTAGCAAATTTTTATCGTTAGCCAGATGGTGGGGGTCTACTGAGGCGATAGGCGCACGCACTGGAATGGCCGCTACGCGGGTGACCTCCTGTCCGCGCGAAATACCTTGTTGTACGGCTTTCAAAAGCTTTTGCAACGAGATAGGCTTTTCGAGGAAGTTGAGCGCACCTATGCGGGTTGCTTCGACTGCAGTATCGATGGTCGCATGCCCCGACATCATGATCACCGGCATCGTCAGCAAGCCATCGCGTTGCCATTCCTTGAGCAGGGTGACGCCGTCTGTGTCGGGCATCCAGATATCCAGTAAAACCAGATCAGGTTTTGCCGCTGCACGCAATTCTCTTGCTTGCTGGGCGTTTTCGGCTGTTGCCACGACGTGCCCTTCATCTCCCAGAATTTCGGAGAGCAATTCGCGTATTCCCATTTCATCGTCAACAACTAAAATATTTGCCATCTGTTTACCTCCCTCAACATAGTGTCATCCTCTATCCAAGTCCTGTAGTTCGAACTTTGTCAGGTGGATAACTTTAACAGCAAAATTGCCACTTTTGCACCATTCGTGGTGGTTCGATTTTTTATGTCGATGCGCCCACCATGTTCTTCGATAATCTTCTTCACCATAGCAAGGCCTAGACCAGTGCCGCGCGGTTTGGAAGTAATGTAGGGTTCAAATGCATGTGCCAGAATTTTCGGAGAGAAACCCGGGCCATTATCGGTAATGGACAGTTGCACTGCGTTACTGACCGTGCCATCCGAACTGCGATAATGAATTTCTTCCGTAATAATATCGATACGGGCAGGGGTGTCTTTGTTTGGGCGGTCACTGACCGCGTCTTGCGCATTCTGCAGCAGATTGTGTATGACTTGGCGTAATTGTGTAGGGTCGCCCATCACATGCGGCAAGCCCTCACCTAAATTGGCGTAAATGATATCGCGTTCATCGCCGGCGAGATAGAGATGCAGAATTTCTTCAATCAGTGCATTCAGATCGAGTTCGGACAGCACTGCCGGCGGTGTCTTTGCATAGTCGCGGAAATCATCGACCATACGCTTCATCGCAGTAACCTGATTGACGATAGTCGCAGTGCTGCGCTCCAGTATTTTCGTATCCTGCTCGTTCAACTTGCCTTCGAGTTTCATCTGCAGGCGTTCTGCCGACAGTTGTATCGGGGTCAGCGGATTCTTGATTTCATGCGCGAGGCGCCGCGCCACTTCGCCCCATGCAATCGAGCGCTGCGCAGAAATCACGTCAGAGATGTCATCGAATACCACCACATAACCGCTGTCCCTCGCGGCCGGCAGGCGCGATCCGCGTGCCAACAACGAAATATCGTTTTCCGCTTCCGGCCCTCCCATGCGGCGCGGCACATCGATCTGATGTTGCCAGTGCAGATTTTCGGCGCCTGCACCACCTGCTGCCGATTGCGCGCTTTGTTCGGAAAATGATCGTGTGATGACTTCGGCGAATGCGCTCAGGCCATCGATCTCCTTGATAGGCTTGCCGATGTGCTGACCGAAGTCATGTTCCAGAATACGCTCTACCGATTCATTGCAGGTAACGAGTTTGAAATTGCGGTCCAGTACCATCACGCCCGCTGACATATTGGCCAGTACCGATTCCAGATACCCTTTGGCGTTTTCCAGTTCGTTGCGGTTTTTTTCCACCGATGCGCGCGCGTCGAACAACTGGCGTGTCATGGTGTTGAAGGATTGCGTCAGAGTGCCGAGTTCATCCGAGGTTGCAATAATAGGTCTGGGCGACAGATTGCCTTCGGCAACCGCTTTGGTGCCCTCTGCCAGCAACAGCAGTGGCTTGGCCAGATCGCTGGCGATCAAAAATGCACCGGCAATCGCGCCGAAGATCGCCAGCAGCAGGGTTAGCGTCAAGGTCACGATATAGATTTTGCGCAGTCCTGTGCGCGCAATATACCGTTCCTGATATTCACTGTAGGCCACGCGTAGCGCTTCTGCATTGGTTGCCAGTTGTTCCGGCACTGGCTGCAGCAATTGCAGATAACGTGGTTCGGTTTGAAAGGATAATGTCCTGCTTGCGCTCGGAATCGCGACGACAACGCGCAAACGCAAACTGTTGCCTGGGTTGGCTGCAGGATTGGTGATAGTGTTGGTCGTTGCGTTGCTGACTGCCGGGCTGTTGTCCTGAAAATCGGTATTGCCTTCGATAACTGCGTATCCACGCGTCAGCCTGGCCTGGCGCAACATCGCTGCAGTAGGCAGGTCGGGCAGGAAGGCGCTGAGCTGTGAGCCGGAGCTTGCCACCATCTGGCCGGTACCGGTCACGATGACAGCTTCCTGCGACAGGTTTTGATCGCGTATGCGCGACAACTGCGTGATTTGGTTGGCTTCGGATGAATCGGATAATTCCAGCGCCATGTTGCGCGCCCTGACGCGTAATTCATCCAGAGAAGAATCGAGTGCGGCACGACCTAGATTGAGACCGGCTTCCAGCGCAGATTCAACCCGTACGTCAAACCAGGATTCGATCGAGCGCGAAACAAATTGCACGGAGACGGTATAAATCACGGCGCCAGGCAAGATGCCGATCATGGCAAACAGCAGCACCAATTTTGCCATCAGCCTGGAGCCAAACTTGCCGCGCCGATAGCGCTTGTATAAACGTATCAGCAACAACGTAACCAGCATCAGCAATGCCGCGGCAACGCCTGCATTGAGAATCAGCAGCCACGGATAATTGCGTTCGAACAGGTTGGAGTTTTCTGACGCGGAGGCCAGCAGGAATAGCAGGATACTGATAACGGCGCCGCCAACTATCAGCAAATACCGAAGTAACCTGGTCACTGCCGTTCCGCCGTATAGAGAAAGTGCTTCCAGTTAGAAGTCAGGCGCCAGTCGCTGCTATTGAGTGCATGGACCTGAAACGGCTTGGGAAGCTGGGCAACATCGAGCTGCATACGGACGGAGACGGAATAAGTCTGGCCAACCTTTAACGCATTTCGGTCGGCGACCACCCAGCGATTGGGGCGGCGCACCAGGGACAGTGCATCGTCAAGTGTCGGGAAGCTTTGCTGCAGCCTTCCGGTAATGGCGGCGTGATATTGCCGGGTGAGGACGTTGTAGGAAATGCGTATGGTTTGCGATTCAACGATTTCTTTTTCATCAAACCAGTACCAGCGAGGTTTGGTGATTTGGATCTCGGTCGTGAAATACAAGGGGATGCCGCGATTCAGTGCATCTTCCAGTCCACGATTCAAATCGAAAGCAAAGGTCGACGACAGCCGATAACCTTCGCTGCTGTCCTCCAGATGCGCTTGTTCAATCTCGATGCCATCCGCAGCATATGCGCCGGCAAACTGCAGCGAAAACGCCAGCAGCAAGGAGGCGCAAAGCCAATAGAGGGAAATGGGAGAGTGTAGTTTCACGCGTGATGACAGTGCAGTCGGCTGGCAGATGGTATCGGTTGAATAAGAAGATCAGACTCCGGATTTTTGAAACAATGCGTAAAACAGGCCGTCATGATCGTTTTCCAAACTTGCTGCTGGCAACAACTGGCCGGGAGCAGGCAATCTCGTCGCATTATTGCGCACCGCAAACGCAGCTGCCTGCGCTTCTGATTCCTGCGGCCACAATGAGCACGTTACGAATAGCAATTTACCATCCGCTCGCAGCATCTGCCAAAGGTTGTCTAGAATTTCGCCGGAAATTGTTGCAAGCTGTGCAGTATCGCTTTTGCGTCGCAGCCAGCGTATATCGGGATGCCTCCGCACGATGCCTGATGCAGTACATGGCACATCGGCCAGGATGCGGTCGAAAGGTTTGCCATCCCACCAATTGTTTTCGCTGGCATCGCCGGTCAGCAAGGATGCCTGTAATTGCAGGCGCTCCAAATTTTCGGTAATGCGCGACATGCGGCGTTCATCGCTATCAAGTGCAATCAGTTCGACCTGAGCGGTTTCGAGAATGTGGCCGGTTTTTCCACCCGGCGCCGCGCATGCATCCAGCACGCGCATGCCATCTTGCACATCGAGCAAAGGTGCGGCCAATTGGGCGGCAGCGTCCTGCACGGAAACCAAGCCGTCAATGAAGCCGGGAATTTGACTGACAGGCGTTGCTTGCGCGAGGCGCACTGCAAACGGACCTATGCGGGTGGCAGCGATGTCTTGTTGCGCCAGCATTGCCAGGTAATCGGCTACGCTGATTTTGCGTTGATTGACGCGCAAGGTCAGTGGCGGTGCAGCGTTGCCAGCCGTGAGTATCGCTTGCCAGTCTTGCGGATAGGCCGAACGCATCCGGTCTATCCACCAGTCCGGATAATTCCAGACGGCCATTTGCGTGCCGGCTGCACTTTTCATCAGCGCATCGCGTTCACGCAAAAAGCGCCGCAAGATGGCGTTCACCATGCCTTTGGCATGCGCCATGTCTGGATCTGCGGCGGCCGCTGTTACTGCTTGATCGACCACAGTGAAATCACTGTAGCGCGCGCCTGCGGTGGCCGCTTCCGGATCTGAAATCAGTGCGAGCGAACAACACAACAGGCCGTGCAAAATGGCCGGGTCGGTTTGCTTGGTCGTCATTGCATTGAGCAAGGCTTCGGCACGACCGATATGGCGCATGCAGTGATACGAAATATCCTGGATGGCGCCGCGCGCTTGCGGGCTTGCATTGGTTTGCGCAAAAATCCGTGCCAGCGATTGGGGCAATGCGATGCCGCGTCCGACATCGGCAACAGCCTGTGCGGCACCGTGCAGAGTAAAGGAAAGGGAATCCGGTTTTAAATGAATGGTCGCCACATTATGTTTTCGTTAGGGCGGATGAGGCCGAATACGATGCAACGATCGTCCACGGCGGCTTCCTGCCTGAGCCAACTTGCAAGAATAACCGTGCAATGCTCGTGATTTTCAATGACGTGATTGTAACGGGAGCGGACTGTCCGCGCGCATTATGCGCGATAAATTGCGGAAGTTTATGGTTTGCATGTCGGCCGTATAAGGACAAAGATTCAACCGAAATGTAACCGGCAAGCGTCATGATCCAACGGCGAGGGAAATGCTTGATGCAAGCGGAAGTCAGTTTCGTGCCTACAAACTGCTTCCGCTTTCTTCATTGACGCGAGGCAAAAGCGTGCATGCGTTGCCTGCTGTGTGACTGTATCAACGGTGTTGCTTCAACATTAAACGCCCCACATCACATCTTTGTTTTCTTCTCGTGCGGCGCGCAGCATTTCAAGCAGCGGGTAGGCCCGAGATGAAAAATGCACCGCCTCCGGTTGTTCGTGTTCATTGTCGTCGCCTTGTTCGCCATGATGGGCGACGACATCGCGTTCTACCGCCTCGGACGCGTAATGCGCCTTGCTTTCGGTTATTTCGTTTTCCAGTAATTTGATCGCATTGGCTGTTTCTGCTGCGGTAATGACGCCGCGTTTATGGTCTTTATGCAGAAGATCGAGAATACGTTTGGCATGTTCTTCATACATCATGACCTCGGCAGCCGCTTTGGATTTAAACGTAATTAACATGAGCATCCTCCTTGTTGTGAGCCTGATAAAACGATAGCACGATTTCAAAATGGCTTCTAGCGCCGTTCAGTCGCATATTGTGAACAGCATATACCTGTAAAGACAGAAATGCTTGTGAGCTAGTTCAATTTGAAAGAAGAGAAAAATGTCGTCACCACATCGCGACTGACCGATTTCTCGGGGCCGATCACTATCAGTTGATACACGTGCGTTTCTTTTGCCAGAAAGCGCGCAAACAAAACGCGATTCTGACCATTCGCTGTCGCGCCGATGGCTTCAATCTCAGTGAATACAACAGTGCCTGGACTATTCATCGATTGCGGCATGGTAAGCACTTTTTCCTGCTTGATATTGCCGCTGATATTGTTGACCATCGCGGTCTTCATTGCCGCCAGTGAAATTTGCGCTTGCACTGCGTCCGGCAACGCTGCGCTGCCGACTGCGAAAGTAATGCCATCAACCTCGGATGCGACCATCGTCATGGAGACGGGTATGCCTTTGAGGTCGATTTTCCGGGTGTATGTTGTGGGCTTGGTCGGCAGCGCGACGATATAAGATGCTGTTTCGCTGCGCACTTCGCGCCAATCGAACTTGGGCGAACACGCGCTCAGCAAGAGAATGCTGGCGATGAAAACCGTATTGCGTAGGTGGGTAGGTGAAAAAATCATGGCGATGAAGGCGTGTGCGGGACAGCCATGTTACACCCTGCACTCTAGCGGGCCGTAATTCTCGTTCTTGCAAGTGGCGCGGGTGATGCCCGCGCCGGCAAGGCGAGTAAAATCTTCCAAAAATGAAAAGTTCTGCAAACCTGTCATAAGGCAATCTCATGGGAAAACTGCTGGCGATCGATGGTTTAAACATCGTACGGCGTGTGTATGAAGCAAATGTGGAGCCCGACTCATCAGCCAAGGCCGAGTCGGCGCTGCGCCATTCGATCGCCTCGTTTAAAAAACTGCTGGCGACGCACCAGCCTACACATGTATTGCCTGCCTTTGATTTTGGCGGCCACACGTGGCGTCATGATTTGTATCCGCAATATCGCGAAAAGCGCGAAGCGATGCCAGACGTATTACGCGAGCGCCTGCCGGATTTTTACGCGCAACTGGCGACACTCGGACTGAAGGTAGTGTCGGTGCCCGAAGTGGAAGCCGATGACGTGATCGCAACTGCCGTGATGCGCTGGTTGGCAGAGGGTCGCGGCGATGCAGTCATTGCGTCAACCGACAAGGATTTGCATGTGCTGATTGCGCACGGCGCGGTGGTATGGGATCACTTCAAAAGCGAATGGCACGACAGCAAATGGGTGGAAGATAAGTTCGGCGTGCCGCCAGAAAAATTGACGGATCTTTTGGCTTTGATGGGTGATGTATCCGATAGCATTCCCGGCGTATCCAAAGTCGGCGTGAAGACCGCCGCCAAGTTGTTGCAAAGTTACGGCGATATCGATCGCATCATGGCCGGTGCCGGCATTTTGAAGGATAGCTTGGGCGAGCGTTTGCGCAAGGATAGTGCGCAGCTCGCTGTATCGCGAAAACTGGTTGAGTTGAAAGCGGATGTGAGGATGGGCGTGACATGGAATATGCTGGCATTCGACGCGATGCAAACTACTTGATGTGCGATGACAGCACCTTAGTTACTACACACTTTTTGAAATCGAACTTTTATGACTGAACTCAATCAACACTACATCGTCCAGCAATGCAAAACCAATGCGGGCGAAAAAGAGTTACCTGTTTTTGCCAGGGCAATGCGCAGCAAGGACGGTGTTTTTGAGGGTGTATCTTTTATTCGCAATCGTGAAAAGGCATCCATCATGACGCTGGCAGAAGCGCAAGAAGCGGTGGCGTGGGCCAAGAAGAAAAAGCCGCTGGCAGGCTTGTACGAAACCAGCATTATTCCTGCAGAATAAAGAGGTGCGATTTGCTTGCTGGCGAATCAGGTTAAGAATTTTTATGATCTCTGCGAAAGGGCAAGTATGCGCTTGACGATGCGACGTATTATCACTTGCGGTGCTATTGCTTGTGCCGGATGGGGTGCGGTGGGTAGTGCATCGGCATCTTCCCCCGACGCATGGAAAGTCTTATACGAGACAACGGCCGATGCCTGTTTGAAGCAAAGCGGCTTGAAGAAAACCAAGGTGGTGGAAGGGCCGGTGTTGTTTTCCAATGCGATACTTTACAAGATCAAGGGTACGTGGCCGCAGGCACATATGAAGGGTAAAAAGGGCAAGGTGTATTGCTCCCATCCCTACCCAAATGGGGCGCCTGAAATTGTTGACGCGCCTTGATTGAGCCTCCGCGTACTGCGATCCGTCGATTGACTTCCGTTGTTTGAAAAATGCTGTTGCGCGAAAGATGTATTTCCGTCGCTATACACAACAGCATTAGTACGTCTGCCTATTTCAACGCATTGGAGCCGCCGGTAGTCGGCATGACCAGCGTGTCGTACTTTTCATTGGCGGCAATCGGACGGGCGTGCAAAGTAGCGCTTAATTTGCGGGCCTTTTTGATTTGCTCGATCAGCAAAAAGGATCTTTTGACTATTGTTCGCGTAATGCGCGTCGGTATTGAATCGCCTCAGCCACGTGAGCTTGACTGATCGTTGCTGCATCACCCAGGTTGGCAATCGTGCGGGCGACTTTCAAGACGCGATGATAGGCGCGCGCAGACCAGTTCAGGCGCGTCATTGCAGTGCGCAATAACTGTTCGCCTGCTTCATCTGGCTTGCAATGACTGTCCATCTCATTGCCCGTCAATAAATTGTTGTGTTTGCCTTGCCGTGAGAGTTGTCGGGTTGATGCGTGCGCAACGCGTGCTGCGACATTTTCGGAGGATTCACCGGTCGATTGTTTGAGCAAGTCTTCATGTGCGAGTGCGCCGACTTGAATTTGCATATCTATGCGATCAAGCAAGGGCCCGGAGATTTTTCCCTGATTGCCCATCCGCAAATTTAAGCTAACTACGAATGTGTACATATTCAAAGCGCTACGAGATGTCAGCTTAACTGCAAACTGACTCAAACCATCATAGTTAAACTAACTTTGAAAGTTTCCCACCCTTCGACCGTCTAGGTGAATGTATTTGGTCAAAAGGTGCCTTTTGGTGCGGATGCTCTAAGCTTCATGGTCATTTGTCGTCGCTCTGAGAAATTATCTTTGGAAGTTCGTGTTCAACAATGTGTCCGTTGGCGGCTGAGACCGAAAAGAACGAAATTCCTAAGCTGTCAGCAATATCCATAAATTTTCCAAGGCTTACCGTTGGCTTCCCTGCCTCAATGTCTGTAAGCGTCTGTATCGAGATTCCTGCGAGCGCGCACGCATCAACGACGCGCATTCGCGCGGCTCTACGGCCAGCACGCACTGCTGCACCAAAGTCAGAGACCGCATTAATTTTTCCGAAATGCTCTGGTTTGCTCATGGGATACTCCTCGTCTAAAAATCTGCTATAGCAGAATTATGCCAAAAATTCAGGGCATTTTTTATAATAATTCTGCTCTGATAGAATTTTTACTGCTTGAATGTTGGGGCTGAAGGCCACGAGTCATGGGGCTTAACGCTAGGCTATGTCACCCAAATTGACATTGAAAAGCAAGCTCAGTTAGCCTTCATACAGTGCATTTCAGATGGGGAGCAGGCCAAGGTGAGTCTTATGCAAACAAAGACAAAACAAGCAACGCGGCCAATTATCTTTTTAGATATGGATGACGTGCTTTGTATCGATATCAAGTATTCGAGTATAGAAGTGAAGGCGGCCTTTAAAAGCTACGAGACAAATTACCCAGGGTTGTGGGCAAATCTAGTGCACACAGATGCTCGGATGAATTTACTCGAACTACACACGGAATTTTTTCCACAATACGTATTGAGTTCAAGCTGGTCATGCACATTTGAAGAATGGCAAATGAAGGAGGTATTTAAAAGAACTGAATTGGATTTCGTTGCGAAAAATCTGCACAAAGAATGGACAACTCCGAAAGAGCTAGGCTCTAGCAGAATTAAAGAAATTGAAAATTGGCTTGCAAAATATATGCATCCCAAACGACCAATACTGATTCTCGACGATGCTGATAGTGGTTGGACGCTAAAAGATAGTCGTCTTGATAAATTAGGAGTAATAGTTTTCTGCGAACCAAGTATTGGATTTAACGAGCAATGTCTTATACAGGCTCGAAAAATTCTTGGTTCCCAACTTTGAGAGTTCAATGCATTGAGTATCAACATCTGCCGGCAAGTCGCATCACAAAGTGGCCTGTCGTTCGCAATCAAAGGTTGCCATTAGCCGGGCAACTACGGACAGTCCGCTTTCCACCCGAAGTGGACGGTGGAGGTTAGGCATGATTGTCCTACTCATCATCATCGCTTAGGTCCATCGCCGTGAATGAAATATGCTCTACCTTTGCGTAAGATAAGTCGACGAGGGCGTTCGAATCCACATTGGAAAGCTGAACATTAGCCGCAAGTCCGTCATCGAAAGAAAAAGAAACATATACCGGCGCGGTATTGATATAACGTCGAACTATTTGGTTATGGAGGACAAATGGATAGAACTTATCCTCTGAGTCCCATGGCGAACGGTCATAGTCCGGATAGTTTATGGTGACCACCAACGACGTTCTAACAATCAGCTCAAAGGTGGCATCCTCTTTCGAAACATCTGTGAGATTTCTCGATAGATAATCGACAGACTCAATCTCAACATTGTCTACCTCTGCTTCAAAAAGATTTTCCTCCATATCATTATCGATTTCAAACTCCGCATTCATCAATTGCTTCTTGATGTTCTTATCTATGGCCTCCTTCCAATCGGAGAAAAATTCTTCAGCAAACTTAGCCGGCTCTGCCAGCCGTTCAGTATTTTTCACCACGAGCGCCAGAAGTTCATCCAAACGGCCAATCGAGATTAAATTTTCTCGCAGAGCACAGAATGACTTTACGTCTCGGTCTTCACTGATGACGTAAAGCTTGTGCCCACGCCGCTTGCTAATAGCATCAATGGCGTGTAGCACGAAGGCGTCAGGGAACTCAGCTTTCTTGCCCGAGGTTGCGAATGGCGGAGACTCATCGAAATATGCGTCAAACACTGTATCGATGTTGACGGTATTTGTCGCAACCACTTCTACACTGGTATTGTCCAGGAATGCCTGAAATTTCGTCTCAAGCGCAGCATAGATTTCGTCTGCGGTAACGGGAGTGAATATCTTATGCCAAGGCAATGTCTCTGTATTACGAAGAATCATTGCGTCTTTCTTGACTTTGGTGATTACTGTATGAGCTTCTACGGATTTTCGCTTCATGTGACGACGAATCTCGCGGACGTTTACGTCAGTGATAAGGAGGTGACAGTCATCTTCTTCGAGATGAGACTGTAACGCCCGAAGCACACCAGAGTCGAACTGAAAATTCCTGGCCATGTAAGTTTCAGTGTCCAAGAAGAAAAGCTTGCTAAGCAGCGTTTGGTCGTCAGGCATGGTGGTCATCTCCGATTTTTAATGTAAATGCCACTATTTCAGTAGCATTTGTGGAGCTATTGACGTCCGCTATCTGGCCGATAGCGGACGTTTCGTAAACGTCAATAAAAATGCCCATCATCTTTCGAGGTGGGCATCTGTGACATTTGGACGCGTAAGAATATTATGCCGAACCTGTTGTGGACAATAACGCTAGACAGCAACCAGCTCAGCGATTTTCGCCGCGACCACCGCCATTGTATCTTCTGCAGTGCTTAGGCCGCTTCGAGATGCGAGCATAGGGCTGACATTGAGAAGAGCGCCATACGTTGTATTGTGCACGATTGGAACGAGCTGATTACGCATCAGCAGTACCGCAAGCTCTTTGTCGGCAGTGCCCTCTCTTGGGAGGCTAGCCAGCAGCGCAGGGGTCACCAGCACAAGCCCGATTCGCGAATTCGCTAAGCCCTTGTCAATGGCGCGCATCATCGGCACGCCCAGCGCGAGGTCATTCTCGCTGAACCAAACTTTCACTCCAGCCGCCACAAGCAAGTCGCGCAGCTCTTTGGCTGAACCCTGCCGGTCGTCCCACGCGTGGCAGAGGAAGACGTCACGAAGGTCAGGTTGATGCGCTGCTCGCGTTTCAACGGTTTCGCGGATTGGAGTGAGTGACTGCACTTGTGCAGGGGTGTACGACAAGGCCGAGCCGGCTTTCGACCAGCGCGGCCGCGAACTGCCAATGGAGCTACCACCGCCGCTGCCTGACGAGGAGTAGGACGAGCCGTAGCTGCTGCTCGATGCGGAATAAGACGTGCCGCCACTGCGGTAGCTGCTACGGTAACGGCATGCAGGGCAGGCCGCAGCCGCGGCCGATGAGCTATGCCCACGTACTGGCGCTGTACATCTAGACATGTCGTAATCCTTCCATTCGCAATCTCCCTTTCAAGGTAAATCTACAGTAGTCATCATAAGCTTCTAAGTATGAGTATTGCCGGTTCGACTACTAACGAATATCCCATAAATATGGCGTTGGGTTTTTAGCGTCTACTTCTGGCCGATAGCGGACACTTAATAAAAATTTCATGTAGCTGCATCGTATCCTCTGCACATAAAAAAACCGGCTTTAGCCGGTCTGTAGAATCTCATAATCAATGACAGTGATAACCGCCGTTTTTACGGTCATTGTGACAACCATTGCTATCAGTTCCACCTGAATGGGCAAAAGCAAACGAGGCAATTGAGGTCAACAGTAAAGCCATGAATATCTTCTTCATCTTTATTCCCTATTTTTTAGTTATGTGCATGGAGTGTAAGGGATGAGGCGTTTTGCCACATCCCATGAATATGGCAAAAATCTCTGTGTGCCGCCCTAGTGAAGGAAATTCAAGTGTCAGCTTTTAGCCGATAGCGGACTACACCACCGTGAACGACCGATAACTGGTAGGGTAAGCGAAATTACTTTTGGCTAAAAAGCCAAAACAGTAAGCCCCCAACTACAAGAAAATTCCGAGTCTTCTCTTCCTCTTCTTTTCTTCGCGCTACAACTTGCTTTGCTTGAAGCTGCTCCATTACGAAAGCGTGTGCTTGACTCATGGCGGTCTGACGGTCTTTGAATACAGGCAAATATTTTAATCCACTGATAAAGCCTGGAAGATGGAGTCCATCCTCCAAAACTAGCGGGAGAATTGTTTTGTGCAGCGAGTGTGCTTTACCAATTTCTTGAGAAACCCATTCAGATGCTTTTGCGTTGGAACTCCATAGAAGAATGACCAAATCGCAGGCAGCGATGGCGGTTGAAATCTTGTCGGATAGAGTCTCGCTAGCTAATACAGAGTGCTCAGCAACAAACACATTGATTCCGGAGCCAACAAGAGAATTTTTCAGTTCTTCAACGTTTTGTAGGTCGGAGGTGGAGTAGCTAACAAACACATTAAACATTTCTGGATTCATTTTCGTTGAATGACTGGTATCCAAATACCCGGGTCAAGTATTGTACTTTATGCAGCTTAAACCTTGCCCAAAAGCACCGGTTTAAAGACTGGCAGCTGCGAAATGCAAGGCAAGCGGACTTGTCGGAACCAGTTGAGGTTGCTAACCGAGCTCCATTAAAATTAATGGCGTTGTTCGAATCCCCGTTTTGACAACCTAGTTTTGCTAACTAAGCTGCAGGAGTTAGAAGAGATGTCCGAGAGCAAATAACAAGTCTGTTTGCGCCTCTAGTTAATGCGACATAGAGGTTTCGAGCATTCATTTTTTCAGGATGTAGGACCACAGCGACATCTGCCTCCAATCCCTTGAGAAGCAAGGTGCTACCAACAGCTCTCAGTGTCATTGGTCTGCCCAGATGACGATTTCTCTCCCGAGCAGTAACTACCGCCTCGTAGAAGGAAGACTCATTCATCGAGGCAACTTCCATGGCTGATTTACAAACACGTAAGAGCTCAGGACGGAAGACTCTGACGCCAGGCGCACTCTCGAAAGCGCGTAGTGCTTCTAAAGCTGTCTTAATACAAGGTGCCGCCTGAAATGCCAAGGCGGCTGCCTCTATGATTGTTGCTTTTTTGTGTGCGGTACCTTTAGTGAGTGAAACGATACGTTTATGCAGTTCTGCTGCAGCTAAGTTGGTCATCAAGTCCGCGGCGAATCCTACCAATGCCTCAAGGGCTTCCGGTTTACTAGGGTCAAATGTTTTGCCAAATAAGGTCAAATCTCTAAGGTCAACGGCTTCTACGGTAGTGGCGCCAGGTGTCTGGCCGGCGATTAGCTGTTGTGCCTTGGGCTTGGTGCTGTCACCAATAACTAAGATTGAGCCGCGTTTTGTAGGAGCTGGAGCCATAGCAGCCTCAAGCCGTTGACGATGAGCTTTGTTCGCGTCTGCATCTAGTTGAACCCATGTGACCTCCGCGGGCGCGCCGAGAAGCTCAATAGGCTTCCCATCAAGTAAGAGGGCGCGAACGCTCAGGAGCCATTGACCTAGGGATTCAGCACCAGCGTTGCGCCAACGCCAAGGAGTTTCAAGCGTACCTATTTGGGGGAAATTCTTAATAACGTCTTTATCCCAATTTACGGTCTCCTCTTTGAAATCAAAAATGGATTGCAATGGGTCTCCAAGAACGCAGGTTGGCAGAACTCTAGTTGTCCAGCCAACAATGTAGTGCTGAGCGATGGAACAATCTTGGTACTCATCAACGATAACCCTGCTGTATGTCGCTTTAAGCACATCGCTTATATCGCCTTGCTTTAGGAGTTTTCGCGCCGCTTTTCGTATTTCGGGATAGTCCGTTTCGCGATTTTCAAGACGGAGAATTTTGGGGTCGTGCCCACTACGAGAAGGGAATTTGGAAATCAGCCTGATAGCCCAACTGTCGATAGTTGAAACCCGATACGCTTTCTTGGATACCGCGGCCTTGGCTAGTCGAGCTTCTAGCGCCCCTTTTCCCGCATTGGTATGAGTAAGAATCAGGACGGGTTTTGCATCGGAATGAAGCTTCAGTGTATCGGCTATTAGCTGAGTCTTTCCGCACCCCGCCGGAGCCATTACAGAGCATCGAGGCACTGAAAATATATCGAGTTCAGGTGGCATGCGTCCATTTCTTGAGTTTGCTGACCAGCTCGGAAAAGCCCTTATCCGAATTATCCAAATCAGGGCCAACAATGTCTTTGGCCACTAGCTCATACTTCGTAAGAGACTTAAACCAACCACTTTTTCTGGAAGCCGCCCCTAAAATCCGCCTAGCTTCGGGCAAGCACCCTAATATCAACATTTCTGTAGAAATATCATCGAGTGAAGTTTTACCATTCGATTGAGATTTGATGTGCTCATCAACCAGAGCTTCTCCAACCAGTTCTATGCCGTGGGCTAAGAGTTGTTGGACACCATACTCAGATAAACTTTGAAAAAGTTCGTCTTCAAGCGCTCGCCCTTTGCCCCAAGTAATCGCGACTCCACCCGCGTCTATGAACGCAGCTACTTTTTCAGGTTTTGGCGGTTTGTCCGAGTCTGAAAGAACCAAGACTCGGTAGCCCAGTTCCAGCAACGCTTTACCGCGAACGAAAACTCGGTCTGCGTCGCTGCCGCCTACATTTACATAAGAGCCGCCTAGAGCAAAAAATGACGGATTTCCTTGTGCTACCCAATGCTGGTCCAGCCCGCGACCAAATCCGACTTCACTAGCTCCTTCGCACACGATGATGGACTTAGCGAGAAAAGCTTCTGGGTCGGCTCGCACGGTACTTTGCACATCGTCAGCTACGCCAACTTCGAGTACAAGATGTTGCTTTTCCTTAGCCCGGACCACAACGAGCTGGTCGCCAGAAAGCTCTCGCACTGCGACTGGCGAATGTGTTGTTATGAAACACTGGAGTGGCAATTTTGGGTCTTTCGCACCAAGCGAATGCAACAGTCTAGTGAGTCGATGTGGCTCAAGTCCGTATTCAACTTCGTCTACCAATGCAATCGTTGCAGTCTCAGAGGCAGCACGCTGCATTCCTGCGATGAGCAGACGCGAAGAGCCTGTGCCAAGTGCGCGAAGCGGTACACCCGATTCGCTGTGTAAGGCGATAGCACCATCGCTTATGGATACTGAATGTGCGTCTAATAATGCTTGAACAGACTTACCAACTGGCACGCCAAGCTCATTTGCAGTCTCTGTCACGATTTTTAGCGTAGCACCAAGCTGAGCGGCAGCCTGTGTGCCAAAATTCGTTCGAGCTTCGCGAGCGGCCCTAGCAAGCTCCGACCCTAAGTTTGCCTTCTCTTCGGTTAGTCGATTTAAGGCTGAGCCACGCGCCCAGGACAGGTTTGTGTTCGCATAACTGCCAATACGAACAGGAGCCAAAGCGAGGCGTTCCTTGTACGCAAAATTTCGTTCAAGTCCGGCGGCCTCTGCTCGTTCTGAGAACAAAGTCCACACTGGGTCGAGGTCGTCGGAAACTGTGAGTCGAACAGTCAGTACAGTTTCGATTCCGAAGCGGGGTTCATCCTCAAAAGTCTTCGTAGAGGCATCGTACCCTCGAAGGAACTCACCATAAACTTCCAGATTCTTCAAAGTGTCAGATAGACCTCCTAACGTCAATGAAATGACAATAGGTTTTGTCACAGAAAGTAAAAAGAAGTCGGTGTCACCAAAAGAAGGGCGTCGAACCCCAAGACATAGGTCAATGGCATCCAGAATCGTTGATTTTCCGCTGTCACCAGGACCGATAAGACAGTTAATGCCTGCAGAAGGTAACCAATCTAAATTTTGTATGGAGCGAAAGTTAGAAATTTCTATCCTGCGGATACGTACCAAGTGTTCTCCCCTTTTGTAATCAAATGCATCTCTTTATTTTTAGTTTAGAGATTACACCAATCGAATTACTGACTTGCTCTCATTTTTCCAAAAAGACGCATCGAGATTCTGGTTGCCGTTCAGGCTAGTTCAAGCTGGCGGATATGAGTTAGCAAAATTAGCGTGGAGAAATTAGCAGGATTAACTGATTCCGACAGGACTGTCGTCCTAAAAGCTTTTCCGGTGCAGACTGAGCAAATAAAAAGGTCTCTATTAAAGAAGTAGTGATACCGTTGCTACACTCAGCGACACTAAAAATGTCTTTTAAAATCAATGAGTTAACTTTGATTTTTGGCCGGAAAGTTAGTAGACTTCGTACGATATATTTAAAAGGTAAATCGTGCGTACCGACAATAAAGTCTCGGCAGAGCTAAATTCAAAATCCATCAGAGCGTTGCCTGGTCAGAAATCGCTTCGGGTTGAGAATTCGTTGTCTTCTCAGGAAAGCCCGTTACGTTTTGGTTCTGCCTTATACAACTTTAGAAATGCGGTTGGCTTAACGCAAGAAATGGTGGCTATTCGCAGTGGCTTAACGCGTGGGTATTACAGCCAGTTGGAAAATTCTAAGCGCGCACCGCCTCCATCTTCCACTCTCCAAAAAATCTCAACAGCACTGCATTTGTCAGAGTCACAAATGTTGGCTCTAAGGCATTTCGCTGAAATAGAGCGATGTGTGCAGTTGGGAATCCCTAAAGAACTTCCAGCAGATATGGTTTCGTTATTAAAGCTGCTTGTGTCGAAGGCATACCAACTGTCGCCGCAACGGCTACGTCAGATATCTGAGTTAGTTGCAGAGGAGGCTGTCATGTAAAAGAAAAGCGACGAACCCCTATTTCCGAAGTCCGCCGCTTGTTGGCTTAGGAAGATATCCCAAGGCTCGCAATCAAAGGTTATCTCCCGAAAGCAGACAGGTCAAGGGCTGTTTACTTCAAAAAGCTGCGTTCTTCTCAAATCGAGAGGAGGGAGATGTCATGCCTAAACCTTTGCCTCAAATGGGCAGCCCAGATTGGGCAAATTCAATTTTTTCTACGCCTCCCGTACGGGCACTCAAGGGACATTCAAAGCGTACCCAACTGCACCGCCACTACTCCATCAGATTAAATCAGTTCATCGAAGTGCAGGGACGAAACGAGGCCTGTACGGTGCTCGCCATCGAGTATCTGATTTGTTTGGGATTCCTAAAGCGTGTAAAACCTCAGCCATTTATTACAGATGCGAAGATTTTTGGGAATGAGATATGTCCTGATTTTCTAGCCGAGGCGACGTTTCAAGAAAATTTGTTATTTGTAATCGAGACGAAGTCAGCACGATTTCTTACGCGCATAAAAAATCTAGAGCTTGATAGTTATCGAGAGCGATTTGCTGACGCCAACATTAGGTATTTGGTTTGGACAGACCAACGACCGTTGAGTCATCCAGTACGCCATCACCTCATAAATATGCGTGCCAGTGCGCAGCGAGATGTGACAGAGGCGGAAATGCAAAGCCTTGTCACATGGATAAAAACAACCCGGAATCCGGTTATGGAAAATTTTTACTCTGACGGATTTGATTTGGACTGTCTATATGCGGGAGCTTGGGAGGGGCATGTATTTTTCAAGCTTACTCAGCCATTTACCGCCATGACAGAGCTGGCATGCGAACCACTAGAAGACTACAAAGCAATCTTCCTTGATTGTGAAAACAGTGTAGACGACTGGTGGAAATCCCTCCCGAACTGCTGACGATTGAAGGGTGAAAAATGGTAAAGCGAGAGATAACAGGAATCGGGAGAGATGATTTCACATTTGAAGTAGGCCAGTATTTTAGGAGCGGGAAAACTGTATTCAGAATTACAGATGAGCATGGCACGCACTTTAAGTTGGAACACGTCATATCGATGGAATCTAAATTCATTGAGATGACAAAGTTGATGAGCCAGTTTTTGGCAGGTGAAATTTTGCCTTGTTCTGAAAACGATTTGATTAGAGCAATTAGAAACGATGGATTTGTGGAGGATGACCAACCGGCCACAATTAGTGGTGAAATGTCGATGTTGAGCGATGCGGCAAAAGAAGCAGGAAGACTTTCGCTTAAATATATAACGAAGTTGCAGGAGCTTGGATACTCCAGTTTGCGACCTACGCCCTTGTTAGAACTTGATATCGAGCGGCTGAGAAAAATATTCAGCGATTCGAAAGCACCAAGGCCATCAACTCTTTATCGAATTTCATTGGATATGGAGCGACTTGGGGGAGATAGGCGCGCAGCCTACCCGAAATTCGCACAAAGAGGTGGACGTGGAAAAACAAGAATGCATCCAGTGGCACAGCAAGCGTACCAAGATAGTGTGGAGATGCTCATACGTAATCCAAAGGCGCGAATTGCGTACACAAAGCTTTCACAAGACGTATGGTTGCGATTGGTTGAGCAAGAAGGGCAAGAAAAGGCAATGTTGTTACAGCCTTCATTGTCGACTGTAACTAGAGAAGCCAAAAAAATATTTCCCGCCTATGAAATATGCGTCAGAAACGAAGGAAAAAAAGCTGCCGACAAAAAATTCCGCAGCTGGGCGCCTAGAGATGGGGCGACCGCGCCACTTGAAGTGGTCGAATTTGATGATAAGGATAGTAGGGTGTTTGGTATTGACGAGCGTACTGGACTACCGGCTGGAAGATTATTCGTAACAACTGGAGTGGACCAATATACCGATGTTCCATTGGGATTTTCAATTAGTGACCAACCGCGAAATACTTGGTCCGCTATCAATGCATTAGTTAACTGTGTATTGCCTAAAGACCTAACCCACCCTGATTTCTCTGAAGTTGTTACTGACCTACCTTACATGGGAAGGATGGGTATTGCCGTCTTCGACAATGCCTTATACAACCATTCGAAGATGCTGGAAGAAGCAGCGCTCGATGTGTCTAAACACATCTTCGCGTTCGCGAAACCATATACCCCAACAGAAAAATCAAAGGTTGAAGATTTTAATGGCCAGATGGCTAAAAACTTTTTTGCAAATCTGCCGGGATTCCTGGGAAAAAAAGATTCTCGTGATTCACTTGTTGAAGGGGTAGCTGCCGCAAATATGTCAGTAACAGATTTTAGAAAGAAATTTCTAAATTGGGCTTACAACGATTACTGCAACAAGCCAAGAGCTTCTGGGATGACGCCACGGCAATGCTGGGAGTTAGGGATGATAGGGCGTAAGCCTAGAATTCCAGGTGATGTTAATAGCGTTCATTTGGCAGCTATGTTACGTCGCAAACTTAGGTTGCGACCCGAGCTTATTCAATTTACTGGACTGATATATCAAAACCAACGTCTGGAGGTTATGCGAAGAAAAATCGGCCATAACGCTGAGGTGGACATTAGATATCATCCAGAGCGTTTGGATAGAATTTTCGTATTTGACCCATATGCGAAAGAATGGTTTTTCGTACCGAGTGCAAATCCAGAATACACAACAAATCTCTCGCTTTATCAACATAGCCTTATAAGAAAAAAAGCACGCGAGACGGGCGCAAAAAATCCCTCTATTCCTATTCTTTTGATACATCGCGCGGAGTTGGCGAAATTGGTCTTTCAATTACGGTATTCACCAAAAGTAAAGAACAGAAAGTGGGCAAAACGTGTAATGGGCGAGAACGGTTTTGCGATTACTGAAAAGACTACCGAAATTATTGTCATGACAGAATTGGAGGCGCAGGTCGCGGAAATTGAAGCCGTCGAAATGGACGATAGCGTTGAGGAATGGGAGTTTCCGACGATATGAGCGAGATTTTAGACAAGCAACATTGGGTGAATGTGCCTAAGCAATTACGTCAGCGCTACATAGCGAATGAACTCGACGTATTACATCCTCCGTTAACCCGCATCTTGAAGCAGCTGTTCCGGTCCGCGGCCGCGTGTAAGAACAAAGGAGCGGGCGATGCTGCCCTAATTATTGGTGGGAGTGGAAGCGGTAAGTCACACCTTATCGATATGGTTTTTAGACATAAAACTGCAGACCACACAGGCGACATTAGCAAGGTGCCAATAGTTAGATTTTCGGTACCCTCTGCTCCTACTCAACGAGCAATGAGCTCCCAATTGTTGCTCGCTCTCGAGCACCCGAAAAGTCGCTATGGCAATGCACAAGATATGTTTAACCGGGCAATTACTCAAATTCGTGCAGTGCAAACCGAAATTATTATGATTGATAACGTCCACGACATTCCAGAGCGCCGAAGGGCGGGAGGTGTCATGCAAATAGGAAATTGGATAAGGGATTTAATTGACGAATCACATTGCTTGGTAGCGTTGTTCGGTACACAAGCAGCAAGGCAGGTCACGGAAGCAAATGCGCAGTTAAGGCGACGCGTGCCGACTCACATGCATATCGATTATTTTGGTATTGAAGTTCAAAGAGATATTGCCATATTCCGTCGCTTTCTTCACGAACTGGACAAGAGACTTCCTCTTGTAGAAATATCAGGCCTGAGTGACTCAGACTTGATGGTGAAACTTTACTGGGCGACGGGAGGTATTGCCGACTATATCTTTCGCTTCGTGAGCGAAGCAGTTGATATTGCGGTAGAACGCGGACGAGAGAAACTGCTACTAGAAGATTTCGAGGCGGCCTTTAATTTAATCTTTCAAGATGCAGCTCGAGACATAAATCCATTCTCATCAGACGGCCCTCAACGTTTGCTCGACCAGACAGGCGAACCATTCCACAACTGGTTCGATAACTCTAATCCGCGTCCTGAGAAACATCAGGTTCAGAAGGCGTCTGTGGCGAGATGAGAGAAACCGAATTTCACCCCCATTCTGCTTATGAAGAGTCGGACATGCGTACAAAACCTTGTGCCGGGAGACAACGGTCGCGGTCGCAAACGGGAGTACGCCTATTGGTGCGTTTGGATGCAAATAGCAATCCAAATCGCCAAGACCATTTGATGAGAGTTGCCGAAGCTAACGCTTTAAGCGGGATAGCAGATTTGACCATAATGCTCGGGGTCCGATATATGGCCTTGGTTTCTATGTCGTCAACTGAATTAAATGCCCTGTTAATGGGTACGCGGCTACACGCATTAGCCTCAAATGCGGTACAGGTTCGGGGACCGCAGGTGAGTCGCTATGGACTGTCGCAATATGCTCGAATATGCCCACAATGCGTAGCTGAAGATATTCCACAATCCCAAGTATTTAATTCGTCTCTACCGGTCCATTGTCCAATTCATAAAATTCTTCCGTTGGACTTTTGCCCGGGTTGCGGGTGCAGTCTTAGCTATCTTCGGCGCACCGTTAGACGTTGCAATTGCGGCTTTCAATTCGCGACGGCTAGAAGTCAAAGCCCCCCAATGTGGCTTCAGGTTTTGTACGGCATATTTGCACCATGGCACTTGACTGGATTTGTAGAGGATGAATTCAGAATGATTGCGTCTGAAGATTATAGAGCTGCAGAATTGATTCAAACACTTCTTGGATACAAAGAAGTGGCTTTACAACGAAGGCGCATTACTTCGAAGGATTTCAATGAGCTTGAGAGTTTTTTTGATAATTGGAAAGAAAAATTTCGCTTAGCCATAACTCCATATTTTGAAACAAAATCGCCGGCTGGTAATTCAAAATTTTTGAAGCGACTATCCAAGCATAACGAGGTCCTAAATAAGTCCGTAATCGCGGCTGGTATAAATTTTAGTCCGGCGCAGATGTCAATAAAGGATAGTCGGAAAGAACCTGAAAAAAATGAAATAAGAGCTAGCGCCGTTCGAAAAAAAGCAAAACTAGATGCAGAAGCAATGCGCCAATACCTGTTGTCAGTAGAGTCAGTAAGCGTCACGACTTATGAAAGTGGGCGAAAATTTCAAACTATAAATTCATCAGGAGTTAAGGACGTTGAAGAGTACTTGTATGGCACGATGAGTATTCAGGATTCGTCGACATACCTTGGATATAACGTTTCCGATTTGCGCGCGCTAGCAAAGGTAGGACTTGTAAAATCTCAAATGCTTGTAGTTAAACCTCGCTCTCCAAGGTTTCTCAAGGATTGTCTTGATGAGTGGCTTCATATCTTGGCTAGAGCGTCAGTAAAAATCACAAAGCTGGATGAAAAATTAGTTAGGCTAACGGACATTACTGCTCACAAGGCAAGCGGAGACGTTCGAACAACATGGTTGCGATTGATGAAGAAGATTCAGGCTCGACAAATTGTTCTTTCGTTGCTGGGCTCTCCGTCACAGGCGTCGAATTTCTATGTAAATTCCCGAGACCTTGCAGAAATTGGTTTCTTAAAAATATACAACATGGCTCCCAAATAAAGGCCAAGCGATGTTCTTGATTCGGCCCAAACCTCTGTTATCTGAGTCGCTGTCGTCATGGAGGCAGCGAGCCGGGGTCGCTAATGGATTCCGAAGATATCCACGACCAGACGGATTGTATTCGTGGGCCGAGCCAGACTGCTTTCCAGCGCTTAAGGAGGCCCAATGGTTACAAGACGAATATAGACTTCAACCAGAAGATGTTCGCGCCATGTGCTTGGAAGCTGTTGGCAACAATATTTCGTTCGACTTTGGTAGAACAAAAAAACTTCGCTGGGTAATTCCCTGCGCTAATCGGAAAGTATGGAATCTGGGCGGAAGCTGCTGTCCTCTTTGTCTTGAGGAAGACGAAATTCCATACTTTAGATTGTCTTGGCGTTTTGCGTTTATCACCCATTGCCCAAAACATGGATGCCCGTTAATAGAACAATGTTCTACTTGTTCGACCTTACTTTGGCCAACGAATGTTCGAAATATATCCACCAATAGGCAGTTTGATTTCCGCAATTGCCACAGTTGTGGCAGTGCGCTTGAAGCATGCGGGGATATGCATGAGCCTTTGATGTCAACATCGCGAGTACTTTGGGATTGCGCTACTACGCAGCTTGTGCCTGCACATTTAAAGCAAGCTAAAAACTCTTGTGAGGTGTTCTCCGCGTTGTGGGCAATTAGTCAGCTGCTACTTCGTAAAAATGCGAGTGGAATTTGGAAGTTTTTCCCAGATGATTTCTCAAAGTTCGATAGGGGTAAATTCAATTTTGGCGAAGGAATAAATACAATCGAGTTACTTCCAAATGAAGCTAGGCGAAGCGTCATTGATGCTGCTTATTGGATGATTTCAGAATGGCCTAATCATTTTGTATTGATATCCCAAAAGGCGCATTTGTCACGTTATCTTTTTTCGCCTATTTGGCTGAGTCAGCCGCAATGGATGACTAATGTTATTGAAGAAAACTTATCCATCAGAACAATCGGCATTACAAGTCTCCAAGTGCACGCTGCAATTGACTCAATAAAAGATGCGGGAAAGCCTGTTTCAAAGATGGCGGTTCGCCGGGTCCTTGGCGTCTCAGAATCGTTGGCCATCAATGAAATATTATCGCAGCGCCGCACAGGTTCGTTGGGCGAGTTAAAGAGACTGTGTGGAATGTTTGAGCATAGGTTAATGACAGTTTCAGATTCGCGCGACCAGAAAGCTAGCCTGATTCGGGATTATCTGATTTTCTTGGTCAGCGCCCTCCTTAACCAAAAAATTGAAAAAGTCTGTCTGTTGACTAAGGATTCTGTCGCTACGTTGCTTTCGACAGAATCTTTGCATGGAGTGAGCTGCACGCCACTTTATAAGCTCATCAGTCATCGCGCCAATCAGTTAAATGACATTTATCTTGAGCAATACCGGTTATTGAATCCGGATTTTTTGATTTGCGATGGTCGAATGTTTTTGGCTCGTAACGGCGACGTACTTGCTGGGCATACAGTCAGAGACCGAATTACAAAAATGATGAAATCAGGATTCCCCCCCGACCTATGGAAAAGTGCGGACGTTTTCTTAGGCGTAATCGGGAAATAATTAACGCCTCTCAAATCACAGGGATTATTAAAGATTAGTAAGAGATTTACTAATTGAAAGAATGGCAATATGGATAGGTACTTACTCTCTTTAGAGCTGAATGCTGCAGCAATGAAGCAATGCATCAACGCACGGCAAGTCTTCACTGCATATGAGACGGCGTTGAAGCATGGGTGGCATTCAATTGCTGGGCTAAGAGAAGCGCTTAGGAAACAGGAACATCTTAACGCTGAATTCAATGTAGGCAACGTCGATTTAAACACATTTGAATGGCTGCAGCAGGAGGCGGCCGTAAATAGAATTGTAATTGGTGAGCATTCCTTTTATGCGTACGAGGCCAATGCTGGTGTCCGGCTTAAGTATGAGTGGGAGCAAACGAGCCTAGAGACGGTGCAAGACTATTCTTTGTTACCTTATGAGGCGGTAGTAGTCGCAGTAGACGGCCGAATGGCACGTATGCGAACAATGCAGCCGCACGATTATGTGAATGCAGGTTATCCATTAGCCGATATGGTCAGGCGAATGATTGCCGACAATAGAATCTACGTTAGCTATGGCGACTCCAATGAGTAGACGAGCTAAATCGGCTATCGCTAAGCTGTATTTGCTCTAAATTACTTGCTGCATTTTATCTTTCGCTCGTCTACCGATTAAACCAATTTGACTTGATTTCACTTCTCTAATCGACAGCCTAGTAACAATTTATGTGACGATTGTTGTTACGATTATTGTGACGATTAAATTATGGTCTTTAAGAGGAGAACTGGAGATTTTACTTACTGATTTTGTAACGATTTATGTGACGATTATTTAGTGAGCGCGGAATACAAATCACCCTAGGCGAATCAAGAAATCAGACACCTTCAGATGTGTATAACGCTTTAGCATAATGAGCGTCTTATGGCCTGTAATCGCCGCGACTTCCATTTCCTTAAAACCCTTTTCAAAAAGCCTTGTTGTTGCCTCATGTCTTAGGTCGTGAAACCTAAAATCCTCAATGCCACAAGCTCTACAGGCGTTCTTAAAATCCGTTGTAATCACATCCGCATTCCTATCGACAATCGAGATTTTAGACGTCCGCGGCATTGCCTTTAGAGCCAGGATTGCACGTGTAGATAATGGCACCTCGCGAGGCTCTCCATTTTTTGTGTCACGTAAATAAATCAACCTGGTGTCAAGATTGACATCGCCATACTCCAAGCTGGCTATCTCGCCGCGACGCATGGCAGTCTCAGTGGCGAGAATGATGAGGTTTTTCAAACGAACGTCACCTACCTTGTCACAATAAGCAAGAAGACGAAGTTCTTCATCTTGGCGAAATCTGCGGTCACGCCCTCTGGCAATCTTTGGCTTACGGAACATGCTAGTGGGGCTGACGAGCTCCTCATATCCCCAATCTGTCCGTGCGACTTTGTATAGATGAGAGATAAGTGCGAACTCCTTTTGGAGTGTGCTGCCACTGATACCTTCGCGCAGGCGGTTATCACGATGAAGAGCAAGATGATGTCCTCGTATCGCTAGCAAGGGGAACGCTGCAAGGGGATGGCGCTGCCAGCGCCTTATGTAGTTTCTTTCAATTGCGGCCCCCTTCTTTTCGGGTGTCACTTCATCCAGATATCGATTTAGCGATTCATATAGTGTGGGTGTTTCATACGCCAAGTTAGCGAGGCAGGGAATTTTAAAATCCTCGCTCGCAGTCGGTGCCGGCGGTTGTTTTGCTGAATCAGCTAAGCGCAGCCTTCTCTCAATGGCAGATTGAATTTGGAAAATAAGATTCTCTTGAAAAGAAGCCCATTCTTCGGCCTCCTTCCTTGTTGAGAATGTCTTTGTTAACCGAGGGCAGTCGGGGAGAGAGATGCGTGCGCGGAATCGGCCTGGATAACGACTGTCGATAGATGCCATATTTTTATTAACTGAATGTGGGGAGTTTAAAAATAATTGAATACCTATTGCGCATTCAAGGCATGTACACGATGTCTGCAACTATTTTTAACAAAGCATCCCATATCTATGGGATAGGCCAACACTAGCCACGTGATACTTTGTGGCAACGAAAAAACTAATGACAAGGCCTCCTTGCGACGATTTCGCTAGAAGGTTAAAGGGAACACGTAGTGCAACATCTTTCAAAACCAACGGCTTTAGGTAAATTCTTTACATCGACTACCGACTGGACTCTTACATTCGACGAAAATCGCTTTGTTGTACAGACAAAGGGAAAGAAGCTGGAGGGGGCAACCCTTCTCCTTGAAAATCTTCGCGTTAAGCGGGGAATTTTATGGTCAACCATCATTATTCCTATTCAAGGCCAGCAAGAAATCCCGCTGGGCGGTCTTTCTAATAGCGCAGCAAAGAAACTGTTAGCTGAAATCACTACCGTTACTAATACAGTTCGTTATCGGATGAGAGTCGCGGCTCTTATTCAGGATTTCAGTAATGCGATTAAGCCAGTCGTTGACTGGTCGAGCAAAGCTTTGGCCTCGTGCAAAGTCCAACTGAAAGTTAAGGGTTGGCTCACGCATGAATTTAAGCTGGAGTTAAACAGCGTAAAGCCGACGGAACTTGCAAGCCTCTTGTCTGAACCTGAAGTTAGGCAGCATCTTATAAAACAGCCGAAAACGACACAGGATGCAGTAAATTTTTGGACCCAAAACTTCGATGTTATTGCTGATGGCTTCAATGAGCTTCACGTAACTAAGCAGAAAGAAATACTTAAAGACTTCTTCGATAAAGTTGAAAAATCACCACTCACAGAAGAACAACTAAAGGCGGTGGTGTGCTTTGACAATCGTCTATTGTTGGTCGCATCAGCAGGGTCCGGCAAGACCTCCACAATGGTTGCCAAGGCGGCATACGCCCTTAAGCAAGGCTACTTCGCCCCTGAACAGATGTTGTTGCTGGCATTTAATAACGATGCCGCTGCTGAGTTGCGAGAGCGCATTAAAGCCAGACTAGTGCCACTGGGTCTGCCAGCCGAGAAAGTCGTTGCTAAAACATTTCATGCCTTTGGTCTTGACATCATTGGCGTAGCTACGGGAAAACGTCCATCGTTAGCTCCGTGGGTCGAGAACGGCAGGGACATTGAAACGCTACTCGGCATTGTTGATGAGCTTAAAGACAAAGATGCGGCTTTCCGAACAAATTGGGATATGTTTCGAATAGTTATTGGCCAGGACTTACCCAAGTTTGGTAGAGAAAATGATTCGCCAGATTCATGGAATAAAGAGACGAGTACCGGCGGATTTTGGTCCCTTAATAATGACGTTGTAAAAAGTAGAGGTGAGCTTCTGATAGCCAACTGGCTTTTCTACAATGGCGTTAATTATAAGTATGAAGCGCCTTACCAGCATGACACGGCCGACTCCGCGTATAGACAATACAAACCTGATTTCTATTTCCCCGACATCGATGCGTATCTTGAGCATTGGGCGGTAGACGAAAACGGGCAGCCTCCGAAAGAGTTCGTTGGATACAAAGAAGGGATGGCCTGGAAAAAGGAATTACACGCACGTAATGGCACTCGGCTCCTTGAGACCACGATGGCCGAATTATGGTCAGGCAAAGCATTCATTTATCTCGCGCAGGAGCTGCCTAAGCTGGGCATTACTTTGGACCCTAATCCGGAACGGCCGGTACCTGGCCGAAAGCCAATTGAAAATCCGCGACTAGCCAGAACGTTCCGTTCATTCCTCACACACGCCAAAAGTAATCGCCTGACGGCTGAGAACTTACGCGGTCGTTTAAATGCTGGAATCGCCGGACAGTTCCGATTTCGGCATGCAATGTTCCTGAGCCTTTTTCAAAGAATATGGGATGGTTGGGAAGAAAAGCTCAAGGCGGAAAAAAGTATAGATTTCGACGATATGTTGAATCTGGCAAGCGATTGCGTGGCGCAAGGGCAATGGCATAGCCCGTTCGAATTAATCATGGTCGATGAATTCCAAGATGCGAGTCAGGCCAGGGCTAGATTGGTATCGGAATTAGTTAAGGGGCCTGGTAAATGTTTATTTGCAGTGGGGGATGACTGGCAGAGCATTAACAGATTTGCCGGAGCTGATTTAGCAGTAATGACAGAATTTACTAAGACATTCGGACATGCAGTAACGATGAAATTGGAAACAACTTTCAGATGTCCTCAGTCCTTATGTGACATCAGCAGTAATTTCGTTCAAAAAAATCCAAAACAAATCAAGAAAAAGGTTCGGGCATATGGCGCAGATGTTTCAGCGCCGGTACATGTCATGCGCGTTGATGATGAAAACAAAATCAGGTCTGCTCTTAGCCAACGTATAAACGAAATAATATCTACTACGGCAATTAGAGGTCGAAAAATTCAGATTTACATCCTTGGTCGCTATAACAAGGAAAATATCTACGTACCTCCCATTTACGACATGGATAAGGCGAACGTGGAGTTTATGACTGTGCACTCTTCTAAGGGGCTTGAGGCAGATTACATTTTGCTGCCCCGTATGACGTCTGAAATACTTGGTTTTCCTAGCCGCATTGTGGATGACCCTGTTATGCAGTTGGCTATGCCTGGCGGGGATGATTTCGAGAGCGCTGAGGAAAGGCGTCTGTTCTATGTGGCGCTGACACGTGCTCGAGAAAATGTAACGCTAGTTACGCTTTTGCATAAGGAGTCGCCATTTATCGTAGAACTGGCTAGAGACTGCAAGCTTCAAATTCAAGATTTTGGAGCGCCTGTGAATCAGAGTATTCGGACGGAAGTTTGTCCGACGTGTCAGAAGGGGTTCTTAGTTGGAAAAAAAGGGAAGTATGGAAAGTTTCTAGGATGCAGTCAGTTTCCTCGATGTAGGCATACTCAAAAAACAATTCAATGAAATGCATACTCAGGCTATTGGCTAGAGTAATAAAGGCGGCGTTGCTAGTTGGGCGCATCCCATAAATATGGGAGCCTGTAAAAATTGCAATCGAGTACTATCTTGCAACGATTGCATACACTACGACCTGTGAAACTTAAAAATACGCAACTTACTTTAAATGAGTTGTTAGCAGACATACCTGTTGATGACAATTCAGGACAAATCGCCATACAAGGGTTTGAGTATCAGCATTGGTATGCGACATTGCTAATCACTGAGCTTCTTGCATTAGACGAGGACTTCGCCATTGGTGTGGAAGTTAAGGAGGATATTTGTGTTATCGATTCCGCCGATGCTCCTACCAAGGTTAAATTTGTTCAAGTCAAAACAAATGAAAAATCTGTTGCTTGGACCTTCAATGCCCTTCATGCGAAAGGCAAAAAGCTGAAGGACGGTACGCATGCGCCATCAATCCTGTCAAAGTTGTTTCGGCGGCGTATTGATTTTGATGGGCATGACAATGAACTGTGGTTTGTGACGAATTCAAGTATCAAAGTCTCTGATACAGAGATGATGACGACCGTTCACGACATGCCTCTCAACAATTTGGAGGTGGCGCAGCAAGCTGCTTTACGTAAGTCATTGGCTACCGAGTTAATGGTTGATGAATCAATGATTGATTTATCGAACGCTCGCCTCCACACATCTCATCTTCCATTAGGAAATCAAAAGTTTTATATAAGTGGAAAACTTAGCGCCTTGGTTGAAGAGGGGCATTTGGATATCGAAATATCCAAACCATCTGTGGCCGCAACTTTACTTGCTTCTGAAGTTCGGTCGAAAGCAGCTAATACGGGACATTCGAAAAATTTCGAAGACCTAAAGGCAAGTCGATTAATAACCAGAAACAATGTTTTACAGACCTTGTTGCAACTAGCAAACCATAAGTCTATTGCTACTGTTTTCAATGACGCACTGCAAGAGCTTAAAACGGAAGCGTTCAACTATCCGTTACGAAAAAAAATGCAGGCAGAAAAAAATCGTATTCTTCTCGCTGCCTCGGACAGAACAAACGATGAGTTCAAACGCCAGATAGAAACGCTTTCTAAGTGTTATTCAATAATTCAATCAAGCCATTCCCACGACTGTAAAAGCTTTGGGGATTTAATTAAGGCAGTCTCCGATAAAGCCATGACTGAACAATCCGACGTTTTCTCAACGGTAGAAATGCCCTATCTATATGCACTCACAATGGTGGTAATACATGGAATCGAAATCGACGTACTCAATATTGCGCCTTGTGCGCAATCTAAGGACGCGCAATGACTCGGCGCGTGACCTTCAAAACTCTTTGGCTCGTATCCGCAGTGGAACAGAAAGCAAAGAAGCAAACATTCTCCAGCGGAAAAACGATTCTTCACGGGAAGAACGGGACAGGTAAATCTCGAATTATCAAGAATTTATTTTGGACTTTAGGCTGTAGTCCTGCAAAGCATATGCCGCCAGGTTGGGACCCGGATACCATTGGCGCGCTCGAATTCACCTTTGATGGCAAAACGTTTGTCGTGGTACGAAAGGCGAAAACATTAGGCCTATTTGACGACCAAGGGTTACTCATTGAAGCAGTCGATAACTTAACTGCCTGGGATAGGTTTATTGCTCATAAATTTGGATACATGTTGATGCTGCAACGGCCAGGAACCACAAAACAAAGTAGTGCTGGTATAGATTATCTGACATTGCCCTTTTACATTGACCAAGACGGAAGCTGGGGCGAGCACTGGGATACATACACTAACCTTGCTCAATTTTCAAAATGGCAAAAACCAGTATTTGAGGCGTTCATTGGTCTACGGCCCAATGCCTATTTCACGGCTTATCAGAAGTGCCAGCTCGTGCGCAGCCAACGAACTGAGCTACAAAAGCAACTCAACACGGAAGCCAATGCTTTTCAGCGCGTGCGAGAACTTCTGCCAAAGAATGTGCCGGTGATTGACTCGGAAACTTTTGAGCAAGATTTGGTGGGTCTTGGTTTGGAAGCAAAGTCATTGCAGTCAAAGCAAAATGAACTTCGCGCGCGAGTAATCACTGCAACTGGAATGAAAGAGAAGGTGATTGCTGAGCTAGCTTTGGCGACATCTTCTCTGAAAGAAGTTTCAGATGACCTTGGCTACCTTAGTGGGATTGATGATGCTCTGGAATGCCCGACATGCGGAACCGTGCATACGGAGTCCTTTCATGGAAGATTAAACTTAGCTCAAGATGTGGATGCCTTGGTGGCGTTAATCGCTGAGCTTCAGAATGAAAAAGGAAAAATTACTTTTCAGTTGCAAAAGCTTAAGACTGAATATGTAGAAGTTGTTGGATATATTCAGGCACTCAACGAACGAATGACTGCGGTGCAGTCGAATCTTAAGGCCGAGAAACTTCTATTCGAAGCTCATAGCGTTCAGACTCTGCACAATGCATTTGCAGCAGTCACTGCCGACTTAGTTAAAGACATTGCTGAGCTTGAGTATACGGAAGATGGACTTGCCAAAGAATACAAACAATTTGAGGATAAGAAACGCACTAAAGACGTTGGTGATTACTATGCCGCAGCAGTGAATAGTCAGTCGATTAAATTGAATGTTCCATTTGAAGAGCAGCTCAATAAGCCGAAAGTAGGTGCGCGAGGTGACACTGGTGGTAGTTCAGGCCCTAGAACACTCTTAGCGGTTCATTTAGCAATGCTCCAATCAAACGCTGAGTATGGTGACATGCCTATGTTTCCGTTTGTAGTTGATACCCCTCAACAATCTGGACAAGACCACGATAATCTTCGTTCGATGATTGAAGTATTGGGGAAAACGGCAGGGGAAGAACATCAAGTCATTTTAGCTGTAGAGATGCTTCCTCCAGGAGTCGATACAACCGCGTTTGAAGTTGTTAATTACACTGTAAAAAGAGGGCTCCTTAACGACGAGGATTTTGCGAAATCCGCCTTTATTGCCGGCTACTTACGCATTATGCAGGACCATGTTGCCAATCGTGAGAAGTAGCGGAAAGGTAAGCGGCCCAATTTTGGAAAACATCTGTATCAACCATATTCTCCGTGCCTAGCTATCCATGCAGGTGAAAGTCGATACTTAATAGCCTAAGTTTTTCGGCTATTTATGGGTGGCTAAAGTTGAAATCGTCAAAGTTAAGCTCTAACTGTGATGACTTGTGACTTTAACTTTGACGATGGGCACTGATAACGTGCAATGACATCAGGCGTGCAGCGACATTTGTTGGATGAGTGGCCGAAGTAACCGCAAGGGCAGGGATTCATCGCCGCAATCAGCTGGAAGCGCGCGGGGAAATCTGCCTGTCGCGCCGCGCGCGAAATAGTGATGTGTCCGGATTCCAGAGGTTCGCGTAAAACTTCCAGCACAGTGCGGCTAAATTCGGGTAATTCGTCGAGAAACAAGACGCCTCGATGCGCCAGCGAAATTTCTCCCGGTCGTGGCGTGCCGCCTCCGCCTACCAGCGCAATACCGGATGCAGTGTGATGCGGGGAACGAAATGGGCGCACTTTCCAGCGCGCGGTGGTAAAGCCGCTGGTCAGCGATTGCACGGCCGCAGATTCCAGTGCCTCATCATCGGTCATCGGTGGCAGGATGCCGGCAAAACGTGCCGCCAACATTGATTTGCCGGTGCCTGGGGGGCCGACCATCAGTAAACTATGCGCGCCGGCGGCCGCAACTTCCAATGCGCGCTTTGCTTGTGCCTGCCCTTTTACATCCGACAGGTCGGGATAATGTGGGCGTTCACTTACTGGCGTTGCAATGTGGCGTGTCAAGCGAGCATCCGGATCCATTGCGGCGAAATGTGCGCAAACCTGCAATAAGGAATCAGCAGGATAGATCGTCACGTCGCGCACCAATGCCGCTTCATCTGCATTCATGCGCGGCAGGATGAAGGCGCGCTGCTTGCCGCTCTTGTCACCGCTGCGATGCATGGCAAACGTCATCGCCAGTGCGCCGCGGATCGGACGCAATTCGCCGGACAGAGAAAGCTCACCAGCAAATTCATATTGGCTTAGCGTCTCTGCCGGCATTTGGCCGGACGCAGCCAATATGCCGAGGGCGATTGGCAAATCAAAGCGACCGCTCTCCTTTGGTAAATCCGCAGGCGCCAGATTGACCGTGATCCGTCTGGCGGGGAATTCAAATCCGGCATTCTGCAAAGCGGCCCGCACCCGATCTTTCGATTCCTTGACCTCGGTTTCCGGTAAGCCGACGATCGTAAATGAAGGCAAACCATTGGCAAGATGAACCTCTACCGTTACTTCTGGCGCCTGCATTCCTGCCAGTGCACGGCTCGTCAAAACAGCTAGGCTCATGACACTCCTTGAAATTACTGCGGTTCAGTGGATGCTGTAATCAGTGTTTGCAATGCCTGGCGTGTTCCAGATGGGCAATGGCCGCTTTGACGATGGCGTATCTCATTGCCTGATCGTTGCTCGGATGATCAGAGTAGTGCACAATTGTGGTGCCGATATGAATAGCCTTGCCGTGCGGATCGCCGGGCAGGTCTTGGTAGTTGATGACGAGTTCGTATTCTGTTATCAGTGGACCGCAAGCTTTCCAGTCGCGAGTCCATTTGGGTAGGGCTTGGGTGTTTTCCCACAATGAGCCCGCGCTTTCATAGAATTCTTCTATGTTGTGGTGCCCGCGTAATTGCGCCAAATGACGCTCCTGAGCTACGCAACTCCGGAAATACTCTTCATTGCTCATGCGCATGAAGTACTCCTTGCAGTTTTTATAACCATATTTGCATTTGCAAAAATAAAAACGAATCAATGGAAGGTAAAACCGCGCGAAATGAGGCACGCCGTTCGGCAACTATATACATACACATGCCGAACGTGCATCTGAAGCAATTTAAGCTAGCGGCTCCTTGTTTTTCAATTGCGCTTCCAGTGCGGCTACTTGCGTCTCTAGCGCTTCCAGCTTGGCGCGGGTAGTGGCAAGAACCTGTGCTTGCACATCGAATTCTTCGCGGGTAACCAGATCCAGCTTGGAAAACCCTTGATTCATCATCGCTTTTACATTTTTTTCAATGTCTTTGACAGGCGAGTTCTCTAAAACCTGATTAATCTTGTCTTGCATATCGTTAAAAAAATTAGGTTTTTCCATTATTTCCTCGCAAAGAGTGATTATTTCGGCACTGTTAAAGTGCATTTCGTGTTCATATGCTCTATAAAGGTGCGCATATATGTTTGGACTATTTAAGAAAATAGTATTGGGTAAGGATTAATAGTAAAAATGATAATACATTCCAGTAAATAAAGCTGGCATGAGTCCTGCTAAATGTAGACCTGAGGACAACCAACGTTTGGTTTCTATATTTAACTCTTAAAGGGAATATCATGAAAAAACTGATTCTTGCAGTCGCTGTAATGGGTGCATTTGCTGGCGTTGCTAACGCACAAGAAGCTGCAACACCAGAACATACCTTCACAGGCAACCTGACTGTAGCAACAGATTACCGTTTCCGTGGTATTTCGCAAACATTTAAAGAGCCAACCGTTCAAGGCGGCTTCGATTACGCGCATTCGAGCGGCTTCTATGTCGGCAACTGGAACTCGAACGTTAGCGGCACCTCTTTCACAAACGGTTCGATCGAAATGGATCTGTATGCAGGTTACAAGTTTGCCATTACACCAGACATCACAGCAGACGTAGGCGCTTTGTATTACTACTACCCAGGTGCTCAAATCTCTGGCGGTCAGAAATACAATACGACAGAACTGTATGCGGCAGCAACATACAAATGGTTCACTCTCAAATACAGCAATGCCGTTTCCGATTTCTTCGGCGCGCCTAATTCCGACGGTTCCGATTACCTCGAATTGAATGCCAATTTCGAAGTGATGGACAAAACGACTTTGGGCTTCCATGTCGGTCATCAAAACGTCAAAAACGTAGCTAACGCTGATTACACGGATTACAAAGTCAGCCTCGCACGCGATTTCGGCTTCGCAACTATCGGTCTGGCAGTCGTTGGTACCGACGCAGATAAAACCTTCTACTCTGCAACGAACGGCGCTGGCAAATCGAAAAAACTGGGCGAGACAACAGCAGTATTGTCGATCTCCAAAGCTTTCTAATTTAAAAAATAACGTAAGAGGTTCAAATGAAACTGATTACCGCCATTATCAAGCCCTTCAAGTTGGATGAAGTGCGGGAAGCCTTGTCTGCGATCGGCGTTCAAGGCATTACCGTGACTGAAGTCAAAGGCTTTGGTCGCCAAAAAGGTCATACCGAGTTGTATCGCGGTGCGGAATACGTGGTGGATTTCTTGCCTAAAACGAAAATCGAAGCAGCTGTCGATGACACCATCGTTGATCGCGCTATCGAAGCAATCGAAACTGCGGCGAGAACCGGCAAAATTGGCGACGGCAAGATTTTCGTCTATGACTTGCAGCAAGTTGTCCGCATCCGCACCGGTGAAACCGGTAAAGAAGCACTTTAAGGGGAATGAGATGAGTATCAAAAAAATATTCGCAAGCGCCCTGGCAACTGGTGCTTTGTTGGTTGCCGTGGGTTTTTCGGCGCCGGTAATTGCTGAAGAAGCGGCCGCTCCGGCTGCAACTGAAGCAGTAGCGGCGCCAGCTGCTGCACCGGCCGCAGCACCTGCTCCGGCTGCTGCTGCTGAAGCAGAAGCGCCCGCCGCTGCACCGGCACCTGTGCCAAATAAGGGCGATGTGGCGTGGATGTCGATCTCAACCATCCTTGTGATCATGATGTCGATCCCTGGCCTGGCATTGTTCTACGGCGGTTTGGTTCGCTCGAAAAACATGCTGTCCGTGTTGATGCAAGTCTTCATGGTGTTCTCGGTGATCGTGGTGTTGTGGTGTGTGTACGGCTACTCGCTGGCATTCACACAAGGCGGCGCGTTCATTGGCGGATTCGATCGCTTGTTCCTGAAAGGCATCACGGCGGATACCGTCGCTGCTACCTTCAGCAAAGGCGTCGTGATTCCTGAGTTCAGCTTTGTCGCTTTCCAGGCTACGTTTGCAGCCATTACTTGCGGTCTGATCGTCGGTGCGTTCGCAGAACGTGTGAAATTCTCCGCAGTCCTGTTGTTCATGGTCCTGTGGTTCACATTCTCGTACCTGCCTATGGCTCACATGGTCTGGTTCTGGCCTGGTCCTGACGCTTACACAGATGCTGCCGCTGCCGAAGCTGCTACCTCTGTATCAGGCTGGTTGTTCCAAAAAGGCGCACTCGACTTCGCTGGCGGTACCGTGGTTCATATCAATGCTGCTATCGCAGGTTTGGTTGGCGCATACGTTATCGGCAAACGCATTGGTTACGGTAAAGAAGCGATGGCGCCTCATTCCCTGACCATGACCATGATCGGTGCTTCGTTGCTGTGGGTGGGCTGGTTCGGTTTCAATGCTGGCTCCGGTCTGGAAGCAAACGGCTTGTCCGCTTTGGCAATCGTCAATACCCTGTTGGCTACAGCTGCTGCAGTGTGCACCTGGACCTTCGGTGAATGGATGGCTAAAGGCAAACCTTCGATGCTGGGTGCTGCATCTGGCGCGGTTGCTGGTCTGGTTGCGATTACACCTGCTGCCGGTTTCGTCGGCCCTATGGGTGCGTTGGTAATCGGTCTGCTGGCTGGTATCGTCTGCTTGTGGGGTGTGAATGGTCTGAAACGCTTGTTGGGCGCAGATGATTCACTTGACGTGTTCGGTGTGCATGGCGTTGGCGGTATCCTCGGTGCGATCCTGACCGGCGTATTTGCTGATCCAGCTCTCGGCGGTTCTGGCGTTTGGGATTATGTTGCCAACACCGTTGCTCCTGATTACTCGATCATGGGCCAAGTGTGGATTCAAACCCAGGGCGTCATCACCACAGTTGTATGGTCTGGTGTAGTTGCTTTCATCGCCTTCAAACTGGTTGATCTGGTGATTGGCTTGCGTGTTCCTGAAGAAGAAGAGCGCGAAGGTCTGGACATCACCAGCCACGGTGAGTCCGCGTACCATTCGTAATCTGTTGCACGCCGCCCGCGCAAGCGGGCATGCAAAAGCGCCTCCTTGCGGGGCGCTTTTTTTATTTGGGGCTTTTAAATTTCCCTTTAGCCCTAATCTAGTTAGGCCAAATTAAGTGGGTATGCCGAGCGATGCAACGACGCGAAGCTTGTTTCCCGTTTAAAATCAGCAACAATTAACGATAGTTCAGCGAAAAAGGTTTATATGGTTCCGCATCTCGTCACGGCCTTGAACGGCCCGTTGCTCGACCTTGAGAAAAAAATTCTCGCGGCTACTCCAGCCATTGAGCGCTGGTTTCGGATGGAATGGCAGGAACATACGCCGCCTTTTTATTGTTCGGTCGATCTGCGCAATGCGGGTTTCAAGCTGGCGCCGGTTGATACCAATCTGTTTCCTGGTGGTTTTAACAACCTCTCTCCGGAAATGCTGCCTTTGGCGGTGCAGGCGGCGATGGCAGCGATTGAAAAATATTGTCCGGACGCCAAGAATCTATTGCTGATTCCAGAAGGCCATACGCGTAATACTTTTTATTTGCAAAACGTCGCCCGTCTGATGCAAATCTTCCGCCAAACCGGTTTGAATGTGCGTCTGGGTTCGCTTAATCCGGATGTGACCGGGCCGACGCCAATTGAACTGCCGGATGGTACGACCTTGACGCTGGAGCCGCTGGAGCGCTCGCATAATGGTCGTCGCGTCGGCCTCAAAAATTTCGATCCCTGCACAATTTTGTTGAATAACGATTTGTCTTCAGGCTTGCCTTCGATACTGGAAAACATCAACGAACAAAACCTGCTGCCACCCTTGCACGCCGGTTGGGCGGTACGACGCAAGAGCAACCACTTCGCGGCATACGATGAAGTGGTGAAGAAATTTGCCAAGATGATCGATGTCGATCCATGGATGCTGAATCCGTATTTCATGAAGTGCGAAGGCGTCAACTTCAATGAAAATGTCGGTGCAGATTGTCTCGCCTCGAATGTCGATACTCTGCTCGCAAAGATACGCAAGAAGTACAAGGAATATGGCATCAAGGAGAAACCATTCGTGATTGTCAAGGCCGATGCTGGTACCTACGGCATGGGAATAATGACCGTACACGATGCGAGCGAGTTAAAGGATTTAAACCGCAAGCAGCGCAACAAGATGGCTGTCGTCAAGGACGGACTGGAAGTCACGGACGTGATGATTCAGGAGGGCGTACCGACTTTCGAGCACATCAATGAATCAGTCGCGGAACCAGTCGTCTACATGATTGATCGCTACGTGGTTGGCGGCTTCTATCGCGTCCACGCCGAGCGCGGGAATGATGAAAACCTGAATGCGCCGGGCGCACATTTCGTGCCATTGGCATTTGCACATCAACATGCCTTGCCGGATTATCAGGCAAAGCCGGGCACGGCTGCGCCGAATCGTTTTTACATGTACGGTGTCGTTGCGCGCCTGGCTTTGCTGGCCGCTTCGCTGGAGATGGAAAAAACTGATCCGAATCCGGAAGTGTATTAACGCATCATGCTTGTCGCGCTCGCACCGATAAAGCGTTGCTAGAAGTTGGCAGGTAACGTGTGTCGCAGCAGTTTTCTTACATTTAAATAACTGTCCGCCAGATTGGCAGGGCAGGATGATTTTTCAAGGCATGCAGGATGAAAATAGCTTTCATATGTGACCCACTGGATGGTTTCAAGATTTACAAGGACAGCACGTACGCGATGATGGCTGAAGCGGCGCGGCGCGGTCATGCCATTCATGTATTTCAGCACAAGGATATGGCGTTTGACGGCGGCAAGGTGGTGGCCAATAGTGCGCGCGTGACGTTGACCGGCGACCTTGTTAATTGGTACCGGCTAGACGTGCCACAGGCGCAGGATCTGACGGCTTTCGATGCCATTCTGGAGCGCACGGATCCGCCTTTTAATATGGAATATATATACGCGACCTACCTGCTGGAGCTGGCACAACAGCAAGGCGCGCGTATTTTCAACAAGCCGGAAGCCATACGCAGCTTCAATGAGAAACTCGCGATTGCGCAATTCCCGCATTACATCACGCCCACCCTGGTGACGAGCGACGCTGCGCGGGTGCGGGCGTTTCATGATGAGCATCGCGATATCATCCTGAAGCCCTTGGATGGCATGGGTGGTGCCGGCATCTTCCGTGTCATGGATGATGCGTTGAATCTTGGTTCCATCATAGAGATGCTCACTGATAACGGCCGTCAAACCATCATGGTGCAGCGCTATATTCCAGAGATCGCCCAGGGCGACAAACGGATTTTGCTGATCGGTGGTCAAGTAGTACCTTACTGCCTGGCGCGCATTCCGCAAGGAACCGAAATTCGCGGTAATCTTGCAGTCGGCGGTGTAGGTGTGGCCCGCGAAATATCGGCACGCGATCGTGAAATCGGCGAAGCCTTGGCTCCTGTCCTGTTAAAAAGAGGCTTGTTACTGGTAGGATTGGACGCGATTGGCTACTACATGACGGAATTGAATGTTACCAGCCCGACGTGTTTCCAGGAAATCAAGCAACAAACCGGCTTTGATGTTGCCGCCATGTTTGTCAATGCGCTGGAGCAGCAGACCGACTCCTGGAATTCCTAAGGCAATCAAATGCCTTGCTGCAAAATTTGCGCAAGGTAATACAAATATTCGGATGAAATAAAGCTGATGGTTGGTATCCTGTTATTGACGCACGCCCCATTGGGGCAGGCTTTTATCGCTGCGGCGACCCATGTGTTCCGTTCGCGCCCGGAAAGGCTGGACGCAATAGACGTCACTGCCGATCAGGATACCTGCGAGGTCGAACAATTAGCCAAGCAAGCGATTGTTGGACTGAATGATGGTTCCGGCGTACTGGTGATCACCGATGTCATGGGGGGGACGCCATCGAACTGCACGCTGGGTTTGTGCAATGTCGAAAATGTCGCCGTGATCGCCGGGATCAGCTTGCCGATGTTGTTGCGTGCGATTACGTATCGGAACGATACTTTGGATGTAGTGGTGGAAATGGCATTAGCCGGTGGTCAAGGAGGCGCGGTCAGGGTAGATAACCGTGTACGACTCTCGGCGAATTGATTAATTTGATGTAAATAATTCTTATAAGAAAAATGATCGAACAAGAAATCGAGATTATCAATAAACTGGGTTTGCATGCACGCGCTTCGGCCAAGCTGACTCAACTCGCTGCAAAATACCAAAGCGAAGTCTGGATGACGCGCAACAAGCGCCGCGTCAATGCCAAATCCATCATGGGCGTGATGATGCTGGCAGCCGGCAAAGGCTCCAAGGTCATGCTGGAAACCAATGGCCCGGACGAAAAAGAATGCTTCGACGCACTCGAATTGCTGATTCAAGACAAGTTCGGTGAGGGCGAGTAATCACAAGCCGGAGCAAATGGCAGGCGTTTTGCTTGTCTGCACTGGTCTGTTTTTATATAGCCTTCAGTTTTTCTGATACGGACTGGACCTGATTTTGATGACTTCCTTCACGCTACATGGCATCCCGGTATCTCGCGGCATCGCGATCGGTCGTGCGCACATCCTGGCGCCTGCCGCGCTCGAAGTGCAGCATTACCTGATTGCGGATGACCAGGTAGAAGCCGAAGTCGCCCGCCTGCAATGCGCGATTACTGCCGTGCATGCCGAACTGCAAACCATATGGAATGACTTGCCTAAAGATGCCCCGGCTGAATTGGGCGCATTCATCGACGTGCATGCATTGATCCTGTCGGATCCGATGATTTCCGAAATGCCGCTCGACATCATTCGCTCGCGTAATTACAACGCCGAATGGGCACTGGTTACGCAGATTGAAGAATTGTCATCGCAGTTCGAAGAAATTGAAGACACTTATCTGCGTGAACGCAAAGCCGATATTCAACAGGTCGGTGAACGTGTACTGAAAGCACTGACCGGTAGCGCGAACTTTTTGCCGAAAGTCGATACTGCGGAAGGTGTCGCCAGCATGATCGTCGTGGCGCACGATATTTCGCCGGCCGATATGCTGCAGTTCCGTGATCGCGCCTTCAGCGGATTTATCACGGATGTCGGCGGGCAGAACTCCCATACCGCCATCGTGGCGCGCAGTCTGGATATTCCGGCGACAGTGGGCGTCTCCAATGCATCGACATTGATAGAGCAAGGTGACTGGCTGATCATTGATGGCGATGCCGGGGTGGTGGTGGTCGCACCCACCTCGGTAGTGCTCGACCAGTATCGTGAAAAGCAGGCACGTCAGATGCGCGAGCGCAAAAAACTCGGCAAGCTGAAAAAAATGCCGTCGCTGACCTTGGATGGCACGGCGATCACTCTGCTGGCTAACATCGAATTTCCTGACGATTGTGCGCACGCAATGGATGCGGGTGCGCATGGTATCGGCTTGTTCCGCTCCGAATTTTTGTTCATGGGCCGCACTGGACACGCGCACAAACTGCCGTCCGAAGATGAGCAATTCGAATCGTATAAAAAAGCAGTGATCGCGATGAAAGGGCGTCCGGTCACGATACGTACGCTGGATATCGGCGCCGACAAGCCCATGGATTTTGCGGAGCAGACTGCGCTCAATCCGGCACTGGGTTTGCGCGCGATTCGCTTCTGCCTGTCCGAACCGCAAATGTTCATGACGCAATTGCGCGCGATCTTGCGCGCATCCGCATTTGGCCCGATCAAGTTGCTGGTGCCTATGCTGGCGCATGCGTTTGAAATTGATCAAACCTTGTTGATGATCGCGCAGGCAAAAGCGCAGCTGCGCGAAGAAAAAATCAAGTTTGACCCGATCCTGCCGATCGGTGCGATGATTGAAATTCCTGCTGCTGCACTGACGCTTCCCCTGTTCATCAAGCGGCTCGATTTTCTGTCTATTGGTACCAACGACTTGATCCAGTACACGCTGGCCATTGATCGAGTCGACCATGAGGTTGCGCATCTGTACAACCCTTTGCACCCGGCCGTGCTGTATCTGCTCTCGACGACGATTGCGATTGCCGCAAAAGCGGGAATCGAGATTTCTGTCTGTGGTGAAATGGCCGGCGATATTCAGATGACGCGATTGTTGCTGGGTATGGGCTTGCGTGAATTTTCCATGCATCCATCGCAATTGCTCGCAGTGAAGAATGAAATATTGAATAGTGATTTGAATGTGTTGATACCGGCTACGCGCAAAATCACGCGTCTGTATGAGCCGCAGGCAATTACCGAGGCAGTCGAACGTTTAAGATTGTTGTAAGTCGTTGCTTTCGGAAGTTTTTTGCCTGCCGCCTTACACGACACCCAGCCATCCCAGTAGCGCAGCAGCAGCCAGCAACCACAGAATGTGAATCCGGGTTTTCAATATCAGCACGATCGTTGCCGCCGTCAGTAGCCATAACGGCCAGTCTGTGGATGGTACGTCATGTATGCTTGCCAGTATCCAGCCAGTGGCAAACATCAGCCCGACGACGATCGGACCCATTCCTGATTTGAATGCGCGTACCGCACGCATATGCCGATTGCGATGTACCCAACGCGTCGCCAAAAAAGTGAACGCAGTGCTGGGCAAAAGAATGCCGACCATGCTGAGTACCATTCCAAGCAGTCCGTTTGCCATGCTGCCAGTATTCAGGCCGATATTCCATCCCATTAATGCAACGAACAAGATATTCGGCCCCGGCGCTGCCTGCGCAATCGTGATCGACGAGCTGAATTGCGCTTCACTCAGCCAGTGCTGATCCGCAACCAGATAGCGATGCATCTCGGGTGCCGTAGCAAGTGCACCGCCGATGGAAAGCAGCGATAGCGTCATGTAATGCAGAAATAGATGCAGCCAGTCGCTTGCTTGCAAAGACAAATGAATCGACTCGCTCATGCCGTCAGCTTTCGATAAGCAAGTACACAGCCGACAAAGCCCAGGCCAAACAAAGGATAGGCCAAAGGTAGTCGCAACAAGGCGACGGCGATAAAGCACGACAAGCTCAGGCCTATGCAGATGCGCAAGCCCATCGTATTTCGCTTGAGCGCACCGCTCAGTCTGAAGCCGGTTGCCAGAATCAATCCGGCGGCGACCGCGCCCATCGCCCGCAAGGCATGGGCTACGCCATGATGATCGGCATAGGGTGCGTACAGCATTGCAATCAGCAAAATCAGCATGAGTGGCATGATTAACATGCCAGCGCATGCCGATAGCGCGCCAGGCAAGCCGAAGTAACGTCCGCCGATGATGATCGATAGATTGACGACGTTCGGCCCCGGCATGATTTGCGCGACAGCCCAGTCTTCAATGAACTCTTCTTGTGTCAGCCATTTCTTCTTTTCGACCAGTTCGCGTTGCACGATGGTCATGACGCCGCCAAAGCCCTGTAACGCGAGCAGCGTAAATGACAAGAAAAGGTCGAGCAGAGAACGCGGCATCGCTTTGCAGGAGCCTGCGCTATCAGGGTCTCCGCCGCCTGGGGCGGAAGGAAATTTATTTGACGAGGTGCGCATTAAATTTCTGAATAAAAAAATCAGTGTTCACTGCGTTAATAACATGCAGACGGATTGCGCAAGTGGCTGCTTTTGCTCGCCAGCTGTTCATCTCGTCCAAGGTAGATGTTTAATATCGCCCTGCAGTACAGGTGAGGCAGGATTTAAGGATTCTCCGTCAAGTATCTTTTTATAGACAGATAGATAATCGCTGGCCATCGTATCTGAGTTAAAAACAAGTGCGCGCTCATGGCAGGCTTGCAGATCAAACTGCTTGCACGATACCGCCTCAGCCAGTGTTGCCAGCGTCGATGAAAGGACGCCGCATTCAGATGTGACTATCTCTGGTAATGCGCCGTAAGGCGTTGCGAATATTGGCGCGCCAAAATACAAGCTCTCGATGATTGCCAGGCCGAACGGTTCGTGCCATAAGGTGGGGAAGATCAAGCCGCGTGACGCGTTAAGCAGTTGAATTTTTTTGTCGCCGCCGACCATGCCGTGAAACTTGACGTGGCGCGACAATGTGAACCGAAAGCCACGTTTAAGGTTGATGCGATCGCCCCCCAATACTTCCAGCGGAACATGCGCAGCGCGGGCTATCTCAATTGCACCTTGCACATTTTTTACGCGCCATGCGGCTTTGCCCAGGAAATGAAAATGGGTGCGGGCTCTTTGCCAATTGACTGGACCATAGGTCTTCCAGTCCAGTCCGTTATACACAAAAGCATCTGATCCGTGACGCTGAGCATGATTTTTTGAAACGAAGACAGTATTGCGTGGAAGCGGAACGCTTTCGGAAGAATTGCCATGTTGCGTCACCACGTGCGGAAAATTCAGCGGGACGTCAGGATTGAATTGAAAATGCGCTACATCGACTCCTGCCGGTATTTGCGCTTCCCATGGCATATTTTTTTGCAGTGTAAGAACGTCAGCGAAATCGCAATGGGAGTCTTCCGGCACCAGGTAACTCACCCGATGCCCTGCCCGCACAAGTGCGCGGCCCAAATCCCAGATGACGCGTTCGGTACCACCGTAAGCGAATACCGGTATGGGACTGTGGTTGACAATCAAAATGTGCATGGCCGCCTTATGGGGATGAAGATGCGTTGTGCGCTATCAGGAACGGAATTACCGCAGCTAGTGATAACGCCATCACGTAGTAATTGTGTAGGAAATTGACATTGGTCACACTGGCAGTCGCATGCATAAACAGCACGCCACCTAGCTGCCAGGACGCGACAGGATCAATCCGTGCCAGTTTTCTGGTAGCGATAGCCATGCCAGCCAGAAGTGTCAGCAGGGCAGCCAGTCCGATTACGCCCCCATCTAACGCCGCGTTCAGATATTGATTATGCACGTGCCCTAATTGACGTACGGTACTGAATTTTGCCAGCTCTTCATCGGTGCCGCCGTCTCCTACATGCTGGATGAGTCGCATACGTTCTACACTGCCTATGCCGACCCAAGGGGATCGTTTGATGCCGTCCCAGGCGAGAGTCCAAAGATAAAGACGCGCACCACCCGAAGAGTTGTAATTCTCAACACTCTTGAACTCTTGGATGTTTTGCACGGCTTGACGTATGCGGAGGACATCACCTGGCCCCCACCAAGCGCCAGCAAGCAATATGGCGACCGCACATACGAGTCCAATTAACGTGCGATGAAATCCGGTGTGTGAAACATGCTTTTTTTGGTGCCAGAACCACGCATAGACCAAGCCGCACCATGGTATGACCAAGAAGGCGCCGCGTGATTGTGATAGCAGTACGGCGCCTATGGCACATGCTGCACCGAAAAGCCAGAACCATCGTTGTGCCCCCGATTTTTCTTCTGCCAAGGCACTAGGAAGTAGAATACAGGCGTTGAAACTGATGGCAACGGCCCATGGAATGGCATTGCTGGCTAAAGATGCGCGTACATCTGCGCCTTGCACAACCCAGAATGCCGACCATAGGAAACCTAAAATGCTTGCCGCCGCAACGGCGTGTGTCATGCCGATGCGTATAGGCGCCGATATGCTGTTGCGGCGGATCAGGAATAAAGCTGCCACAGCCGGGAACAATAAACGTACCTGAGGGTTGAGAATGTCGCCATCTTCCGCCCAGATAAAGACACAAATGCTGGCAAGTACCAGTGCGATACCACAGCAAGCTACCCAGGTAGATGCGGCGCTGGATATCAGTTTGTTGGTAGCGGTGGCACGTAGGTTAAAAGCGCCCCAAAATCCCCATATGCAAAGCCCTAGCCAGGCCGCGCCAAGAGTTTTTGTATGCAGCGAACCTAGCGCGAAAAGAATACCGAGCAGGCAGAGTACTGCGGTGCGTATCATGTTTTTTTTACGTGAGGTGGCAGCACTGATTTCTAAGTTATGGCTGTGCTCAACGTGCGACATTGGAACTCAAGCTGTCGTAATCATATTTAAGCGCCACATAGCGGAAAAACCCCTCCAGGCCGACGAAAAAACAATGGAGAAAGCCGGGGCCGCCACATAGGAATCCGAGTTGCACGATATAGAGTCTAAAGAATAAGGAAAGTCCTGATGCCGCGCCGCGCAGTATGCCGCCACGTTTCCCTTTTTCAGCGCGTTTGGCCGCGCCGAGCATGGAATACTGCAGAAGTTTTTCGAGACTGCCGCGCACGGTTTCCCGTGAGTAGTGCAGCAGCTTTCCGTTCAATACGACGCGCGGCGTAGGTTCGTCGGTCAAGATAGCTTGTTCGTGGACGATGCCAACATATTCGCGCAACATATCGCGGCGAAACAGGCGCTCCAGCGCAGCCTGTGATCTGAAGTACGTTAATTCGCGGCCGAATGCGACCTGACGCCAGCGAATTTTCCAGACAGCGCGGGCTCCCGAGCGGACGGCAGCCTGCAATGCCGCTCGCAGCTCGGGAGTGATGACTTCGTCGGCATCAAGAAAAAATATATAGTCGCTCTTGGCATGCGCGAGCAGGCGGTTGCGTTGTACGCCGAAACCTTGCCAGTCCGGATAATTAAAAACCTCTGCGCCGTGCGCTTGAGCAAGCTCGCGCGTATTGTCTATGCTGCCGCTATCGACGACGATCAATTGGTCGGCAAATGCAGCACTCTGCAGGCAGCCACTGATGCGACGAGCCTCGTTTTTTGTCAAGACGGCAATGGTCAGTGTGGGCGAGGTGGTGGTCGAGATATGCTGCCGCTCTTCAGCCATGGCTAAGGGGGATGGCGCTGCTTCGTCTATCATTCTGTCCCTCTAAATCCGTTTTCTATTTCCGGTGTGGCATTTTAATGCGTTTGGCTGTTAATTAATATTGCTCATGGAGTGTGCACGCTATCTGTTAGTGGCCGGTTCAGGCAATTGCCATTGTGGCATGTGCATTTTAACTTTTGCTCACTTGCCTGCCAATTGCCAGTGTTAGTTTGACTGCAACGGATGACTTGTTTATTCTTACGGCATGGCGCCGATTTGACATCAGCTTGCGGGCGCATAATAAATACGGCTAAAGCGTGCTCGCAACCGAGTTTCGAATTTAGCCCGCTAAGCTGACCGCTTTTCGGGCTTTTTGCTTTTTGGAATACCAGAGAAAACCAGTGCTGCGTCAATTTCCCGCATCATTACACTTCTCCTGAATAGATAACATGACCTCTCTCGGAATCGTTGCACCGCAATCCATGTTTTTTTCGACGCCACTGTCCCTGCAGAGCGGCGCGACCATTGGCGACTACACGCTGGTCTACGAAACCTACGGCACCTTGAATGCAGATCATTCGAATGCGGTACTGGTTTGCCATGCGCTGAATGCCTCGCATCATGTCGCCGGCAGTTACAGCGACGATGCGGGTACCAAGGGCTGGTGGGACAATATGGTCGGTCCCGGCAAGGCGCTGGATACCGATAAGTACTTCGTCATTGGCGTCAATAATTTGGGTTCCTGTTTTGGCTCGACCGGGCCTATGCACACCAATCCGGCGACAGGCAAGCCATATGGCGCACATTTTCCCGTGGTGACGGTTGAGGACTGGGTGCAGTCGCAGGCGCGGCTGGCCGACGCTTTGGGCATACAGCAATTTGCTGCCGTGATGGGCGGTTCCCTCGGCGGCATGCAGGCGCTGGCATGGAGTATCTTGTTCCCCGAACGTTTGCGTCATTGTGTAGTGATTGCATCGACGCCTAAATTGACGGCGCAAAATATCGCATTCGACGATGTGGCGCGACAAGCGATTCTGACCGATCCCGATTACCACGGCGGTGACTTTTACGAGCATGGCGTGGTGCCGAAGAATGGCTTGCGCGTGGCACGCATGCTGGGCCACATCACTTATTTGTCGGACGATGACATGGCCGTGAAGTTCGGTCGCGATCTGCGCTCAGGCGCATATCAGTTCGGATTCGGCATCGATTTTGAAATTGAATCGTATTTGCGCTATCAGGGCGACAAGTTTTCCGAATACTTTGACGCCAATACCTATCTATTGATTACCAAGGCGCTCGATTATTTTGATCCGGCAAAAGACTTCGGCGGCGACCTGACCAAGACCTTGTCGAATACACGTGCAGAATTCTTGCTGGTGTCATTCTCGACTGATTGGCGTTTCGCGCCCGAGCGCAGCCATGAAATGGTGCAGGCATTGGTCAACAACAAGCGCACGGTCACGTATGCAGAAATCGATGCGCCGCATGGACATGATGCCTTCCTGCTCGACGATCAGCGCTACATGAATGTGGTGCGTGCGTATTTCGCGCGCGCCTACAAGGAAATCGACGGCGGCAGTTTGAAAGCAGGAGCAAGTGCATGAATTTTGAACAATTAAGCGTGCTGCGTCCAGATCTCGCTTTCATAGCGCATTGGATCGGCAATGGTACCCAGGTACTCGATCTGGGCTGCGGCGATGGTGTGATGCTCGACTATTTGCAAACTGACAAGCAATGCAGCGGCTATGGTATTGAAATCGACGACGACAAGATTCCGGAATGCGTACAACGCGGCGTGTCGGTCATCCAGCGCGATCTGGAGGCCGGTCTGGCGATCTTCGCTGACAATGCGTTCGATACGGTGCTGTGTTTGTCGGCACTGCAAATGATGAAAAATGTTGAGGGCGTGCTGCGCGATATTTCTCGCGTGGGTCGCGATGCGATTGTTTCATTCCCCAACTTTGCCTACTGGCCGCATCGCATTGCGCTTTTGCGCGGCCGTATGCCGGTGTCCAAAAGTCTGCCGTATGAATGGTATGACACACCGAACTTGCGTTGCGCGACGATCAAGGATTTTGAAGAGCTGGCGAATGAAGTGGGGCTGGAAGTAGTTGAGTGCGTCGCACTTCAGGATGGCCATCCCGTGTCGTTCCTGCCGAACTGGCGCGGCAGCCTTGCGGTATTCCGTTTGCGTAAAAAACGAACAGTTTAAATTTCGGTCGGAACCGAGGCTTGCGTGCCCTCGCTTGCTGTTTTATTCGCTCTGGCGGAAAACCACAGCAATATGATTACCGGCACACCCAGAAGCGCAGTCGCAGTGAAAAAATTACTGTAACCATATGCGTCGACATAAGTGCCGGAATATCCTGCGAGGAATTTCGGCAGCAGTAACATCATGGAGCTCAACAGCGCGTACTGCGTCGCCGAATAATTAACGTTGGTCAGACTGGATAAATAGGCGATAAATGCAGCGCTGGCGATGCCACTTGCAAGATTGTCTCCCGAGATGACCAGCACCAGCATCGTCACGTCGTGACCGTGACCGGCCAACCATGCAAACAGCAGGTTGCTGGCCGAACTCAGTATGGCGCCCAAAGCCAGAATGCGCATCATGCCGAAACGCATCGATAGCGCCCCGCCGATAAATGCGCCGACCAGGGTCATGATCACACCAAAGATTTTGGTGACCGCCGCCACTTCATCCTTGCTGTAACCCATATCCACATAGAACGGATTCGCCATAATGCCCATCACGACATCGCTGATGCGGTAGGTGGCGATCAACGCGAGGATCAATACTGCCTGCCAGCGATAACGCAGAATGAAGTCGCGGAATGGCCCAACCACTACATCATCCAGCCAGGCGGCAGCGTTTCTGGCCGGGGGCAATTCACGTCGTATCGGCTCTTTCGAAACCAATACCGTCAAGACCCCGACCAGCATCGATGCCGCCATTGCCAGGTAGGCAATATGCCACGCACCAGGCTGATAGCTGCCGCCGTCCACTATTTCCGCGCGTGCTGCAATCCATAGCACGCCTGCACCGGCCCATATCATTGCCAGTCGATAACCGGTCTGGTAACCGGCAGCGAGCGCTGCCTGTCTATCGATGTCGGCTGATTCGATGCGGAAGGCATCCAGTGCAATATCCTGCGTGGCTGAACCAAAGGCGACCGCGAGGGCGCACCATACGACAGGCTCCAAGGCGATGTGAGGATCGTTGAGCGCCATACCGATCAGACCGGCGATGATGGCGCTTTGGGACAGCAACAACCAGCTGCGGCGGCGTCCCAGCCAACGTGTCAAAAATGGAATCGGCATGCGATCGACCAAGGGCGCCCAAGCCCATTTAAACGCATATGCCAGACCAACCCAGCTCAGGTAGCCAATGGTGCTGCGATCTATGCCGGCTTCACGCAGCCAGAAGCTGAGCGTGCCTAATACCAGCATCAACGGCAGCCCGGCGGAAAATCCCAGCAGCAACATGCGCGCGGTAGCCGGTTCGAGGTAGACCTTGAGCGTGTCAGACCATGAATGCGGTGACGCATCGCCATTGCGAAAAATCATTCTGCTTACCTTGATTGAGTGTGCTGACCGACAGATAGTCGGCAGTCACAGATGCTGACACAAGAGCGCGCAAGCGGCAAGCCGCAGTATGCGGCGATGACGTGGAAATTGATTGCGACTTGATTGGGTTGTAACTTGTGGTGATGGGCGAGCACCCATCACCTTGCGGCAGAAAAAAGATTTGTAACTATTTGCGCGTCTTGGCCAGCACATCGAGCAGAGTGGCTGCGAGTTCCTCCGCCTTGAATTTCGCTGTATAGGCATCGGCGCCCACGCTTTTGACATGCACTTCATTCGTTGCGCCTGACAGCGATGAATGTATGACAACTGGAATCTTGTTGAAGCGCGCATCGCCCTTGATTTTTTTGGTCAGCGTGAAGCCATCCATTTCCGGCATTTCCAGATCGGTGAGCACCAGCGCAACTTTATCTGCTGCACTTTTCCCTTCCTTGCTGGCGGCATTGCCTAATTCGTTCAGCATATTCCATGCTTCCAGGCCGGTTTTTGCCATCACAAATGGCAGTCCCATTGCATCGAGGCAGCCGCTGATCAGCATGCGCGCCGAAGCCGAATCATCGGCGGCCAGAATTACCGCTCCCGGTTGCAGCCTGGTAGTGTTGTCTATGGCTTCCGGGTCGATATCCGGCGTGTTGGATGGCATCACATTGCGCAGGATTTGTTCTACGTCCAGCACTTGCGCGAGTCGCGTATTGTTCAGGTCTGCATCGAGTTGCGCGATGCTGGTGATTGTGCCGCCGCCAGCAGCGGCGCCTTCGGCGGCGCGCACCTGGCTCCAGTTCAGGCGCACGATTTCATCGACTTCCTCAACTGCAAAGGCTTGGGTCGTGCGTGCAAATTCGGTCACCATCAGAATGTTCAAGCCGGTGGCCGGCGTGCATCCGAGTGCGGCCGGCAAATTGATGACCGGTATCAGTTGTCCCCGGATGTTTGCCATGCCCAACACATGGGGCGGTGAATTGGCAATCGAGTTCACGGTCGGCATCGCCATCAGTTCGCGTAATTTGAATACGTTGATGCCATAGACTTCGCTCTGCTCGGAATGCGGAGAGATGCCGAGGCGGAACAGCATTAATTCGAATTTGTTATTTGCGGTCAGGCCAGAACGTTCGTCTATCTCTTTTTGTGTGGCATCCATGGTGTCTCCAGTGTTTTTATAGGCCCACGATTTTTACCGCAGTGCCGACTTGCCCGCAGGGAGAGTATCCCTTGGCAGTGCATCTGTCATTCTGCTCCCAAATCCGCCAAACAAAGGTTAAATTTTCTTTCGTGTGCGTTGCAGTTTATGATGGACAGCTTCAAGCTGTATCTTTCATGCACAGTTTTCATCTATTCGTATTATCGTGAGCCCGTTTTATGCTGATTATTACTATTAAACAAGGCAAGGAAAAAAGCCTGCTCGAACGTCAACCTTGGATTTATGCGTCGGCGGTGGAACGCGTCGACGGCAAGCCGGCGGAACGCATGAAGTCGGGGGCCACCGCATTGATTCATTCGTCATCGGGGAAATTCCTGGCACGTGCTGCGCATGCGCCCAAATCGCAGATACGCGCCCGGGTCTGGAGCTTCGATCCAAACGAGCCTATCGATCATGCCTTGATCAAGCGCCGTGTTAAAACTGCTGTGCACAAACGTATCGATGCGGCCAAGGGAAAAAGAATCGGTGCGGCCAAGCGACTGCCTTTGATCATCGGCGATGAAGATGAACTCTCTGGCTTGGTAGTAGATTGGTACGGTGATCGCAATGGTTTCCTGATTTGCGAATTCCAGTCGGCCGGTGTCGATGCATGGAAGGTCGCCATTGTGCAATCGCTGATGGCGGAAACCGGTTGTCCCAACGTCTATGAGCGCGCCGACGAACTGATACGCAAAGGCGAAGGTTTGCCGGTGAACTATGGCGTGCTCGCCGGTGATGAGCCGCCGGATGAAATGATCTTGACGGAAAATGGCGTGCGCTATGCGCTTGATCTGAAAACCGGCGACAAGAAATTTTTTAAATAAGCTTCCAAATAATGCCGACATCCAGCGATTTCTGGCCGCATTCCGGCTTCTCCCTGACGCAACGTGACTCTGACGGCCGCCTTGTACTGACCGACGATTTGTTGCGTGCCTGGTGGCACAGGCCGGAAGTCGCGCCGGTTGCCGAATCCTGCGCGCACGAATTGGCAGTGCATGCAGCATTGCTGGCCACGCCGCGGCTTCGGGTGAGCGAGGCCGAACTTGCGGCATTTGCGGATGCCGATGCGCGCGACAACTATCGCGTGTTGCTGGCGTGGCGAGATCGCCTGCTGGCGGCAACTTCGCTGGAAGCGGCTTATCTCGATATTTTTCGCGCGGAGACGATCACGGCTCCGCCCGCTTTCATCGACCAGCTGGCGCAAATCATTGTGCACGGCATGCTGGACGGTACCGAAGAGGCATTGCAGGTACGCGCCGCCGAATTATTTTTCCGCCCGCAAAAAGTGGCGATCGAAGACGGCGCCGTCATGCTGGCCGATGCCGCAACGGTGGACCTGCACGCGAGCGGTGGCAACTACGGCGACATTGGCAGACTGCTGATCGAAGCCAATACGAAGCCACGCCGTGTCGAGCTCGACGTCATTGATCAGGAAAACGCAAATACTTACTGGGCACGCAACGAGCGTCACGACACCGTGGTCAGTTTTGCTTATGGTCGGGCCGCCTTGACGGCTTTTTGCCGCCTCATCGAAAAATGGATAGCGCATTTCTACGGCGTTGCCGTTGTGGTCAGACCTCTGCGTGCGATCGAAGCCAAGCACTGGGCCTGGCATATTGGTCTGGATGCAGAAGCGACCGGTATCCTGAACGATCTATACGCCGGGGTGGAATTGGACGAGGCGCGCAATCGCCGCATCCTGTCATTGTTCCAACTCGATTTTGTCGATCCATCGGTAGTGCGTCCGGATGTCGCCGGGCGCCCGGTATATCTGGCATGTGCGATGAATACCGCAGATGTATTGCGGATCAAGCCGCAAAACCTGTTGCTGAATTTGCCACTGGCTTCGATTTCCTGACCGCCGTGGGTGCTGGCCATGTGCTTCGGCACTTCCATTGGCTGCTGACCGTGCACCAAACAAGAAAATATCCATTGTTAATTCCCGGCAAATCATGAGCGATCACGCTGTTCCTAATCCTGCAGACGCGACTAGCGGCAATCGCTATGACCGCATGGAATGGGCCGGTGCGTTTGGCGATCTGGGAACCCTGATCCCGTTTATTGCCGCCTACATTGGCGTACTGAAAATGGATCCGTTCGGCGTACTGTTTGCGTTTGGTGTGGCGATGCTGGTCGCCGGTTTGTATTACAAGACGCCGATTCCCGTGCAGCCGATGAAGGCGATCGGCGCGGTCGCTGCATTGCAGGCAGTGCAAACTGCCATCGTCACGCCCGCCGCAGTCTATAGCGCAGCGCTGGTCACCGGCCTTGCGTGGTTGTTCCTCGGCTTGACCGGACTCGCGACGCGCTTGGCAAAGATGGTGCCGCCGGCGGTGGTGATAGGCATTGTGTTCGGGCTGGGTTTCGGCTTCATGCTGCAGGGGATCAAGATGATGCAGGGCGATTGGCTGATCGCCGTCATCGCAGGCAGCGGCACCTTGCTGCTGATGGGGAATAGGAAAATCCCGGCGATGTTTGTCCTGCTGACATTTGGCGCGCTGGTCGGTGTACTGCGGAATCCTGCGCTGCTGGATGCGCTATCCACAACCGGCATTGCATTTCACGCGCCTGTGTTTGCATTGAGCGACTTGTCATGGAATCAGTTTTTTGTCGGCGCTGTGTTGCTCGCACTGCCGCAATTGCCCTTGACGCTAGGTAATGCAGTGATCGCGATCAAGGAAGAAAACAATCGCTTGTTCCCGCAACGCACAGTAACCGAAGGCGGCATGTCGATTTCGACCGGCATCATGAATGTGTTCAGTGCATCGGTGGGCGGTGTGCCCATGTGTCACGGTGCAGGCGGCATGGCCGGCCACATTGCATTCGGTGCCAGAACCGGCGGCTCGGTCGTGATTCTTGGCGGCGTGTTGCTGGTGCTGGCGTTTTTCTTCAGCGATTCTGTCGATCTGCTGTTCAAACTTTTTCCGGCAGCGGTATTGGGCGTGATTCTGTTTTTAACCGGCGCGCAACTGGCAATCGGTTGCAGTGCTTTCCCGCTCGAACGTGGTGCGCGCGCGGTCGTGTTGTTGACGGCCGCGCTCTGCATGTGGAATGTCGGTGCCGGATTTGTCGTCGGCATCGCCTTGCATCATGGACATCAGCGCGGCTGGTTGAAAATATAGCTTTATTCCAGCCAGCGCGCGCGACTGGCTGTGATCGCAATGGCAATCGCCATCACGCCTATCAATCCGACTGCAACCTGCATGCCCCAGCCTTGCGCCAGAAAGCCTATCACTGGCGGCCCGATCAAACCACCGCTGTAACTGAAGGTCGCGACCGCTGCCAATGCCGTTGAACCATGCCGGCCGGCCGCGCTGAAGACGAATGGAAATACCGCAGCAAAGCCTGCGCCAGCCAGCGCAAAACCGATAATCGTCAGGGCAATATTGAGCGCAGCGATTGCCACGAAGATGCCGAACGCCGCAAACAGTGCGCCGCATGCCACGACATTGCGGGCGCCGAATCTATCCTTCAAGCGATCGCACACCAGGCGCGCCAACAGCATCAATGCAGCGAAACCGGCATAAGCCAAAGGGGCGACACCATCGTGCGCGCCCATTTCATCTTTCATGAAGACGCCGCTCCAGTCGGCAATCGACCCTTCTGCCACTGCACCGCAAAAACCGATGATGCCGAGTGCGACCAAGGGGCCGTGGGCGATCGCGAACAGCGGCTTGCTTTCCGTGTGCACAATTTCGTCATGCGGCAGCGCCTGATATGCAATATACAAGGGGGGCAATAAAAGAAGCGATGCAATGCTGAAATGCATCAGCGGCGTAATCGCGAATCCCGCCATCGCACTGCCGAGCAAGGCGCCGGATACCGCACCCAGGCTGAACCATGCGTGCAACAAGGACATGGTTGAGCGTCCTGCCGTTTTTTCATGGGCGGTGCCGATCGCATTGATGGCGACGTCAAAACAGCCGGATGCGGCACCGAGAGCAATCGCGACGATAGCCAGCCACATCATGCTGGGTGCGAGCGCCAGACTTGGCAAGACCACGATCAGTCCCACGCCCGAATACCATGCTGCGCGGCGCCCGCCGAATTTGTTGACCATCCACGCTGCCAGCGGGAACGATCCGACTGCGCCCACGCCACCCCCCAGCAAGACGATGCCCAGTTGCGCAGGGCTCAATTGCAATGCATCGCGTATCGCCGGGATGCGTGCTGCCCACGATGCATAGATCACCCCGAGCAAAATGAAAAGAAACGGGGTGGCGACGGATTGAACGCGAGGGTAGCGTGACGTGACTGGTGACAGGGATTCTGTAGACATGGAGGCGGATGCGGCGAACTGATTCAAGGCTGAATTGTAGTGGCTTCGCGGCATCTGCGCGTAGCAAATGGCAGCGCGCATCAGCGGGCAGGCAAGCGAAACAAATCAAAGCGGAGCCGAGTGCTCCGCTTTGTTATCGCGATTGAATCACCAATCCGTGCGCTTCTACCGAATGTCTCTAATTAAAGTCAGCGAAATTTCTTGCCACTCACCTTTTGGACAAGCTGAACTGCGCTGGTTCTGCCGTCAGATAACCGACCGCCGCACCGAACCGATTGTTGTAGTTTGCCTTGATCAATGGATCAAGTTGATCCTTCACCTTGCTGTGCAATTTGCCGCTCCAGTCGCCGGCATGCTGGAAGTTGCTCATGATGTAAGTCCAGCCATTGATTTCATCGACTGCATGCAAGCCGGTGGCTTCTGCGCCGGCCGGCATCGACATGATGCGCGACAGTTTTTTCGTATCGACGTTGTACGCCCACAAAAAATTATTCACGTGCATGCTGCTGTCTTCGCCTATGAAGAGCGTGCGCATTTTTTCCGAGAACTTCAGATTGTCGGGGTTCGCAATTTTTTCCGGATTGGCGAGATTGCCCAACGCATCCGCAGGAATGTCTTCGCCTATCAGCAAGGCCCTGGTTTTGATCGGTACCCATTCGCTCTTGATGGCTACGCCGCTTGTATCTTTTTGATCGCCAGCCAGGTTGTGCGCGAATACACCGCCTGCGACGATGGCCTTGTTGATCGTAATGCCAGTCGATGCGCGCCATGCCGGATCGTTCTTGACCATCGAATGCTGAATGTTTTGCAAGGCCGAATACGCGATCTTGTCCTTGATGTTGACGGTCGTGCCTTCCATTTTGGTGAACCCCATGCTGGCACCGACCAGATTGGCATAGCGATGGGTTTCAAGAAAAGCCGCAGCTTTTTGCATGCCCGGTTTCAGCTTGACCCAGTTGGCGAAGCCATCGACAAAAATCCTGGTGTAGCTGGCGTCAAGCGGATCTGTCTTGACGCAGTGCATGATGTCGGCCGGCTTCAAGTTATCCGCCAGTTGTTCAATTTCAGCACTGGTCGCATGCCCCAGTTTGATCCAGCTCAGCGTTGCACCTAAGGCGTAGGGATCAACGGAAAATCCTGCGCCGACTTTCGCGACATACAAGGTGCCGGCAGACAAATCCTTTTCTTTATCCGCAACAAACATGAAGAAGCCACCGTTGATGTAGTCGTCGCCCATCAATACCGTGCGATTGTCCGGCATCACTTGTACCAGTTCGTGCGAGATGCGGCCCAGGCAGTAATGCTTCTTGATCGTGCCGCTGCCGTCCGGCTGGACAGTGACTTCAGGCAGGTGGCCGTAATGATAGGGATTGGCTTTGCGCTCGTCGCCAAATAGGTTCTTGCTGTATTTTTTGAACAGGGGATTGTCGGCGATGAACTGCGCATCCGGCTCATACTCTTCGCTCGACAGGTGCGTGTTCCACGGCGACAGGCTGGCACCGCAGGTGATCCACAAGCCGTGCGCGCTCGCTGTATCGACGTTGTGATATTTGACCAGGCTAAGCTTGCCGGTCTGCTGATCCTGGTCCAGCGTCAAGACGGCAATCGGCGACGGCAAAGTGCCGTAGGCATTTTTCTTGTCGGTCGCGGCACCCAGCTGATCACGTGTCAGGTATTCAAACTGCACGACCGCAAAGACCGCCTTGCCCTTGATCCCGCTGATGCGTGGATCGGGCAGGGACAATAACGATGTGCCGTCCGGCGCATCCGAAAAGAATTGGCGTTCTTTGCCTGCCACCGATCTATCGATGATGGGTTGGTTATGAATGTCGAAGTAGCCGCCGCTTAATATCGTGCCGCCTTTGCCATCCGGTACCTGCTCACCGGTAATAAAGAAGGGCTGGTAAGCGAGTTTGTATGCCTGCGTCGAGTGGTCGCCGTAGTGGACATTGAGGGTGGCACCTACGGCGGTGGTTGCCATCGCTGCCGTATCGGCCAGTGTGGGTGCTGTCATCGCCGTGAAACTGGTGGCACGGTATTCGGCGGACGGCGATTTTGTGGTGAGGCCACCGCAAGCAGTGAGCAAGGCGGACGATGCGCCCAAGGGCAGCAGCGGTGCGCTGGCAAAAAATTTGAGGACGTCACGGCGGGATACAGAAGGAGCTGCAGAGCGCGAAGAGTGATTGGACATATGTTTTCCAATGTGGATGAGTTGCGATGCGCCGGTGGCCGCAAGCCTGCATATGGAATTGTGTCGTGCGATCCCTGCGTCCAAACGATTATAAAAACGCTTTATGACGGCTTCGTGAAAAACAACTGCAAAAGCGTACTGAGCGAGCGATCTCTACCGCCCGGCCAGCACCGGAATTTATTTCCAGTCGTAATCAACGGTCAGCGGTGCGTGATCGCTAAAGCGCTCATCCTTGTAGACGGAGGTGGTTTTTGCCGTGACAGCCAGATCGCGCGTTGCCACCTGATAATCGATGCGCCATCCGACGTTCTTGGCCCATGCCTGGCCGCGATTACTCCACCATGTATAGCATTCGTCTGTCGTCGCCGGATGCAGATGACGGTAGACGTCTACCAGTTCGACTTCCTCGAATACGCGGCTGAGCCACGCGCGTTCTTCCGGCAGGAATCCTGAATTCTTGCGATTGCCCTTGAAGTTTTTCAGGTCGATTTCATTGTGCGCGATATTCCAGTCGCCGCAGATGACGAACTCGCGTCCCTGTGCTTTCAGTGCCAGCAAGTGCGGCAGGAAGACGTCCATGAAGCGGAACTTCGCCAGTTGTCGTTCTTCGCTGGACGAGCCGGATGGGCAGTAGACCGAAATCACGCTCAGGTTGCCGAAGTCGCATTGTACATAGCGGCCTTCTGCATCGAATTCGCTGCAGCCGAAACCGATCTGCACGTTGTCCGGTGTGGTCTTGCAATACACACCGGCGCCGGAGTAGCCTTTTTTCTCAGCGTAGTGGAAATAGCCGACATACCCTTCCGGCGCCAAAAACTCCGGCGTCATGTCGGCCGCCTGCGCCTTCAGTTCCTGCACGCAGACAAAGTCGGCCGCGTGTTTGGCCATCCACGGAAAGAAGCCCTTTCTGGCGGCCGAGCGTATGCCATTCAGATTGGCAGAGATAATTTTTAACATGGCGAGTCGTTTAAAAAATGAGGTGCTCAGGATAACCGATTCAATGCGGCTGGTCTGCAGGCGGGCAGGCATGCCCTTTGCATTTACCGGCATGTGTATCCGATAACGATTTAAAATGTGGCTTTGGTCGCGTAAATAGCGACAATTTTCGTCACTTTTACCCGTTATGGAGTTGTTTTGAACAATTTACGGCAAGAATTCATTAAGTTTTCGGTTGATACCGGCGTATTGCGTTTCGGCGAATTCGTTACCAAGGCAGGTCGCACCTCGCCGTATTTTTTTAATGCAGGGCTGTTCAATCAGGGCGGCACACTGGCAAGGCTGGCCGAGTTTTATGCGCAGACACTGATCGATTCCGGCGTTGAATTCGATATGCTGTTTGGCCCGGCGTACAAAGGCATCACGCTCGCTTCGGCGACTGCAGTGGCGCTGGCGAACAAGGGACGCGATGTGCCGTTTGCATTCAACCGCAAGGAAGCCAAGGATCATGGCGAAGGCGGCACCATGGTCGGCGCGAAGCTTCAGGGCCGCGTAGTGATCATCGACGATGTGATTTCCGCCGGTACCTCGGTGCGTGAGTCAGTCGACATGATCCGCGCAGCAGGGGCAACGCCTTGCGCAGTCTTGATTGCGCTGGACCGGATGGAGCGCTCGGGTGCGGACAATGCATTGTCTGAACACTCGGCTGTGCAGGAAGTCAGCAAGACCTACGATATGCCAGTGGTGTCGATAGGCAATTTGTCAGATTTGTTTGAATACCTGTCGAATGCGGGAGCCAATTCGGAACAGGCGCAGTACAAGGATGCCGTCGCCGCTTATCGCAAGAGGTACGGCGTGATGTAGCAGCTATCGTTTTATTCTGGGGAGTGAAATGAAAGGTGCGGTAAAGACACTGTTTTTTCTCTCGATATGCGTCACGTCGGGTGCGCATGCTGCCATTTTCATGTGCAAGGATCCATCCGGCCGCACTCTCACTGCTGACAGGCTAATCCCTGAATGTGCGGACCGTGCGGTGCGCGAATATGGCAATAACGGCGCCAAAAAAAGAGATATTGCCGCCCCCCTTACTGCTGACCAGAAGCGCGAAAAACAGCAGCAGGACGACCAGAAAAAAGTCGAACAGCTTGCGGCCGAGGAGCAAAAAAAAGCCGATCGCGCCCTCACCGCCCGCTACCGCAGTGAAGACGACATTACTGCCGCACGCAAACGCGACACGACTGTCATCAGCGATCAAATTGCTCAGCAAAAAAAGGCATTATCCAGTGCGGATCAGGAATGGAAAGATACGCAAGTGGCCGTGACAGCACAAAAGAAAAAAGGCGTGGTCCCCGCTGGCATGCAATACAAACTTGATAGAGCCGAACAAAGCGTGCATGCTCTGACGACTCGCGTGAACGAGAGTGAGGTCGAACTGGCACAAGTACATGCCAAATACGATGCGACGCTGCAGCGGTATCGCGAGATCGCAACGGCCTCAACTCGTTAAAAGCGTCCGGAAAGATAATTTTGGGCTGATTTATATCAGCCTCAAGAGCATAAAAAAGCGCGCTCGTTTTACGGAGCGCGTTTTTGTTTTTGGCTTACCTGATCAAGTTGTCAGTTTTTTCTTCAGCAACTCGGTAAGCTGCGCAGGATTGGCTTTCCCCTTGCTTGCTTTCATCGCCTGTCCCATCAGGGCATTGATCGCCTGCTCCTTGCCGGCACGGTATTCCTCTACAGATTTCGCGTTAGCGGCGAGAACATCGTCTACAATTTTTTCCAGTGCGCCGCTGTCGGAAATTTGTTTCAAGCCTTTGGCTTCGATCACTTCATCAGCGAGTGTTGCTTTGTCCGATTTGGCTTCCCACATTGCGCCGAATACTTCCTTGGCGATCTTGTTGGATATCGTGCCGTCAGCAATACGTTGCAATAGCAGGGCGAATTGCGCAGCACTGACTGGTGCGGCTGTGATCTCTATGCCTTCGCGATTCAGCGTCGAGGCGACGTCGCCCATCAACCAGTTGGCCGCAGGTTTGGCTTGCTCCTTGCCGGTGATGGCGGTGACTGCTTCGAAGTAATTGGCCATCGCCTTCGATTGTGTCAATACTGCAGCATCGTATTCAGACAGGTTGTAATCGCGCACAAAGCGTTCGCGCATCACGCCCGGCAGTTCCGGCATCGCGGCTTGCACGCGTGCGATCCATTCGGCGCTGACCACCAGTGGTGGCAGGTCCGGATCGGGGAAGTAGCGGTAGTCGTGCGCGTCTTCCTTGCTGCGCATTTCGCGTGTTTCTTTTTTGTCCGGATCGTATAGGCGTGTTGCCTGCACGACGCGGCCGCCGTCTTCGATCAACTCGATCTGGCGACGCACTTCGTAGTTGATCGCTTCTTCCAGGAAACGGAAGGAGTTCAAGTTCTTGATCTCGCAACGTGTGCCGTATTCCTTTTGTCCGAAAGGTCGCACCGATACGTTCGCATCGCAGCGGAACGAACCTTCCTGCATATTGCCGTCGCAGATGCCTATCCAGGTCACCAGTGTGTGCAGCGCCTTGGCATAGGCGACTGCTTCGGTTGCACTGCGCATGTCTGGTTCGGTGACGATTTCGAGCAATGGTGTGCCTGCGCGATTCAAGTCGATGCCGGTCATGCCTTGATAATCTTCGTGCAGCGATTTGCCGGCGTCTTCTTCCAGATGTGCGCGTGTCAGCTGGACGGAGCGAATCTCAGTTTTGCCATCGACTTCCATTGCAAACGAGACGCGACCGCCCTGCACGATCGGCAGATCCATCTGGCTGATCTGATAGCCCTTGGGCAGATCCGGATAGAAATAATTCTTGCGTGCGAACACCGATTGCGGTGCGATCGTTGCGCCAATCGCCAGACCAAACTGGATCGCGCGCTCGACTGCGCCGCGATTCATTACCGGCAATGCGCCCGGCAATGCCAGATCGACGGGCGATGTTTGCGTGTTCGGTGCTGCGCCAAATTGCGTAGGCGAGCCGCTAAAAATTTTTGTCTTGGTCGTCAACTGCGTGTGCGTTTCAAGACCGATTACCACTTCCCACTGCATAATTTCCTCGCTCGCTTGTTAGCGTTGTTCTACGGTGTTGTTCGCTGCTTCCGTTAAGAAGCGATAGGCGAATCCATGTATGAAATTGCCGTTACGCCGGTGCGCGCAAATGCCAGTCGGTCGCTTGCTGATACTGGTGCGCGACGTTCAGCAGTTTTGCTTCGGCAAAATAGTTGCCGATGATTTGCAGACCGACCGGACGCTTTGCATTTTTTTCGCCCTGACCAAAGCCGCATGGAATCGACATGCCCGGCAAACCCGCGAGACTGGTCGACAGCGTGAAAATATCGGCCAGGTAATTGGCGACAGGATCGTCGGCCTTGTCGCCGAGATCCCAGGCGACGGTAGGTGCCACCGGGCCCATGATGACGTCACATTTTTTAAACGCCTCTTGAAAATCCTGCGCGATCAAGCGACGAATTTTTTGCGCTTGCAGATAGTAGGCGTCGTAATAACCATGCGACAGTACGTAGGCACCGACCAGGATGCGGCGTTTGACTTCATCGCCAAAACCTTGCGCGCGCGTCTTGCGATACATGTCCGACAAATCGGTGTAACCGTCGGCGCGGAAGCCGTAACGAACACCATCGAAACGACTCAGATTGGACGATGCTTCTGCCGGTGCAATTACGTAATAGGTTGGAATCGACAATTCGGTTTTTGGCAGCGAGATATCGACCAGCGTGGCACCGAGTTTTTCATATTCCTTGAGTGCGGCGCGTACGGCCTTTTCGACGTCGGCCGACAAGCCGGCGCCGAAATATTCACGCGGGATGCCGATTTTCAAGCCTTGCAAATTGACATTCAAGTCGCGTGTGTAATCTTCCTTGTCGCGTTCTAAGCTGGTCGAATCGCGTTCATCGAAACCTGCCATCGCATTTAGTAACAAGCCGCAGTCTTCTGCTGTTTTTGCAATCGGACCGCCTTGATCCAGTGATGACGCAAACGCAATCATGCCGAAGCGCGAGACGCTGCCATAGGTGGGCTTGATGCCGGTGACACCACACAAGGCTGCCGGCTGACGGATCGAGCCGCCGGTGTCGGTCGCGGTGGATGCCGGTGTCAGGCGTGCTGCAATTGCAGCGGCCGAGCCGCCGGATGAACCGCCCGGAATGGCGGTCTTGTCCCACGGATTTTTGACTGCGCCGAAGTAGGAATTTTCATTCGAGGAACCCATTGCAAATTCATCGCAGTTCAATTTCCCCAGCGTGACCATGCCGGCTTGATTGAAATTCTGGACGACGGTTGCATCGAAGGGGCTGACATAGTTTTCCAGCATCTTGGAGCCAGCCGTTGAGCGCCAGTCGCGCGTGACGAAGATGTCCTTGTGCGCGATCGGCACACCGGTCAATACCGTGGTGTCGCCACTGGCGATGCGTTGGTCGGCAGCAGCGGCCTGTTGCAGCGTTAATGCTTCATCGACGTGTAAAAATGCATTCAGGTCGCTGGCCTTGATACGCGCCAAAAATAGCTCGGACAATTCTGTCGCAGAGATTTTTTTTGTCTGTAGCAAGGCGGATAATTCTTTGATTGTTTTGGTATGCATAGTCAATATCGGTGTTCGGTTGCAGAACATGGAAATGTTCTGATTGCGCGTTGCTAGATACTAGCTAACGCCAAGGTCTAGCAGCGCAACATGAGGCGACGCAGTTTATTCGATGACTTGCGGTACCAGATACAAGCCGTCCTGCGTGGCCGGTGCAACTTGCTGGTATTCGTCGCGGCGATTTGGCTCGCTGACGGTGTCTTCGCGCAGACGTAATGAAAGATCCGGCAGCAGCATGGCGATCGGATGGTTCAACGGTTCCACACCCGTGGTGTCGACGGCGCTCAATTGTTCGACCAATGCAAAGATGCCGTTTAATTTATCCAGCGTTTGAGCGGATTGCTCCTCGGTGAGATCGATTTGCGCGAGCATTGATAAACGTTTGACATCGGAAAGTTCGAGGGACATGGTTGGTTCGCGGTCAGGCCGCGTATGTAATGTTAAAAGAATCAGAAAAGAATTGCGACATGCAAAAGTCTGCTTGTGCCTGCAAATGCTTCGCAAAATGAATCATACGGCTTACATTTTTGGCATTTTGGGCGACTAATTTAATGTAAATTATAAGGTAGAATATCGGGTTAATGCCTTGCTGGCGCCGATATTGGGCTGCCGCCGGTAATAAATCTTGCTTATTTGCTCTTTGCACACGTAATTACTCTCGTAGTTAATTTCTTATTTACTTTATTAAGCGCACGGTTTTTGCGCACCGGGACAATTCATGTTTGGATTTTTACGTAGTTATTTTTCGAATGATCTGGCAATCGATCTGGGTACAGCCAACACCCTGATTTATGTCCGTAGCCTGGGCATAGTGCTGGATGAACCATCGGTCGTGGCGATTCGCCAGCAAGGCGGCCCGAACGGCAAAAAAACCATCATGGCAGTCGGCAAGGAAGCCAAACAGATGCTAGGCAAAGTGCCGGGCAACATCGAGGCGATCCGCCCGATGAAAGACGGCGTGATCGCCGACTTCACGGTTACCGAGCAAATGCTCAAGCAGTTCATTCGCATGGTGCATGACACCAAACTCTTCAGGCCTTCCCCTCGCATCATCATCTGCGTTCCTTGTGGTTCTACCCAGGTTGAGCGTCGCGCGATCCGCGAATCGGCTTTGGGCGCCGGCGCAGCGCAAGTGTATTTGATTGAAGAGCCGATGGCTGCTGCAATTGGTGCCGGGTTGCCGGTGTCGGATGCAACCGGTTCCATGGTCGTCGATATCGGCGGCGGTACGACCGAAGTTGGCATCATCTCGCTGGGTGGCATGGTCTACAAAGGTTCGATCCGCGTCGGTGGTGACAAATTCGACGAAGCGATTGTCAACTACATTCGTCGCAACTACGGCATGCTGATCGGCGAACAAACCGCTGAAGCAATCAAGAAAGAAATCGGTTCGGCCTTTCCAGGCTCTGAAGTGCGCGAGATGGAAGTCAAGGGTCGCAATCTGTCGGAAGGCATTCCACGTTCATTTACAATTTCCAGCAACGAGATTCTCGAAGCGCTGACTGATCCGCTGAACAACATCGTTTCCGCTGTTAAAAATGCGCTGGAACAAACGCCGCCAGAACTGGGCGCCGACATTGCCGAAAAAGGCATGATGCTGACTGGCGGCGGCGCATTGCTGCGCGATCTGGATCGGTTGATGATGGAAGAAACCGGTTTGCCGGTGATCGTGGCCGAAGACCCGCTGACTTGCGTGGTGCGCGGCTCGGGCATGGCGCTGGAGCGTATGGATAAACTGGGTTCGATTTTCTCTTACGAATAATCCGATCACATTGTTTGATCTACCGTTTTTATCTTTTCTGGGCTGACATGCACACAGTCATGAAAGCGCCATTTTTTGTAACGCAAGCTGCGGCTGCAGGACGCAATGTCCTGGCGGCGCAGCCTGTACAGATGTACTTCGGCAGGTTCGCCAACAAGCATTAAATGGAATACAGCCCGCCACCACTCTTCAAACAAGGTGCCTCGGCACGCGCAAAGATGGTGTTCTTCGCCCTGATCGCACTGGTGCTATTGGGTGTCGATTCGCACATGCGCTCGCTTGCGGTGGTGCGTCAGGTGATTTCTACCGCCTTGTATCCGTTGCAGGTTGTCGCACTCGCACCGCGCGATGCGATGTATTTTGTCGGCGATTATTTCACCTCCCTTTCCGATATCAATTCGGAGAATGAAAAACTCAAGCTGCAACAAACCGTCAATGCACGCACCTTGCAGCAAGGTCAGCAACTGCTGGCTGAAAATGCGCAACTGCGTCATTTGCTGGGTACCAGCGAGCGTCTGCCTGTGAAATCGGTGATGGGCGAAATTCTGTATGACACGCGGGATGCATTCACCCGCAAGATCGTGCTGGATCGCGGCATTCAACATGGCGTTGAGCTCGGGCAGCCGGTGATCGATCACATCGGTGTGGTCGGACAGGTGACGCGTGTATTTCCTTTTACGTCCGAAGTCACTTTGTTGACGGACAAGAATCAGGCGATTCCGGTACAGGTGGTGCGCAATGGATTGCGTAGCGTTGCCTACGGTCGTGGCCAATCGAATGTACTGGATTTGCGTTTCATGCCGACCAATGCAGACATCCAAAAAGGTGATGTGCTGGTGACTTCGGGCATTGATGGTATTTATCCTGCCGGCCTGGCGGTTGCGACGGTTTTTAAGGTGGAAAACAAGTCTTCTGATTCTTTCGCGCGTATCGTCTGCCAGCCTTCCGCGGGCATAGACCGCAATCGCCAGTTGCTAATTCTGTTGACTGCCAATAAAGCCGAACCGCGTCCGGCAGATGACTCGAAAGACAAGAATGCAAAAATGACGGGCATCTTGCGGCATGCTGCCAGCCGGACCAACGGTACGTCAGGCAAGGGCATTGTTGAAACGCCGCCCGTTCCTGCATCTTCCAAACCGCCAGCGACATCAACACGATGAATCATCAGCCACACTACATTTTGTTGCCAGCCAGCCCGCTTTTTATAGCGGTTAGTCTGATCGTTGCATTCTTGCTGAACCTGCTGCCGTGGGGACAGTGGATAGGCATTCCTGATTTTGTTGCGCTGATCCTGGTGTTCTGGAGCATGCATCAGCCACGCAAGGTCGGAATAGGAGTCGCGTTTTTCATGGGCTTGCTGATGGATGTGCATGATGCGGCGGTGCTAGGCGAGAACGCACTGGCTTACACGTTGCTGTCTTACTTCGCAATCATGATTCACAGGCGCGTGTTGTGGTTCCCTGCCGGCATACAAGCATTACACGTGTTTGTATTGTTGCTGGTCGCGCAAGTCGTGGAGTTGATTGTCAGGGTGCTGGTCGGCGGAAGATTTCCTGGCTGGTTGTACTTCTCTGAGAGCCTGGTGGCGGCTTTGGTATGGCCGGTCGTTGCGTGGATATTACTTGCGCCGCAGCGCCGGGCGATCAATCGCGACGATACGCGTCCGATTTGATTTGCTACAACCGACAACCGGTATTGATGCCGCATGACTGAATTAAAAAATACCGAACGCGAACTACATCTCTTCCGCCTGCGCTTGTCTGTGGCGGGTGGCTTGGTATTCATTCTATTTGCCTGTCTACTCTCGCGCTTCATCTGGTTGCAGGTATATAAACATAACGATTATGTCGCGCAGGCAGAGGACAACCGGATTTCGGTGGTGCCCGTGGTGCCGAATCGCGGTTTGATTCTGGACAGAAATGGTGTGGTGCTGGCGCGCAATTACTCAGCCTATACGTTGGAAATTACACCGTCAAAAATCGATGGCGATCTTGAAACCCTGATCGATGAACTCGCCACCTTGGTCGATATCCAGCCGAAAGATCGCAAGCGCTTCAAGAAGCTGCAGGAAGAATCGCGCAATCTGGCCAGCTCGCCGATACGTGTGCGTTTGACTGACGAAGAGGTTGCGAGATTCTCGGCGCGGCGGTATCGCTTTCCCGGTGTCGAGATTCAGGCGCGTTTATTCCGCCAGTACCCGCTTGGTTCGGTGGCTTCGCATGTGATTGGCTATATCGGTCGCATTAATACGCGCGAGGCGAGGGAAATCGATGAAAGCGACGACGCGACCAACTATCGCGGTACCGAGCACATCGGCAAGGAAGGGCTGGAAAAAAACTACGAAGATAAATTGCACGGCCGTACCGGTTACGAAGAAGTTGAAGTCTCTGCCGGCGGTCGTCCTATCCGGACTCTGTCGCGCACAGCCGCCACGCCAGGCGACAATCTGATTTTGTCTGTCGATATCGAATTGCAAAAAGTGGTTGAGCAGGCATTTGGCGACCGGCGCGGCGCATTCATCGCGATTGAGCCTTCCACCGGTGACGTGTTGGCATATGTGTCTATGCCGACTTTCGATCCGAATCTATTTGTCGAAGGGATTGATCAGCAGAGCTGGGATTTACTGAATAATTCACCCGATCATCCGCTGTTGAATCGCCCTCTGTCCGGCGCCTATCCGCCAGGGTCAACGTATAAGCCGTTCATGGCTTTGGCCGCATTGGAGTTGGGTAAACGCAAACCATCGGATGCGATTTCAGATCCGGGTTACTTCTGGTTCGGCAATCACAAGTTTCGCGATGATAAGGAAGGCGGGCATGGCATGGTCGACATGTACAAATCGATCGTGCAATCCTGCGATACGTATTACTACCTGCTGGCCAACGATCTTGGCGTCGATACGATACATGATTTCATGAAGCCTTTCGGCTTTGGCCAAAAGACCGGGATTGATCTTAAATACGAACGCACCGGCGTATTGCCGTCGACCGCATGGAAGGCAGCTGCGTATAAAAAGCCTGAGCAAAAAAGATGGTACGCCGGTGAAACCATTTCCATCGGCATCGGTCAAGGATATAACTCGTTCACCCCGTTGCAGCTGGCACATGCGACCGCAACCCTTGCCAACAACGGCATCGTGATGAAACCGCATCTGGTCAGGGAAATTGAAAATGGTGTGACGCGTCAACGCACACTGACGGTGCCCAAAGAAAGTTATCGCATTCCATTGAAGCAGGAAAACATTGATGTCATCAAACATGCGATGGTGGGCGTCAACAAGGAAGGCACAGGTGCGCGCGTGTTCTCTAAAGCAGAGTACGTGTCGGCAGGCAAGACGGGTACCGCGCAGGTGATTGCGATCAAAAAGGGCGAGAAATACGACGCAAGTAAAATTTCGGATCGTCATCACGATCATGCGTTGTACACAGCATTTGCGCCGGCCGACAATCCGCGTATCGCGATCGCACTCATTGTTGAAAATGGCGGCTTCGGCGCCGCTTCGGCTGCACCGATTGCCAAGGCGGCGATGGATTTCTATTTGCTGGGAAAGCGGCCCGATGCGAAAACGCCTGTCAAAGCTGCGCCGATTCCAGAAGATGAACTCACAGATTAGATCCATGATGACATCCCTACGCTTCCTGTTCCAGAGCCGATGCGCACCATTGATGCTGCATGCAACGATATCCATCGTCGGCGCAAGGCAATTGCCGCCCTCGCGATTGGAGCATGCATGAACAAGCGTTCGCCATGGCAAATCGTTGGGCCGTATGTCCAGGTATTTGACGGTCCGCTGATTGTGATTGTCGCCCTGATTCTCGCGCTTGGAACAGTCACGCTTTATTCTGCCGGCATCGATTTTCCGGGGCGGGTGGAAGATCATGTGCGCAACATTCTGATTGCAATGATGGTGATGTGGATTGCGGCCATTATTCCGCCGCAAACCTTGATGCGCTTCGCCGTGCCCCTGTATATCGTGGGCGTGACTTTGCTGGTTGGGGTGGCGATGTTCGGCTTGATCAGGAATGGTGCAAGACGATGGATCAATGTCGGCATGATCATTCAGCCGTCCGAGATCATGAAGATCGCGATGCCGATGATGCTGGCATGGTTCTTCCAGAAACGCGAAGGCATGACACGCTGGCGCGAGTTTTTGGTGGCTGGTTTGTTGCTGGTTGCACCGGTCGGCTTGATCATGCGTCAGCCGGATCTGGGTACGTCTCTGCTGGTATTGGCTGCCGGCTTTTATGTCATCTTCTTTGCCGGCCTGTCGTGGAAAGTCATCGTGGCCGCGGTGATCGCGATGCTGGCCAGTCTGCCGGTTGTATGGTCGATGCTGCATGACTACCAAAGAGGGCGGGTGTTGACACTGATAGATCCGACCACCGATCCGCTAGGCAAGGGATTTCACATTATTCAATCGACTATTGCAATTGGTTCGGGCGGCCTCACCGGCAAAGGCTGGTTGAATGGCACCCAGGCTCATCTGGAATTTATTCCCGAGCGGACCACCGACTTTATCTTTGCAGTCTTTTCGGAAGAATTCGGATTGATCGGCAACTGTATTTTGCTGACGCTGTATCTACTTTTGATTGGCCGCGGCATGATCATTGCAGCGAATGCACCTACCTTGTTCAGTCGTTTGCTGGCAGGCGCGATCACGATGATTTTCTTTACGTATGCATTCGTGAACATGGGAATGGTCAGCGGCATCTTGCCGGTGGTTGGCGTGCCCTTGCCTTTCGTCAGCTATGGCGGCACCGCATTCGTCACGCTCGGTTTGGGCGTGGGTATTTTGATGAGCATACAGCGCCACAGAAAATTGATGCAAAGCTGATATCGCTCGTTCACTGCTTGCCGTAGTTGTATCGGCAAGCAGCTTTCATCAGGAGCAGGCAATGCAATTGAATTCTTCCACAACACGTCTTCTGGTCTTGCTGCCAATTCTGGCGCTGGCCGCCTGCAGCAGCGTATCGCTAGATACTTCTTCCGCCGGCAAGGCACAGACTGCGCGTGCGGCAAGTTCGGTGCACCCGAGCTTGCCGCCGGCTGGTTCCGGCCGTGGCGGCTATTACAAGGATGACGGCCCGGGCGACGTGACGCCGGAAGGCTTGCTGGATGTGCCGGACGCGGAGCCGCGCATCGAGCCGTATTCGAAAAGCGGCAACAAACCATACGTTGTTTTCGGCAAACGGTATATTCCGATTAGCGATGCGCGACCGTTCAAACAGACAGGGCGCGGCAGTTGGTACGGCAAGAAATTCCACGGGCAGAAAACCTCTTCAGGCGAGCTCTACGATATGTACAAGATGTCGGCCGCCCATCCGACTTTGCCGATTCCTTCGTATGCTCGCGTAACCAATTTAAGCAATGGCAAACAGGTGATTGTGCGCGTCAATGATCGCGGTCCGTTTCATTCGAGTCGTGTCATCGATCTGTCGTATACCGCCGCATTGAAACTGGGTTATATCGGACACGGCAGTGCGGAACTGCAAGTCGAACGGTTGCTGCCGGCAGACATAGAACAAATATTGGCGGCCAAAGAGAGCCCTACTGCACCTGTCGTCGCGACCGAGGCGGTGGTGATGCCGACCATAGAGTCTACGCAGTTGGCTCCGGCAGCGATACAGCCAACCGCCTTTGTGCCGAATGGAAGTGCGTCAGCAATAGCGACGTCAACGGCTACCCAAGGCGCCACAGCCAGCGGCTTTTATCTGCAACTAGGTGCGTACTCGCAGGCGGCCAATGCAGAAAGTGTGCGTACGCGACTATCGCAAGATACGGGCGGCGTGCTACGGCAATTGACGGTTGAGCCTTCGAATAACGTGTATCGGCTCTATGGCGGCCCATTTGCTAGTCGTGAAGAGGCCGCAGCGGCGGCTACGCAAGTTCAGGGAACGATGGGCGCCAAGCCGTTTATCGTGCAGCGTTAAGCTTGTCCCGACTCGCTGCCTGCTTTCATTTGCAGGGCGCGATCATACAAGGCGTTTTTCTTTTGCCCTGTGATGTGTGACGCCAGCATCGCCGCCTGCTTTACCGAACATTCCTGCAGCAGTATTTTCAGGATGCGCTCGGCTTCCATTTCGTCCTGGTCGCCTGCCGCTGGCGCGCCTTCCAGCAGTACCACAAATTCTCCTTTTTGCCGGTTTGCGTCGGCATTGATCCAGGCACTGGCCTCGGCCAGAGTGCAGCGATGTATTTCTTCAAACATCTTGGTCAGTTCCCGTGCAAACACGATATGCCGGGTCGGTTCGAAGCCGGTCGCCAGCGCTTCCACGGCTTCGACGATGCGATGCGGCGCTTCGTAAAACACCATGGTTGCGGCTACACTTTTCAGATTGAATAAAACCGTCTCGCGCTGCTTGGCTTTGGCCGGCAAAAAGCCGACGAAATAAAATTGATCATTCAACAAGCCGCTGGCCGACAAGGCGGCTACTGCTGCCGATGCGCCTGGCAATGGCACCACACGCAGCCCCGCATTGCGCACCGCATCGACGATGCGCGCGCCTGGATCGGACACGGCTGGCGTGCCAGCATCGGATACCAGTGCAATGCGCTCGCCCGCCTGCAAGCGACGGATCAAGGTGTCTGCCACTTCGCGCTCATTGTGCTGGTGCGCTGCGATCAATTTTTTTGACAGGCCGTAACGAGTCAAAAGATGGCCGGTATTACGCGTATCTTCGCAAGCGATAGCATCGACTATCGATAAAGTGTGCAAAGCGCGCAACGATATGTCACCTGCATTCCCGATCGGTGTGGCCACCACATATAATGTCGCCGAAGGATAAGTCTGCCGCTCGACGTCACGTAATACTTCATGCAATAAATTCGGTAATGCATCATGCAGGGTGTCTTGCATAAGCGGCAAGATCGTGGATGCGTTGTCGGTTGGTTCAGTCATTGGGAGAGTCGGATGTTGGGAAATTTAGCGAGAATGTTTGTGCTGGCTGCGGCCATCAGCGGATTGTGCGCGCCTGCACAGGCAAATACAACTGCTGTTATCGGTGGTGCTGTCAGCGGAGCTAGCAGTCTACCCGGCATTCAGGCCCAGTATTCGACATTGGACAATTTGCAGCTCGCGCAGACCGATCTGGCATTGCCGCGCGATGAAAATGATGACCTGAGCAACGGCCCGATTATCGAGGCGGTTGACATGCCTGTCGTTGCCGCTCGTCTCCCGCCGGTACGCATAGCGTTGTTGTTGCCGCGCCGATCCGAATCGCTGGCGCAAGTGGCCGATGCAGTGCGCTCCGGTTTCATGGCCGCTTATCAATACGAGCCAGCCAACATTGTCGTCAATCTGGTGGAAACCGGGGATTCTGCACAGGACGTGCTCTCCGGTTATCTGGACGCTGCGATGCGCAATGACATCGTGGTCGGGCCCCTGACGCGCAGCGGCGCCAACGCGATTGCACAAAATGGCAATATCACGAAGCCGACGATCGCATTGACGCAGCTGGATACTGCAGATGGTGCCGAAATGCGGGTTCCGACCAATATGCTGGTAATGGGTTTATCGATAGAAGATGAAGCGCGTCAGATCGCCGACTGGCTGGGTGCGCGCCAGGTCGGACTCAAGGCTTTTGCAATTTCTACCAACGCGTCATGGCAGCGGCGTGCCGTCAAAGCTTTTTCCACCGAGTGGCGCAACCTTGGACTGACATCTGAAATGATGGAGCTCGGCATGACTGGCAGCTTCATTAACGCGACCGCACTGGTGCAATTGAAGAAGCGCATTCAAGCTGAAAAGCCTGCGCTGATATTTGTCGGCCTCGATGCAGCACAAACCGTCCAGCTGCGTCTGGCGATCGGTGGCGATGTACCTCTGGTCGGTACATCGCAGTTGAATCCTCTTGCGCTCGCCGATTGGGACGGGGCCGACAAGTTACTCGATCTGGAAGGTGTACGCCTGCTCGACATGCCGTGGCAGTTGCAGGCCGATCATGCGGCGGTGATGGCGTATCCGCATCTTGCCAAAAACGGCGAGCAGCGCATCAGTCCTGATATCGAACGGCTGTATGCGCTAGGTGTCGACGCTTATCGCGTCGCGCACAACATAGCCATCAAGCAGAACGAATTCAAGCTTGATGGTGTGACCGGTAAACTGGCAATTCGCTTCGGTCAGGGCGCGCCGCATTTTGATCGTCTCATGCAACCGGCGATTTATCGCGATGGCGTGGTGCAGCCGCTGGAAACACCTTGATTCGCTGATGCGCATCCCCGCCTTTCTTGGCCGCACCCGTACTGCCAGACAGATCAGCGGACAAATCGGTGAGGACGAGGCGCTCGCTTATTTGCAAACGCAGGGCTTGATGCTGGTTGAACGCAATTTTCGCTGCAAAGGCGGTGAAATCGATTTGATCATGCAAGCCAAAGACACACTGATTTTTATTGAAGTCAGGAAGCGTGCTGATAAAAATCATGGCGGTGCAGCGGCCAGCGTCACACCCGCCAAGCAGAAGCGCCTGATTGTCGCCGCGCATATTTTTCTGCAACGTTACAAGATGCCACCGGCCTGCCGCTTCGACGTCATTGCAATCGATGGTGTCGAGATGAGCTGGTTGAAAAACGCAATCGAATCCTGAATCCTCCCGAGCCACGCGCCTCATCGCGATGGACTGCTCTATAATTCACGACACCATGATTACTCAACGCATACTTAGTCACTTCCATGAAAGTGCAGAGCTGAAAATTCAAGCGGCTTCGCTGCTGGCGCGGCCTATCGAGCAGGCGGTGGAACTAATGTTCAGCGCCTTGTCTAACGGGAACAAGATTCTGGCGTGCGGCAATGGTGGTTCTGCGGCTGACTGCCAGCATTTTTCTGCGCAACTGGTTGGGCGTTTCGAAAGGGAACGCTTGCCGCTGCCGGTCATGGCTTTGACAACCGATACCTCGATCCTGACTGCCATTGGTAACGACTACAGTTACCAGGAGATTTTCAGCAAGCAGGTACAGGCGTTCGGACAATCCGGCGACGTCTTGCTTGCATTGTCGACTTCCGGTAATTCTGCCAATGTGATTGCCGCCATCGAAGCAGCACTTGAACGCGATATGCGGGTAGTGGTGATGACGGGCAAAGGCGGCGGCGCGATGGCAAAACTGATTACCGATGCAGATGTCCACATCTGTGTCCCGCACGACCGTACGGCACGGATACAGGAAGTGCATTTATTAACGATACATTGTTTGTGTGACGGCATTGACGTTGCACTATTTGGAGGGGATGAGAATGATTGATTTGAATCGTGGTTTGAATGCAGTACGACGTCCGATGGCGGCAGCGTTGATTTGCGGTGCAGTATTGGTCAGCCTGCAAGGTTGTGTCGGGCTCATGGTTGGTGGTGCCGTTGTCGGCACGCTGGCGGCAACTGACAGACGTACACTCGGCGCGCAAACAGAAGACAAGGCCATCGCGCTCAAGGGCGAAACGCGTATTCCGAACGTGGCCGGTCCTGACGCTCACGTCAATGTCACCAGCTTTAACCGCAAGGTCTTGTTGACCGGCGAAGTGCGCGATGAAGCTGCCAAGGCAGCAGCCGGACAGGAAGCCGCTGCTATCGAGGGCGTGCAATCAGTGGTCAACGAATTGGGCATCGGTGGCCCGGCCAGCTACACATCACGCTCTAACGATGCTGTGATTACAGGCAAGGTGAAGGCATCGTTTGTCGATAACAAAACCCTGTCCGCCAATTCAGTCAAGGTTGTCACTGAACGTGGCGAGGTGTTCTTGATGGGACGTGTAACCCAGAGTGAAGGCAATCTGGCTGCCGAAATTACGCGTGGTGTGAGTGGCGTCATCAAGGTGGTCAAGGTGTTTGAATACATCACTGACGAGGAATATCGTATGTTGAGTACAACACCAGATACGGTGCAGAAAAAATAGCGATTAATAATCGTTGCCGCTCAACAAGTTGCGGTTTTGGAATGTTATATTGAGGCCGCGCGACAGTTTGTCGCGCGGCTTTTTCATTGGGAGAAACCATGACAGCAGTGCTCGTTTTACTGGCCATCGTTGCAGTTGTTGTGTTCTGGGGTGTCGGCGTGTACAACCGCATCATCGCCTTGCGCAACTACTTCGAGAATGCATTTTCTCAAATCGATGTACAGCTCAAGCGTCGTTACGATCTGATTCCAAATCTGGTTGAAACCGCCAAGGCGTATATGACCCATGAGCGCGAAACACTGGAAGCCGTGATTGCTGCACGCAACCAGGCAGTCGATGCCAATAAAAAAGTCGCAGGCCATCCTGCCGATTCCAGCGCGTTTAAACAGATGGTCGCCGCTGACGGAGTGCTTGATGCATCGCTGGGCAAGTTCTTCGCGCTGTCGGAAGCCTATCCCGACCTGCAGGCAAATCAAACCATGATGCAGTTGAGCGAAGAACTCAGCAGCACCGAAAATCGCATCGCTTTTGCGCGCCAGGGTTACAACGACAGCGTGATGTCCTATAACGTCGCGATCCAGCAGTTTCCCGGTTCCGTGATTGCCAATTCCTTTGGATTCAAAACAGCAGAATTGCTGGAGTCGACAGAAACGCCGGAAGAACGCAAAGCGATCAAAGTCGCGTTTTGATGGTTGTGCACGCCCTTTTTCTGCTGCCATGCCACAAAAATCGCAGCAGGCCTGATGCGCACCTCCTGACTTCGCATATCGCGACATGAATTTTTTCGAACAGCAGGACCACGCGAGACGGCAGACCAAGGTGTTGCTGCTGCTGTTCGGGCTCGCCGTAATCGCTATTGTGCTGGCCGTCAATTTTGCGATGGCCTTGATTTGCATCTACGCGCAAGGCGGTTCGTTCGCAGGGCCTCATGACTATCCGCGCGGATTTTTTGCCACCAATACCCTGATCACGCTGATATTGATCGGCGGCGGTACCTTGCTTGAAATGTTCAACCTGCGTGACGGCGGCGATGCGATTGCGCGCATGGCAGGTGCGCGCATGGTGGCGCTCAACACGCGCGATACGTTCGAACGGCGTTTGCTGAATGTCGTGGAGGAAATGGCGCTGGCGTCAGGCATTGCCTGCCCCAAGGTCTATCTGATGGACAAGGAAGACTCGATCAACGCATTCGCTGCGGGTTATAACCCGAACGAAGCAGTGATCGTGATGACACGGGGTTCGCTGGACAGATTGACGCGCGATGAGTTGCAAGGCGTAGTGGGGCATGAGTTCAGCCATATTTTGAATGGCGACATGCGCTTGAATATCCGTTTGGTCGGCGTGCTGTTCGGGATACAGATGTTTGCGGATTTCGGCCGGCAGATCATGGAATCCGGTGTGCTGGCGACCGAAGAAGACACGCTGAGCAAGCGACGTACTCCGTTGCATGTCATTTTATTTGTGGTTGGCGCGACGCTGTTCGCGATTGGCTATATAGGCTTGTTCTTTGGACGAATCATTAAATCAGCCGTTTCCCGTCATCGTGAATTCCTGGCGGATGCCAGCGCCATTCAATTTACCCGCAATCCCGATGGACTCGGCAATGCCTTGCGCAAGATAGGTGGACTGATGCAGACAGGACGTGCCGTCTCGCAGATCCAGCACAGGAATGCAGAGCAGTTGTCACATTTCTTCCTGACAGCGGTACGTCCTGGTCTGCTGGAAGGATTATTTGCGACGCATCCATCGCTATCCGAACGTTTGCATCGCATCTATGGTCGCAATATGGATATGCTGGACGCGCCCAGCATCCGTAAAAGCGATGTTGCAGCATCGCAAACCATGCGGGCAGACATTGCATATGCCGCGACGGCCTTCGTCGATGCGGTCGAAAACGCCGATGCAATTAGCGACGACATCGTGGCTGTTGCCAGACAGGCTTACGGCGGCAGCACGCTCGTCAAAATCAGGCTGTGTACACAGATTGATCAAGCAGTGCATAACCCTTACGCTGCTCCATTGCTGGTGTACGCCTTGTTGCTTGATTCTGCACAGGAAAACAGTCCACAGCATCAGTACCTGATTGAACATCTGCCTGGACAAGTCGCACAAGTAATGCAACTGGCGACAGCGATCAAGAGTTTGCCAATCAATGCGCGTTTACCTTTGCTTGATCTGATGATGCCGGCACTAAGGCAATTGCCGATGGTGGATCGCGATGCAATGCTGGCGCATATTGAACGGATGATCGCCAGTGATCGCCGTGTGAGCCTGAACGAATTCGTTCTGCAAACCGTCCTGGTGCGACGCCTGGCGGCGCAGGCAAATCGTGCAGTGCGGGTCAAGTATTTTTCGGTGACTGAATTGAAACAGGAATGCCACGTTCTATTTTCTCTGGTGGCACATGTTGCTGCGCCGCTGTTAAAACAGCCCGCGACATCATTGTTGATGAGAGCGGCAGATTTCTCGCCGCATCTCTTTTTGTCGGAAACGGATTTGATCGGGATCGCCGACCTGAGTTACGGCAGGATAAAAATTGCATTGGATAAAACGAATCAGTTGGCACCTTTGGCAAATCCTGCATTGATCAAAGCATTGCTGGCAATCGCCGGCGAGCAGTCGCCGCTACCGTTGCCGCTTGCGGATTTGTTGCGCGCCATCTGCGCCGCGATCGAAGCGCCTATGCCACCCGTTGTTGCAGCTGTTTACACTGCTTCGGGTTGGCCGGATGCATCCTTGTCATGAAATCAGATCGGATGCGCACGCATTGTTCGACACAACACCAATAGTCGGACCTGACTATAATGACTGCAACTACATAGCCCCCATACAAGTCAGCAACCCGGATTGTCTATTATGCAAAAACCAGTTTCAGTTGCTCCCGCAAGTAAAAACCGCAATTGGCTCAAGGGCCTGGTCTTGCTCGTCATTGCCGCGCTGGCAGTGGTCGGTTACCTGTCCGTGTCGAGTAAAGAGGCGATACCTGATGTAACTTTCGTCAATTTGCAGGGAAAGAAAATCACTTCGCAGGATTTACGCGGCAAGGTTGTGATGATCAATTTCTGGGCGACCTCATGCGTGACGTGCGTCAAAGAGATGCCGGAGATGATAGAGACGTTCAAGAAATACGATGCGCAAGGTCTGGAATTTGTTGCGGTTGCCATGGCTTACGACCCGCCGAACTATGTGTTGAACTTCGTCGAGACGCGCAAGTTGCCATTCACCGTGGCGCTGGACACACAAGGTGAATTGGCCAGGTCGTTTGGCGATATCAAATTGACGCCAACCACATTGGTGGTCGACAAGGATGGTCACATCATCAAGAAATATGTAGGCGAACCGGATTTTACAGCCTTGCACAAATTGCTGGAAAAGGCCCTGGCGGCCTGAGGCGCCAGCCTCGAAGGTGATGGATGATTTGTTTTGCGTTATCTGTTTTCGGCGCGCGATTTCTTCCCGCCACTCGCACGCTCAATGTTGGCCAGGTCGCGCCAGCTTTGCACTTTCGTAAAATCATTTGCCACCAGCAAACCGCGTACGTCCTCAGCCTGGTCGTAACCGTGTTCCATCAATAACCAGCCTCCATCAGCCAGATGCTGGTGAGCGTGCTGGCTGATGGTGCGCAAGGCCGATAAGCCATTCGCGTGATCGGTTAGCGCATCTATCGGTTCGAAGCGCAAATCCCCTTCCGATAAATGGCGATCACCGGCGACGATATACGGCGGATTGGAAACGATCAAATCAAACTGCTGCCCATCTAGCGCTGCAAACCAGTCGCTGCACAAAAATTCGACGTCGACCTGATGGTGTTTTGCATTGGCTTGCGCAACAAGCAAGGCCTTATCGCTGACATCCAGTGCCGTCACTTTTACATCGCTTCGCGTATGGGCAATCGCAATTGCAATCGCGCCGGAGCCGGTGCCCAGATCCAGTACGCGACCGTGCTGCGGCAGATGCTGCAATGCCAGTTCAACCAATAACTCGGTATCCGGCCGCGGAATCAGGACGGCAGGATCGACCTGAAACCTGAGGCCGAAAAATTCACGCTCCCCAAGCAGGTAGGCGACGGGTTCGCCTGCGATACGACGTTGAAATAAATCATTGAGGCGAGCTGCCTCGTCAGCGCTGAATGCGCGTTCGGCATGGGTAATCAGCTGCACCCGCGTTAATTGCGTGACCTGGCCAATCAGCATGCGCGTTTCCAGTTGGTCTACCGGCGTGTTGCGCATGACGGTCGCTATCGTATCGCCGACCCTGACGTCCATCACGCGCTCCAATATGCCGATGTGTGTTGCATCAATATTTTTTCTGGAAGGCCGTGCGCAGCAGGAAGAGGGCGATCACGACAAACCATACCAGCGCCCATTGCGGCAAGGACAGGCCCATGATCGGCGCATAGGCGGTTGTGCATAAACCGTCAGCTTCAAACAGGAAAGGCAGCAGCTTTGCAGTAGGAATCGTGTTCAACGACGTTTCCAATGGGTCTATTCCGCAAGATACGGTTGGGTTGGCTTTGATGTAAATGTGCCAGCCCGCGACACCGGCGCCTGCGAGAGAGGCCAGGGCCGCCAAGGCGGCACCAACTCTGGCGATAGCTTCTTTGCCGAATGCCGCAACCAGGCAGATGATTGCGACGACTGCAAAGGCATAGCGCTGGATCACGCACAGTGGGCACGGCTGCATTTTTTCCACGTGCTGTAGATAGAGCGCGACGGCCAGTAATGCCACCGACACGAATGCAACGGCGAGTAAAACGGGTTTGGATTTTTTCATGGTTGGATCCTGGAAAAACAGTGCACGGTATGAGTCACAGCTATCGAATAAGGTTCAGCAAAATCGCGTATCAGGTGGCGTCGGCCAGCGCTGCCAGCAAATCGGCTTGATGTTCCGCCGCCAGCGCATTGGTCAATTCAGCCAGATCGCCATCCATGATGAAATCGAGTTTGTACAAGGTCAGGTTGATGCGGTGATCGGTCATGCGGCCTTGCGGGAAATTATACGTGCGTATGCGTTCGCTGCGGTCACCTGAGCCGATCAGCGATTTGCGGGTTGCGGCTTCCTTCGATTGCTGTTCGCGCAATTGCACATCCTTGATGCGCGCCGCCAGCACTTTCAATGCGGAGGCCTTGTTCTTGTGCTGGCTGCGATCATCCTGACATTCGACCACGATGCCAGTCGGGAGATGCGTAATGCGTACGGCGGAATCGGTCTTGTTGATGTGCTGGCCGCCGGCACCGGAGGCGCGATAGGTATCGATGCGCAGGTCGGCGGGGTTGATGTTGACGTCTTCCAAGTCATCGGCTTCCGGCATCACGGCGACGGTACATACCGAGGTGTGGATGCGTCCCT
>CAYOQL010000007.1:0-111465 GCA_964406085.1 uncultured Herminiimonas sp.
TCGCCGACGCTGGTCACGGAAGGAAATTTGCGCGGTGACATTGCGTTAAGTGGCACCTTCGTCAAGCCACGATTTTCCGGCACCATCGCGGCCGATCAATTGCGTTTATTGTTCACCGATACCGGCGTCGATCTCAAACAGGGTGTGCTGCGCAGCGAGTTCGGCGGTGATCAACTGATCATCAGCCAGCTCGCCTTCCAGAATGGCGGTGGCACCCTGTCGATTACCGGCCCGCTCAGTATGGTGCGCGAACAGCTGGCGCTGGAACTCGCCGTCAAGGCAACCCGCTATACGCTGATCGACAGATCGGATCGCAAACTCGTGATCAGCGGCGACGCCATCGTCGGCTGGCGCGAAGGTAGCGCCAAGGCCAATGGAAAATTCGTCGTGGATTCCGGCCTGTTCGACATCGGCTCATCCGACACCCCGCAATTATCGGATGATGTGGTGATCGTCGGACAGAGCGACAAACCAGGGGCCAAGACAGCCATCGCACTCGATCTGGCGATTGATCTCGGCAAAGGCGTTCGTGTGCAGGGGCGCGGCTTGAACGCCATGCTGGTGGGCGACATCCGTTTGCTCGCGAGTGCCAACGATGCGTTGCGGGCGCAAGGTACGTTGCGCGTCGCCTCCGGAACCTTCAAGGCATACGGCCGCGAACTGGCAATTGAACAAGGGCTGCTGCGTTTCAGCGGGCCGCTGAATAATCCGGCACTCGATATACTCGCGATGCGGCGCGGACAGGAAGTCGAAGCAGGTGTCTCGGTGCGCGGTACCGTGCTCGCACCGCGCATTACCCTCGTGTCCGAACCGACGGTGGCCGATGCCGACAAGCTCTCGTGGCTGGTATTGGGGCGCGGGCTGTCCGGTGCCGACGACAGCGATATCACGGCCTTGCAAAGTGCTGCCAGTTCGCTGCTCACGCAAGGCGCTGCGGCCGGCTTGCAATCGCAAATCGCCACTGCTTTCGGCCTCGACGACTTTAGCATCGGCACCGATGGCAGCAACCTGCAGGAACGCATCGTCACGCTCGGCAAAAAGATTTCTGCACGCCTTTACGTCAGCTACAAGCAAAGCCTGGAAAGTGCCGGTAGCGTCCTGTTGCTGCGCTACACCTTGACGCCGCGCCTGACCTTGGAAGCAGAAGCAGGAACCAGCAGTGCCCTGTCGCTACTTTACAATTTTGCATTCGATTAAATCAGCTGCGACGTTTCTCGCATGCAACTGATTTGCGCATGCAGGTTCAGATACCAAACTGCTATACAGCAGCATGCGCTATCCTTAACGAGGTAACGCTCAATCGGCGACTACAGGCTGGCGCTGCGATCCGTTTTTCAACACCACATAACAATATTGGAGAGGCCCATGCCGACTACCATGAACGATCTCGATCAAGATGTCTCCGCTCCCCATTCTGCTTCCAGGCGCAGCCCTGCTGCGCGCCACCGAATAGTCGTGGTCGGTGGCGGTGCAGGCGGCCTGGAACTGGTCACGGAACTCGGCAACAAGCTGGGCAAGGACGGCAAAATCAGCGTCACACTGGTGGATCGTGCATCGACCCATATCTGGAAGCCGCTGCTGCATGAAGTTGCAGCCGGCAGCATGGATGCGAACACCCATCAACTCGAATATGCGGCGCAGGCGCGCTGGCATCGTTTCGTGTTTCAGCAAGGAGAACTGCTGGCGCTGGATCGCAATCGCAAGGTCATTACTATTTCCAGTTTGCTGGATGAGGAAGGGATGGAGCTCTTGCCGCAACGCGAGATTGCCTACGACACCTTGATCCTTGCGATAGGCAGCATTACCAATTTCTTTAACGTGCCCGGCGCAGAACAAAATGCGATCGCGGTCGATACCCTGAGCCAGGCAGAACACTTCCGCCGACGCATGATCGGCTTGTGCATGCGCGCTGAACACGCAATCGATACGCATGGCGATCAGGCGCATCCCAAACTCAATGTAGCCATCATCGGTGCCGGCGCAACCGGCGTCGAATTATCTGCCGAGTTGCGCAATACGGCCGAGGTGCTGGGCGCCTATGGCCTGCATCATCTCGATCCGCTGCGCGATATACGCATTACCGTGATCGAGGCCGGTCCGCGCATCTTGTCCGGCCTGCCGGAACCGATATCCATCAAGACTACCGGCCTGCTGAATAAATTAGGCATCGATGTCATGACAGATGCAAAGGTATCGGAAGTCCAGGCGCATGCTGTCATCTTCGCAAACGGCAACAGCATTCCGGCCGACCTGACGGTATGGGCGGCAGGGATACGTGCGCCGGGGATTCTCGCTGAGCTCGGCTTGCCGGTAAACCGGCTGGGCCAAATCATCGTGCAGCGGACTCTGCAAACCGAAATCGACTCAGATATCTTTGCGTTCGGTGATTGTGCCGCCTGTCCGTGGCCGGAAAAAAACAGCACGGTACCGCCGCGTGCACAAGCCGCTCACCAGCAGGCAAGTTTTCTTTTTCAGTCCTTGAAGAAGCGACTCGATGGACAGTCGTTGCCGCAATTCGAATATCGCGATCTGGGTTCGCTGGTATCGCTGGGACGTTTTGATGCGGTCGGTAATTTGATGGGGCCTTTGATCGGCAGCACACTTTTTATCGAAGGCATCATGGCACGCTTGTTGTACATATCCCTGTATCGCATGCATCTGGTCGCCCTGCATGGCTATGTGCGCACGGCTGCCGACACGCTAGGGCATTGGCTGCAACGCAAGACGTCGCCACGTGTCAAACTTCATTAGCAACATGGCATCAAAAATACCCCTTGGAAAAAGGGTGCGACTTTTTCCCTGAACAGCTGCTACACTTTCCGCACTCAAATTTATACAACGGTATCTCCGTTCCATAATTCCTTTAACAAACAATGCCTTTCGCCACAGTATTTTGATGCACAACATGCATCGAAATACTGCAAAACCGGATAACACATGCCATAGGGCATGCAAACTAATCCGGATAAATCTGCGACGAGGCTAATATACAATCCGGACACCATGCAGCATGCGCGCCAGAAATGGCAAGACAGCCTGCATCAACACTATGCGTTATCAATTACTTGAAACTCGCTATTTTTAAATTGTCGGGAACAACATGACATCACATAGTTTTTTTCCGAATATGCCGCACGCATTGAATGTGCTGACTGCAACCGGTCTGCTACTGATAGCCGGCGTACTCGGCGCGCGCCTGCTGCGCCGCATATTCCCCCAAGTGCCTGCCATCACCGCCTATGTATTAACCGGACTCTTGATAGGACCATCGGTACTGAACCTGATCGACGTTGCGCTCCTGAGCGAAATCAGTCTGCTGGTCGATCTTGCACTAGGCCTGGTCTTGTTTGAATTGGGTCGTCGCGTTGATTACAAATGGCTGCTACGCGAGAAAGGCTTGCTGATCACCGGCGTCGCACTCAGCACCACGACCTTTATCGCCCTGTTCATCCTGCTCACGCAATTCGGCGTCACCAAACTGGTTGCCAGCATGGTCGCAGCACTCGGTATGGCAACCTCGCCCGCCGTGATCCTGAATGTGGTGCGCGAGGTCAAGGCGGAAGGCCAGTTGACCGAACGCATGTTGAATATTGTCGTCATCGGCAACGCCCTCGCCTTCGTCGTGTTCTCCATGGGTCTGGCTGCGGTACACGTTGAATATGAAGCCGGCTGGGAAAGTTACATCCTGCACCCTTTGTACTTGCTGCTCGGCTCTGCCGCACTGGGCTGGATCATCAGCCGCTTGCTGGTCTGGATAGGTCAATGGCTGGGGCGTGACAGTCAGGCCCAGCTGATACTGGTGCTGGCACTGATTGCCAGTACGGTCGGGCTCGCCGTCATGCTGAATCTGTCAGCCCTGATTGCGCTGCTGGTATTCGGCATTGCCAGTCGCAGCTACGATCCACGCTACGCGATTGTGGAGCCCGATCTCAGCCAGTTCAGCGGCTTGTTCTATGTTGCGCTGTTTGTCTTTGCCGGCGCCAAACTGGAATTGTCGCACCTGCTTGATCTATGGCCCATCGTGCTTGCTTTCATCGCATTGCGCCTGCTGATCGCCATCGGCATGACGACCGGATTGGCACGCCTGAATGGCATTGCACTGCGCAAGGGGGCGCTACTGGGAATCGGTTTGGTGCCGCTGTCCGGCTTCAACATCATCATGGTGCAGCATGCAGTCGGCTACTATCCGCAGTTCGGCGCGCAACTCACTGCACTGGTCGTTTCGATACTCGTCATTCTCGAATTGCTGGGCCCGATTTGCACCCGCTATGCGCTGGTTGCATCAGGCGAAGCCAAGAACTGATCAAGGAAATCTTCATGCTGGAATTCAATAACTCGACGCCGCTGACCATGGGCGTCGAACTCGAACTGCAAATCGTCAATCGACGTGATTACAATCTGACGCGCGGTTCCGACGACCTGCTGCAAATCATCAACAAGACCGAACACGGCTACGACATCAAGCCCGAAATCACCGAGAGCATGATCGAGATCGCCACCTCGGTGCACATCGATCATCACGAAATGCTGACTGAGCTCACTGCCATGCGTACCTTGCTCGTCGCGGCAGCCGACAAGCTCAATCTCGGCCTGGCAGGCGGTGGCGCGCATCCGTTCCAGCACTGGGAAGATCAACGCATCTATCCGACCGATCGCTATCGGCTGGTGTCCGAGTTATACGGCTATCTGGCCAAACAATTTACAGTCTACGGCCAGCATATTCACATCGGCTGTTCGAGCGGCGACGAGGCAATTCGCCTTTCACATTTGCTGGCGCGCACAATGCCACACTTCATCACATTGTCGGCATCGTCGCCGTTCTATCAGGGTGTGGATACCACGTTCCAATCATCGCGACTGACGAGCATCAACGCCTTCCCGTTGAGCGGCACCATGCCGTTTGTCAGCGACTGGGAGGCGTTCAACGCCTACTTCGACAAGATGTCGCGTCTCGGCATCGTCGCCAGCATGAAGGATTTTTACTGGGACATTCGCCCCAAACCGGAATACGGCACAGTCGAAATTCGCGTCTGCGATACCCCGCTGGCGATCGAGACGGCGGTAGCTCTGGGCGCTTATGCGCAAACCCTGAGCAAATACTTTTTTGCACAACGTGATCTGCATCCGACAGCGGATACAGCGCTGACATATTCGTATAACCGTTTCCAGGCTTGCCGCTTCGGATTGAACGGTGCGTTGATCAATCCGCTTACCGGCAATCAGTCGTCAATCAAGGACGATATCCTGCAAACCTTTGACATGTTGAAGGACGTTGCTGAAGAAATGGGCACAGACGATGCCATCGACTTGTTGCGCCAACGTGTGCTTTCTGGCCAATCCGATGCAGACTGGCTGCGTGCCAGCTATCAAAAAAGCGGCTCCTTGAGCGACGTCGTGCGACAACAAAGTGCAGTTTGGATGGCTCGGTAGCGACTATTCGTCCGTACGCAACTGGCCAGATATTGTCGGCTAAGCGAAAGCCCCGGCTTTCGATGTCGCATGTCCATTCGGTTTTTTGTAAGAGGATTCCCACAAGCGAATCGGAAAATCGCCGATTCTGCAAAGTTTGCCCTTCCTGCACAATCGACTCTGTAAAACTTGCAATATGTTTTCACAGAGGAGAAACCAATGTCCAACGGATTGAGTACAGACGGCAACGCTGCCGGAATGCCGGCACTGAATACAAAAGAATTCGCTGTCCTACCCGCTGGCGCTCAAGAAGTCCGCACGTCCTATGAAAATCAACGTCGTTGCGGCGATCTATACGGCGCATCGGAAAACATGCAGCATCTGTTCAAGATGATAGGCAAGGTCGCACCGACCAATGCCAATGTGTTGATCGTGGGCGAAAGCGGCACCGGTAAAGAATTGGTGGCGAATGTCATTCACCAAAAAAGCAAGGAAAGTACAAGACCTTTTGTCGCATTAAATTGCGGTGCCGTTTCGCCGCAATTGATAGAGGCAGAACTATTCGGTTCCGAGCGCGGCAGTTTTACCGGCTCCGTCCGCATGCAAAAAGGTTGCTTTGAACGCGCCGACGGCGGCACCCTGTTCCTGGATGAAGTGACAGAGATGTCGCTAGACATGCAAGTAAAATTGCTGCGCGTGCTCGAAACCAATCGTTTCTACCGGATAGGCGCCGATGAAGAAACCGAAGTGAAGGTGCGCGTCGTGGCGGCGACCAATCGCGATCCGATGGAAGCGGTCGCGAACGGCACTTTGCGTAGCGACCTCTTCTATCGCCTGGCGGTTTTCCCTATCCATGTGCCTACGCTGCGTGAACGCGGCGAAGACATCCGCTTGCTGGCCAATCTCTTCCTCGCGCAACTGAATGAAGAAGAAAGCAATAACAAGCATTTCTCAAAAGCGTCGTATCGACTTTTGAATGAATACAGCTGGCCGGGCAATGTGCGCGAACTGAAAAACATTGTGCACCGCAGCTATATTCTTGCGGACCAGGAACTCGACATCAAACTTGGCATCAATCCTGCAAGAGCCAATGCCAGCGAGCAGGCGGAAGATTGTGTCACCGTACAACTGGGAAGCAAGCTGGCCGATGCGGAGCAAAGACTGATTTGTGCGACCCTGGGCCATTGTGGCGGGAATAAAACGCTGACCGCCGAGGTGTTAGGTGTGAGTCTTAAAACCCTTTACAATCGCCTCAATGAATATCAGGCAAAGCTGTTCTTGCCTGATGCCCTCAACAGCCGCACGCAACACTATGGCATGCAGGCTCGCAACTAGTCCCCAACTGAAAAACGCGTATTCATCATGGTAAAAATTCTCGTAGTTGACGATCATGCAGTGGTCCGCGCAGGTGTGCAGTATTTCATTGCACAAGTGCCGGACATGAGCATCGAAGGCGAGGCCGCGACTGCGCAGGAAGCGATCCGTCTGGTGCGCGCCCAGGACTGGGACATCGTTTTACTCGATATCAATATGCCGGACAAAAGCGGCGTCGAAGTATTGAAGCAGATCAAGCGTGAAAAACCGGATCTGCCTGTGCTGATCCTGAGCATGCATCCGGAAAGTCGCTATGCGGTGCAGATTCTGCGCAGCGGTGCCAGCGGTTATGTGCAAAAAGAGGCGCTGGCGGAAGAGCTGGTCACCGCTATCCAAACGATATTGCGCGGGCATAAATACATCAGTCATACCGTCGCAGAACTGCTGACGACAGAAGTCGATGCCAATGCGGAAAAACCGCTGCACGAAACACTGTCGAAACGCGAGTATGAAATTTTCTACAAATTATGTCAGGGCCACGGCGTCACCAAGATTGCCGATGAACTTTGCCTGAGCGTAAAGACAGTCAGTACCTACAGGGCGCGCGTTTTGCAAAAAATGAATATGGAAAACAACGCCGGCATCATCTATTACGCCATCAAGCAAAATCTGATCGATTAATTATTTCAGGACCGGAACGACATGTCTTTCCATACCGCAGTTCTCAGTGGCAAAAGCGATTCTTATATGAATAAAGCGAAAAATTTTACGGCGGATGGAAGTTGCCAGCCCTTGCGCATCTTCCTGGTTGAGGATTCCATCGATGTGCGCGACCTGATGATCGAAAATCTGGCGATGATTCCAGGCGTCGTCGTGGCCGGTGTTTCGGAATCGGAAACCGATGCCTTGCATCAATTGAATTCGATTTCCTGCGATATTCTGATTGTCGATATCCAGCTTAAAAAAGGGAATGGCATCAATCTGCTGCGCCAGCTATCCGGCAAACGGGATTACGATCCACTGAAAATCATCTGCAGCAATAATGCGACTGAAGTGTTTCGTCGTGTCGGGCGTCAATATGGCGTCAACCATTTCTTTGACAAGACATCGGAGTTTCCCCAGTTGTTTGAATTGGTAAGGGAATTGAGCCAGGCTCACGTTGAGTGCCGCAACTCGGACTGAATCTGGAATAATTGCATCGCCCAAGCTGGCAACTGCGATTTCATCCCTGACATCATCAAGAAAAAACGTGTCGCATCAACGGTTGCGGCCACCGCTATACACCGTCGTCTGTCATAGCGCATCCAGCCTCTCGTACGCTCAGGCCTGCCCCAGATCAGTCGCTTGCTTCCATCAGATGATCATCCGACACTGCCGTGTTCTCCGGCGTCTTGGGAATCGAAATAATAATCGTGGTCCCCTTGCCTTCCGCGCCATTCACTCTGACGCTACCGCCTAGATATGCCACCCGCTCGCGCATGCCGCGCAAACCGTGTGTGACTACACCACCAGGATTGACGGCAGGAATACCGATGCCGTTATCGCGTACGGTCAATACAATTTCATCATCGACATCATCCAGCACCACATCAACGTGAGTGGCTTTTGCATGCTTGGCAATATTGTTTAGCGCTTCCTGCACGATGCGAAACAGGGCGATGTCGACGCGAGGAGCATAACCCAATTGGTCATCAGGAAGATTCACGTTGCAGGCGACACCGGTGTACTTTTCAAATTCTGCCGCTTGTTCGGCAATCGCAATCTTGACACCGAATACGTCCAGCTTGTCTGGCCGCAAACCATTTTGAATACGCCGCGTCGCATCCGTGATGGAACTGAGCAAGGCCTTGATCTTGACCGAGCGCTCGATAAATTTAGGCTCAGGCGGCATCTGCTGGAAGATGAGCGACAGATGCATGTTCAGCGCCGTCAGTGCCGCGCCCAGATCATCGTGTAGTTCGCGCGCGATAGATCGCTTCTCTTCTTCACGTGTCGTTTCCAAATGGCCTATCAACTCGCTGACTTCAAAAGTGCGGGCAGCAACCAGGGCCTCCAGTTGCGTTTCATGGGCCTTCAGCGCATCTTCTATCCGTTTGCGTTCCGTAATATCGGTACTAATACCTACCAGCCCCATAATCCGACCCTGATCATCCAGCCACGGTGCTTTGGTTGAATGCATGGTGCGTATTCCGCAGGCATAGCGGGTCGTCGTTTCAAAGGTCATCGGCTTGCCGCTAGAAATCACGCTGTGGTCCTCTTCCATCACGCGTGCGGCGTCGGCTTTCTCAAGGTACAACTCATCACTACGAAAACCGATCACCTGCTCCCGCTCTTTTCCAAGCAGGCGCAATTTGGCCGGATTGGCAAAAATCATCCGGCCATTGCGGTCCTTGACAAAGATCGCATCCGGCGTGTTATCGCTGACCGCGCGCAACAAGGCATTGCTTTCGGCAAGTGCGGCCTCACCGATTTGGCGTCCCTCATATTCACGATTCAATAGCGCTGCGGTACGACAAAACATGATGAACAACAGTGTGCCGCTGAGCATGATCAGTAGAGGCGATGCCTTGTCTGCACCGTAGAAATTATTTTGCACACCCCATTTGATAGCGAAATCCAGGATCACCAGCATCAACAGGCTGTTTGGCAACAAACGCCGAAGAACGGGGCCACCGGGCGATTTGCTATTCCACAGGCGCATCAAGCGATGCGAAGGACGTGCAGACAATATTCCAAGTCCGAGCACCATGAAGATGACCGATATAAAGGGCACGAGCGCACGCGCAGCGTCAGCCACATCCATCGACATCACGTTATACAGCTGACCCACCAGCGGAATGCCCATCATGCCGATGAGGATGAAGGCAACATACTCGGACGGATAATGCCCGCCAGAAGTGCGGTAATCCAGGAACAAAAGGCAAAAACCCACCAACACAAAGCCAAGTGCCGCCAGCGGTGAGTCATACAACATGAATTTATCCTGCACACCTGTTTTGGCCAGCACGGTTTCAAGACCGATATCAATGCCGAAAAAATATCGCAGCAGTGCCGATATACCAACCACGGCAACAGCCAGTGACAACAGCGACGCCATTACCTTCACAACGGTTCTCAGCGTGCCATGCGCAATGTGCATAGAGCGAAATGCCAGTGCCAGCGCTGCCAGAATCAAAACAATGCCGGTCGTCGTCCTTATCGGTACGATATCCGACAGGCGATAATTCAAAACCCAAAAGTCTTGCGATGCGTTATAGATCGCGACGATGCCAACCGTCAGGATGAAAGCGGAGGCGATGAGGGGCGCGACCAGAAAAGTGAAGAATTTGCGATGCTCCGCTGATTGAAACATGAGTTTGCTCCGCTGCAAATTGGGAAACAGGACGACACGGATAGTGCGTCCCTGCTCCGAATAACACATGCCTGACTCGATTGCTGCTGTCCTGGCGACGTTTTATGATTCTTGTGGGGGTTTTACAGATTTTGAAGGACTGCAATCTGCACACTGTTCAGAGCTCAGGAATACGAAAGTTGCCCTGTAACGTTGTTACCTTTGCAGTGAAGCATAGCAGCATCGTCCGTACCTGCAAACGCCTAGTCAGATATTTATCCAGCGAAATAGTTCCTCTATGGACAAAGACAGCAACGAGCAGATAAGAAAAAACCCGCACTTGCGGGTTTTTTCTTATCTGCTCCAAATTATCTGTTCATTCATATCTTGACTGCTGTGGTCTTAGAAAATCAGATAAACCAGTAGCAGCACAAAAAAAGGTACGCCTAAAATCCAAGCAAGGAAATATTTACCCATAAGATGTCTCCTGAAAAATTACAACGATGTTGACTGAGCGCTCACCCCGACAAGGAAGGGGTGAAAGCGAGCTTGTTTTTCTTTTTACATACAACATCGTATCAATGGCAGCACTCGGCTTCTATAGGAAATAAGCTGATATGGTTGTAGGACAGTATGCATCTGAAGCTGATCGCTGCGGTCTCTCGCAAGATTGTTGCGCGCAGCAACTTTTCAGCAGTTGGACAACTCTCATCAAGTGTAAAAGCTGCGCAAGCAGTAATTGCACCTCGCCTTACCTGCTTTGCAGGGCATAGTCCGCTATATAGTCTTTCTTCCACGCAGTGTTCACTTTACGGCCGCCATATGCATACGCAAGAAAATCCATCTGAGTCGCACAATCTGGATAAATCTGAAGATCTATCTGCATGGCGACGCGCGCGCATCGTTTTTACCTGCTCGATTCTGGAATGGTTTGCGCAACGTGGCGGCAGCAAAGGTGCGGCGGTGGCTTTCTATACGCTGTTTTCCATGGCACCCATATTGATACTTGCCATCGCGATTGCCGGCTCCGTATTCGGTACGCAAGCGGCACGCGGCGAAATCGTCGCACAACTCACTGGATTAGTCGGCCCGAACGGCGCACAGGCAATCGAAATGTTGTTGGCGAATGCGCATAATCCTGACATCAGTAAAACCGCGACCATCATCGCAACTATCTTTCTGTTGATCGGCGCGACCACTGTGTTTGCAGAACTGAAGGATAGCCTGGATGAAATCTGGCATGTGCCCATGGCGCGTCATGCGGGCTGGATAGAAGTACTAAGGGTACGCTTACTCTCATTCGGTATGGTACTGGTACTGGCATTCTTATTATTGGTCTCGCTCGTCGTCAGCGCCGGGCTCGCCTTGCTGGAGCGTTACTGGGGTGGGCTGTGGAAGGACGCCGCATTTATCTTGCAGCCCGCATCGAATCTGGTTGCGTTCATCGTGATTGCCTGCTTGTTCGGCGTTATCTACAAGACCCTGCCGCAAGTCAAACTGTCGTGGCGCGATGTATCGATCGGTGCATTGGGTACGGCCGGACTGTTCATCTTTGGTAAATACTTGATAGGCATTTATCTCGGCAACAGCGGCATTGCCAGCAGCTACGGTGCAGCGGGTTCACTGGTTGCGCTGCTGCTATGGGTCTATTACTCAGCGCAGATATTCTTTTTAGGCGCAAGTTTCACGCGTCAATATGCATTGTGGTTCGGCACTTTGCGACATGACAAAGAATTGAAGGCATCCACCTAAAGATTTTTCCGGCCATGCTGAAACGATTCATTATTTCATGCACACGTTTCCTGCTCAGCCCCTATCTTTCAGATTATTTTTCACGTTACTACTTCCTGTTGTCCTGCAAGGCGTTCCCCATTTCCCACATGTAGGCTTTGCAACTTACCCTGCGATATTTACATATAGCTAACATGATTTTTCTTAAGTACTTGATTTTTATAAGTAAAGAAACTGGCCCACGTTTTGCATAGTAATAGGCAGGCACTGTCGCCGTGCATATGAAATTCATTTAAGGAGAATGTTATGAATTGGGACGTTATCGAAGGTAACTGGAAACAACTCAAAGGCAATGTCAAAGAACAATGGGGCAAATTGACTGATGACAGCCTCGATCAAATCGCAGGCAAACGCGATCAACTCTCAGGCAAGATTCAAGAAGCATATGGCGTAAGCAAAGATGAAGCTGAAAAGCAAATCAAATCGTTTGAAGAACGTAATCGCGACGACAAACGCTTTCTGTAAATAGCAATGAAATCAGGCGTTGGAGTGCAATCAGTCGATTCACTCCACGTCCGGTTGTCTGCCTCAGCTCAAGTCAAAAACTAAAAGGACATATCATGAAAAAAACACTCTCAATGATCATCATGGCTAGCGCCAGCTTTGGCTTCATCGCTGCATCGCACGCAGCACCAACAGAAGCAAAAGCGACTTACGATGCAAGCAAGAAAAAGGCCGACGCCGACTATAAAATGGCAAAAGAAGCTTGCGACAGTCACAAAGGCAATGCCAAGGATGTCTGCGTCAAAGAAGCAAAAGCTGCACAGGTGAAAACCACAGCAGAAGCTGAAGCCGCTTACAAGGGCACGGATGCAGCACGCAAGAAAGCACGTACCGATATTGCTGACGCCAACTATGAAGTCGCAAAAGAAAAATGCGATGACATGACTGGCAACAACAAAGACGTTTGTGTGAAAGAAGCAAAAGCTGCAAAAACTGCAGCAGTTGCCGATGCCAAAGCTGGCAAAGAAGTTTCTGACGCACGTAAAGATGCACGTGAAGAAAAGCACGACGCTAACGTTGCTGTGCAAAAAGAAAAATGTGATGCTTTGACTGGCGCGGAAAAATCGCGTTGCATGGGCGCTGCAAAATAAGTAGGCTGCTCACTGGCCAATGTATGTCTGTCGCAGGTCATCGCGGACGACATGCATAGAGAACAGACCTGATTCGTCAGGGACGAGGCGATCTCGCTAACCAGGTTAGCCGGATCGCCTTTTTATTTGCGGAGAGCATCAACAGTAAACCTTGGCAATGAACGTTAATGCCAGATCAGTAAAGCCCAGGCATGCGTGGTTAATTCGGATGAATCATGTCTTGCGGCCGCACCCAAAGATCGAATTCCTCACTGGTCACAAAACCCAAGGCCAGCGCGGTCTCTTTTAAGGTGCTGCCATCGTGATGCGCCTGCTTGGCTATCTTCGCTGCCTTGTCGTAACCGATATGCGGCGCCAATGCCGTTACCAGCATCAATGAACGCCCCATCAATTCATCAATACGCTCGCGATTGGCAGCGATGCCGTGCGCGCAGTGCTCATCAAAACTCTGTATGCCATCCGCCAGCAAACGCACGCTTTGCAAAAAATTATGCGCAAGCAGAGGCTTGAAGACATTCAATTCAAAGTTGCCGGATGCGCCGCCAAAATTAATCGCCACATCGTTGCCAAATACCTGACAACACAACATGGTGACCGCTTCGCTCTGTGTCGGATTGACCTTGCCCGGCATGATGGAACTACCCGGTTCGTTCTCCGGAATGCTTAACTCACCCAGACCGGACCGCGGACCGGATGCCAGCCAGCGCACATCGTTTGCAATCTTCATCATCGCAGCGGCGAGCGTCTTCAAGCCGCCATGTACGCTCACCAGCGCATCGTGCGCGGCCAGCGCGGCAAATTTGTTCGGTGCACTTTTAAACGGCAGGCCGGTACGCTGCGCCAACTCGGCTGCCACGCGCACGCCAAACTCACGATGGGTATTCAAGCCGGTGCCGACGGCCGTGCCGCCGACGGCAAGTTCATGCAATGCAGTGTGCAAAGTTGCGATCGTCGCATTCGCATAGTCGAGTTGCGCGACATAGCCGGAAAATTCCTGTCCCAGCGTTAGCGGTGTTGCATCCTGCAAATGCGTGCGGCCTATCTTGAGGATATCGGCAAATTCTTCCGATTTCAGTTGAAGCGTCTGTCGCAATTTTTCGATCTGCGGCAATAATTTCTTGCTGACGCCGAGCGCTGCGGCCACATACATCGCGGTCGGGAATATGTCGTTGGAAGACTGCCCGAGATTCACGTCGTCGTTGGGGTGAATCAGGCGTTGCTCGCAGCGCTCGCCGTTCAGCAATTCAGATGCGCGATTGGCCAGCACTTCATTCATGTTCATATTGCTCTGCGTGCCGGAACCGGTCTGCCACACGGCAAGTGGAAATTCATGTGGATGCAGCCCAGCAATCACTTCTTCTGCAGCCGCGACTATCGCGCCAGACTTTTGTCGATCGAGCTTGCCCAGATCAAGATTGACGATGGCGGAGGCACGTTTGACTTCTGCGAGCGCAATCATTAGTTCCTGCGGCATCCGTTCAGTCGATATCTTGAAATGCTCAAGCGAGCGCTGAGTTTGCGCTCCCCACAACCGTTCGGCATCGACCTCGATCAAACCGAATGTATCGCGCTCCAATCTGGTTTTCATGATGATGTCCTTAGTCATGTGAGTTTGTAATTGTGCACCCTCCATCATGCACTAAAAATATTTCACTGATCTCCCCTACCTGAATTTCCGCCTTGATCAAACGCGATGACATAGTGCGCGATCCTTCCGTAAGCTTTACTAAAAAATAGCAGACCACCGGCCACGAATATTCAGATTCTGCATATTCAGAAAAATTCGACTCATTCCAATTGACAGTACCTTGCAATCTTGTTTCATTGCATCAACATCCCTGCTCTGCTGTTGGCGAAATTTGTGTCACCCCTGTATCACCCGTTATATTGCTCCTCATATTACCGGTCATTTATTTCCCGGGCCGTCAGCAAACACATAGCGCACATGCACATGGAAAGAATCCTACGAAAAACACCTGTAATGAAGCTGACGGCCTTGCTGTCGGGATTTGCTGCCCTCGCGGGCCTCTTCGCCAAAGAGCTGCACCCGCGCCATCGCACGCGCACTGGTCACACGCCGCCTGCCCGTTGCAAACTTCTTTGCCAGTGATATGAGTCCGACGCAGTGGTGCAAAACAGCCATGCGTTGCGGGTTTTATTCAAAACTCGTCCTGCACTTGAGCGACAGCGCCACGATGATAAGCGTTTGCATGATTCTCGCTATTACAAACTGAAGGATATCGATCAGCGGGTATTGGCCGGCGAAACGCTTGTGTCATCTATCTATTCGCAAGAGTGTTCAGCTGCATTACTTCTGAATCACGCGCAACTCACTAAACCTTGCCACTGCATGGTCTATGAATGCGCGTGACTTCGGTGCCATCAATCTTGCACTGGGAAGTACCAGATGCACCGGCAAAATTGCGGTTTCCATTTTTGGAAAAATTCTTACCAAGCTCCCATTCGCTAGCTCGTCCGCTACCTGATACGACAACAGGCGTGCCACGCCCCGCCCTGCTTTTGCGGAGAGCAGCACGGCATCGATTTCATTAACCGTCAAACGCGGCGTCAGCGGCACCACCTGGTCGCGACCATTTACCCTGAAGCGCCACTCCGACGCACTACCGAATCCTGAATTAAAAATGACCTCATGCGATGACAGGTCCAGCAATGCGCGCGGCTTGCCGCGACGCTTGATGTAATCCGGACTGGCAACCAGCACAGAATGCACTTGACCGACGCGACGCGCGACGAGGCTGGTATCTGCCAAAGGACCAATGCGCACGGCAATGTCTATCCCCTCGTCGATCAAATCGATATTGCGATCATTGATCACCAGCTCGACCCGCATTTCCGGATACAGATCGAGATAACTATTCACTATCGGTGCCACATGACGTCGGCCGAAGACCACCGGTGCCGTCACGCGCAAGGTCCCGCGCATAGGTGCGGATGGATCTTCCTGCACTGCCTGTTCATACTCGCTCAGCACTTGCCGCGCATGTTGCAGCAATCGTGTCCCTGCTTCAGTGGCCGCCAGATGTCGCGTTGTTCTTTCCAGCAAACGTGTGCCTATACGCTGTTCCAGCGAACCGAGCAGGCGCGTAATCGCAGGCGCTGAGCGGCGCAACTTGCGACTGGCACCTATCAGGCTGCCGGTGTCCATAATCGCAATAAAGACTTCAAGTTCGTCCAGTCTGTCCATCACACGCCCTTAAGATTATTCCAATAATTGAAATAGTAAATTGCAATTTTAAGTAATTTACACCATTTATTGCAACGACTAAGATGAAGCCTCAATTAAATGAAAGGACATCATCGTGACTACCATCAAACTTTATGGAACACCTTTATCTGGGCATTGCCATCGCGTTGAAGTACTGCTGCGCATGCTGGGCATTGCACATGAATACATTGAGGCACCCGCATCTGTGCGCGCCACGGAAGAATTCGGCAAGCTGAATCCCTTGCGGCAAATCCCGGTATTGGTAGATGGCGCTCTGGTCCTGTCCGATAGCAATGCCATCATGGTTTATCTGGTCAAACGTTATGGCGCGCAAACCACCTGGTTGTCAGACGACGCTGTCGAAGCAGCGCAGATACAGCGCTGGCTCTCGATAGCGGCAGGCGAAGTCAGACATGGTCCGGCTAGTGCTCGCATGTCCAGCCTGTGGAACATGAAAGGCGAAATGGATCCTCTACGCGCACATGAAATCGCCGAGAAATTATTGACTATGATGGATACGCATCTTGTCGGGCGCGATTACCTCGCCACCAGCAATCCAACCATCGCAGATCTGGCATGCTATTCCTACGTAGCGCATGCTCCGGAAGGCCGTATTTCATTAACCCCGTATCCGGCAGTAAGGTCATGGCTGGCACGTATCGAAGCGCTGCCAGCATTTCATCCCATGCCGCAATCAGTCATACCGGAAGTTGTATGAACCCGCCGCTCAACCAACAGCCTTTCCATGAGGGCGAGCTGCGGGCGCAGGTGGCAGCTGGCACCGGTACACCTGGCTTTGCAATACGCGAAATGATGCCGGATCAGCATAGACATTTTTTCTCTTCACTGCGTTTTGCGATGGTGGCGACTACCGACAATGAGGGCTGGCCGGTAGCAACTATAGTGACCGGACCGCAAGGTTTTATCAGCAGCGAAGACCCGCAAAGCTTAAGGATAGATGCAACTGCGCACTGGCAAGAATCGTTTATGCCTTTGCTGGTTAGCGACAAGGCGATAGGCATGCTCGGCATTGAATTCAGTGCCCGCAGGCGTAATCGTGCCAATGGTTACGTGACCGCATTCGATGACGATGGATTGCATGTGCATGTCGAACAATCATTTGGCAACTGCCCTAAATATATACAGGCGCGAGATGTCAGCAATGAAAAGAATGATGGCCCCATATCGTCGAAGGAGTTCTTTACCCAGCTAAATGATGCAGCCAAAAAAATCATCAACGATGCCGATACTTTTTTTGTCGCTACGACATCAGGCAATGAAGCGACAAATGGCAGCGGTGTCGATATCTCGCATCGCGGTGGCAGGCCTGGCTTCATCCGCATAGATGGCAATAGCCTGACGATTCCGGACTTTGTCGGCAATCGATATTTCAATACACTGGGAAATATGCTGTTGGAGCCGCGCGCAGCATTATTATTCATCGATTTCATCCGCGGTGATTTGCTACATCTGCAAGGCAGGACGGAAGTGTTGTGGCAATCGAATGAAACCGGGAATCTTGCCGGAGCCGAACGACTATGGCGCTTTCACATCACATCCGGTTGGATAAAGTCGCATGCGATTCCCTTGCAATGGAGCTTGAGAGAAGTTGCGCCTACCACGGAAAATACCGGCGTTTGGCGTGAACGAAATTAAAGCGCAGCCGTTGGTATTTCTACGCTGGACGGTGACGTATTGCTGGCTTCATTTACCAATTGTCAAAAATACGCACGCGTGCATCTGCCAAAGGCAATTCGCTGCAGAGGACAATAGAGATCTCCGTATGTGGAAAAGTCATGCAGTGTGCAACCGAATCGCTAGTCGCGGTCGAAGCAAGTTTATAGGACGCCTCTTTCGTACTCCACAAGGTATAAAACGCAGCGACGCGTGCAGCGCCTTGTTTTTTCCCGAGCAAAGTACATTCAGTTGCATCGAATGCCTGTTCCGCAAGTGCAAGCAGATCACGGGTTCCATCCAGCATCTCGATATCCAGTCCCAGGGCTGCTTGCTCGCTGACGGCACACGCGACCCACGGGCCGCTATGCGACAAGCTGAATCCCGGTGAATCCTGTTCCAGGTTCAAGACCGGCGCATGACCTGGACATTCGGAAAGTGAAATGGAAGACGGTGCGATATCCAGCAACTCGCCTAGCGTGTAACGCAGCAGGATACGGCCGAGCAAAAATTGACGCTGGCGCTCAGGTCGCAGGAAGCGTTGATAGCGCTGCAACTCATCCGGAGTGAGCCACGAAACATAGGGGAGTAATTGATCGTCGCCAACGCTACGGCCATCCAACAGCCATACCGTGGCAACAGGGCCTGCATTCGGATTTGCATCCGCGCTTGTATTATTTGTCAGAGATTTTGACAAAGTCGCCCTTGAATGCGGCGCCGGACATGATGGCGCCTACATGACATTCGAACTCTGTCTCGCTCGAATTGACTTCGTGATTGTAGTTACTGACGATGTTGACTACGGCATTGGCACCCAATTCCTTGGCACGCTTTTCAAAAGAAATCATCCCCGACAGGAATGCTGTATTGCAGGAAACTGCATCCGACTTGCCAAAGGCATTGGACTTTTGGCTGGTGGTATCACTACCCAGTTTTTGCAGAATCTTGCCGGTCGGCTTTTGCTTGCCAAAGAAAAATTTCACCGAACCATCGACATTGTTCCGGGTACCGGTTTGTGCAAAGGCGGCATCGATAGGCATCATCATTTTTTCATCCTTGGCCTGCGCCGACATCGCAACGCTCGACAATGCGGCGGCAAAAGACAGGGCGCACAATATTTTTCTCATCATTTTTCCTTTGGTGAATTAATTCTTGATTTCCAGCCCCGTCGGGCCGCCCACTGCATTGTCATAATTCTTTGATGTATAGGTCGTGATCATCGAGGCAATCCGATCCAGCATGTCGCGATCAGTAGCGCCAAATGAGTAGCCGCTACCCATCATGTTGGCATGCTGATAGAACACCGGTTCCGCAATCAGTTTGCCACTGCTTGCGTCCGTGTAACGAACGTTCAACACCACGGCCGAACTACCGACAAATACACCGCCGAATACGCGCGCCGCAGGACTGATCAGTTTTGCATTCGAGCAGACAGGTTCGATAATCAGCTTGCGCTCCTTTGCCTTGGCTGGCGCTGCCGTATTCCAGGCTGCAATCAAGCCGCCGAGGCGGTTGTCCAGTTTTTGCTGGATTGCATCGAGTGCATTGTCGGCACCGCGCTGCTTGTCACAACCTGGGCCCTGATTAATCGGCTTCACTTCAAACCGTGAGAAATTTGAAAATGCTTCAGAGGGCGCAGGATTTTGCGTATTCTCCGGCACCTTTACCTTGGTCGCGCAACCAGTGCTCAGAAGAAGCAGCGCAAGACTGGCGATTGCATATGTCTTGTTTTTTGTTATGTTGAAAATCACGATCAAACTCCCTTGATAAAAAACGGTTTCATTTTTCTTGTTATCGGTAGCGCTTGAAAATCAGCGAGGTATTGATGCCGCCGAATGCGAAGTTATTCGACATCACGTAGTCGCATTCAATTTTTCTTCCCTCGCCGACGATGTAGTCGAGCTCTGCACATTGAGGATCTATCTTTTCAAGATTGATGGTCGGTGCAAACCAGCCTTCGCGCATCATTTCGATGCTGGCCCACGCTTCCAGTGCGCCGCATGCACCCAGTGTGTGACCCATATAACTTTTCAGTGAGCTGATCGGCATGCGATTGCCGAATACCTGCGCCGTGGCCTGCGACTCGGCAATGTCGCCGTGCTGGGTACCCGTGCCGTGTGCATTGACGTAACCGATGTCCGCGGGCTGCAAGCCGGCATCGGCCAGCGCCAGTTCCATCGCGATCTGCATGGTCGCCGCATTCGGCTGCGTGACGTGACAGCCATCGCTATTGGTACCGAAGCCTACCAGCTCCGCATGTATCTTTGCACCACGCGCCAAGGCATGTTCCATCTCTTCCAGGATCAGACAACCGGCACCCTCGCCGATCACCAGGCCATCACGATCTGCATCGAAAGGACGCGGCGTGGTATCCGCAGCGTCGTTCTTGACGCTGGTTGCGAACAGGGTGTCGAACACGGCAGCTTCGGTGGCGCACAATTCTTCCGCGCCACCGGCGATCATCGCCTTCTGCTGGCCGCCGCGTATCGCTTCATACGCGTAACCTATGCCCTGGCTGCCGGAGGTGCACGCGCTGGATGTCGTGATCACACGCCCGGTAACGCCAAAGAAAACGCCAATATTGACCGGTGCCGTATGCGCCATCATCTTGATGTAAGTCGTGGCGTTAATGCCTTTGGTGGTGCGCTCTTCCATCATGCGACCGAAGTCACCGATCGCACTGGGCGTGCCGGCTGACGAACCAAATGAAATACCCATCTGTCCGCTCTTGAGCAAGGGATCGTCGAGCAGACCGGCGTCAAGCAGTGCCAGTTCACTCGCACGCGTCGCCATCAAGGCGATGCGTCCCATGCTGCGCATCGATTTGCGATTGAATTTATCCGACAATTCAAATGGCGCAGCCGGTGCACCCAGCTGCGTATTCAAGCCATCGTAGTCGGACCATTCATGCATGCGCGTCACGCCATTGCGATATTCACCGAGACGCGCGCGGATCGCATCCCAGTCGTTGCCTATCGGGCTGATGCCGGCCATGCCGGTCACAACGACGCGGCGGCTCATGCCAGCCCTCCGTTGACGGAAATCACCTGACGCGTAACGTAGGCTGCATCGTCGGCAATCAGAAAGCTCACGACCGCCGCAACTTCTTCCGGCTTGCCGACGCGCTTGGCAGGAATCATTTTCAAGGCTTCCTCCATCGGCACATCGCCGATCATGTCGGTTGCAATCAATCCCGGCGCCACGCAATTGACGGTAATTTCGCGACTAGCCAATTCCACTGCCAGCGCCTTGGTCGCGCCGATAATGCCGGCCTTGGCTGCACTGTAATTGACCTGCCCCCGGTTGCCGATCAAGCCGGACACCGATGCCAGCGTCACGATGCGACCCGGCTTGCGCCTGCGCACCATCGGCATAATCAGCGGATTGAGCACGTTATAAAATCCGTCCAGATTGGTTTTCAGCACGATGTCCCAGTCTTCGCCTGACATCGCTGGAAACGCATTGTCGCGCGCAACGCCAGCGTTGCACACGATGCCGTAGTAGCAACCGTGCTCTTCCAAATCAGCCAGCAAAGTCGTGGCTGCGATATCACGTTCACCTATATCGAACTGCAGCACCCGTGCGGCACGTCCCATACCGATTATGGTCTGCGCGACGGCGTCCGCTTCAGCGCGCTGGCTGCGACAATGCAAAACAATGTCATAGCCGTCACTCGCCAGACGCAATGCAATCGCCTTGCCTATGCCGCGTGACGATCCTGTCACCAATATAGTTTTATTCATCCTGCACCTTCATTCTGAAACTTTTTGTAAAAACTCGCCGACATTATCCGGCTGAAAAACCGTGATCGTCGCGGTTGCCAGCGGTGCAGCAGAGGCATCGTTGGCGTCGTCAATATGGCAACTGAATGCCCCTAAACCATTTTCACCCTGCAAGGCGCGATGTACATGAACATGCAATTTGCTGCCCATGGCGAATTGCGGATGGCGGCATTCGTAACGTCGCGAACCGAGCAAAAAACCAACCTTGACCGGCTCGCCGCGCGACTGCGCCTCGTAGCCGGCAAATGCCGCCACTGCCTGCGCCATGTATTCAACCCCTATCCATGCGCCTACCCCCCGCGCGTCAGCAAACAGGGTGTCGGGAGCTATCACGACTTCCGCACATAGACTTTCATCGCCGACTGCAACCAGCCTGTCCAGCAAGACCATCGTCCCCGAATGCGGTACCAGCATACGGATATCCGGCAAACTCATGCGGATCTCCCCAAAACCAGCGTCGCATTCGAACCACCAAACGCAAACGAATTACTCAGCGCCCAACGCACAGGCCGACCCAAAAGCGTACCCGGTGCAACCACGTTCAATGTTGGCAGAGAAGTGTCCTGTACACCATCCCATAAATGCGGAGGCAGGATGCCGTCCGCATTCTCATCCTGCATCGCGAGCCAGCAGATCGCCGCTTCAATCGCCGCGGCAGCACCCAGGGTATGGCCGGTGAAAGGTTTGGTAGAACTGACGGCAACATCGGCGCCAAACAGGTCATGGATCACGCGCGATTCCATCGCGTCGTTCTGTACCGTCGCCGTGCCATGCATATTGATGTAATCGATTTCCGATGCAGAGATGCCTGCGCGTTGCAGCGCCTGCTTAATCGACAGCCGCGCACCGCCGCCGGCCGGATCCGGCGCCGACATATGATGGCCATCGGATGACTCGCCCCAGCCACGTAATGCCACCGCAGCCGGTTCGCGCGTCATCAGGAATAGTGCAGCACCTTCACCGATATTGATGCCCTTGCGATTCGCACTCAGCGGATTGCATTGCGCAGCACTGACCGATTCCAGGGCAGAGAAACCGGCCACTGTAAATGCGCACATGGTATCCACGCCGCCAGTCAGCACGGCATCGCACAAACCCATGTTCAATAAACGTGCGGCACTGGCCATTGCCTTGGCGCTGGAGGAGCAGGCGCTGGAATGCACATAAGCAGGACCGCTGATACCGAGCTCGATCGCCAGCATGCTGGCCGGCGATCCCATCTCTTGCTGCGCATAGTGGAACGCGTCCGGCAGGCTTCCATCCACTGCATACTGGCGCAAGGCAGTCTCGGTGCTGGCAACACCTGAAGTGCTGGTACCGATCACGACCGCAATACGGTCGGCACCGAAACGCGCAATCGCGGCATCTACAGCAGGACGTATCTGGGACAAGGCGGCAAGCGCCATTTGGTTGTTACGACTGCGTTGCTGTACCGGCCAGACCGCCATTGAAGGCAATTCTGCGGTGACGCAACCGAGCGGCAGCACGCGCTCTGCACTCCATGCGTCGGTCATCGCCACGCCACTTTCAGCACGCGCGAACAAGCGCGCCTTGATCGCATCGTGTGTGTCTCCGAGCGCGCACACTATTCCACATTCATTCAAATACGGCATCATTTCATTCCGGATATTCATCAAGGGCCGAAAGGCACTGACTGAATCGTCAATCGATATTGGTAACGCATGTTTTGCAGCACGACCGTACCGCTCCAGCGCGGCATCGTACTGTAGTCAATCACCGTCACTACCGTGCCGTCCTTGTACAGGGTGCGGCGCAGACCCTCGTCCTCTATGGTCCAGCCCGCCGGCAACTCTTGGGCAATCGCCTCTTTCGGCCACAGCGTCAGTTGCAAATCCTCCAGCACATCCTCGGCGCGCACTTGCGCAGGCAACATCACATGGCGCCAGGAAGTCAATTCCTTGCCATCGTAACTCAGGCTCAATACGCGCTGTCCAAATGCCAGGCCGACCAGTTGCAAATGGTCCGCATCAACTTCAAGCGCCGCATCCAGATCGTCGATACGACCTTCACGCTCGACCTTCAAATGCTGCTGGCGTGCGATGGAAGCGCCGAGGGTGGCGGGTGCCAGTTTCAAGCCAAGGCGCTCCTGTTCCGGCGCTGGCTTGGTGGCACAGCCGCTCGCCAGCAACACGAGTGAAATCAGCGTCCAGCGACGCATCAAACTGGCGTACATATACTCTCCAGGGCGGCCAGACGGCGCACGGTTTCTTTCACAAAGGGATTGTTCTGATCCCATGCATAACCGGCCAGAATCGCGGCGATCATGCGGCGAATTTCCGGTTGCTGGTTCGGATGAAAAATAATCTGTTGAAATCCGCCGGCATACCATGACTCGACAAACGCACGGAAGGTATCGACGCCGGCACGCAAAGGTTCACCATATTCCTTTTGCCAGTCCACCTTGATGCCGTCGAATTGGCGCTGCAATACAGCGGCAGCCAGACTCGCCGACTTCACCGCGATCGTGACGCCGGATGAAAAGACCGGATCGAGAAACTCGCCCGCATTGCCCAGCAGGGCATAGCCCTTGCCGCACAAGGACGCGACGTTCGCCGAGTAGCCGACAATGTGACGCGCCGGCGTATCCCACTTCGCGTTTGCCAATACGTTTTGCAAGGATGGCACTTCGGCCACGAGTGCTTGCAGGCGCTCGGTGTCGCTGCCCTTGTAGTTGTCGAGGAAGCTGGTCTCTGCCACCACCCCCAGCGAGCAACGACCGCCAGCAAATGGAATCGTCCAGAACCAGACGTCGCAATGTTGCGGATGGATGGTTACCAGAATCTTGTTGCGATCGAAGCCTTGCGGATTTGCTCCCTGGGCAATGCCATCTTCGATATGCGTAAAGATGGCGCCACGCACCGGGAAGTTGGACGGCGTTTCCAGTTTCAGCAAACGCGGCAACACACGACCAAAACCGCTGGCATCCAGAATAAAACCTGCTTCGACTTGATAGATGCGGCCATCGGGATCTTTGACCGTCACCAGGGGCTTGTCGCGTTCCAGATCAACGGCAGTCACTTCATGCCGATAGCGTATTTGTGCGCCAAAGCGTTCTGCTTCCTTCGCCAGTACATGATCGAAGTCGGCGCGCTGTACCTGATACGTCGTACCCCAGCCTTCCGAATGCTTGTCGCGGAAATCGAAAGCGGTGTATTCATCGCCGCGCGCAAAAGCCGCGCCGTTCTTGAACTGGAAACCGCCCTCTACCACGGCGCGCAACATGCCCGCCTGCTCCAGGTATTGCATGCTTTGCGGCAGCAGACTCTCGCCTATCGAAAAACGCGGGAACTGTTCGCGCTCGATCACCAGCACTTGTCGACCCTGCTGGCGCAGCAAGGCAGCGGCAACCGCACCGGACGGGCCGGCACCAATGATTAATATTTCTGTAGATTCAAACTCGTGCTTGAGCTCTTGCTTATGCTCGTTTTTATGCTCTTGATTCATCCGTATTTTCTTTTCCGAAACAGGGAACGATGAGCCACACCAGCGCAGTCCCGATCAACATCGTCAGGCCAAACGCTTGCAGAGCAGGGGTCCGGCTCAAACCGAGCAAGCCGAACGAAAGGATGGTATTGGCAGCCGACAAACCGACCGCCAGCCAGGAGGTTGCATCACGCTTGCTCGATTGTTCCTGCATGAAAATACCGTAATCGACACCGACACCCAGCAAAAGCATCAAGGCAAGCACGTGAAAAAGTTGCAGGTTTTGTCCGGCAAAACCCAGCAAGGCAAGCGTACTGATACTCGCCACGGCCGTCGGTGCCAGGACCCGCCAGGTATGGCGGCGATAACGCGCGAACAGCAAGCCAAACACGACGATATATGCAGCCAGCACCACCAGACTCATATACTCGCGGTAACGGCCGAGTACCGATGAAATTTCATCGACCTTGTCCACCCATTGCACGCCATCGAGTCCGGTTGCCGCCTGTTGCAGCAAGGGCAGATCAACATTGCTCAAGCCACGCAACGCCACAATGCTGGCAGTCATGCCACCAACCTGACCGAGCCATAAATGACGCCACGGTTCACTGGCCGGCGTCTTCAGGAACTCATCCAGCGTCAACAGCTTGCCCGCCTCCAGCAGATGCGCACGTGTCGTCGCCGTCCAGATTTTATCTTCACCTATTTTTTCCGCCAGTTGCGCCAAGGGGCCATCGCCATCAAGCAATTTTTCCTTCAGCAAGGCGATACGCGCATCCTGCGTTTGCGCTGAAGGGACCCAGTTCGACATGGCTTGATAACCGCTAATCTTGTGTTGAGCGATCAATGGATCCAGTCGCTTCTTCAATATTTCTTCGCGCTGCAAGACCATCTCGGCGGACTCACCGCGTACCAGGAAAAACTGTACCGGCGTCGGCGCATCCAGCAAGGTACTTAACTTGATCTGGTCATCAATCAAATGCTTGGGCGGCGTCTGTAGCAGGCGAATATCGTCATTGGCACCCAGACGCAGGCAGCCTATCGTCGCCAGCACGACAAATATCGCGGCGCAAGACCAGGTCAGCTTGTTCATGCGCAGCCGCGGCCAGTACGACAGCGTGTTGCCATATAGGCGGATCAGCGCGCCGCCTTTAAGTGTGCCACCGCTAATAAGCAGCGGGAACCAGCACACCACCGTCATCCACGCGAATATCAAACCCAGCGCAGAGAACAAGGCCATCTGGCGCAAGCCCGGAAACGGCGTAAACGCCAGCCCCATGTAACCAATCACCGCTGCCAGCAAGGTCAGACTCAGTCCCGGCATCAGCCGTTTCAGCAAGGCAGTCGAATCGAGTTTTTCGTCTGCCCCCAGCCGATTGCACAGGAAGTAAATGCCATAGTCCTGCGCCACACCGATCAGGCTGGCACCGAACACCAGTGTCAGTAAATGAATACGATCGAACAGAAACCAGCAAATCGAAAAAGAACCTAGGCAACCGATTCCTATCGATAGCAGCACCAGACCGATAGGCTTGAAGGAGCGAAAGCTCAACCACGTCAGCAAAATGATGCCGGCCAGCGAACCCAACCCGATTGTCGATACTTCGCCGCTGGCCTGTTCGCCCGCAGCGGCCGCATGCAACACGACGCCTGCGGTAATGATTTCAACTTGCGGTGCCACCTCACGCGCGGCGCTCTTCGCCTGTTCCAGCAAGGGGACGATGACTTCCTGCGCACTCATCGAAAATGCCGGTATCTGCAGCGTCAGCGGCAGCAATACGTATTGCTTGTCCTTGTTGGCGACAAATAGATGGCCATCGCGCGGTCGCACTGGCGTTTCCTGCGCGCGCTGCTGCACCCACTCACTGAATAATCCAAAGGGATCGTCACGCCACGCGCCCAGCTTGGGGCCGGAAAACGGACTGTAGAGTTTGGCAAGCGCGGCATCGACCCAGAATGCGGGTGGCTGCGTGCGCAATTGATCTTCCTGTTGCGCGGTCAGCAAAGGCAGGCGGTGCTGCTGGAATTGCTCCAGCCAGTCGCTCTGCATCTGATCGGTCAATTGCGTGGCCTGCAGCAAATCCTTTCTATTCGCCAGCACGGCGCTGTATGCATCGGCTGCGCGCTTGGCATCGGCCCAGTCGGCAGCTCCCACCAGCACGATCACGCGTTGCTGCGAGGCTTCGACCATATGCGTGAATGACTGCTGCAATATCGGGTCGCGCTCCTGCACCGGCAGTAAGGCGAGAATATCGGTGTCCGGCACAATGTGTTTGCCCAGCCACAGATAGGCATTGTGCGCGAGCAGCATGCAGACCACCAGCGCCCACGCCAGTGCCAGCCCTTTACGATTCATCAAAATAGCGCTGCCTCTTCCGCCAGCATCGCCGTTTCACCGGTTTGTATCGCAGAGAAGACGATATTGGTTTTATCGCCGCTGGCTTCGCTCATCGTGATGTTGTTGACGTAGGAGCCGCCTTCCAGCGCAATATCGCCTATCGCTTTGGCCAGCGCGGGTTCGCGCGCCTTCAAAGCGACGCGCCAGCTTTTTGCATCAGCGCTGCCGTCGACGTCAAACAAGCTTTGCAGTTGCGACAGATCACCGGACAGCAAAGAGAACAGCACGCTATTGATTATGCGAACGGTGGGTTCCTGCTTTGCATCCAGTCGCGTCGCAACGCGCTCGCCCTGGAATTGCACGATCTCGTCACGCGTCAGGCGCAGTGTGCTGGGGAACGGTTGCAAGGTGCGCCACAACACACCCTTGCCATTGACGACGCAAAAACGGCCATTCGATAACAATGGCTTCTTCATGCCGTTCAACTGCTTGCTTTGATCAAAACGACCGCACAGCATTTTCGGCTTGGCCAGCATGTTCTGGATTTTTTCTATCGGTGCGGCCGCGCTGCTCACACCTGCGCAGACCGTCAGGCACAGCCCTGCGAATAAACTCGTCATCATGCGTTGGATCATCATTCGACTCCCAGTTTTTTGAATAAAACCGGCGGCGAAACAAAACACATTTCACCGCTGGCCATGTTGAGTGCTACTTGCGTGGTGCTGGCGCGCGTCAGACGGGCACCGGTTTCCGCGTCGGTAATCAGGTATTCAATCTTCAAGCGGTTTTCCCATTCGACGATATCGGCGCGTAGTTTCAGGCGCTGGCCGAATTTGGCCGAATTGATATAGCGCAGTTGCACATCAATCACCGGCCACGCAAAACCGGACGCACCCATTTCGACATAGTTGTAATCGATCTTGTCGAATAATGCGCAACGCACTACCTCCAGATACTTGATGTAATTGCCATGCCAGACGATCTGCATCGGATCCAGGTCAAAAAACTGTACCTGTATCTCGACCTCCGCCCACCAGCGGCTGGCTTCAGTTTTGCGGCGCATACAATTCCCACGCCTGACTGCTTATCCGTTCCAGCAGCACGCGCAAGTCCGGTTCCAGACGGCGATCTTCGACGATCAATGCGACATCCTTGCCCAATACTTCAGTCATCTCCGACAGCGAGGCATGCAAGGCGGCATCCGGTTGCACGCGCAAACGCAAGGCCACGCCCTGCCGCACCGTGATCAGCAAGGCAGCAACCACCTGCTCGGTCAATTCCAGCACGCGCAAGCAATCGCGCGCAGCGATCGTGCCCATGCTGACCTTGTCCTGGTTATGGCATTCAGTCGAACGTGAAAATACCGATGCCGGCATCGTCAATTTCAATGCTTCTGCAGTCCATGCGGATGCGCTGATCTGCAATGCCTTCAAGCCGTGATTGATCGCGGCGCGCGGTCCTTCCGCACCGGACAGATTGGCCGGCAAGCCATGGTTGTAACGGCTGTCTACCAGCAGGGCCATTTGTCTGTCCAGCAGATCGGCCAGGTTGGCAACGGCGTTTTTCATGCCATCCATCGCGAATGCAATATGACCGCCGTAAAAATGGCCGCCATGCAACACGCGTTCGCCTTCCGCATCGATGATCGGATTGTCGTTCGCGCTGTTTAGTTCGTTTTCTATCGACTGCCGGAAGAACGGCAAGGCATCGGCCAGCACGCCAATCACATGCGGCGCGCAACGTATCGAATATCTATCCTGCAGGCGCTTGCCATTGCGTTCTGTTTGTTCGCAATCCAGGTCCTGGCGCAACCAGCCTGCCACCTGTTGCATGCCGGGATGCGGTTTGACAGAGAACAATGTTTCATCAAAGTGATGCGCATTGCCATCGAGCGCGAACGAGGCCATCGCGGTGATACGGGTTGTGAGTTTGGTCAGATACGCAGCGCGGTCGTAGGCAAGGCAAGCCAGCGCCGTCATCACGGCGGTGCCGTTCATGATGGCCAGACCTTCTTTCGGGCGCAGGCGGATCGGCTTGATACCGGCTTCACGCAAGGCCTGTTCGGCCGGAACCTGCACGCCGTCGCGCCATACTTCCCGTTCACCGCACAATACGGCGGCAAGGTAGGAAAGCGGTGTCAGATCGCCGCTGGCACCGACCGAACCTTCGGATGGAATCAGCGGCAACAGACCGGCATCCAGCAAACGTGCAATCTGTTCCAGCAGTTCTACCGAGACACCCGAAAAACCCTTGGACAAGGAAGCCAGTCGCGTCGCCATCACGGCGCGTGTTTGCGCCGGCGTCAGATATTCGCCGAGGCCGCAACCGTGATAGGTAAACAGGTGATGCGGCAACTCGGCAATCAGTTCGGGCGGAACCACGACCGTGCATGAATCGCCGTAACCGGTCGTGACGCCATAGATGATGCCGTCCTCGCGCAACAGCCGGTCGAGAAAATCGGCACCGCGCGCAATCGCTGCGCGGAACGCCGGATCGTCCGACAGAACGGCCTGCGCCTTGCCGTTCGCGATATCGGCGATATCTTCAATCTGCAAGCGGCCTTGATCGAACTGAACTGCGCGTTGTGTTTTTTTAATGTCAGCGGGATGCATCGTGAGTATCCAGTGTTGGTAAGTGCCAGAAATCGTAAAAGTTAAACCATTGCAATGGTGCACGCAGACAGTAATGCTGCAGGCGCGCAGCATAATCTGCCACCAGCGGCTGCAATGCCTGGTCGCGACCTTTGCGCGGCAATCGTATCGTTTCGCGCAGCAATTCGAAATGCAGCTCCACCCGCTTGCCCTGCTGCAGCGGGAACAAGAGAAAGGTCGGGCATTGAAGGACGCTAGCCAGAACATACGGCCCTACCGGGAAAGCCGCCGGCGCCCCCATAAAATTGGCGATGGCAATGCGCGGGTTCGGTGCCACCGGTACGCGGTCACCGGCAATCACGACGAACTCGCCCTGCTCGATTTTTTCCGCCAGCAACATCGCGGTCGCCGGCGTCATGTCTGTGACTTGCATCAGATTCAACTGGCTGTGCGGATCCAGCGCTGCCAGCATTTGATTGAAGGCGCGCGCATGTTTGGTATGGACCAGTATCGTCAGGCGCATCTTGTTATGTTGACGCGATAATACGCGGCACAATTCCAGATTGCCGAAATGTGAACAAATCAGCAGCGCGCCGCGCTTTTCAGCAATCAGGCGATCAATCGGCTGGGTGCCAAAATATTCAATATGCTCGGCCTTGAACAAGCCGCCCCACAGCAACATCTTGTCGAGTATGGTCTCGGCGAAAGACGCAAAATGTTTACGCACGCCCGACATGCCGGTGGGGATGTCGACCTTGCCATCGCCAAAACATTGAACGCGACGCAAATAATCCAGCGAGGCACGACGCGGCAACGGCTGCGTCAAGACATACCAGAGCAGTACCGGATACAACACGAAACGGAAAGGCCAGCGGCCGAACCAGCGATAAATCCAGAACAGCAAACGCATGCCGGTCACAAAACTCAATTCGTTGATGCTCGCCCAGTGTCGCGCCTGTGCGTTCGCCTGCGCGCATGACTTCGTATTCATCGCATCCGCCATTTGCGCGCCAACAAAGCAGGGAGGCGCCACAGCATGCCCAAGAACAAGGTCGCATGCATGCGCGTGATCAGCATATTATCCAGCCAGAGACGGAAGTGCGACACGCCATCCAGCGGATACGCCACCCGCGTCGGTAGATTAATGACCTCGAGTCCATCCCAATACAGGCGCACGATAATATCGGTATCGAAATTCATGCGTGTGCCTATCTTTTGCCTTGCCGCCAGCGCGATCACCGGTGCCACCGGATAGGCGCGGAAGCCGCACATCGAATCCCTGATATCCAGCGACAAGGTATTGATCCACACCCAAACATGGGTCAGGTAACGACAGTACAGGCGTATCGCCGGCACCGACTCGTCATAGATAGGACAGCCGGCGATGATGCTGGCCGGATGCGCCGCCGCCAATGAGAGGAATGCGGGAATATCGTCTACGCGATGCTGACCATCGGCATCGATTTGCAAGGCGTGCGTGTAACCATCGGCGGCGGCGCACGTAAAGCCGGTCAGCACGGCGGCGCCCTTGCCGCGATTTTCTGCATGGCGCACCAGCGTGATTTTGTCCGGTTCGGCAGCAGCCAGCGCATCGAGCACGTGGGCGCAAGCCAACCCGCTGCCATCGTCCACCAGCATGCAAGGCACGTCGTGCTGCAGCACCGCAGCGACGACCTTGCCGATGGCATGTTCGTGATCGTAGACGGGAATCAGCACAATCGGTTTGAACCGCACGACACCCTTGGGTTGATCCTGCTCAAGCATGGGACACCGCCTCGGCCACAAACACGACGCGACCGCTGGCGTGCTGTCCTGCCGTTGAAAAATAACGGAAATTCAAACTGCCTTTTTGCGCGTCATGTATCAGTTCCAGCATGACGGGTTGGTCCGGTCCGATCACGCGCTGGAACTTGAGTGCATTCACCGCGTGGAAACGTGGCGGCAAATCAAAGTATTCACGCCCTTTGCTGATCGCCCAATCCAGCTGCACTACACCCGGCAAAATCGGCGCCTCCGTAAAATGCCCGTCGAAGTACAGCAAATCCGGCGGCGCCGTGATTTCAAGCGCGACGCGCTGCAGGTCCTGCTCCATCAGTCGCACATGCGGCACACGCGGACGTTCGTCCAGCAATGCATGCAACATCGCCTGCGTGGTTTTTCCCTGCGCATTCAGTGGCAACTGATCCAGATAACGCCAGCGTCGCGGCAAAGCCACGGGCTCGATCGCATCGACCAATAATTTTTTGAGGTGGCCGTTCATGGCCAGCTTGCCTTCCGCTGCAAACAGGCTCTTGCCGTGCTCCGACAAAACAAGGAAAGCAGCCAGACGTTGCCGCTGGCCGGGCACTTCATCGCACATCACTACGCGCACATCATCGATGTAATCGGAGGCAGCCAGGAGTGCTTCAATCGCGGTCAGCGAAATGCGCTTTTCTTCAATCTTGACGATACGATCACTGCGCCCCTTCAGCATGAAGCGCCCTGCACCGCATGCTTCAGCACAGTCGGCCAGACGGAACCACGCATCATCCGCCAGATGCGGCGAGCGAATTTCCAGCACGTTTTCACTTGCTGAAAGATCTTCTTCTGTATCGGTCGCGATCACGCGCCACTCAACCTGCGGCAAAGGCAGCCAGGATTCGTCTGCAGCACGAGTGCGCTGACGCCAGGCGATGCCGCCGGTCTCCGAACTTCCATATACTTCGATCGGCACCTGGCCCAGCAGGGTGCCGGTAGCGTGCGCCACGTCTGCCGGCAAGGGACCGCCGGAGGAAAATATTGCACGCACATTATGAGCGGCGCCCGACCACGGCAAGTGATCGGGCATGCGCTTCAGATGAGCAGGACTGGCGATCAGGATGCACGGACGGCTAGCCAGCAATCCGACCAGTTCTTCCGGGAAGTTCTGGCTGCGCGCATGTATCGCGCGGCCCGTGGTCAGAGGCCACAGCACCTTGAACAGCAAACCGTATATATGTTGATGCGACACCGTTGCGACTATGTCGGCGTCACCCAGCCGCGAACCAAACACGGCTTCCAGCGTGGCAACCTCGTTCGACAGTTGCGACAGGCGCTTGGGAATGGCCTGTGCGGTGCCGGTGGTACCTGATGTATGTACAACCAAAGCCACAGCATCGGCATTCAGCACAGCAAAATCAATAGCAGCGGATGCCTGCACAGGGCCGGCCTGCAAAGGTCGCCATTCCGCCGGGAATTCTCCGATGAATCCATCCACCGATTGCGCAAGTGCCATACAACTTGCAGCCAGCGTATCGGCAGTGAGCCACACCGTTTTCCCTGCTTGCCACGCGCCTAAAAGAGCGGCACCGAACTCGATACTGTCGTCGATATACAAAGCGAAATTCTGCCCTGCAGTGCGCTTTAATAAAGTGTGCCACGCATGCATACGCAATACAAACTCATCATTGCAAAGCACCTTGCCGTCACGCCAGCCGACTATAAAATCGGCAGGACGCTGGGCGGCAATACTGGCCAGGTTGATAAGCGGTGCGTGCATGGAATGAGTTCGGAAATAAGATAGGAATCAAATGTGGTTCAGGCGCTTGAAGCGCGGACGATACAGCAGTTCCCCGCCAAACAAAATACCCATCAAGACGTAAGAAATAACGCCGGTATACAGCGACCAAACCGCTTCGGATGCCCACAAGGCCGTGCCGAGTCCGATCGCCCCATTGATCACAAAGAACACGCACCAGATCTGGGTCACGCGTCGCGTGTACATCACAACCAGTGGATGGAGACTCGGCTGACGCAAGCGCGCCAGGCGTTCAATCATCGTCGGTGGAAAACGCAAGCTGTAGCCGAACAGGACCAACATCACACAACTCACCAGCACCGGATAGAGCTTCAGGGGCAACAGCATATTGGCCCACACTGCAATGGCGGCCAGCACGATTGCGCCGGCCATAGACCAGCGCGCGACCTTGTTGAGCTTGAGCAAAGGCAAACGCGTGGCAGCAGCCAGCAGCAACAAAGCTGCCAGCCAGCGCGGCTCCACCTGCCCATGTCCGACCCAAATCACCAGCGGATAGAGCAAGGTAATGAGGACCGTAACAACAGTCAGGATAGAGCGATTTATACTTCTTGCTCCGATGCCAGATCGGACAAGGCGTCAACCACATCACCGATGGTGCGTATGGTCTTGAACACCTCAGGTTGCAGGCGCTTACCCGTCATCTGTTTCAATTTCACAGCCAGATCGACCGCATCGATACTGTCGATATCCAGATCCACATACAAATTTGACTGCGACGTCAGTTTTGCTTTATCCAGTTCGAACATCTCGGCCAACAAATCGACGACCCACACATACAGTTCGTCTTTGCTCATTGTGCTCACCGCTACCATACCTTACCCTTATTTCGTTCTATGATTTTCAATTAACGTCGCCAGTGCACGCACCGAAGAAAAATGGCGCCGCGTATCGTCCGATTCAGCCGACAAGGAAATGCCATAGCGCTTTTGCAGGGCCACGCCAAGTTCAAGTGCATCGATAGAATCAAGGCCCAGGCCTTCAACGAATAATGGCGCATCGGCATCGATGTCGGCCGCACTGATATCTTCCAGCTGCAGCACATCGATAATCATTTCTTTCACTTCTTGTTCAAGCATGTTCTTGGCTTTCTTCAGTAAAATAATTTTGCAGATAGTCGGTCAAGTGCCGTGCCGCCAGCACTTCCGATACACCATCCGCGATAAAGCGATCGATCTTGATATCGTCGCGTACTTCAATTCGAAAACGCACGATGCGCGCTGGCACACGCCACCATTTCTCGCCCTTGCCCAGCGTCAGCGGATCGCAATGTATGACCACTGGTGTGATATCACGTGCACCGCGCACCGCGATATTCGCAGCACCCCGTTTGAGACTGATCTCGCCGCTGGCAGAAGTACGCGTTCCTTCGGGGAAGATAATCAGATTGTTCCCATTCTGCAGTGAGGCAATGCAATTTGCTATCAATTCCGCACCCGAATCATTGTTAATATAACCAGCCGCACGTATCGGCCCGCCGGTAAAAGGATTGTTCCATAACCGTCCCTTCACAATGCAATCAGCGCGCTTGACGAAGGCCATCAGAAATACCGTGTCTATCAAGGTTGGATGATTCGCCAGAATCAGCAATCCATTGCGCTGCAACCGATGCTGGCCAACGATTTCATAACGCAACACACCCAATGCCTGCATCAGGCCGACAAAACCGCGAAACGCAAAACGTATCACCGCGCGCGCCAGAGTTACTCTTTTGTCTCGTTGCCAAACAAACAAATTCAGCAGTGGAAATACAGCAACACGCAATAACAGTCCGCCCACCCCGAAAGTCAGAAAACTGAAGCCTGTGGCAAACACCCGCCAGTACAGTGAACAACGTGAGGCTGGATTACGCATCGCGCGCCCAGCGCCAGCGTCGCCCATCGGCAACGCGCTCCAGACAGGGATCTTCACCCAATTGAAACTGCAATACCTGCAGACTCGGCGGCATGGCGTGCACCTCATTCGGTTGCTCGTGGGCCGCCATCCAGCTCAGCCGTAATGTTGCTTTCGCATCCTCGGTCGCCGGCACCATCAACCAGGCCCATGCGTGAGGTTGCTCCGTGCAGTCCTGAAATTTTTCAAATACTTGCGGCAGACAGTTGTCATACGCCACCAGCAAGACCATAGGCGCACCATCCGCCATCAAGCCGCAAGCTTCAATCACAGCATGCTCTATCGTGCTGGCACCCGCCGCCAAGGCCAGGTGGTTGGCTTGATCGACGCGCGCGATCGAAAACAGACCGGCACTGGCATTGTGTACCGCCAGACCAAATGCAGTGGGCGACAGTGCCGCACCTTGTGCCAAATCATTCAGCAACTCATACGCTCGGGCCACTTCACCATGACGTGAGCAAAAAACCGCGGGAACATCCTTGCGTCCGTCCAGACATTGATAGGCCACTTCCAGCGCCATTTTGCCGAGCGCGCCTGCCCGCCTGCGCAACATGGCAGGCATCTGCCTGACACCAGGCTCGGCATCGCCCACAATCTCAAACGGCCGTTTCGCCCATGCAAGCCAGGCTTCAGGCGTCTCTATTCCCGGCGCCCATGCAGAATGCGCCGCGATCGAAAACCGCAAACCGTCTATGCGCATGGTTGCTTGCCCAAGAGATCAAAATGAATAAAAACACGCATGTTTATTACGCCAGAGAAAGTGTCTGTTATTCCAAAGCCCGCGGCATTATAAACAATTGTTTTTGCCTAATGACGTCCGGCCATCCGACGCTCTTGCAGGGCATCTTTACTACTGGAATGTTGGTGGCTTATGAGAATGTACGCTGTGCGGTAACGTACTTACACGCTTTATATATGCGGCTTGGTCGCTATCAGGTTGATCAGGGTTTCTTCGCGGTCATTCGATGGCTTGAGGCCCAGCAATTTTTCCATCATGCCGAGGTCTTCACGACTCCACCAGAGATAAGGATAGGAAATCGATTCATCCGCAACCGCAAAGCCGGCGCTACGCACCAGTGCCAAATATTCGGGCGCAGTTTTTTGTACATCCATAGGATGGCGGAACAACAAACGGATGATCCATGAATGGATATAACGGCGTGTGGATTCAGCAAACAGCAGGATCCCACCCGGCTTCAGCACACGAAAGAATTCGCGTATAGCCTGTTCCTGGTCGATCAGATGATGAAAGGTCTGATGGCAAAACAGTAAATCGACGCTATTGTCGTCAAGCCGGATGTTGGAGCTGGAACAACAAATGAACTCTGTTTTTTCTGCCAGATCCGCGTTTTCACGTGCCGTCGCCGCCAGCATTTCAGGATCAATATCCATCGCAATCAAGCGCTGCGGTTGGAAACGGGTATTGAGCCGGGCTAAAGAGCGCCCGAAACCACAACCGACATCAGCGACGACAGGATAAGACGCCAGACGTTGTGGGATCAAGGTTTCCAGATCATTCAAGGCCCTATCCAATACATGGATGGTCCATGTATTGGTTTGCAAAAACCACTTGCCAAATGCAGTCTCGGGAACATGCGGCTCCGCAGAGCCAAAAACGATGGGCACTGTCATAACAATTCTTTGCGGCGGTGAAGGTAAATCAGATTGAAGGAATACGGCAAAAAGGCCAGTTAATCAGCGCTCGAGCGCCGCATTCGCGTATTTTCTAATTTTCTTGTTGGGTGCTTTCACGGCAACTTCCTGCAGCAACGGACGGTATTGTTCTTGTTTTGCACTGCCCAAGGCTTTCACCATCCATGCAACCGCATCGATCGGGCCATTGTCATTCTCATTTGTCATGTTCATATAGGTGGCACGAATCTCAGCTTCCAGCGTGCTCAGCAAGATGGCATCTTTATTTTCCGCATAGACGCGTTGCGCACCCAGTCTTTTCAACAAAAAATCATTCGAGTGCAGCATATTCAGCACGCGATTTACATCATCGCTGTATTTCGCATCGAAGGAAGCCCGATTGGAAATAAGCGGATTCCATTTCTGGTAATACGGCATATCTTCCAGCGCATTTTTCGCGCGTCGTCCATATGTCAAATCGGGAGCAAAATTTTGCAGGGTGGCAGCATATTTTGACTGACCGGAAAAACCCAGAGCGCGGAGGTAAAGCACAACCTCATTACGCGTTTTTCTGTCGTAGCGTCCTGCTTCTGCCGCTTCAATCGCACGACGCTCAATCAGGTCGAACACGCGCGGGTCGGCAATACCCATCCACTCCAGCGATTCCACCACCTCCGCCGTCACACTCTGCGTACCGGAAAATGTCTGGGCATAACGATTGACATCATCTTCCAGCGAAGCTGCATGTGCAATGCTGGTGGAGAACAAGGCTAGCAATATCGCGTTGAATATTTTCACGGACGGGCCCTCAAAAAGGTTGGAACAAATAACGGGATCCGTAGTGTAGTCGGAAATTCCGCGACATTGCACTATTAACATTTATTTGCGGCGTGAGGATGATGGAAGAGATTATCGCGATCAGCAAGACTTGCACGCCTGCGCCAAAAGAGTCAGGTCGCGGAATGCAAGCACATCAATAAATGCACGAAAGAAAACTGGAGGACAGGCGGGTGGAATATGGAACAGCTGCCATCACATGCAATCCGGCATTCCCAAATTGCGATCGGTCGCACCGCTACATCGATCATCTTGGGCTTATGCAGATGCAGTGCATTCATCAGGTACAGGAAAGCGTAGCGATCACGACCGCTGGTCCTGGCGTTATGTCGTTATCCCCAGCCGACAGTCGAGAATGCCTGAGCATAAAGTCATGCGCAGGCTACCGCATGTGGCCTGCTCAAGTTGTCCAAACAGCCTTCACTATGCGTGTCGTGTCACGACGGCTGCTTTCGGTTTGAAGCAGGCAGGCGTTCCCAAACCTCGAAAATCATCATGCCGGCAAGCATCGCAACGATGAAGATGATCGACTTTGGATTCCCCATCGTCAGCGACACGAGTGCAGGCCCCGGACAATAACCGCCCAAACCCCAACCTATGCCGAATAGCAGACTGCCCGCTATGAGGCGACGGTCCAGATTCGTTGCAGTCGGCAAGCGCATTGCTTCGCCGAGCAAAGATTTTTGCATTCGAGAAGCAAAGCGGAATGCAAACAGCCCGACGATAATTGCACCACCCATGACGAAGGCCAGTGACGGATCCCAATCACCAGCCAGATCGAGAAAATTCAGTACTTTCGAAGGATCGGCCATGCCGGATACGATCAGTCCCAGCCCGAATATTAATCCGATGATCAATGCCATCATTATCTGCATACAAGCCTCCTTAGGCGAATAAATGACGGATGATAAATACCGTCGAGAAACCGGCCAGCATGAAACTCACAGTCGCCGCGAGCGAGCGCAACGAGCCGCGTGACAATCCGCACACGCCATGACCACTGGTACAGCCTGACCCATAGCGGGTACCAAAACCGACCAGCAGACCGGCCACAACCAGCATGCCGGTTCCGGCATCGATACGCACAGCCGGCAAAGGCGCGAACAGTTGATACACCAAGGGAGCGCATGCCAAGCCACCGACAAAGGCGATACGCCAGGCTATGTCACGCCGCACCGGGCGCAGCAAGCCACCTACAATCCCGCTTATGCCCGCAATCCTGCCATTGAACAGCACCAGCAAGGCGGCAGAAAGGCCGATAAGCAGCCCCCCGGCCAATGAAGCCCAAGGAGTGAAATTGATCCAGTTGATCGTCATGATTACTTTCCTTTCGATTTGTTGCAGAACAGCGCGTACAGCACCTGCATCACAGCTAGTGCTTCTTCACTGGTGATGTTGTAGTAAATCTGCTTGCCTTCGCGCCGCGTATCGACCAATCCCTGCTCACGCAGCACACCGAGCTGCTGCGACAAGGTTGGCTGCTGGATACCCAGCATCTCCTGCAATTCGCTCACGCAATATTCACCCTGTGTCATTTGACACAGCAATAGCAAACGATCTCGATTTGCCAGGTTTTTTAATAAACCACAGGCTTCTTCTGCAGCATCCTGCATTGCCTGCAGATCGATTTCTTTGATATCTGTCATATCCGTCTTCATTAGAAAAAGCTCTCTGTCCTATCAATACTGACAATTATATTATATTTTTAAGTATAATGTTTATGATGGATTTGATCGAATCACCACTATCAGCATCTTTGGTACAAACAGGCACCGATCTGGATACAGCCGATTTGATAGTTCGCACGAGACCTATCGCCAGCCTTGCAGAACTGGAATAAGTTGCGGGGATACGATGCGGAGTGCCGTCTCAAAAAAAAACAATATGTCGCAAACATGGCGATAACGACGTGCGCCATCACACCGGTGCAAATCCCACCAGCCACTTTCAAACGAAAGCCGATCGCGAACTGCCCCATAAATTTCTTGTCTGTAGCCATCATCATGATGGCTCATCAACCGTGCGGAAATGACGCGATTGAATACCGCGCTCCCGTAAAGTGCATGATCGAATCAATGGATGAAGAGAAACGAGATTGACTGCGGGTATATAGTTTGATGGCCTGCTTGGGAGACGAGCGGGATTGGGCATTCACTTCTAGAAAATTTAATACATGCATGGTATCCAGATTGGCAGCTTTACCCTCCCCGGCACGCTGATTGTTTTCGCCGTTTCAATGACGATCGCCCTCCTGGTCGGCAGGAAGATAGCCGGCAAAGTAGCAGCGGCCTTCGAAAATAAATTCTGGCAAACATTTTGGGTCGGTTTGATTGCCGCGCGCATCGGCTTTGTACTGAAATACTGGGAGTCCTATTTCGCATCCCCGCTCGACATCGTCGACATTCGCGACGGAGGCTGGCATGCGTTCGCCGGTTTCGGTGTCGCATGCCTGTACGCATTGATGCAAATCGCAAAGTCGCACGCGATCAAAAAACCGCTGGCTGCAGCATTAGTCGCAAGCTTTTCAATTTTCTTGCTGGGCTCATTCCTGCTGTCGATGCCCGTGGAAAAGGATGTGCAATTGACGGAAACACCCGTTCTTACCCTGCAAGGAGGCGCGACATCGCTCAAGGCCTTTGCAGGCAAGCCGACCGTGGTCAATGTATGGGCTAGCTGGTGTCCTCCCTGCATCCGCGAAATGCCGCTACTCAGTAAAACCCAGCAGCAATATCCGGACATTCACTTCGTCTTTCTCAATCAGGGTGAGGCAGCAGAGACTGTGCAGAAGTTTTTAAGCGCACGCAATCTCACGCTTGAGAATGTGCTGCTTGATCCGCACGGTGCAATCGCCAAACAGTATGAGGCGCGTGGCTTGCCTACCACTCTGTTTTTTGACGCCACCGGCCGCCTGATCGATAAACGTATGGGCGAGCTCTCGCACGCTACCCTGATGGACCGCTTGTCCGCTATCCCGCTCTCATCCATGGAAAATTTCAGGCAATGAAAACCCGATTCAGCGCAGACGCCATTTGAAAAACAGATAGACGGTGCGGACTGTCAGGTTGGCGATAAAAAGATTGGCACCTATGAACACCGGTATCGCCAGTATTTGCGCTGCACCGATACCGTTTAATGCCAGCTTCAAGCCGACCACAGTCGCCGCCGCCACGCCGAAGGTGTAAGCCCAGTACGAAGGCGAAAAAGGCTGGGCTGCCAGCCAGCTGCGCAAGCGTATTCCCAGCATTATCTGGAACAGGCCATAGCCCCACAACATCAGCAGCCAGTGATCGGTACTGCCAGGTGCTAACAGTTGCCAGGCCATCGCACAAACAACCGGCGGGGCAAACTGTATGCCGAGCAAGGGTCTTTGTTGTACCGGCATCCCGGTGGTGTGCCAGAGCCGCTGTATCACCAATGATTCCAGCGCCAGCCACGAAAACACGCCTGCGCCGAGAAACAACCAGCCCCAGTCTGCATGTCCCAGCGCCCCCAATGCTGCCGCACTGGTGAAATTGCCAGCTACCGTAGGTAGATAAAGCGTGGGTACGGTGTCGAGTGCATCACGTCCGCCTTGCCATAATATGCCGGTGTGCCAGAGGGAGAACAGCAGATGCCAGCAAATGCCTGTCAGGGTTAGCGCATAAGCCAGCGGCCGAGAATATGGCAGTGCAGCCAGCGCGATCAGCAGCGTGGCAACCGCGAGTAGCGCGGGTGTACTGCCTTGCACCGGATGTTTGAATTCGTTGCGCACCAGTTGCGGATTGCGTAGCGCTTGCAAGAGGTAGCTGAGCAGCAGAACCAGCCAGGTCAGTGCCGCCAGTAACAACAGGGATTCGCCTATACAGCGCGGCATATCCCATAAGGGGACGGCGACGCGCCACGCCTGCCCCAGCCCGGACAATCCAAGCACAATGCCGAAGAATGATGCGGGAAGCGGCGAACGAGCCATATTTTATTCCTTGATTTTTGTAACGGACGACGATTTGTCAGATGCCGCTACCCGATAAAGGAATGTACATCACCTCCACACTATCAATGTGCAGATTGCTGCGTCTGCAGGGCACCAGCCTCCAGGGACGCGGCAACCGCTTGGAGCAGAGTTGCGTATATTTTTTCGGCAAGCCGCTTATCTTTTCAGACGGCAGGTACTTAGGCCCAACGGTAAATATACCGGGCAAAATCGAAATAATCCGGTGGCCAAAAGGATAATGCCTATCCAGCCCCATGCGCCGATTACACCAAACAGGGCGGCGGCGATCAGTCCCGCGCCAGCGACAATGCGAATTGCACGGTCGATACTTCCTACGTTAGCTTGCATGGCATTTCCTCAGTAAATCAATAATTTAGGCTATTGGCCAACATCTGACGGCTAGCTGTCTCTTCGTTACAGACGACACCTTCCCTGACAGATCCGGCCCCGCAGCAAGCTCACCCTGCCGACTTGACGAACAATCCCAGAGCAACCAGCGAACACACGATCCCAAAAACGAATTTGAGATGATGGCCAGGCCAGCGTGATGCATAGCGACCAGCGACCAGTGTTCCCAGCACTGCGCCAGCGGCAAAGGGAAAACCCGCTGCATAGTCAAAGTGCCCGCCGTAAATGCTGCCAGCTACACTGACGAGCGAGATCAAGGCGATCACGGCCAGCGAAGTGGCAACGATGGATTGCATCGTGAGATCGGTGATGCGTTGCAAGACCGGCACAATCACAAAGCCGCCGCCTACTCCCAACAAACCCGACAGCAGACCGGCCAGACCGCCGATGGCAGATAGCCGGGCGGCACATTTTTTGGTCCAGATAAATTTCCCGCTTTCTGTAAAGCGCACGCAGGGAAATTCAGGGCGCTCGGGTTCTTCACCCGGGCGGCGCATCCCTTCCCTTACACTTTTATATGCGACACCGAGCAGGACGAGTGCAAACAGAATCGTGAGATAACGCGTGTCAAGTTGCCGTGCCAGCCAGAATCCGGCCGGCGCTATGACGATACCGACCGCAGCAATCAGTCCCGCAGCGCGGTAACGGACGATACCTTTGCGCAAACCCATCGCCGCCCCGATCGCAGCGGCAATACCAACCGCGAGAAGACCGATAGGACTGGCCTGGGCGACAGTAAAGTGCAATCCAAAGACCAGCAAGGGCACCGCCAGAATGCCGCCGCCAGCGCCGGTCAGTCCCATGATGCAACCAACCACCATGCCCAGGGAAAGACTGATCAACATATTTTTCTCACTAGTATTAAAAGATACAAGGCTGACGGAGTGCCAAGCCTGCGCCCGGATATGCCAACCACTAGCCGCGCTCGCGCGCCAAGCGCAGGTAATGGCAGCGTGGCCAGCGTCGAGAACATCAGGGATCACCCAACCATTTCCGGTTGCGCCAGCCACTCATGTCCTTTCAGCATGCCCTCCCAGTACAACGATGGCAGGACTCGTTCCTTGAGCAACCAGGCCAGACGCGAAGGCTTGGTGCCGTCCAGCAGCCAGGTTGGAAAGCTGGGCGCAAGCTTGCCGCCATAGGTGAACTCGGCGAGCACGATCTTGCCGCGCTCCACGGTCAGTGGGCAGGAGCCATAGCCATCGTAGCGTGCCTCGCGCTTTCCCTGCCCCAAGCTCACCAGCAGGTTGTGCGCAACGACCGGCGCCTGCTTGCGTGCCGCCGCCGCGGTTTTGGCATTCGGGGTATTGGTTGCGTCACCCAGACCAAATACATTGGCAAATTTCTTGTGACGCAGGGTGCCCTGATCGACATCGATCCATCCTGCAGCATCGGCAAGCGGACTTTCTCGAATGAAGTCGGGCGCGCTTTGTGGTGGCACGACATGAATCATGTCGAATGGAGTGTCATGCGTTTGCACTACTCCGTCCGGCGTGCTGGAAGAAAAAGTCGCTATGCGCCGTTCGCCATCAATCGCCGTGAGATTGTGGCCGAAATTCAAATCGATACCATAGGCCTTTACATACTCCATCAGCGCCGGCACATAGTCGGCCACACCGAACAGAACGGCAGCAGCGGTATGGAACTGGACATTGCTCTTGCTCAAAATACCCGACCGGCGCCATGCGTCGCAGGACAGATACATCGCTTTCTGCGGTGCACCGGCACATTTGATAGGCATGGGCGGTTGCGTGAAGAGCGCGTTACCGCCGGTGAAGCGGTTGACGAGTTCCCACGTGTAGGGTGCCAGGTCAAAGCGATAGTTGGAAGTCACGCCGTTATGTCCCAGCGTGTCCGACAAACCCTTAATGCCATCCCAGTTCAGCTTGAGGCCCGGACAGACGATCAAGTGCTCGTACTTGACCGTGCGGCAACCTTCCAGCAATACGGTGTTGCGCTCAGGCTCAAACCCCGCGACTGCGGACTTGATCCAGCGCACGCCGCGCGGTATCAAAGTGCCCATTGCCCGCACCGTTTGCTGCGCGTTGAATACGCCGCCGCCGACCAGCGTCCAGCCGGGCTGGTAGTAATGCACATCCGCCGGATCTATGAGTGCAATATCCAGATCCGCATTTCTGGCGAGCAGGCTCGCTGCCACCGATATCCCGGCGGCACCTGCACCGACAATCACAATCTGGTGACTTGTATCCGCAACTTCGGAAGACGTGCTGCCGGCACTGGCGATACGGCGAATCACCCCACTGAGGTCATAGCCGGCTTCGTTTGCACGTGCAAGAATTTGCTCTTCCGACATGCGACCCGCGCGCGACAATCCCCATAGCGTGGTACTGCGCATACCTGTCCTGCAATAGGCAAGCACCGGCTTGGGCAATGCTTCCAGCAATTGATCGAACTCGCTCACCTGCTCGTCGGATACCTTTCCCGACACTACGGGCAAATAGCGAATCTCGAGCCCCGCATCCTGCGCCGCCTGTTCCACTTCACGAAAACTCGGCTGGTCGGCACCTTCTCCGTCCGGGCGGTTACAGATAATCGACTTGAATCCGCTTGCCGCAATGTTCGGGATATCGTTCGGCATAATTTGCGGCGATACGGACAATTGCGCTGTCAATGTATTGATCTTCATGCTGGTCTCCTTTACTCATCCGTGCCGGTTGTCCGTCAATTATTTCTTCAGTCAAAAATCAAACTGCATTGACTGGAATTTTCAGATAGCGCACGCCATTGTTTTCGGCGGGCGGAAGCTGTCCGGCCCGCATATTGACTTGAACCGAAGGAAGAATCAGCACCGGCATGTCCAGCGTTGCGTCCCTTGCTGTGCGCATGGTCACGAATTCCTCTTCGCTGATGCCGTCGTGAACGTGAATATTGCTTTTGCGCTCTTCATCCACCGTCGTGACGAAGCGCAGTTCCCGATCGTTAGGACGATAGTCGTGACACATGTAGAGGCGCGTCTGCGGCGGCAGGCTCAATACCTTGTTGATGGATTTGAACAAGGTACGGGCATCGCCACCCGGAAAGTCGCAGCGCGCCGTGCCATAGTCAGGCATGAACAAGGTGTCGCCAACGAATGCCACCTGCTCCTGCCCATCTGTCACAACGTAGGTCAGGCAAGCCGGGGTATGCCCGGGAGTGTGCATGGCGAGCACTTCCAAACCTCCGATATGAAAAAGTTCGCCGTCCTTGAACAAGTAGTCGAACTGGCTGCCATCATGCTTAAAGTCAGGCCCCGCGTTGAAAAGTTTGCCGAAGACATCCTGCACTTTGCGGATATGTTCACCGATGGCAATGTTGCCGCCCAATTTTTGTTTTAGATACGGCGCGGCCGATAGATGATCAGCGTGTGCATGTGTTTCGAGAATCCATTGGACCGTGGCTCCCAGTGCTTTTACCCGTTCAATCAAATTGTCGGCACTTTGGGTTGATGTATGGCCGGATTTGGGATCGTAGTCCAGCACACTATCCAGCAATGCGCACTGCCTGCTCTCCTCATCCATGACGATATAGCTGACCGTGCTGGTTGCGGGATCAAACAGACCCTCCACATAAAGCTTGCTCATACTGCCTCCTGTTAGCGGTTTATAAAGATATCTATACAAGAGGCGTGCCAGCCTCAGAGAATATTGTTATCTCTTTGTTTTAATAGAGAAATTTAACCTTTCTCTGCGCGTTTTTCCGGATAAAAACGAAAGCATGACAGATCATTTTGGCAGTGGCATACTGCCATTTGGCAGTTTTGGCATATACACAGGAGAACGCATTGAAAAACGCTGAAGTACTGAAAGCGTTTCAGGTACAAGCCTTGATCTCGTATCTGGATCACGAAGCGGCACCCATGATTGTGATGAATACCGAGTACGAAATACTCGCCGCCAATACTGCCTACAAGAGACAGTTCGCGACCGCCGGCAAGCCGGTCATAGGACACAAGTGCTACGCCATATCGCATCATTACAACGTGCCCTGCGATCAGGCGGGTGAACACTGTCCCTTGCAGAATGCGCTGCTCAACAAAGGGCCTGATCGCGTTCTTCATATTCACCATACGCCGCGCGGCCCCGAACACGTTGATGTCGAACTGCGCCCCATCATTGATGCAGAACATCAGGTCATCGGCTTTGTAGAGCGCCTGCAGACGATACGGCATGCTTCTGCACAACCAAGCAACCAGGGATTGGTTGGCAAATCTGCGGCGTTCAACCACGCACTTGGAGAGCTGCAACGCGTAGCCGGCTCCGATCTACCCGTCATGCTTTTGGGCGAATCCGGAACCGGCAAGGAACTGTTCGCACGCGCAGTTCATGAAGCCAGCAAGCGGGCACGAGGACCATTCGTCGTGGTTGACTGTTCGGGGCTGACAGAAAGTCTGTTTGAAAGTGAATTGTTCGGCTACGAAAAAGGAGCTTTTACAGGTGCGGTGACACGCAAGATCGGATTGGTAGAAACAGCGACCGGCGGAACGATTTTCCTGGATGAAATCGGCGACATTCCGCTGGCGATGCAAGTGAAGTTGCTGCGGCTTATCGAATCCGGAACATACCGCAGGGTGGGTGGAATCGAAACACACAAGGCAGATTTCCGCCTGGTATCGGCAACACACAAACCGTTGCAAGCGATGGTGGCAGCTGGAACATTCCGGCAAGACCTTTATTATCGAATCAACGCCTTCCCCATCCATCTGCCGGCTCTTCGCGAGCGCAGAGAAGACATTCCACTGCTGATTAACTCGCTACTGCAGCGCGCCAACCAACCTGGCAATCCGGTATTTCACGTCACACCAGAAACACTGGCAAAACTTACCCAATACGACTGGCCGGGCAATATCAGAGAGCTGCGCAATGTGCTGGAGCGCGCCCGCCTCTTTGCCGATGATGGAAAAATCAAACCGGAACATCTGTCGCTGCGCACGGACATGCTCGCCAGCGCCCCGCTTCCCGTGAAGAAGATGAATGACGCCGACTTCATCAACTATGTGAAATTATTCACAGGCACCCGCAAAGAACTGGCCCAGTCCCTGGGCTTGAGCGAAAGAACCTTGTACCGCCGCCTGAAATCATGCGGCCTGCAATAGCTTGCACATCTGCAGTCATCTCAAAACCGCGTGGTCAATGTTGTAAGCCATGCTGGCGAATGCGCGACCAGCCACGCTTCCAACAACTTGTCTGTACCTGTCACGATCATCACGGCGAGGATAATCATGATTGCCCCTAAAATCATCTTGCCTGCCTTCCCCGCCAGCATTAATTGACCGCGCAGCTTCAACATTGTGCTGCGAGAAAGATATGCCAAAACAACTAGCGGCAAAGCTGCACCCAGACCAAATATTCCCATCAGCAATGCCACTTGCGGGAGTTGAGAGCCTTGGCTGGCTAGCACGATAGCAGCCCCTAAAGTTGGCCCTACGCATGGACTCCAGACAATACCCAGCGTCAGGCCAATGGCAAACTGCCCCCCAAGCCCATCCAGATGCATGCGAGAAATAAAAACGTTACCTGCATCGCCAATTCCTGCCGTTGCGGATGCAAAGCGTTGCTGCAAGCTTGCGGAAATCAGAATCAGGCCAAACGCTGCCAGCATAATAGCGCCGATATTTCGAAAAATCGATACGTCAATATCCAGCGCAGAACCCGCCCACGCAATCGTCGTCCCTATGACAGCGTAGGAGATCGCCAATCCACCTGCAAGAGCTAACGGCGCACGCCTGTGTGCGTTGGTTGCCGAGCCGAGCAGGATAGGAACGATTGGCAAAACACACGGCGAAAGCGTCGAAAGAACTCCAGCCAAAAGACCAAAACCGTAAGAACCAACCCCAAACTCCATTTAATTGACCGCCTTCTTGATCAGCGCCTCTAAACCGGAAGGTGTTGTGTCACCGATCGAGCGACCAACTTCTTTCCCTCCCTTGAAAGCGATCAGAGTGCTTTGCATTGTTACCTTGAAGTTCTTGAGAATCGCCTTTGAAGAATCGAAGTCAATCGTCATGAGCGTCACATCCTTATAGGCTGGTTGCTTCATGAGATTTTCAACGATGGGTTTTTGTTGCTTGCAGACGGAACACCAAGGTGCAGTGACATCGAGCACGACCGACTGTCCGGCGTTATTCAACTGATCGAACTCTTGTTGGCTGAATGGCTTGATCTCGCCTGCAACAGCAAGGGAACTCAAGACGGATAGTGCAAAGGTAAAAGCTGCGGTTGCGAGGTTACGTGCGTTCATGTGTGACTCCATTTGATCAAGGTTGAATGAGACGATCACTGTATTAACACCGCTGTTTGCCAGCGATCTGTCAGGTAATACGCCATCCAGATTGCATTGGTTACAAGAATTTATAAATATTTTCGGCAAGGATGTAACAGCTCAAGTTGAGAACACGAATAGTTAATCGCATTCGATTTGAACGTCGACAGCTGGAACTAACTCAAGAGGCATTTGAACGAGTAACGGGGATCGAAGTATTATTTTCAGCACGTCTACAAAAAGTCAGGCTACGTACCCCAGTGGCTGCTTTGAAAGGCGGTTGAAACCGCCGCCGATAGCGGACATTTGATCACCTCCACATTCGTATGAATCATTGTGGTGCATTGAATATGAGAATGGGCGGCGACTTTGTGATGCAAATTGATGGTTATTTTGGCTTGCGGCTTAGCGGTCAATTTGATGCGAATACTCACCCAAGGCAGGAGAAGAGCTTTCCGCCTGCCTTGGCAATCGGCCCCTGCAGTCCGGCCGCTATTCCATTAGACGTTCAGAATTTATAGATCAGCGTCGCTTGCGGATAAACCCCGCTGCGGCCGGCGCGGGTCGCGCTCAAAGCGCCGACCTCGACCCAAACGTGCGCATCCGGCGTATAGCGCAACGCCAATGAATAGATGCGCTGATTGCCACCTTGCTTGTAGTCGTCATAACGGTAGCGCAGCAGGGATGACAAATTGTCGCGCCATTGGTAACTAAGCAAAAGCAGGGTTTTACTCTTGATGGAATTGTCCAGATCCGGATTGGTGATGTAGGTGGCCGCCACCTGCGCTTTCTGCGTGAGCATATAGTCCACGCCGACTTTTACCAGACTCGTGTTCCTGAGATCACTAGTGGTAGTGGGATTGCTGTTTAATTCACGCAATTGACCCGCGCCGACCAGAGTTGCGAAACGCGGCGACCACTGGGAACGAAGTTCAAGCTCGATTTTGGTCGAATCGTAAGACTGTTGCGTCGTTTCCAGCGTGGTAGGGCGATACGTGTAGCTCACAGTCCCGACTTGCTCGGGGGTAAAGGGATAGGCATAGCGCAATCGATATTCATCGAACTTGTCGATCGCAGAAAAATCCGTTACCGGAGCAAAATACGAGTAGTCGGATTTCCTGTACCTGAATTCCAGAAAATGATTGAGGCCGAAGTAGTGCGCGTATGTGATTTTTTGGTCTTTACGCACGTACTGTCCCAGGCTTTCATCCTCGACGTACTCCAGCTGTATGTCTTCGCGCGACAGCAGTGGCAGACCGGCACCGTAGGTTTTGGTCCGGAACGTCAGATCCCGTTCATAACGTCCATAAATCCGCGGATTTTTCTCGCGCGCAAAATCATAGGCGGCTTGCTGGACTTCTTCGTCTTGGGGCCAGCGTTCCTGCGCGGAAGCGTAGCCGGCGGCAGCCTGCTTGAAATCATGATCCAGGAAATAGGTTCTGGTAACCCCCAGTGCGGCGTTGGCATTGTCCGGTTCCAGCGCTGCCGCCTTTTCGTAAGCCTGCCGCGATTCGTCGAGATGTCCCTGCCAACGAAGTATTCGGCCGATACCGCGCCACGCATCGGCATTTTTCTCGTCGATAGCCAGTTCGTCACGATAGATTTGCAAGGCGCTGTTCCAGCGGAAATTCTGGATTTCCTGGTCCGTTTTTTCACCGTAAGTCATTTCTTTTTGCTGAGGTGCGGCCTCAATTTCCTCGGAAGATGCGGGCGCGGAAATGGACAAACAAGCCAGTAGCGCTCCGCAAGACAATGTATTTCCCCTCGTCTTGAGATTCATTTATGTCCCCTTCATTTTTTGAGAAAATCGGGTTTTATTGCCAAATTGATAGTAATGCAAAAAATTTAACGCCGCCCCCATCTCATCTAAAATGTTGTCCGATTGACACACATTTAACTTGATTTCGCATAGCCCTTTCCTAATTTGAGTCTTGCAAGGGCTTGCCAGTGCGACCTTGTCAAATCCTTGGCGGGCGTAACCCAGATATTGCTGCTACCGCCTCGACGGGCGGCACGTATGGCATACGCCATTTGTTCCGCATCGATCGCACCACCCTTGTCGTTCCATAATCCTATTGAATGCCAATAGCGGCCCCGTCCGAAATGGCGGCTCATGTATCTGGCGACCTTGGCGGTCGCCTGCGGCGACAAGCGATCCATTGCAAAGTAATCCCATACCACCAGGCGATGGACCAAGGGCAGCAATAAGCGATAGTCCTGGCCGTTCTCCCTGCTGTTGCGGCTAAGATCGTCGCGGCTCACCCTGACGTCCATCAGCAATTTCTTTTTATGTATTCGCGCAATCGCGGAAAGTCTGGCGACCGCTCGTGCTACCTGTTGGGATCGCCATTTACCTACTGCAGGATGCTGCCAATCTATTTTTCCCTCGACGTCGCGTGGCCAGGTAGTGCGTCCGGTCGAGGCTTCGAATGCGGCCCGGCATCGTTCATCGAAGCAATTTATGTCATAGAACAACTCGGTAATGCAAATTGCGTCGATTTCATTTTTGGTAGCAAGTGCGGTGAATGCCGCGTCCAGCAAATCTCCGTAATCACCGTGCGCAAGGCAAGTGGAACAGACTATCTCCTGACTGGGCTTGCCTGCAATATCGACCGCGGCGCAGTGCGGGTTCGCCTGCAGATAGCGCGGAGCGAAAACATCGAGGGTGGCTATCGTTGCAAACCCGTTCGCTTTCAAACGTGCGGCGCTGATGTCCAGCATGTCGCCTTCCGCATTCTGCTGTTCGGGGCTCCACCATTGTTCGCGCTCCTGCCATTTGAAAAACGTCCAATCCGGCCTTCCCGCAGAGATGGCAACCTGGTTCACATGTATTGATTCTGGTGAAAGCAGCAGCGATTGATCGGCATTCCGCCAGTCTGGCCAATCGGAAAAATGGATAGACACCACCAGATTGCCGCCGGGCGGGCCCGCCGGCTCGAATAATTCGGACACTTTCTCATATAGCGCATCGATGTCGATCGGCAGCAGGGGACCCGCTGCGGCAATGCCGGCGACCGCAGCTCCACCCAGCATCAGCCTGCGTCGACAGGGATCGTCAATCGGCGAGAGTTCGCGCGGATTTCTTCGTTCAAGCTTGTTCCATTCCGCCGCATGCGAGTGCGACTCAAGCCAGATCGAGTAGATCACCACGGCGCTGTAGAAAAAACTCATGGGAATCAGAGCGATGCTGTAAGGCAGGTAGATCAAATCACGCGGCGACCTGTCGAGCAGGATAGAAGTGATCGCCACGATAAACAAATAGCCAAATCCCAGGTAAGCGACCCACTCCATCGCTTGCAAGCTGATGACACCGAAATAGAGAGCCATCGGCAATAGAAGAAAAGTGAGCGCTTGCAGGATGGGAATAAACATCATGTTGGCGATATTGAACAACATGTAAATACCGAATCTGCCGAATTTCGTGCGTCCGATCATGTCGCGATGGATCGAGAGGACGGTGATGTAGCTTCTGATCCAGCGCACTCTCTGTTTCCACAGGCCGGCCAAATTATGTGGGCATTCGGCGATGACCTTGGTGCTGGCACCATAGACAATGCGCACACCGTGACGGTGCAGCCGCAAGGTGATTTCCAGGTCTTCTCCCCAGACTTCACGAAAGCCTCCGATGGCGCGCAGGATATCCCACCTCACGATGCCGAGATTACCGGGGATGATCGGCAATATGGAAGCCATGGAAAGCGCCCGCCGTACAAAGCCGGTGCCGATGTGAGAAGTCACCACCAACATTTTTTGCAGTACGCCTCTCGGATTCAGCGGGGTATCGTTGCCGCTTACGGCGCCTATCGTAGGATCGGAAAAATACATCACACCGTTTCGGATAGTATTTTTTTCGAAAAGTGAATCAGCATCGGTAAAAAAAATGATGTCGCCGGTCGCCCGTGCTATCCCGACATTCAGTGCAGACGCCTTGCCGCCATTTTTTTTTGCGTAATAGCGAATCAGGCGCCCGGCAATGAAAGGCTGCAGTTCGCGTTCAGTAGCGTCGGTCGATCCGTCGTTGACAACGATCACTTCAAAATCGGGATAGTCGGAATCGAGAATCGACTGAATACTGGGCGAGATGGTCTTCTCTTCGTTGTAGGCTGGTACCAGCACACTCACCCGCGGTGTGTAATGGATGGCTCCGGCCCGCGCCTTGAGACGGCGTTCCCAGACGCAGTAACTTAACGCCATAGGGAAATAGGCCAGCGCCAGCAAACCGAAGTAAAAAATAATGGTACCGAAAAACAATATAGGGATAAGGAGCAGGTCATTCATGCTCATCCGCCCAGGTAGCCGGTTTCATAAAGATCCACCAGGGCGTCGAAAATCTCCGGTGCCTTGTACGTATGCGCGCCGATCCGTGCGTTGATTTCAAGAACGTGCGCGACACCGTTGATATCGCGCCGGATATCCATATCCAGCGGCCCCTCGAGATCCAGCGCCCGGGCGGCGGACAAGGCGAGATCGTACACATCCGGGACACCGACCCGTTCAAGTGTCAGCGCGTTGCCAGTGCGTCCTTCGCGCAAGGACGTCTTTTCGAAGATCGCACCGATCATTTCCGATACCGGACGATTGCGCCGGATCATCAGCAACACATCATATTCAGTGCCGGACATAAATTGCTGCCACACGAGGTTGCTATCCGCCACGCTCATATCAAGCGCAATATCGGCCCGATCATGCACTGTGACGTGGCGGCCGCCGCGCCCCACCCTGGGTTTGGAGACGCAAGGAAATCCCAGCCCCCGTATCGCTGCCGAACCGGCTTCGCCTATGGCACTCCTGGGAACTGCGACGCCGGACGCAGCCAGACTTTGTGCGGTAAGCCATTTGTCGTTGCAAATGGCCACCGCGTCGGGATTCGCCATGTAAACAGCGATCCCGCGCCTGCGATAAGTGTCAGCCTTTTCTGCAATCAGGATCAGCTCTTCCTGGACTGTGGGAAAAAGCCAGTTGATCTCCCAGGTGGAGAGCAGGTCATCCAGTTGTGTCAGGTACATCGGGTGCGCGGCTGGAAGAACCATTGCGAACGCATCTGCCCGGTGCTCGGTCGGCGCCATATCGGCCGCGATCACACGGAAACCCTTATCCTTGAGCGCATGTATTGCCGCCTTGCCGGAAGGCCCACCTGCGCCTGTCACCAGGACACTTTTACTGTTTGCCATGTACGTCTCCGCGAGGGTCGCTGAAATAGTTATACAGTGAACCGAATGGCTTCGAATGCTTCGGCAGCTCGCAAACGCGCTTGGCCTCCCCGCACTCTTGCCAGACTCTGCACCAGGTCTTCTTCCATATAAGGGCGCGAAGCTTGCTGGCTTGCGTGGCACCTCAAGGCTTTGATTTTGTGTTCCAGATACAAGGACACTTCGATGAAGCAATTCGGCTGGAAACTGGACGGAGTATTCGGATTTTCATAGCAAAGCAATGTGGGAACGCGACGGGCTGCTTCCATCGTGGCCAGATATACGGCGCGATGATCGCGATGGAGATCGTGGCGGTTGTGCGTAAAGATCAAATCAGGATGGAGTTGACGCGCACACTCTTCGATGACATGCATGATTTCTTCCTGCCTGGTGCTGAGCTTGGTGTCGGGAAATTCCATGACGGTCAGACTGTCGAGATGCATCACGCGACCGCCTCTTTCCGCTTCTCTTTTGCGCAGATTGCAGCTCTTCAATTGTGGATCGTGGAGACCGCCTTCTCCGTTCGAGAATACAATTCCGTGCGTTTCATGGCCCTCCACCTTGTAGCGCAGCAGGCTTGCGCCGCAGCCCAGTTCGATGTCGTCCGGGTGCGCGCCAAGGGCGAGGATAATCATTTTTTTTTGTGGTTTTGGCGAGAATCTGATCAGCCATACAAGGTTGACGATAATGAACGCAAGTACGATGAAGCCGCTCAGTTCCAGTCCATATACCGCTGCCGAGCGCGATTGTTCCCCGATACTAAATTCAAGCGCGCTATTGGCCGGCATCAGTACGGCCAACAACGGCAACATACCCACCGCCCTCCTCGCTGGACGGGGCAACCCCGTCAACAGCAGACGAAAACGGAAAATATGAAACACGACGAAGAGCAAAGTCCCCGAGAGAAAACACAGGAAGATAAGTTCTTCGATGGAAACCATACAATTCCTCTTAGGGGTTTTTTCAGAATCAATTGTTTTTGATGTACCGACTCAAGAACTTCCCGTTGGCCAAGACTATTAACAACTTCTTGAAGAATCATATGACTTAAAGAAACTGGGTTTCCGACAAAACCATGGCTATTTCAGCCACAGTTCGAATCCCCAATGGCGGGAACTGACAAGCAGCTGATTAATTTTATGTTCGTCATCATCACTTGAATTATCAGGGAACCGTCCCTATACTTAGCACTCGTCGAAGTAGAGTGCTAACAACTCCGCTCCGGTCGACCCAACTTTCTGGTGCGGCATGAATGCACTGTAAAGCATGCTTTGCAGCAGCAGTGCCGCAAAAATTATCCTAACTTATTGAAAACTAAGGAGTTTGTATGAACCTTCGTCCTTTGCACGATCGCGTCATCGTCAAGCGCCTCGACCAGGAAACAAAAACTGCGTCCGGCCTCATCATTCCTGAAGCAGCTGCTGAAAAGCCTGATCAAGGTGAAGTTCTGGCCATCGGTAACGGCAAAATCCTCGACGACGGCAAAGTTCGTCCACTCGACGTTAAAGTCGGCGACCGCGTTTTGTTCGGCAAATATGCAGGTCAAGCAGTCAAAGTCGAAGGCAATGAAGTCCTCGTGATGCGCGAAGAAGACATCATGGCAATCGTACAAAAGTGATGCCGACATTCCGGACGCGCGGCCCTGCTGCAGTGATCGGAACCCGGCTTCATCCCATAGTGATCGATATCGCTCAGCGCGAATCACTTAATGAATATCAGGAGTATTAAACATGGCAGCTAAAGAAGTTATTTTCGGCGACGCAGCGCGCGCCAAAATGGTCGAAGGCGTAAACGTTCTGGCCAACGCAGTGAAAGTCACCCTGGGCCCTAAAGGCCGTAACGTGGTGCTGGAACGCTCGTTCGGCGCGCCTACCGTTACCAAGGATGGTGTATCGGTTGCGAAAGAAATCGAACTCAAAGACAAATTGCAAAACATGGGCGCACAGCTCGTGAAAGAAGTGGCGTCCCGCACCAGCGACAACGCAGGCGACGGCACCACTACTGCAACCGTGTTGGCACAAGCGATCGTTCGCGAAGGCATGAAATACGTTGCGGCCGGCATGAACCCTATGGATCTGAAGCGCGGTATCGACAAAGCTGTTGCAGCAACTGTCGAACAACTCGCACTGATCGCAAAACCATGTACAACGACCAAAGAAATCGCTCAAGTTGGCGCGATCTCGGCGAACTCGGACTACTCGATCGGCGAGCGTATCGCTGAAGCGATGGAAAAAGTCGGCAAGGAAGGCGTCATCACAGTTGAAGACGGCAAATCCCTGAACGACGAACTCGACATCGTTGAAGGTATGCAGTTCGACCGCGGCTACCTGTCGCCATACTTCATCAACAGCCCGGAAAAGCAAACCGCGATTCTGGAAAATCCGTTCATCCTGTTGTGCGACAAAAAAATCTCCAACATCCGTGACCTGCTCCCGGTATTGGAACAAGTCGCTAAAGCTGGTCGTCCACTGCTGATCATCGCAGAAGACATCGAAGGCGAAGCACTGGCAACTCTGGTTGTGAACAACATCCGCGGCATTCTGAAAACCTGCGCTGTTAAAGCACCGGGCTTCGGCGATCGTCGTAAAGCCATGTTGGAAGACATCGCTATCTTGAGCGGTGGCCAAGTCGTTGCTGAAGAAGTCGGTCTGACACTGGAAAAAATCACGCTGGAAGAATTGGGCCAGGCTAAACGTATCGAAATCGGCAAAGAAAACACCACGCTGATCGACGGTAACGGCCAAGCTATCAACATCGAAGCACGCGTTAAACAGATCCGCGCGCAAATCGAAGAAGCAACTTCGGACTACGACCGTGAAAAACTGCAAGAACGCGTTGCCAAACTGGCAGGCGGCGTTGCAGTCATCAAAGTCGGTGCAGCTACCGAAGTTGAAATGAAAGAGAAAAAAGCACGCGTTGAAGATGCATTGCACGCTACCCGCGCTGCAGTCGAAGAAGGCATCGTTCCTGGCGGCGGCGTTGCATTGTTGCGCGCACGTGCCAACATCAATGTCAAAGGCGACAACTCGGATCAAGAAGCCGGTATCCGTATCGTATTGCGCGCTATGGAAGAACCACTGCGCATGATCGTGCAAAACGCCGGTGAAGAAGCATCCGTCGTTGTCGCTAAAGTACTCGAAGGCAAAGGTAACTTCGGTTACAACGCAGCCAACGGTACCTACGGCGATATGGTTGAAATGGGTGTTCTCGATCCAGCTAAAGTGACCCGTTCGGCATTGCAAAATGCTGCTTCGATCGCTGCACTGCTGTTGACTACTGACTGCATGGTTGCTGAAATCGCTGAAGACAAACCAGCTGGCGGCGACATGGGTGGTATGGGCGGCATGGGTGGTATGGGCGGCATGATGTAAGTCGTACCTGGTAACGATACTTCTGTATCAATACCCTGAAAAACCCCGCAAGGTTGCAAGACCTTGTGGGGTTTTTTAATGCCTCACGCAAAAGCCTCGCCTTGCATGCTGCACTGCAACACACTATAATGGCCGCTATCCGTGCAAGTTCATCGGCGCGGAATCACAAAAGCAAGTCGCGACAACCGCTTCCAATGCAATTCATACTGAAGCCCGCGCCTTTCATTCACAGCATCTTCATTTCGCATCCCGTCAAACAACGCTGACGGTAATATTTTTACCGATGCTTCAAGCCCGTAAATGCAACATCGCTATTCGATTTCATTATCGATACTGCAAACGGATTTGATTCAATTGCAACACCACAGGCATCACTGCCAATAAAAGTCGTGCTGTCCAGAACATGATGCTTTCAACCAAAGCGTCATGGCCTTTCCTCCATATAAAAAGGAAGACAAGATCATTTCCATTCGTCCTGCACACATCGCAATTGCCATGATTGCGCTACTCTCATCCACTTATTCCTCGGCACAATCGAATGTCGAGATGTATGGCTATATAGACTTGGGCATAGTCAAGGAAAGTGGCGACTCACCAAAAATGGAACGTGGCTATAACAACTGGTTAGGTTTTCGTGGCAAGGAGAATCTGGGAAATGGGCTTGAGGCCATATTCAATATCGAAACACGATTTAAACTCGACACGGGTGAAACTGAACGACCCACTACCTTCTGGCAAGGTGAATCAACCGTAGGATTGGCGAGTAAAGACTATGGCACTGTCCGCCTCGGACGCGCGCTCACGCCGCTGTGGAACACGGTATGGAAGTATGAACCCTGGGTGAACAGCGGCTTCAATGCCTCGCTTGCTTCGTATCAAACCGGCAGTTACAGCAGCGATGGCGTACATGACATTGAATTGGGATACGCTGATTTTTCGCGCATCAGTGATGGAGTTTTCTACAGTAGTCCGACCTGGCACGGGATCGCCGTCCAGGCCGCAATCAAGATCGATGATGACGCTGCCGCTAGCAGTCGTGCGCGCAGCACAACCATAAGCTATAGCAAAGATGCGTTCTCGGCTGCCGCATCGTATGAAGTCAACGCGCACAACGACGATATTTTGTATCTGGCAGCGAAGTACTCAATCGGGGACGCAACCATTATGGGATCGCATGCTCAAACCCGTCAGACTGGCCTGACTCCTGAGCGCACCTGGTTGATCGCCACGACTTATGCCATTGGCGCCGACATGATCCGCGCAGGGTACGGTCGCAATCAGAAAAATGACAACCATAAAATCAGTACCGGTTATGTGCACGCCCTTTCCAAACGCACCATGCTGTATGCAGATCTGTATCGTGAACAGCTTGCAGATGCCAAAACGGGAATGGCATTGGGCATTACCCACACGTTCTAGATTCGGCAATATGACGAAGGTCTATAGTTAGCCAAGCATCGTCGAGTGAGTTACGCAGCACATCGATGGTTCCTCGCATGCATGACATTGGACCGTTCGACAGAGAATAACGCCTGAATAATTTTGCACAAGAAAAAATCAATTCGCTGACATCCAGCTTCAATAACAATTTATGGGAGGGCGCTATGCAGCTCATTATTTCCGCCAGTTGCATCTTGCTGATTGTGTTGTGGGGAATTTTCTCCCCTGCGTCATTGAGTATGGTTTTCGAGACTGCGCTCGCCAGTATCACCAAGAATTTTGGCTGGCTTTATTTATGGACCGTACTGGGTCTGGTTGTATTTGCTTTTTTCCTGGCGTTTAGTCGCTACGGCGACCTCAAACTCGGCAACGAAGACGACGAACCCGAGTTTTCCATGGGGTCATGGTTCTCTATGTTGTTCGCTGCCGGCATGGGCATCGGCCTTGTGTTCTGGGGAGTCGCGGAACCAATCTCTCACTACATGACCGCGCCGCCGGGAGTACTGCCCGGCTCGCCAGAAGCAGCCAATGCGGGCATGCGCTATGCCTTCTTCCACTGGGGACTTCACCCATGGGCCGTATATGGCGTGGTTGCGCTGGCCATTGCCTTCTTCCAGTATCGCCGTGAAGGAAAAGCGCTGATCAGTGAATCGATCAGTAGCCTGCCCTGGGCACCGATACAACGCATGTCAGGAATCTTCAATATCCTGGCAGTGATTGCAACCGCGTTCGGTGTCGCCGCATCGCTGGGTATGGGCGCGCTGCAGATCAATAGCGGCCTGCATACCGTGTTCGGCCTCGCCGTAAGCAATACCTCTCAGGTAGGCATCATCCTGGTAACGACCTCGCTCTTCGTCACCTCGGCCGTCACTGGCGTAACCAAGGGCATCAAAATTCTCTCCAGCCTCAACATGATCGTGGCACTGGTCTTGGCGCTGTTCATTTTTATCATTGGCCCGACGGTCGCGATTATCGACACGCTGACAAATACCCTGGGTTCTTATCTGAGTGAATTCATCAGAATGAGTTTGCGCATGACGCCTTTTCGCGAGAGTCAATGGGTAGGCGGCTGGACGATTTTTTACTGGGCGTGGTGGATTTCCTGGTCGCCATTCGTCGGCGTATTTATTGCACGCGTATCGCGTGGTCGCACCATCCGTGAATTCATTGTTGGCACCGTGGTTGCCCCTTCGCTGGCAGCATTTATCTGGTTTTCTGTATTTGGCGGAACCGCGCTATACATGGAGATATGGCAACACGTACCGATTGCGGCTGCCGTCAAACTTGATGCATCCACCGCGCTGTTCACCATGTTCAATGCGATGCCATTTGGTCTGATCATGTCCATCGTCGCAACGTTGCTGGTACTCGTGTTTTTCGTGACCTCCGGAGACTCTGCCACGCTGGTACTCGGCATCATGAGCACAGGTGGCAATCCTGATCCATCCGCCAAGGTCAAAACCATCTGGGGCATATTAGTCGCGGGCATTGCCATTTCGCTGCTGCTGGCTGGGGGCCTGAAGGCTGTACAAACGGCAACGATTGTATTTGCATTGCCATTCACGGCAGTCATTCTCTTGATGGTCATTGCGTTGTGGCGAGCCATACGCGAAGACTGGAATGAACAGCAACGGCAGGAGCGTGAATTGCGCCGTCGCTTGAAGCAAATGACAGCGCAAGAAACTGCCAAACCACTCTAAATCAGGATAGCGAACCATGCGGGGATTACTTCTACCACTGTCTTCATTGCTAAGCGGCGCCGGCGTGATGGTGGTGGGTGTTGGCTTGCTGTTTTCAGTATTGGGGCTGCGCGCCGGATTAGCCGAATTTTCTGGCATGGTGACTGGCCTCATCATGTCTGCTTATTTTGTCGGCTATGTCGTCGGTACAATTTATTGCCCTGCGCTGATACGTCGCATCGGACATATACGCGCATTTGCTGCGATGGCGTCTATCGCATCGACCATGCCGATTTTGCATGCATTATGGATAGATCCCTGGTTTTGGGGCGCCTTGCGCCTGACTACCGGTGTGTGTATCGTCGGCTTGTATATCGTGATCGAAAGCTGGCTCAATACACTGGCACCCAGCCAACATCGCGGCAAGGTCTTTGCAATCTACATGTCGGTCACATTTGTCGCGCTGGCGCTAGGACAGTGGTTGATTCTGGTCGGCGACAAGCTTGGCTTCGTCCCGTTTGCGCTGGTTTCGGTTCTCTTTTCATTCGCTCTACTCCCCATCACGCTAACACCTATCTCGCAGCCAGCGGCCGTCGAACGCCCACACCTTGGTTTGCGCAATCTATACAAGACATCACCACTTGGGGTGATAGGTGCGGTCGGCTCCGGCCTGCTTAATGGCGCCTTCTACAGCCTGGGAGCAGCCTATGCACAAGGCGTTGGTTTTACCGATGTCGGGGTAGCGACCTTTATGGCGGCAACCATTCTGGGAGGTGCCGCCTTCCAATGGCCGGTTGGTCATTACTCGGACCGACATGACAGACGTTACGTCATGCTATGGGTCTGCATCGCCAGCGCTTCCCTCGCATTGCTGGGCTTTGCATTCTCACGCGCCTCGGAAGAAATACTGATTCTGGTTGGCATACTGTATGGAGGTTTTGTCTTTACGCTATATGGTCTGAGCGTTGCTCACGTCAACGATTTGATCGACTCGTCACGTCTGCTTGAAGTCACTGGTGGGCTCTTGCTGGTGCATGGCATTGGTGCCGCCCTTGGACCGACGATTGCAGGCGTAATCATGGATCTGTTAAACCCTGAGAGTCTGATGCTGTTCTTCGCAGTCGTGCTGGGAGCGCTATCCATCTTCACAGTACTCAGGATACGCGCTGCGCCTGCGGTACCGGAATCGGAAAAATCCGGCTATGTCGTCATGACAGGTATCGCGCCAGCGGCGATGCAGGTCGATACGACAGCATCCAGCGCAGGCAATCATGAAAAGGGAGATGGTGACAAGGTCCAAGACTAGCAAGATGGAATTGCGGTCCACTCCAAATACCGTCGCTACAATCTTGAGAGCATAAGCTTTTGAGCAAGAAAGTAACGAGACAGAATAAAAAAAAGGAATCGATTTTTCGATTCCTTTTTTTTATTAACGTCGTCGGTCGAATGTTTCGTCGGGACTTTCTTCTTCTGCCTCCTCAGGCTCGCCTTCCACATCACTCAACGATGGTGGCGGCTGGAAAGTCGCCAGCAACTCGACGCGACTTTCCGGCGTCTCCAGGCTGACGCGCCCAAGCAGGCCGGTGCGATAATCCTGCAGGAAAATATGCGCAGCTTTTTCCAGATCGAGATCGCCGCCCTTGATGCGCAAGCCGCGACGTACCGCCACGCCTTCGATCACACTGACGCCATCGATACCCTCAGTCTTCATGCCGTAACGGGCTGCTATCAGCGCGGGATAACGCGCCAGAATGATATCGGCAAGAAAGGTCGCGACCTCTTCTTCGATCAATGCATTGCTGCCGATCGCATGACTGGCCGCCAGCATCAGACCATCGCTCGGATACGCGATCTTTGGCCACATCATGCCCGGCGTATCGGTCAACACAATGTTATTGCCGAGATACAGGCGCTGCTGCATCTTGGTCACGGCTGGTTCATCACCCACCTTGGCAACACGCTTCTTGAGCAGCGCATTCATCAAGGTCGATTTGCCGACGTTGGGAATCCCCATGATCATGATGCGCAGAGGCTTCAAGGCCGTACCGCGATGCGGCGCAATCTTCATGCTGAGTGCAGGAATCTTGAGGACGTCGGACGGCTTCTTGCAACTGAGCGCGACGGCATGCACATTCTTCTGCTTGTTGTAAAAATCCAGCCACTGCTGCGTCGCGGCAGGATCGGCCAGGTCACTCTTGTTGAGGATCTTGAGGCAGGGCCGCTGACGGAAGGTGCGCAATTCTTCGATCATCGGATTGCAACTGGCCTGCGGCACGCGCGCGTCCAGCACTTCGATGATCATGTCGACCTTTTCCATGGCTTCCGCCGCCTTTTTGCGGGCGGCGTTCATGTGGCCTGGGTACCATTGTATGGACATGCGTGACTTTATCTGTGGGAAGCAAGGCGCTATTTTACCTGCTCGCGGCCCTACCAGAGGCAGCCGATTGCGCTCCTGGCCCGATTTTGCCCTCAATTCCCTCACTTTGTCATACGTACGTCATATCCTGAGCGCAGCATTTGCTTCCAGCGCCATCGGGGCCTGGCGCGGAAATGGCCCCGACCAATTTTTGGTGTTGCTCTTTCATAGCACCTAAAGTCGCACCTCGAACAAACTTGTCTATCGTGCATCGCTCTCGCCTCACTTTCTCTTGCTGCAAACCAAACTCCCTTGATCGGCCAGCGCTCGCACGCTCGCGACTCGCGCAATGATCACTCAGGCCAGCCTTAGCTACGGTTCGGATCAGTCCGGATTGATCTGGGGCTTTCTGTTCAAGCCCGATGCACCGGCCAGGCTGATCAGCTCATCCGAAGCATTGCTGTGGTTGCGTGAACAATCCCGACAACCGAGCAGCGAATTCATCTGGTTGCACTTCAACCTGAGCAATACCGCCAGCGAAAAATGGATAGGCGAACACGCAGGCGTGGCCGAGGAATTCAACGAAGCCTTGCACGATGGCTCGCGCTCGACGCGCATCGAGCTGGCCGACAATACCCTGATCGCTGTGGTGAATGACGTACTGCATAATTTTTCACTGGACTCGGCCGACATCGCCACGCTATGGCTAAGCGTGGCGCAAGGCGTGGTCATCAGCGCGCGGCGCACGCCGCTGAAATCGATAGAACGTCTGCGCCAGGCGGTCGAGCGTGGCGACACCGTCCGATCGTCGGTTGAACTGCTGGTGCATCTGCTGCGCGACCAGGCCGACGTGCTGGTGCGTATCGTGCGCGATGCGGTCGCTCGCGTCGACAAGGTCGAAGACAATCTGCTGGCGGGACGCTTGAACCAGCAGCGCAGCGATCTGGGCGCACTGCGCCGGATACTGGTGAGATTGCAAAGATTGCTGGCCCCCGAACCTGCAGCACTATTCCGCCTGCTGCAAAAGCCACCCACCTGGGTCGCCGAACTCGATACACAAGAGTTGCGCCAATCCACCGAAGAATTCTCCGTTGTCCTCAGCGACATGAGTTCGCTGCAGGAGCGCATCAAGTTGCTGCAGGAGGAAATTGCCGCCCAGGTCAATGAAGAAAACAGCCGCAGCCTGTACGTGCTGACCATCGTCACGGTGCTGGCCTTGCCGATCAATATCATCGCCGGCCTGCTCGGCATGAACGTAGGCGGCGTGCCGCTGGCCGAACATGCATACGGGTTCTGGATCGTGGCCGGCATTGTCGCTACCTTCACCGTGGTCGCCGGCTGGTTCGTGGTGCGCAAGCAAAAGCAGGATTAAAGCCGGACCAGCGCACGTTTATCCCCAGCCTCTGTCACCGACGCGCCAATCTCGCATAGAATCTCTATGGCGATCTGCGGCGATAGCAAAATCCCGGATCCGACACACTGCGCGCGCATCCTGCTGCAGCGAATGGCGCGCATGTCCCCCTCACTCTGCTACGGAAAATCGAATGTTCGCTAAAGTGCATGCAGTCGCGAAACAAGTCAGTGAAATCGTTGTTGGCAAGGATCTGCAAATACGCCAGGCGCTGGTTTGCCTGTTGGCCGGCGGCCATCTATTGATCGAAGACGTACCGGGCGTAGGTAAAACTACACTGGCGCATGCACTGGCGATTTCGCTCGGCCTGCAATTCAATCGCCAGCAATTCACCAGCGACTTGCTGCCGGCGGACGTGGTCGGCATCTCCATCTTTGACCGCGAGAAAAACGGCTTCGTATTTCATCCTGGCCCCATCTTTACGCAAGTCTTGCTGGCCGACGAAATCAATCGTGCCACGCCGAAAGCGCAATCCGCACTGCTGGAGGCGATGGAAGAACGCCAGGTCACATCCGATGGCGTGACGCGCAGCCTGCCGCAACCATTCTTTGTCATCGCGACGCAAAACCCTACGCATCAGATCGGTACGTTCCCCTTGCCTGAATCGCAGATGGATAGGTTTCTGATGTGCCTGTCGCTCGGTTATCCGGATGCCGCGTCCGAACGCGCTCTTTTGATGGGAGAAGACAGGCGCACTTTATTGAAGTCGATGAAGATGGCGATGCAACCAGCCGATCTGATAGCAGCACAAGCCGAGCTGAAAAAAATCCACGTCTCACCGACCTTGATTGATTACATCCAGGCACTAGCGCAAGCATCGCGCCAGAATGGCATGTTTGCTGAAGGTCTGAGCCCGCGCGCCACCATCGCATTGCTGCAAGCAGCACGCGCATGGGCCGCAATGGAAGGACGCAATCACGTTATTCCGGAAGACGTGCAAGCGGTATTGGTGCCGGTCGCTGCGCATCGTTTGCGCGCCTTGAAATCGATCGCCGGCAATGCCTTGAGCAGTCGCGACATGGTGTTGCAACTAATGAAGTCAGTCAGCGTTTAACCAGCCGTTCATATCAAAGCCGCCAGCGTCATGCGCCCTTCCTTGCGAACCCTGTTTCATCACTGGACCGGCCGCTGGCTGTTCAGACTGCGCGATGCGGAAGCAGGCGAAGTATTTCTGAACCAGCGCCGCGTCTTCATCGTGCCCACCCGCGCCGGCCTCACATTCGGCGTGATGCTGATCGTGCTGTTTCTCTGCTCGGTCAACTACAGTCTCAGCCTGGGCTTTGCACTGACGTTTTTGCTGGGCGCTTGCGCCGTGGTCGACATGCATCTGACCTTCCGCAATCTGGCCCATCTGCATTTGCGGCCAGGGAATACGCCAGCGGTCTTCGCCGGTGAAGATGCGCAATTCGAACTGCATCTGAGCAATCGTCGCAAGCACGATCGCTATGCGATCTGGCTCAATTTCATCCATATTGATTTGCCTGCGATCGATCACGTAACCGATATTGCCGCCGACAGTAGCCGCAGCGTGACGCTCGCGGCGCCCACTCTGGAACGCGGCTGGCTAAACGCGCCCCGGATCCGCTTGCAAACCCGTTTCCCGCTCGGCTTGTTGCGTGCATGGAGTTACTGGCAACCGGCGATGCGGGTACTGGTCTATCCGCAACCGGAAGAAAATGGTCCACCGCTTCCCGTGCGCGATGGAGAAAAAGCCGACGGCCATGGTCATGCCGGTCACGACGATTTTGCCGGCATACGCGCCTATCAGGCGGGAGATTCGATACGCCAGCTGGCTTGGCGCCAGATCGCACGCATAGATGGCGGCGCGCTGGTGACCAAACAGTTTGAAGGTGGCGCACGCAGCGAACTGTCCCTGGATTTCGACCGATTGCCGCCTGCAATGCATATCGAACTGAAGCTCGCGCGCATGACGCATTGGGTGCTCGCAGCAGAAATGCGCGGCCTGCCTTATGCATTCCATCTAGGCGGCACCCGTTTCACACCAGCTGTGGGGCCCGCGCATCAGGCGGCCTGCCTGCGTGCGCTCGCGCTATATGAACGAAATGAGGAAGCCGGCATGTCGGCAGCACCGGAGCGTCTAGCGTGAGTTTCCTGCATAAGGTATTGCCTATGCCAGCGCGCTCGACACGTCCGATGTCGCGTACCAAGGCCGACACCTTGCTTCTCTTGTTTGCCTGCGGATTGGTGTTGGCGCCGCACGCACTCCACCTGCCGCTCTGGATAAGCGCCCTCTGCATCGGATTGATGGCGTGGCGCGGCTGGATCACGTTCCGCGGCAATCGCATGCCGCCACGCTGGCTGCTATTGCCGCTTGCGGTGGCCACGATGGGTGGTGTGTATCTCACGTTCAAAACGTTTTTCGGACAAGAGGCGGGCGTGGCGATGCTGGTACTGCTGCTGGCGTTCAAATTGCTGGAGATGCATGCCGGTCGCGATCTGTTTGTCGTGGTGTTCTTGAGCTTCTTTCTGCTGCTGACAACTTTCTTTTATTCACAAACCATCGCCACTGCGCTATTGATGATCGCGGCAGTGATCGCCATGCTGACTGCGCAACTGTCTTTTCAATATACCGATGCAGTGCCACCTTTACGCAAGCGCCTGCAACTGGGCGCGACCATTTTTGCTCTGGCAGTGCCGCTCACGGTCATGCTGTTTGTATTGTTCCCGCGCATCCAAGGTCCGCTGTGGGGCATGCCGACCGACGCCAACGCCGGGCGCAGCGGTCTGTCCGACAATATGACACCGGGGAATATTTCCAAACTGGCCTTGTCGGAGGACGTCGCCTTTCGCGTCAAGTTCATCGATCCTCCGCCGGACAATTCCAAACTGTATTGGCGCGGCATCGTGCTCAGCCAATACGACGGACGCACGTGGACCAAACGACTATTGCGCAATCAGACGAACCAGCAAATCATGTGGACGCCGCGCGGTGCGCCGGTACGCTATCAAGTCACGCAGGAACCGAATTCACGGCCGTGGCTGTTTGCTCTCGAACTGCCGGAAGCTGCACCACAATTACTGAACAACCGCACCGGCATTTCTCCTGATTTTCAGTTGCTGTCGGAACGTCCGATCACGGCCCGTATTCGCTACGATGTAACGTCCTATCTGGACTACGATCTACAGCCTGGCGAGACGCGTACTTCCTTGCAGGAATGGCTGGAGCTTCCCGCCAGTTACAATCCCAACACGCTCACCTTCGCGGCGGCCCTGCGCCAGCAATACGCTGATGACTGGAAGGCTGTGAACGCTGTCTTGAAATTTTTCCGACAAGAAAAATTCAGCTATACACTGCAACCGCCGCTACTGGGACGCAACGGCGTGGATGAGTTTCTTTTTTCTACACGCGCCGGTTTCTGCGAGCATTACGCAGGCGCTTTCGTCGTGATGATGCGCGCGATGGATATTCCGGCACGTGTCGTCACCGGCTATCAAGGTGGACAAATGAATCCGGTCGATGGTTTCATGACAGTACGGCAATCCGACGCCCATGCATGGGCAGAAGTATGGATCGCCGCACGCGGCTGGGTACGCGTGGACCCCACGGCTGCCGTCGCACCGGAACGCATAGAACGCAATCGTAGCGCGGCGGCCTCACCTGCCTTCGGTGGTTTGATCAATATGAATATCGGTGCAGATTCCTGGCTGAGAAAAATCCGCTTTGGTTGGGATGCTGTCAACAATGGCTGGAACCAATGGGTATTGAATTACACGCCGGATAGACAAAAGGGTTTGCTACAGTCGCTGGGCTTCGGTAACATCGACTGGCGCACCATGACCGCATTGATGTTTGCAATCGGGGGCGTGTTGACGCTGCTGATCGCTCTTCCTTTACTTGCCAATCGCAAGCAACTAGATCCACTCGATGCTGTCTATGCAAAGCTCGGCAAGCAAATGGCGCAACACGGCTATCCGCGCCAGGCGCATGAAGGGCCACGCTCCTATTCCTTACGATTGCTGGCTTCCGCTTCCAGCCTCACGCAGGAGCAGAAACACGCAGTCAAGAATTTCCTGATTATTTATGAGGCAGCACGTTACCGTCCGCTTGAAAAATCCGCATTGCCCGGCGTGCTGTCCAAACTCACATCCCTACTGAAGAAATCTCGATGAAATTATTTTCCAAGCATGCATCGCTAGTGACACTCTCGTCTGTACTGGCACTGACCGGCTGTGCCTTTGCACGTGACCACGACAAAAAACCGACAACTCAAGTCAAGGCCAAGAAAGTCGTCAAACCGGTACAAGGCGATGAATTTGCCAACTTCAATCAATGGAGTGATGTCGCCGCTTTTATCGACCAAATGGTTGAGAAAAACGGCTTCGACAAGAAAGAACTGCAAGCGACCTTGAACAAGACACATTATGTCGACAGCGCGATCCAGTTGATGAAGCCCGCACCTCCCGGCAAGCCGAAGAACTGGGCCGCCTATCGCAGCCGCTTCGTCGAACCGGTGCGCATTGACGCAGGTGTCGCATTCTGGAATACCTACGCCGATGCGCTGGCGCGTGCAGAAGCACAATATGGGGTTCCTGCAGAAATCATCGTCGCCATCATTGGCGTAGAAACGGTGTACGGTCGCAACACTGGCAACTTCCGTGTGATGGATGCGGTGACGACGCTGGCCTTCGCTTATCCCGACACCCCTAATCGCACTGCACGCATGAACTATTTCCGCGGCGAACTAGAAAATACTTTATTGTTCGCACGCGATGAACGCATCGATCCCTTCTCGTTGCTGGGGTCCTACGCCGGTGCGATCGGTTGGCCGCAATTCATGCCAGGCAGCATACGAAAATTCGCGGTCGATTTCGACGGTAACGGCCATATCGATTTACGCAACTCACCTGTTGATGCCATCGGCAGCGTCGCCAGCTTCCTGGTTCTACATGGCTGGCGCAAGGGTGAACCTACAGTATTCCCGGCCAAAGTAGACCTGACAGAAAACTGGCAGCGTTTTATCGGCCAGGGACTGGAAGCAAAATTCAGTGTGGCGGAGATGAAGGCTGCGGGCGTGACGCCAGTGATAGAACCGCCGGAGAGTATGTTGTATGGTTTGGTAGATTTGCAGAATGGCGCAGAGGCCAGTGAATACTGGCTGGGGGCGCCCAACTTTTTTGCAATCACTCAATACAATCGCAGCTTCTTTTACGCAATGTCCGTGATTGATTTGAGTCGCGCAGTGCGGGCTGCGCGTAATTACTGAATGCAGTGAGGCGACAGCGAATCAATGCGGAGCAATGCAATAACACGCGATAATTATCGCGTCGCTTCCGCAGGAATTTTCAATGTCTGCAAATCGATCAGCAGCGATTCACCCTCACCATTGATCCAGACTTGCGCATCCTGAATCGTGCATTGCAATTGCATATTCCGCTGCGCGAGTTTGGCGAGAGCCTGACTGGTCGCTGCCGGCAGATTGAACACACTCAAATTCTTCGCTCTATCCACCTTGCTGGCAATCTGATTCCACCAGATATTGCTCATGCTGCTATAGCTGTAAATGATGACTTGATTTGAGCGACCGCAGGCTTTGAGAATGCGTTTTTCATCGGGCTGGCCTACTTCGATCCACAGGTCGATCGCTCCGGTTAAATCCTTCAGCCACAAATCAGGCTCATCGTCTGCACTCAGTCCCTTGCCAAACACCAGCGCCTCACTCGCGTGCAACACGAACGCCATGATCCTGACCATCATGCGCTCATCGGTTTCGGACGGATGACGTGCGATAGTCAGCATATGTCCGTCGTAATACTGCCTGTCCATATCGGCAATTTGCAGATCGGCTTTGAAGATGGTGGATTTGAGGGCCATGGATGTACTTGTATAAAAAGCGTATAAGACAATAGAAATCAATTAGTGCGCTGCGCACGCAGCCTCTTGCAGTTGCATGCAGTTGCATATCGCGCTCGCAAGAATAGCCGATCTATCGCCAGCCCAGCGACGATTTTTTCGCTTTATTGATCACAGTGAGCAAACGATGCCGCCCTCGTCCATGCGTTCAGAAATCATTCGTGAATGCAAACGTTTAAAATGGGCGCTTAACGAGAACTACACTCATGCAAACCTCCCCGAACTCTATAAACCATCACGACAACCCGGTAATTGCGGAGACTCAGGCCTGGATAGAAAAAGCGGTCATTGGACTTAACCTTTGTCCGTTCGCCAAATCAGTCTATGTCAAACAACAGATTCGCTATGTGGTCAGTGCCGCCAACGATGTTGCGGTGTTGGCAGCAGAACTGGAAGCAGAACTACTGGCTTTGCAAGCCGCCGATCCTGTCAAGACCGATACCACTTTGCTCATCCTTCCGGATACCTTGGGCGACTTCCTCGATTACAACGACTTTTTGACTGTGGCCGATAATCTGCTCGAAGAGCTCAAGCTGGATGGCGACATTCAGATTGCAAGCTTTCATCCCGATTATCAGTTTGCGGGAACCGCAGCCGACGATATTGAAAACTACACCAACCGTTCGCCGTATCCGATCTTGCATTTATTACGCGAAGCCAGCATAGAGCGCGCAGTGGATGCATTCCCAGAGGCTGAAATGATCTTTGAGAAAAATATGGAAACCTTGCGCAAGTTGGGTCACCAAGGATGGCAAGCGTTAAATTTGAAACCAGAAAATAGATGATTAATTGGCCACACGTTGATTTTTATCAATAAATATTTCAATTAACTCTTTCACAATCGTTTTTCACCCCTATATAAAAACGAATACTTTGTATAGGGTCGCCCACCAATTGGGTTTCTTTTTGATAATTTTTCAAAAAGAAAGCTTGTTTTCAGGAACTCTAAGCGCGTTATGTGGCCCAATAAGGTATTAAAAGAACATTGTTTTTCAATTGCTTTTTTGGAATTTCTTGCTATATTGATTGCCTGTGGTTAATTTTTTCATATGAAAGATTCAGAAAAATCATCACCGTTTGCAACTTTAGTATTGTGGCAACACTCCAAGAAGTAGATGATGAAATTGCAGATTTTTGCATTTCCCTTATTCCACCTTTGACTTTTGAATCGAAGATATTATGACTACTCCGGATAGCCAAATGACTAGTAACCGACTCGCTGATCAAGCTGCGTATGATCCTAATCACTTGTTGGATTCGCTGATTGAAAAACTGCATCTGAAAAATGATGCGGCCCTTTCACGTGCGCTGGAAGTTGCACCGCCAGTGATCAGCAAAATTCGCCACCGCCGTTTGCCAGTCGGCGCTTCGTTGCTGATCCGCATGCACGAAGTCAGCGAATTGAGCATTCGTGATCTGCGCATTCTGATGGGCGATCGCCGCGATAAATTCCGTATCAGCGACAAGCAGTTCAAGCCTAAAGATGGCGTAGCTGCAGATATGGCAGAGTAAAATGACCGACTTATTCCCGGCGGAGTCTGAACACTTATGCCGGGAATACACCCGTTGAAAGATAGCGGTCGCCTCGATCACAGACGATAAATACTATCGTTGCGTTTTCTGTTGTTTGAGAAATTCGCAGTGCTACTTCGCATGCGCCAGCCGCTGAAATCCCGCAAAAAATTCCCTCTTCGATCGCCATGCGTCGTGCAGTCTGCTCTGCAACGGATTGACTGACGTATTCCAAATGATCGACCTTGCTCGGGTCATATATCTTGGGCAGGTACGCTTCAGGCCATTTTCTGATTCCAGGAATCTGCGATCCTTCTTCGGGTTGCACGCCGATGATTTGGATATCAGGATTTTTCTCTTTCAGGTATTGCGAAACGCCGATAATGGTACCGGTGGTACCCATCGCACTGATGAAATGCGTGATTTTGCCGCCAGTGTCGCGCCAGATTTCCGGACCTGTCCCTTCATAGTGGGCACGCGGATTGTCCGGATTCGCAAACTGGTCAAGAATCAGACCTTCACCATTTTTCTGCATCTGCTCTGCCAGATCGCGTGCATATTCCATCCCGCCAGCTTTAGGCGTCAACACTATCTTCGCGCCGTATGCAGCCATCGCCTGACGACGCTCTTCACTTAAATTCTCAGGCATCAACAAAATCATCTTGTAGCCACGCATCGCGGCCACCATCGCCAGCGCAATGCCGGTGTTACCGCTAGTTGCTTCAATCAGCGTGTCGCCCGGTTTAATCGTGCCGCGTGCTTCTGCGTGCTTGATCATCGACAATGCGGGCCTATCTTTGACGGAGCCAGCTGGATTATTACCCTCCAGCTTGCCGAGAATGATGTTGTTGCGCCGCGCAGTGTCTTCACCATCCAGGCGTTTGATTTGCACCAGGGGGGTATTTCCGATGGTGTCTTCGATAGTCAAATATGGCATAGGGGATTGAAATTGTGTACTGAAGAACGTCATTCTAATCGACAGCGCTGGAGCCTGTGCAAACCTGATTAAAAACCTTGCATGCAGTAAAAAGCCCCGACGACGATTTGCGTCAGGGCTTCGCTCATCATGCGCCTGCCTCTGATCCAATATCAGTACCTAGCTATCAGGGCTTCACAGCTTTTTTAACTTCAGTTGCTTTATCTGTTTTTGTTACTGCAGGTTTCATTACGCTTGGTTTGGCCGCACCATTTACTGTCAAGCCCGCTTGTGAAAACTTATCCGAACTCTTTTCACCCACGCCTTTTACACGGGTCTGCAGGTCATTCCAGTCTTTGAAATTTCCACCCTTTTTGCGCGCGTCGAGTATCGCTTTTGAGGTTGTCGGCCCAATACCCTTGACACCATCAAGCGCCGCCTGATCGGCTTGATTCACTTCAACGCTTGCAAACGCAAAGCCGATGGAAGCGATCAGTGCACCCAAGGCCAACAATAATTTATTCAACATAGAATGTCTCCAGTGTATTGATGAAAAAGCTCAGGAATTACGGGCGTCTCAGCCCCGGTTAATTGCAAATAATGCAATTAACCGGCATGAACTTTAACAGCAATGATGTGGGATGACATTCCCATAAACAGGTGAGTTTCATCATTAAAACGATGAAAATCATGATGGAAGATGATCAAGTGCTTGCAGCTTTACGAACCTTGCACACTCAATTCATGACATTTAATTCTTCAGTGCGGCGTGGTGGATAGCTTTCCCATTTGCTGCAGCCAGGGCATTGCCAGTAATACTGACGCGCCTTGAAGCCGCAATTACTACACTGATAGCGCGCGAGTTTTTGCGTATAGCCGTGCACCAGATTCTTGACCATCGATAGTTCGGAACGCATTTCTGGCGGGGCATCCAATAGGCGCGCTTCCAGCAATTTATCCAAGCCTAACAGTGTCGGCGTGCGGCGTAATTCGTCACTAACCATCTGCGTCGCTTCATCCACGCCTTCCAATTCCAGCACAGCTTGAAATACAACCTCAAGCAAATCGATGGAGGAAGCTTCAGTCAAATAAAATCTCAACAGATTTACACCCTCTTGCGGGCGGCCCACAGCGCGATAACCATCCATCAAACGCTGCGCTACCAATGCCACATGCGGCACGCTCTGATGCTCGACACGGCGCCATGCAAGCAACGCAGATTCGGTATCGTCTTTGTCCAAGAAAGCATCGCCCATCAAGATCGTGGCGCGAACACTTTTGCGATCGGCAGCCAAGGCTTTTTCCAGCAAAGCGATGGCGGCATCAGGATGCGTGTGCACCAACTCGTCTTGCGCCAATTCGCAATAAAATTGCGCGACTTCCTTTTGACGCCCGCCTGCACCCGATTCCTGCAGCGCTTGCGCCGCTTCGATCGCACGCTCCCATTCCTTCTCACGCTGATATATTTCCAGCAAGGCGCGACGCGCCTGTGCGCTGTATTGGGTGTCGACCAAAAGGTTAAAGGTTTCTTCTGCACGATCCAGCAAACCGGCGTTCAGGTAATCCTGGCCCAGTTCATATTGCGCGTGCACCTTGTGCTCTTGCGGCAAATCGGGGCGTGCCAGCAAATTCTGATGCACGCGAATTGCGCGTTCAGTCTCCCCGCGACGCCGAAACAGATTACCTAAAGCAAAATGCAGCTCGACAGTTTCCGGATCCAGTTTGACGATTTCTATGAATGCATCGATCGCCTTGTCCGGTTGCTCATTGAGCAAAAAATTCAAACCCTTGAAATAGCCGCGCGGCAAACTGCGTGACTCGGAAACCAGTTGTTTGATATCGACACGTGCGGCGATCCAGCCCAGAGTAAAAAAAGCAGGAACTGCGAGCAACCACCAAGTTTCAAATTCCATGCGATGTCGTATGTATTATTAGTTGATCAAATGAATGAATTTGCAGCTTTGATATTTTTATCCAGTTGCTATTCAAATAGTGAATGCACAGATGCAATTTATAACTGAGAAATCGCGTCCGGTTGCGGCGGTTGCGATTTTGCCAGCAATTGCGCCTGTGCCTCATTTTGTATCGTCGCGAGCGCCTTCTTGTTTTTTGCTACATCCCTACGCGAGCGAAATACCATAGGCAACATGGCCAGCACGCCAAGCACGGCGCCACCAACGAAAAAGCCCAGCAATAGTAAAACCAGCGGTCCTTGTATGACGTAACCCAGAAAAAACCGCAATGTCACTTCATCTGTATTTTTCAAGGCAAAGCCGAAAAACACGATAAAAAAGAGAACGGCAAGGATTCTGAACAGTATCTTCATGATGCTGATTCCTTTATTTAGGCGAAACGGATGGCGATTGCGCCATGTAAATTGGTATGGCTTTTCGGTATAGCTTATTAATTAGCGAAATTGTACGTGATACCCCTCAAGGGGGTACAACGAAAAAACGGCATCCGAAGATGCCGTTCATATTTCAATGCAAACAACTCAGTCTTCAATGATCGGTTGCCCAACCATAGCGTCTACCCGCTCACGCAACTGTTTACCAGGCTTGAAGTGCGGTACCCGTTTTTCCGGGACCATCACCTTGTCGCCCGACTTCGGATTGCGACCGATACGCGGTGGACGGCTATTGAGTGCAAAGCTGCCAAAACCACGGATCTCGATCCGCTGTCCGGTCGCCAAGGCGTCGGACATCGCATCGAGTATGGTTTTGACCGCGTAATCCGCATCCTTGGCTACCAGTTGCGGATAACGCTCAGCCAGACGGGCAATCAGCTCCGACTTTGTCATTTACGCTGAACTTAGTTCTTGCTGTTGTCGAGCTTGGCTTTGAGCAATGCGCCGAGGCTGGTCGTACCGGATGCAGCGTTCGAATCCGACGACATTTTTTGCATTGCTTCTTGCGTTTCAACATTGTCTTTCGCTTTGATCGACAGTTGAATACCGCGTGCTTTGCGATCAACGTTGATGACCATTGCTTCGACGGTGTCGCCGACTTTCAGGTGCGTACCAGCATCTTCCACGCGATCGCGGGAGATTTCGGATGCACGCAGATAGCCTTCAACTTCTTCGGACAATTGAATCACTGCGCCTTTAGGCTCAACCGATTTAACGGTACCAGTCACCAATGCGCCTTTGTCGTTCATGGCAGCGAAGTTGTTGAATGGGTCACCTTCGAGTTGTTTAACGCCGAGGGAAACGCGTTCACGTTCCACGTCGATAGCCAACACGATGGCTTCCAGCTCATCACCTTTTTTGAAGCGACGAACCGCTTCTTCGCCTGTTTCTGTCCACGACAGATCGGACAAGTGAACCAGACCGTCGATGTTGCCAGCCAAGCCGATAAACACGCCGAAGTCGGTGATCGATTTGATCGCGCCGCGGACTTTGTCACCTTTCTTGTGGGTGACTGCGAAGTCGTCCCATGGATTGGCTTTGCACTGTTTCATGCCGAGGCTGATACGACGACGTTCTTCGTCGATTTCCAGAACCATGACTTCAACTTCGTCGCCCAATTGGACAACTTTGTTTGGTGCCACGTTTTTGTTGGTCCAGTCAATTTCGGACACGTGAACCAGGCCTTCGATGCCTTGTTCAGCTTCAACGAACGAGCCGTAGTCTGTCAGGTTAGTGACTTTACCGAACAGGCGTGTGCCTTGTGGGTAACGACGCGACAGACCTGTCCATGGATCATCGCCCAATTGTTTGACGCCCAGCGAAACACGGTTTTTCTCTTGATCGTACTTGAGAACTTTAGCCGTGATTTCCTGGCCGACAGTCAGCACTTCCGATGGGTGACGCACACGACGCCATGCCAGATCGGTAATGTGCAACAGGCCGTCAATACCGCCCAGATCCACGAACGCGCCGTAGTCGGTGATATTTTTGACGATGCCGGTAACAACCGTGCCTTCTTTGAGTGTTTCCATCAATTTTTGACGCTCTTCGCCCATCGATGCTTCGATGACAGCGCGGCGCGACAGCACAACGTTGTTACGTTTGCGGTCAAGCTTGATAACTTTGAATTCGAGGGTTTTGCCTTCGAATGGGGTCGTGTCCTTGACAGGACGTGTATCGACCAGCGAACCCGGCAAGAATGCGCGAATGCCATTGGTCAACACGGTCAGACCGCCTTTGACTTTACCGTTAACGGTACCGATAACGATTTCGCCAGACTCCATCGCTTTTTCAAGCGAGAGCCACGACGCCAGACGTTTAGCCTTGTCGCGCGACAGGATCGTATCGCCAAAACCGTTTTCGAGGGATTCGATTGCGACGGAAATAAAATCGCCAACGTTGACTTCGAGTTCGCCATTGTCGTTTTTGAATTCTTCGATTGGAATAAATGCTTCCGACTTCAGGCCAGCGTTAACGATAACGAAGTTATGGTCAAGGCGAACGACTTCAGCCGAAATCACTTCACCGGAACGCATGTCCTGGCGTGACAACGATTCTTCAAAAAGAGCGGCAAAACTTTCCATGCCAACAGGTGTATCTTGAGTTGAGGTGACAACAGTAGTCATAAGAGATATTTAAGCAGGTTGACCAGAATTCGTATTTTTTCGTCTCACTGCAAACTGAAGGACACAGCGAAAACGAAACGAATAATGGGTTAGGTTTTTCAACGCCTGCCTGACTTTGCATCAGGACAGACACCGGGGTACTTCACGACAACATTTATTTTTTTAAATCTGCATACCAGCCTAGTACCTTTTCTACCGCCTGATTCACGGTCAAATCCGAGGTATCCAGCAAGTACGCACCTTCCGCAGGTTTCAAGGGCGCAATTGTGCGATTTACATCGCGCGCATCGCGCTCATTCAAATCTTTTAGAAGGTCTTGCATATTAGCAGAAAATCCCTTGTCAATCAATTGCTTATATCGCCTTTCCGCACGCGCTTCCACACTTGCTGTCAGGAAGACTTTCAGCTCGGCATCGGGGAAAATCACGGTGCCCATGTCGCGTCCATCGGCGATCAAGCCTGGCGTTTCACGAAAACGTAGTTGCAGATCGACCAGCGCCTTGCGAACCGCAGGCAAAGTAGCGATTTTTGATGCCGCATTGCCAACTTCTTCTGCGCGTATCGCCATGCTCACGTTTTCACGATCGAGGAAAATATCGCCGTTTTTGAAACCGCATTTCAGGGTTTCTACCGATTTGGCCAAGGCTGGTTCATCGTCCAATGCGATACCTTGGTACAAGGCGGACAAGGCGGTCAGTCGATACAAGGCGCCAGAATCGAGGTAATGAAAACCCAGCTTGGTCGCAACCAATTGGGCAACCGTGCCTTTGCCGGATGCCGTCGGGCCGTCTATCGTGATGACAGGAATGGGTAGAGATGAGGTCATTTTAATAAATCAGGTAAGTGCGGCCACGATGCATGGTCACTTTGTCGCATGCGCGTGCAATCCATCCAGCGCAACATGTGCAATCTTTAAAACAAGGTGTCTTCGGTAACTTTGGCAAAAGCCTCAAAATAATCCGGGAAAGTCTTCGCCACGCATTGTGGATCGTTGATGCGCACTTTATTGCCGCGCCGCGCCGCGCCATCCAGCGTCGCCAGCGAAAAGCACATTGCCATGCGATGATCATCGTAGGTATCAATTGCTGCCGCCTGTATCTCTGCCGGTGGCGTCACCCGCAAATAATCTGCCCCCTCTTCCACAATCGCACCCAGCTTGCGGAGTTCAATCGCCATCGCACTGATGCGATCGGTCTCCTTCACGCGCCAACTGGCGATATTGCGTAAAGTGCTTGGGCCATCGGCGTACAGGGCAGCAACGGCAATGGTCATCGCCGCATCAGGAATGTGGTTGAAGTCGGCATCGATCGCACGCAACACGCCATTCGATTCGGCTTCTATCCAGTTCTCGCCCATGCGGATAGTCGCGCCCATTTGTTCGAGCGCCTCGACGAAACGTACGTCGCCCTGAATACTGTCCTTGCCGACCCCTTCTACCCGCACAGGGCCGCCGGCAATCGCACCCGCGGCAAGGAAATAGGAAGCCGATGACGCATCGCCTTCGACATGAATCATGCCGGGACTGACATAGCGCTGCCCGCCCGGAATCGTGAACGACTGCCAACCATCCCGTTGCACAGTCACGCCAAAGCGTCGAATCAGATTCAGCGTAATTTCGATATACGGCTTGGAAATCAACTCGCCGATCACATCGATGCGCACATCTTCTTCGCGCGCCATCAAAGGCGCAGCCATCAGCAAGGCCGTCAAAAACTGACTGGATACATTACCCCGCACCTGCATGCGTTGCGCATGCAGCCGACCGCGCTGAATATGCAAAGGCGGATAACCAGCCACACCCGTGTATTCGATATGCGTACCAACCGCATTCAAGGCTTCGACCAGATCGGCAATCGGACGCTCATGCATGCGCGACACGCCATGCAAGGTGTAATCGCCTCCGGTGACGGCCAGCGCTGCCGTCAATGGACGAATCGCCGTGCCGGCATTGCCCATGAACAGATCAGCCTGATGCACGGGGAACGACCCGTTCACGCCATGCACAACATAATCTTGCGACTCGCCGATCTGCTCCCATTTGACGCCGAGTTTTTGCAGTGCCATCAACATCACATGCGTGTCGTCGGACGCCAGCAAATCCCTGATGTGCGTCGTACCGTCGCACAGCGCCGCCAGCAACAAAGTACGATTGGAAATGCTTTTTGAACCAGGCAACCGAACCACGCCTTTGGCGTGCATCGCGGGTTGCAAATCAAGATAATGCGGGTAACGTTTCATTCATTGCCGTCTTATTTAGGTTGTACTTCAGCCGTTTCGATACTGCGCTGCCAGTTCTGGCGCGCACGCTGTGCATTGGAAAACATTGCGTGGATTGCGTCACCGTCAGCATCTGCCAACTGGCTGCGCAAGCGTGTCAGTTGCGCGATGTATGCGTCCAGCTCCGTCAGGATTGCATCCTGATTGGTGAGGCTGATATCGCGCCACATTTCGGGCGACGAGCCGGCGATCCGCGTGAAATCACGAAAGCCGCTGGCGGCATACTGGAACAGCAAATCGGCATGTTCCTTGTTCGCAATATCATCGACCAAGGCATAGGCCAGCAAATGCGGCAAGTGGCTGACTGCGGCAAAAACCGCATCATGATTTTCTGGCGTCAGTTGATGGATGACGGCACCGCATTGCTGCCATGCTTGCTGCACTATCGCGACCTGCTCTGCCGAGTTTTCAGACAAAGGCGTCAGCACAACCTTCTTCCCGATATATAAATCAGCGATCGCCGCATCGGGCCCGGTAGACTCCAATCCTGCGATCGGATGGCCGGGCACAAACTGTCCCACTTTGTCACCTAGCGCGCGACGCGCAGCAAGCACCACTTCACCTTTGATACTGCCTGCATCGGTAACGATCGTGTTTTTTTCCAGAAAAGGCTTGATCGCAGCGAGCGTGGCTTCCGTTTGCGCTACCGGCACAGCCAGCAACACCAGATCGGCATTCTTCAGCGATTCTTCAAGTGACGTGCTGATGACGTCAATGATGCCAAGTTCCTTGGCGCGCAACAGCGATGCTGCGGTTCGGCCCACTCCGACAATCTGCTCAACCGCACCCGTTTTGCGCAATGCGAGGGCAAAAGATCCACCGATCAAACCCACACCGAAGATGACGATTTTTTTAAGCACGCGAGTATATGGAAAGTGTCGAAAGTGGTTGATCGGTTCTGTTAACAATTCAATGGCGGCCTGCAGACGGCAAACTCAGGCCAAGGCATTTTTCAAGGCGGCGATACAGATCGCATTTTCTTCCGGCAGCCCGATGGATATGCGCAGCCATTGCGGCAAACCGTAGTTGCCGACCGGACGAACGATTACCCCTTGCTTCAACAAGGCCAGATTGATACGCGCACCGGCACTATCGTCATCACCGACTTTGACTAATACGAAATTTCCGCTGGACGGCACATACGTGAGCCCCATTTCATCAAAAGCTTGTGTCAGCTGACGATAGCCTGCGGAATTCAGTTGTGCGCTTTTTTCGACAAAGTCTCTGTCATTCAACGCTGCAATCGCAGCAGCTTGCGCCAGAGAATTGACATTGAATGGCTGACGTATGCGATTGAGCAAATCGGTAATCCCGGGCTGCGCAATGCCATACCCGATGCGCAAACCCGCCAGACCGTACACCTTGGACATAGAACGTGACACCAGTAGATTCGGATACTGAGCGACCCATGCGATGGAATCATATTGCAATTCAGGCGCAAGAAATTCCGTATACGCCTCATCCAGTACAACGACCACGTTCGGTGGCACGCGTTTCAGGAATGTTTCGATCTGATGCCCCGGAATAAATGTCCCGGTTGGGTTATTCGGATTCGCAACAAAGATCAAACGCGTATCGGCTTCAATTGCATCAACCATCGCATCGAGGTCATGACCAAAATCTTTGGCCGCGATAACCAGCGAACGACCACCGACTGCCTGCGTCGCCAACGGATAAACCGCGAACGAATACTGCGCATAGATCACCGATTGTCCCGGCTGCACAAATGCATGCGCCGACAACTCCAGAATATCGTTGCTGCCGTTGCCCAGCGTGATCCACTCGGCAGGTACGCCATATTTGGCAGTGATGACAGCTTTTAACTCGAAACCGTTTCCATCCGGATAACGGCCTGCATCGGCAATCGCAAGCGCCATTGCTATCTTGGCCGATTCCGGCATGCCAAGCGGATTTTCATTGGATGCAAGTTTGACGATTTTTGCTTCGTCGAGGCCGAATTCGCGCGCGACTTCAGCAATTGGTCTGCCGCCTTGATAAGGCGCAATGGCACGAACGTAATCAGGGCCGAACTGAATTGACATAAAGAATTCCAGATCAAGAGTGACTATTGTCAGGATGGCGTCGCGGCGTTTGCCGGCAAGCGCTCACTGAAGCAACAGCAGAAATCAAATTACAAGCTGAATGGATACGAACCGAGTATTTTGAAGAATGCAGAGTTATCTTTTAACTCCTTCAACGCATCTGCCACTTTGCTGTCTTTTAAATGACCTTCCACATCGACATAGAAATAATATTCCCATGTACCCATGCGTGCAGGTCGCGACTCAAAACGCGTCATCGACACGCCATGTTTCGCCAAAGGCGCCAATAAATTGTAGACTGCGCCCGCCTTGTTCGGCACCGACAACACCAGTGAAGTCTGATCCTTGCCGCTCGGTGCAGTGTGCAGGCGCCCTATCACCGCGAAACGCGTGCGATTGTGCGGATCGTCCTGTATGTGTGCCTTGACTACTTGCAGGTTGTAATTTTTCCCGGCGATCTCGCTGGCGATGGCAGCAACCGTAGGATCTTCACCTGCCAGTCGTGCCGCTTCACCATTGGAAGCAACGGCGCGCCGCTCGATGTTGGGATAATTCTGGTTGAGCCACAACTGGCACTGCGCCAATGCCTGCGAGTGTGCGCATATGCTCGTGATGCCGTTCATGTTGCCGGAACGGGTCATCAAGCTGTGATTGACCTGTATCGATACTTCACCGCTCAGCGTCAAGGTCGTTTGCAACAGCAAATCTAGCGTGCGATTAATGACGCCTTCAGAGGAATTCTCAATCGGAACGACGCCGAAATCTGCAGTTCCCGCTTCCGTTGCACGGAACACTTCGTCGATGGAAGCACATGGCATGCCTTCGACGGCGCGGCCAAATTGCTGATACACAGCCTGCTCGCTGAAGGTCCCGGCAGGACCGAGATAGGCGACTGTCACGCGCTTTTCCAGCGCACGACAAGCCGACATCACTTCGCGAAAAACAGTTTGAATATCCGTATCCAGAAGTGGGCCGGGATTGCGTTCTGCCACACTGCGCAAAACCTGCGCTTCACGCTCCGGACGAAAAACCGGTGCATTGGTTTCTGCCTTGACGTGACCGACTTGCTGCGCGACGCGCGCGCGTTGATTCAGCAAATCGAGAATTTGCACGTCGATCGCATCGATCTGTTCACGCAGCGGTTTGAGCTTGTTGTCCATCGTCATATTAGGCAAACACGTTAGATTTTCTGATTCAGAAGAGGATCAACCGTATTTTTTCTCAAAGTCCTTCATGAAGGCCACCAGCGCCTGCACGCCCTCGATCGGCATGGCATTGTAGATCGATGCACGCATCCCCCCGACCGAGCTATGGCCTTTGAGTTGCACCAGATCATTCTGTTCAGCTTCAGCGATGAATTTGCTGTTCAGCGATTCGTCTTTCAAGAAGAAAGGCACGTTCATGCGTGAGCGATTCGCTGCCGGCACTTTATTGATGTAGAAGTCTGTCGAATTCAGATAGTCATACATCAATTTTGCTTTCGCGATATTGACCTTTTCCATTGCCGCAACACCGCCCTGGCGTTTCATCCACTGAAAGGTCAGGCCGGCGATATAGATAGGATAGGTCGGCGGCGTGTTAAACATGGAGTCATGTTCATCAACCAGCTTCCAGTCAAATGCGGATGGGCAAATCGGTAATGCATGGCCCAGCATATCGTCACGCACGATGACGATCGTCAGGCCTGCAGGACCGATATTCTTTTGCGCGCCGGCATAAATGACCGCGTATTTGGACACATCCATTTCGCGCGACAGGATATTTGATGACATATCTGCCACCAAAGGTACATTGCCTACATCCGGAGTGAAATCGAACTCGACACCGCCGATGGTTTCATTCGTGCAGATATGGACGTAAGCCGCATCCGGCGTCAGCTTCCACGTATCACGTTCAGGCACATGATGAAAACCCGAGTCTTCCGACGAAGCGGCAATATTCACCTTTGCATACTTGTGCGCTTCTTCAATGCTCTTGACCGACCAGTGACCGGTATTGACGAAGTCGATCGTGGCCGGTTGCGATTTATGGCCGATCAAATTCATCGGTACGATTGCATTCTCGGCAATCGCACCACCTTGCATCAACAAAATCTTGTAGTTGTCCGGAATGGACATCAAGGACCGCAGATCGTCCTTGGTTGTTTTCAGAATTTCCGTGAATTCACGCCCGCGATGACTCATCTCCATAACTGACAAACCGCACCCTCTCCAGTTTGTCATTTCATCCGCAGCCTGCTGGATTACTTCTGGTGCAATGGCTGCCGGACCCGGCGAAAAGTTATACACACGCTTCATTCTTATTCTTCCTCCGTACCGGATTGATCTTCTTCAATATCTGATTCAAGTATGCGTTGCAGGCCGCTCAGCTTGGTGCCATCTTCGACAGCGATCAGAGTGACACCCTGGGTCGCACGACCCATTTCCCGAATTTCTGCCACACGGGTGCGAATCAACACACCACCGGTAGTGATCAGCATGATCTCGTCTGCCGGCTCAACCAGCGTGGCGGCAACGACCTTGCCGTTACGTTCACTGGTCTGGATCGCGATCATGCCTTTGGTGCCGCGGCCATGGCGTGTGTATTCGGTAATCGGAGTACGTTTGCCGAAACCGTTTTCAGTCGCGGTCAACACTGATTGCTGTTCATTCTCAGCGACCAGCAGGGCAATGACCTGTTGTCCTTCTTCCAGATTCATGCCGCGCACACCGCGCGCGGTACGCCCCATGGGACGCACATCGTTTTCGTCAAAGCGGACTGCCTTGCCCGAATCGGAGAACAGCATCACATCATGCTTGCCATCGGTCAGCGCCGCACCGATCAGGAAATCACCGTCATCCAGATCGACCGCAATAATGCCTGCCTTGCGAGGGTTACTGAAATCGCTGAGTGAAGTCTTTTTCACGGTACCGAGGCTGGTCGACATGAAAATATAACGATCTTCGGGGAAGGTACGATTCTCGCCAGAGACCGGCAGGATCACGGTGATTTTTTCACCATCCTGCAGCGGGAACATGTTGACGATAGGTTTGCCGCGCGAGCTGCGCGAACCTTGCGGCACTTCCCATACCTTCAGCCAGTACATACGACCGCGGTTGCTGAAGCAAAGGATGTAATCATGCGTATTGGCGATGAACAGTTGGTCGATCCAGTCGTCATCCTTGGTCGCCATGGCCTGCTTGCCGCGACCGCCACGTTTTTGCGCACGATATTCGGAAATCGGCTGCGCCTTCATGTAACCGGTATGCGACAAGGTCACGACCATATCCTGCGGCGTGATCAAGTCTTCGGTACCCAGATCGGTCGCATTCAATTCGATTGCCGAACGACGCTCATCCTTGTTGCCAATGCCATATTCATTTTTCGCAGCATTCAGCTCATCGGTAATGATGACGGTGACGCGCGCAGGCTTGGCCAGAATGTCGAGCAGATCGGCGATCTGATCCATCACTTCTTTGTATTCGTTGACGATCTTGTCTTGTTCCAGACCAGTCAGGCGCTGCAGACGCATCTGCAAAATTTCCTGCGCTTGATCGTCAGACAATTTATACAAGCCGTCTGGTTGAATCCCATAGTGCTTGGGTAAATTTTCCGGACGGAAGGCATCAACACCGCCGATACCCTCACCGGTGCGCGCAAGCATCTCACGCACGACGGACGAATCCCATGCACGCGACATCAGATCAGCTTTAGCAACTGGTGGAGTAGGCGCAGCTTTAATGATGGCAATAAAGTCATCAATGTTGGCCAGTGCCACTGCCAGGCCTTCCAGTACATGGCCGCGCTCGCGCGCTTTACGCAGTTCAAATACAGTGCGGCGCGTCACTACTTCACGACGATGCGACAGGAAGCATTCCAGCATCTGCTTCAGGTTCAGCAACTTCGGCTGACCATCGACCAGCGCTACCATGTTCATACCGAAGGTATCTTGCAACTGAGTCTGTTTGTACAGATTGTTCAGCACAACTTCAGGCACTTCATTACGCTTCAACTCAATCACGACGCGCATGCCCGATTTATCGGACTCGTCGCGAATATCGGAAATACCGTCGAGCTTTTTGTCACGCACCAGCTCTGCAATGCGTTCCAGCAGCGATTTCTTGTTAACTTGATACGGCAGTTCGTCGACGATGATCGAAGAACGGCTTTCCTTGCCGTACTCTTCGAAATGGGTTTTTGCCCGCATCACCACGCGACCACGACCGGTGCGGTAACCATCGCGCACTCCGGAAACGCCATAAATGATGCCGCCCGTCGGGAAGTCAGGCGCCGGAATGATTTCAATCAATTCATCCACAGTACATTCGGCATTGCGCAGCACGTGCAATGCACCGTCGATCACTTCCGTAATATTGTGCGGCGGGATATTGGTCGCCATACCGACCGCGATACCAGATGAACCGTTAATCAGCAGATTCGGGATACGGGTAGGCAGCACCGACGGTTCTTTTTCCTTGCCGTCATAGTTAGGCACGAAGTCGACGGTTTCTTTGTCCAGATCGGCCAGCAGCTCGCCGGCGATCTTGTCCAGACGACATTCGGTGTAACGCATCGCCGCCGCGTTATCGCCATCGATCGAGCCAAAATTACCCTGACCATCGACCAACATGTACCGCAAAGAAAATGGCTGCGCCATCCGTACCAGCGTGTCGTAGATCGAGGCATCGCCGTGCGGGTGGTACTTACCCATGGTCTCACCGACCACGCGCGCACATTTGACGTAAGGGCGATTCCAGACGTTGTTCATTTCATGCATCGCAAACAGAACCCGACGATGCACCGGCTTCAAGCCGTCGCGCACATCAGGCAATGCGCGGCCTACAATGACGCTCATCGCGTAATCGAGGTAACTCTTGCGCATCTCTTCTTCAAGCGAAATCGGGATTGTTTCTTTAGCGAATTGATCCATTGGCGGTTCGTCTGGTCTTTGGCTAGGGTTGGATAATGAGGAATCAACTACTTGATGAAGCAAACAAGTTGGTGATCCGGCAAATCGTAGATTTTAACACGTCAAGCGACTCTTCTTGCCGCTTTTGGCTACCCAGGAACTTTGTAAGCAATGGTCAGCGCTAAGGCGAAATTTCATTTAAATATGTTTAAATGAGGGCTGCTAAAAATGCGCATCATCCCCAGAACATCTGCCTTTCAAGAGAAAATATGATCAAAAAACTGGCTTTAGTCTTATTGGTCGGCGCCGCACCGCCTTATGTCACAGCACAAAATACTGCAGACATTTCAGCGCCTTCAAGTCATTCTTACAATCAGAACAGCAGCGGCGTGATTACGCGCAGCGCATTTGGACTTTGCTGGCGATCAGGATCATGGACAGAAAACGATGCGATCGCTGGTTGCGACGGCGCACTAACATCACCGATTCCAAATCCAATCGCCCCCGATTTGGCAAACAGCATGACCAAAGATGCATCACCAGTAGCTATCAAAACCTGCAACTTCACTTTTGTATTAGGTAGTGACCGCACCTTTGCATTTAACAAGGCAAGTTTGAGTAATGCGGCCAAACGCCAGATCGACCAGGATGTCTTACAGCGTCTGGCCGAATGCAAAACCATTGCAAATATCATCATTACTGGTCACACGGACAATCTGGGCTCGGATCAATCAAATCAACTTCTATCAGAGAAACGGGCTCAGTCTGTCGCCGACTATCTGAAAGAAAAAGGAGTCGGCATCAAGATGAACGTGGTGGGCGCAGCCTCTTCTCAAGCACTTAAATCGTGCAGCGCCAGATTGTCTCATTCGAAAATGATTCGCTGCCTGGCACCAAATCGGCGCGTCTCGATAGAGGCAATCGATTCGAAAAAATAATAAAAACGCAATTGATTATTAAATATTTCTTAAATACATGAACGTTTTTAATATCCAAAGGTCAATGTTTTGCTGCAGGAAACATTGAGCATTCTTCCGTTGTATATTTACAACAATTATAGAAAAACGATAATCCTTGTATTTAACAAGGGGGGGTGAATCAAGTGCGTATGGCAGAATAGTGGCAAGTTAAATTATTGCATGCGAACAATTTGTTTCATGCGGTTTTTGAAGCGCGTGTTATCATCCATTTCCGATGTCATTTACGTAATTTGCGCAGTTTATCTGCGGATATCTCACTCGAGAGGAGAAAGAAATATGAATAAATTAGCAAAACTCGTCTTCGCTGCGTCCGCGGTCGTTGCGTTCTCTGCACAAGCCCAAACAGACATCAAAGCAAGCACTCCACACAGCGCTTACGCTCAAGCTTCGAACGGCACTATCGTTCGTAGCGGTACTGGCCTGTGCTGGCACACTGGCTACTGGACTCCAGCTGATTCAGTTGCTGGTTGCGATGGTGCGTTGGTCGCTGCAGCAGCTCCAGCAGCTCCAGCTCCAGCCGCAGCAGCTCCAGTTCCAACAGCAGAAAAAGTCACGTTTGCAGCTGATGCATTCTTTGACTTTGACAAAGCAACTCTGAAACCAGAAGGCAAAGCTAAGCTTGACGACCTGGCATCCAAGCTCAACGGCTTGAACCTGGAAGTTATCATCGCAGTCGGTCATACTGACTCCGTTGGTTCCGATGCTTACAACCAAAAACTGTCGATCCGCCGCGCTGAAGCTGTTAAAGGCTACCTCGTGAACAAAGGTGTTGATGCAAAACGCGTCTACACTGAAGGCAAAGGCGAAAAACAACCAGTTGCTACCAACAAAACAGCAGCTGGCCGCGCACAAAACCGTCGCGTAGAAATCGAAGTTGTCGGTACACGTAAATAATTCGTTTCATACGAATTAAAAAACCCGCTTCGGCGGGTTTTTTTTCGCACACAATTTGTGCAGTGAATTTCCAGTTGACGAAATCCCGCTCTGCACACTTTCCAGTTATCATTTACCCCATGAATGCTGACCCATTAGAACTGAAAAAATTTAGCGATCTGGCCCACCAGTGGTGGGATCCCACATCGGAATTCCGCCCTTTGCATGAAATCAATCCCTTGCGACTCGAATGGATCAACAGCCGTGCACCTTTAGCGGGAAAAACCGTTATTGATATCGGTTGCGGCGGCGGCATCCTTGCCGAATCAATGGCTAAAAAAGGCGCGAATGTCACTGGCATAGATCTGTCCGAAAAAGCGCTCAAGGTTGCAGACCTGCACAGCCTGGAGTCCGGCGTGCAAGTGCGTTATGAATTGATCGCTGCAGAAAGCATCGCAGAACGCGAAAGTGGCAAGTTCGATATAGTGACCTGCATGGAAATGCTGGAACACGTGCCCGACCCTTCAGCCATCGTCGCAGCCTGTGCAAAACTGGCGAAACCAGGTGGAAAAATATTTTTCTCCACCATCAATCGCAATCCCAAAGCCTATTTGCACGCTGTCATCGGTGCCGAATACATATTGCGACTGCTGCCAAAAGGTACGCACGATTATGCCAAATTCATCACGCCTGCAGAGTTATCACGTTTTGCGCGCAATGCTGGATTGACGATCGATATGCTCAAGGGCATGGGTTTCAATCCTCTGACGCAGATCTATTCGTTACATCAGGATACCAGTGTCAATTATCTGATCGCCTGCACCAAGCCAGCCTGATTTTCAATTCAAGCCAACGCTTGCGCATGCCAGACAAAGCATGCACAGGCGGACCATCTCATAGAATCCGCATGATATTACCTACCCCGCAAGCCATCCTGTTTGACCTCGACGGCACACTCGCGGACACCGCACCGGACTTGGCGGGCGCCGTCAATCAACTACGTATTTCTCGCGGATTGATGCCTACCGATTATGAGTTATTGCGCCCTGTTGCATCTGCAGGAGCCCGAGGTTTGATCGGTGTCGCGTTCGGCATCACCCCGCAAGATGACGGTTATACGGCGCTACGCGATGAATTTCTGCAAAATTATGAAGCCGCTATTGCAGTAAAAAGCCGACTGTTCGAAGGCATTACAGAACTGCTATCCGGCTTGCAGGATAAAGGCATTGTCTGGGGCATTGTCACCAACAAGATCGCATACCTCACAGATCAACTCGTGCCGAAGATCGGATTGCATCATGCCGCCTGCGTTATCTCGGGTGATACGACCGCTCATCCAAAACCACATCCTGCCCCACTTTATGAAGCGGCTAAACGTATCAATGTCCTCGCTGAACAATGCTGGTACGTAGGCGACGATCTGCGCGACATTCAGGCAGGTCAGGCTGCAGGCATGACCACTATCGCCGCAGCATGGGGATATTGTGGTGAAGTTGCCCCTGCGACATGGAAAGCGAGTGCTTTAGTTGAGTCTCCGCAGCAACTGCTGGCCTTGCTCGATATGCAGCAGCATAAGTATTGATTGAGCATTTCTTTCGCTATATCAACAATGTCGGTTGCATACGCCGCTCTTGAATCAAGCGTGAAGCACCCCATCTAATACGATACAATGGCAATGCTTGGGGGCGACCTGGTTTCGACAGGGGTTGCAAAGCAGCGCAGGGCATACCGAGGACTGGTTACCTCGTAAATACATCCAGAAAAGTAATAACTGCAAACGATAACTCGTACGCACTAGCCGCTTAATAACCGGTTAGCTTCACACCGTTTCTTCCTTGGAGCGGGCTGGTCAAACAGCAGTGAAGTCATACACAAGGAATCGCGTCGGGCCGGGTCACTTGGCAAGGCGTTAAATAATAGGTGACTCGTCTGTACCAAGCGTGCGCGTCCGCGTGGTCCGGATTAAATCAAATGGCAGCGCTAAGTATGTAGAACTGTCTGTAGAGTGCTTCTGGACGCGGGTTCGATTCCCGCCGCCTCCACCAGAATGTAATAAAGCCTTTGAGAATCAGTGAGTTACTGGTTCTCAAAGGTTTTTTTTCGTCTTTTTACCCTGTGGATGCTACACAATGATCGAAAAACCAATGCCCAGCGATGCGTATCTGAGCCTCCGTGGAAGGATGTTGTTAATTTGCATCCAAAACTCGAGCGATCGACGTCGCTTTACTTGGAATAATTCGATGCTGGCACTTTCGTGACCAGGTCTCATTGAGGGAGAGATGCAGACGACCGGGTATCTCTCGAAACACGGTCCGGCGCTATCTGCGCGCTGAAAGCATAGAGCCAGCCTACGCTGATCGACTTCTCTAGATAAATACGCGTTCAATCTTTCGGCCGGACTAAAGACCGAGGCGACCAAATCTCGCAAGCAACGACAAACTTTGAAACAGATGCACATCGACTTATGTGCATTGGGATTTGAAGCTTCGTATGACCGAGTCGCAGCCTTCGCCAGAAAGTGGAAAGTGAATCAGTTGGGTGGATCAACTCCGCGAGAAAATCAACGATGCAGAGGTTTATTATCTAGTTTTTATGGTCTTTTTTTGTTGCCATGCACAAGTGCACCCGATAGCATGGAAACGCACAAAGTTTACCCTCTCTATGTTTATTGGAAGAGAACACCCATGTCTGAAATCTTCGGTTCCGATGCATTCTCTCCCAAGGAAATCGCAGCGCGTGTAGAAGAAATCGGTGTGACCAAGGCGCGACTGCCTTTTCTTTCCATGCTGATGCTGAGCATTCTGGCTGGCGCCTTCATAGGCTTGGGCGCGCTCTATTTTGTGATTGTCAAATCCGACCCTACGCTGGGCTTTGCGGCGAGGCAGATACTCGGCGGCGCGGTATTTTCGCTGGGCCTGATCCTGGTCGTCGTCGCTGGCGCCGAATTATTCACCGGGAACAATCTACTGGCGATGGCCTGGGCCGATGGCAAGATTTCCACGCTGGATGTGTTGCGTAACTGGGCGATCGTCTGCTGCGGCAATTTCATAGGTGCAGCCGGACTGGCGCTGCTGGTTTATCTGTCGCGCCATGCCGAAATGAACAATGGCGCAATCGCGCAGGAATATCTGTCGATCGCGGCAGCCAAGGCTGCGATGCCCTTCTGGACCGCCTTCTTCAAGGGCTTGATGTGCAACGTGCTGGTCTGTATGGCAGTGTGGATGGCGTTCGCCGGGCGCAGCGTGGTCGACAAGGTCGTCTCGATCATTTTCCCGATTTCGGCCTTCGTTGCTGCAGGCTTCGAACATAGCGTCGCCAACATGTATTTCTTCCCACTCGCGATGCTGCTGCAGGTTGACGGAGCAACTGCTGATGCCATTACCTGGGCTGACTTCTTCCGCAATATGCTGCCTGTGATCATGGGCAACATCATAGGAGGCAGTGTCTTGGTCGGACTGGTCTATCACATCATTTACCGCAGAGCTTCCGCCACCAAATAACTTGCTGTACCCCGGCGGGCAAAATGCGCTGGCGCATCCGTCCTAATCCCGACCCTGATCAAAAGCATCAATCAAACATCATGCCCAGCTTAAGCTGTGATGAGGTATGGTTGCTCAGCACCCAGACGCGACTTGTGTTACCCGTCAACCTGATCCTGTGCAGAGCCTCCAGGCCTGTACCCTTTTCCAGCGAAATATCCATCAAAACGAGATCCCGGAGTTTCAAATTGATCAAGGCTACTGCCTCATCTTCACTGGCCGCATGACCAACCACATGCACGCCGGGCAGCTTGGTAAGCAGCGAGGTTAGATTGGCTCGTACCATGGTGGAGTCATCAACAAGGGCGATATTCATTCTTTCTCCTAACAGTTAACTCTATTTTAGGATCTCGAAATTTAAGCGAAAGAAGCGGATGAGGACGTGAATTGCAAAGATTTTCTGAAAGGTGTGTAAGGAATCCCTTACAGTTAATAGTGTGCTGAACCAGAAGGGATTTTGAACGCGACGTCGGCGGGAAAAATGTGCATTCTTCTATACAGATTCTCAATTACGCAATCACATTCTGATCAAAGACAGGCAACGCATGAATCATCTCCAACCGGCTTCCACCCTGCGTCTCGTCCTGGGCGACCAACTGAACCCGCAGCATAGTTGGTATGACCATCGTCACGAGGATGTCGTCTATGTAATGATGGAAATGCGTCAGGAGACTGACTACGTTTTACATCACGCACAAAAGGTGATTGCGATCTTTGCAGGCATGCGGGATTTTGCACGCAGCCTTCTTGATGCCGGTCATCGGGTGCATTATCTGAAGATTGATGACGTCACCAACCAGCAGTCGCTGACCAAAAATATCGATGCAATGCAAGCGATCTATCAATCCAGCGAGTTCGAGTATCAAATGCCGGATGAATGGCGGCTTGAACAACAGCTTGCCGAATACAGTCGCCAGAAACGCATGGCATGCAGGGTCGTGGATAGCGAACATTTTTACACGCACCCTGACGATGCCGGGACCTTCTTCACTGGCCGCAAGAAATGGCTGATGGAGAATTTCTATCGTCACATGCGGACGCATCACCAGATATTGCTGGAAGCCGATGGCAAACCCGTAGGCGGAAAGTGGAATTTCGATGCAGACAATCGCAAATCATGGAAGGGCAATCCCAGCGAGCCGTTCGACAACCGCGTACTGCATGATCATTCCGTCTTATGGCTATCGATCCAGCAAGCAGGTATCGCCACGTTTGGCAAAGCCCAGGCAACACAACTGGCATGGCCATTGAACCGGGCTGAAGCGCTGCAGCAACTGGAGGCATTCATCGAACATGCGCTCCCCTATTTCGGCGATTTTCAAGATGCGATGAGCGCACAGGCATGGCGGCTTTTTCACTCCCTGCTCTCGTTCGCTCTCAACACAAAAATGCTCAATCCGCGCGAAGTGGTAGCGCGAGTCGAACTCGCTTGGCGACAGGGACAGGTACCGCTGGCATCGGCGGAAGGCTATATACGCCAGATCGTCGGTTGGCGCGAATATATACGCGGCGTCTATTGGAACCAGATGCCGGGGTATGAAAAAAATAATACCTTCGGCCATGTCGCGCCGCTACCGGAATGGTTCTGGACCGGCAAAACCAATATGCGTTGCCTGTCGATTTCAATCGAGGATTCACTGGCCCACGCCCACGCGCATCATATTCAACGCCTGATGGTCATTGGAAATTTCGCCTTGCTCGCCGGGCTTGATCCGCATGCCCTGCACCGCTGGTATCTAGGCATCTATATCGATGCATTCGAATGGGTGGAATTGCCGAATACGGTGGGCATGAGCCAGTATGCGGATGGCGGCTTGCTGGCCACCAAACCCTATGTTTCCAGCGCCGCTTATATAGACCGCATGAGCGACTACTGCAAAGGCTGCCACTACGACAAGAAGCTGCGCATAGGCGAAAAGGCCTGTCCTTTTAATGCTTTGTACTGGGATTTCTTTGCACGCAATGCAGACCAGCTTGCAGCCAATCCCCGCATCGGCATGGTGTATCCCCAACTCAACAAGATGGCGCAACAGGATATCGATGCTTTGCAGGCGCGGGCCGCAAACCTGCGATCGACATTGAACGAGCTGTAATAAAAGGGAATGCTGTCAGCGAGCGTGCGGTTTAAATTTGCAGCATTAATATGCAAAATTAGTCTGCAGAGTTAATCTGCAGAATCCGCCACTACCTTCCTCGTATCCGCTTTCACAAACCGATCGACTTCATCCAGCACCGGTGCGAGGTGCTGGAACGGCCAGACCAGGGTCGTGATCAGCGTCGTATGCGAGGGCTTGGGAAAGTAGAGTTCTGTGACCGGGACGCCGGCCGCCTTCAACTTTACGGCCATGCTGCCGGTATTGCGTTGCGGGCTCACCAGCTTGTCGTCGCTCGCCGCTATCAGCAAAGCTGGTGGCGAACCTGCCAATGCAAAATTGATGGGCTGGGAATCCGCTGGCGTGTCGGGAAAATGGAAGACCGGTTTGACGTCGGGATTCTGGATAGGCAAAAAATCATACGGGCCGGCCAGCCCTATCCAGCCGCGCACGATGCTGGGCGACAAACCGGATTGTGCCAGCCAGCGCTTGTCCAGGGCGACCATCGCCGCGTTGTACGCACCCGAGCTGTGGCCCATCACAAAAATATGCCGTGCATCGCCGCCGAAACGCGCGATCTGCCGGTTGGTCCACGCCACGGCTGCGGCACTGTCTTCGATAAAACTCGGATAGCGTACTTGCGGATACAAGCGATAGTCGGCGATCACCGTCACTATGCCGCGTGCTGCCAGCGCCGACCCGACAAAGGCATAATCTGCACGCTTGCCGCTCTGCCAGGTACCGCCATAGAAGAACACCACCACCGGTGCCGCAGCGCCTGCATTGCGTGGCCGGTAGACATCCAGCCGTTGGCGCGGATCGTCACCGTAGGCGATGTCAGCTGATTTGTCGTAACTACTGGATGGCGTCACCGCATTCAACAAGGTCAGCGGTGAGCAGGCACCGAGCCCCACCACCATTGCCAGGGCGGCGGACACCAGCACCGCGCCCTTCAACACAATCGCCATCGGCATGCAGAATCCTCAAGGTTGGTTGAACGGGCAGCCGGCCATGACAATTGCCCGTTCAGCTACCCATCTGGAAATCCATTGCTAGATTTTTACCCACGCGCCTTTGTACAGTATCGGTCCGGTCGCTTTGTTCGGATCGCCAGAACCACCTTTTGGTTCCAGCGTAACGGCCAGGACAGGTGCGGCCTCAGGCGAGGTTGCATCGCCCAGCGCCACCGTATAACTACCCTGTTCATCGATCAAGCCCACCGAGCGCACTTTGCCCTCCTTGGTGATGGCCCACAGTTCAAGACTCTTGTCGGCGGGCAGTGCCTGCGGTTGCACGACCTTGATCGTCATGCGGTTCTTCGTGGCATCGCCGGTGGCGACAGCGATCAGCTGTGCATTGTCATCGTTGAGCATGGCGACAAAGGATGTGACCGGTATATCAGTTGCAGGACGCATCATCAGCACCGATAGGAAGATCAGCGCAGCCGTAGTCGAAACCATGCCCAGACCACGCCAGAAACTGAGGTCCTCGCGCAGGTTCAGCCAGTAGGCCAACTTGCGTTTCGCAGGGCTTTGCAGATCGAGTCGTTTGGAAATCGATGACCAGACTGAAGGCGGCGGTTGCACCGCCGTTGCAAACTCGACCATAGGCAGCAGGCGGTCTTGCCATTCGGCGACCGCGCGACGCAAAGCGGCATCGGCCTTCATCCAGGTTTCCAGACGGCGGCGCGCGCCGCCGATCAAGGTGCCGAGCACATATTCGGATGCCAGCTTGTCGCGCAGGACTTCGTTATGTTGGATGTTCATGCTTGCTCCGCCGGACTGAGACAGATTTTCAGACGGGCGAGCCCGCGTCTTACCCAGGTTTTAATCGTGCCTATCGGCAGCTTCATTTGTGCGGCCACTTCGCCGTGCGACAGATCGTGGAAAAATGCCAGCGCAATCGCCTGCCTGTGCAAACCTTCCAGCCGCGCAAAACAGCGCGCCAGTGCTTTCGATTGATCCGATAATTGCAAGGCTTCGATCGGCGTCGGGTCGCTGCTTTCCAGCGCCGCCATGACGGCAGGATCAAAACTCTCGTCATCGATTTCCAGTGCTTGATCGGTTTTGCGCAAGGCATCGAAGGCCTTGTTGCGCACGATGGTGCTCATCCACGTCATCGGGGCCGCCAGACTGGACTGGTAGGTCGCAGCGTTATTCCAGATGCTGACAAAACTCTCTTGCAACACTTCTTCGGCCAATTCGCGCTTGTGCAAAATACGCAAGGCAAAACCAAAGAGCTTGGGTGAGCTGGCGTCATAGAGTGCGCGAAACGCTTCGGCGTCTTTGCGCGCGACTTTCACGAGCCATGTTTTCAGTTGTTCAGGTTCGAGCATGGATAAGTTCCGATCAAGATATTGACGAATTGGCACATGCCATATGGTACGTGATTCACACGGCATGGCCGCAAAAAATCGTCGTCTGTTCTCTTGGTCGTATGCTGCAACCATCAAAAAATCCTCTTGATAGGGATAGGAAAATCAAATGCAAAGCGCACACGTAAAACGGGGCTCATTGCTATCCTTAGCCGACACAAACGTGGACAGGCAGGGCAAGCATGGTCAACCAATAGCAACATCCCCGGCCGCCTGCCTGTCTGCCACCGCCCAAAGAACCGGGCAGTGCATACGACGCGGATTAAAAGTCGCTTACTTCGGCATCAAGACGGTATCGATCACATTGATCACGCCATTCGATTGAACCACGTCATAGGTACTGATGTTGGCTGTGTTGCCGCTTTGATCCATGACCTGGATATTGTGCGCACCGTTCATCGCGAAGCTGAGCTTGGCGCCATTCGCCGTTGCCAGTTCAGCCTTGCCCTTGTGCTTCTTGATTTCTTTTGACAATGCATTGAAATCGTATTTTCCCGGTACGACGTGATACGTCAGTATCTTGGTCAGGGTGTCCTTGTTCTCTGGCTTGACCAGCGTTTCCACGGTGCCGGCAGGCAGCTTGTTGAAAGCGGCGTTGGTCGGTGCAAAGACGGTGAACGGACCTTTGCCCTTCAAGGTCTCGACCAGGCCGGCTGCCTTGACTGCGGCAACCAGTGTTGTGTGGTCGGCCGACTTGACGGCGTTATCGATGATGTCCTTGCTGGCCATCATGCTTTGACCACCGACCATGACGTCGGCTGCATGTACATGTGAGACGGAAGCAAGCGTTGCGGTGAGTGCTAAAGCAGTTGCAAATTTACGCATGGTGTTTCCTTTCAGTTTTGCAGGATTGCCTGGAGATATACGGCGCCCACCCGTTAATGGATTCAATATTTCGGAAATAACCACAAAGCGCTCATAAATTTCTGCCCGGAAAATTATTTTCAGTTAATCTAAAAATAATTGAATCCAATCCCGCACCTGCTGCGTATGAGTCTTATACGGTGGCAAAGAGCAGGTTAATTTCGTCTGTTTGCCGCTACTCCTTTCGTTACATGGCTGGCGTTTGACCATCGTTTTGATCGTCACGGCGGCCATTTCATGCTGCAACTGGAGCAATAACAAGATGAAAATGGGAATGAAAATCGCTGTCGCCGGATCCGGCATCTCGGGCTTGTCATGTGCCTACCGACTGGCAGAAGCCGGTCACGACGTGACTTTATTTGAAGCAAACGACTATTTTGGCGGGCATACGCATACCGTGGACGTGACGCTGGATGGCCATACGCATGGCGTAGATACCGGCTTCCTCGTCTTCAACAAGAAAACCTATCCGCATCTGATCGCGCTATTCGCTGAACTGAACGTGGAGACGGCGGCGACCGATATGTCATTCTCGGTCAAGCTGCCGCTGGCCAATCGCACACTGGAATGGGCTGGCGGCAATCTGGATGCGGTATTTGCACAGCGCCGCAATCTGGTCAGTCCGCGCTTTCATCAAATGCTGCGCGACATCCTGCGCTTTAATCAGAACGCGACCAAGCTGGCCATCAATGCAGAAAACAGATCCAGTATCGAGCTGCAGGCAGAATCCGACCACGAGATGACGCTCGGCATGTATCTGACCCAGCACGGCTACAGCAAGGAATTCCGCGAATGGTATTTACTGCCGATGGCCGGCTGTATCTGGTCCTGCCCTACCGAGCAGATGCTGTCGTTTCCACTGCAATCCTTCCTGCGCTTTTGTCACAACCACGGACTGCTGCAAATCAATGACAGGCCGCAATGGCAAACCGTCAGAGGCGGTGCCCGACATTATGTGGACAAGATGCTGGCAAAGATTCCGAACAAGCATCTGCATACAGCGATCGAATCGGTGACGCGCACCACCATCAGCAATGTCACACAAATTAAAGTGCAGACACGTCAGGGCGACAGCGTAAGCGAACACGTCTTCGATCACATCGTGCTCGCCTGTCACAGCGACCAATCCTTGCATGTATTGCAGGATGCCCGGCCTACAGAAAGATCGGTGCTGTCTGCGATCACCTACCAGCCCAATACCGCCGTGCTGCACACCGATACCAGCTGCCTCCCCAAACACAAGAAAACCTGGTCGGCGTGGAATTATCAGAGCGCGCAAGACAGTGGTGAACCGCGCGTCTGCGTGCACTATCTGATCAACCAGTTGCAACCGCTGCCGTTCAAACAGTCGGTCATCGTGTCGCTCAATCCTATCGACGCGCCGCATCCGGACAGCGTACTTGGCAGCTATGACTATGCGCATCCGGTATTCGATGCCAAGGCGATTGCGGCACAACGCAAGCTGTCATCGATCCAAGGCAAGCAAAACACCTGGTTTGCCGGCGCGTGGACCGGCTATGGCTTTCATGAAGACGGCTTGAAGTCAGGGCTGGCGGTTGCGCAAGCCATCATCGAACAAGCAGAAGAATTTGCCAGCTATGCGCCACGCTCACTCGCCACAGCGTAATAACCTGAAGACAACACAAGACCGATCATGAGCACCGTCAACCGACCGCAACTATGCTTTGGCACCGTACGCCATAGTCGCTCGCGCCCTGCGGTACATGCATTCAACTATGGCGTGTACTTCATGCGGCTGCCGCTGCGTGCCATGGCTGCGCCTGATGTCGACGCAAGCCGCTTGCCCGGTCTTTTTTCGCACAACCGTTTCAATCTATTGTCGTTCTACGATAAGGATCATGGCGATGCCGAACAAGCGCCGTTAGCCTGGATAGATGGCTTGCTGAAGCAGGAAGGCATCCATGACGCCGATGGCGAGATCTGGCTGCAGGCGTTCCCGCGCGTATTGGGCTATGTGTTCAATCCGGTGTCATTCTGGTTCTGTCATCGCAGCGACGGGCAACTGCGTGCGGTGTTGTGCGAAGTGCGCAATACCTTTGGCGAACATCATCGCTATCTGCTCGACACCGGTACGGTCATGCACTACGGCACTGAACTGACGGCGCACAAGGTATTTCACGTGTCGCCGTTTTGTGAAGTAAGCGGGAAATACCATTTTCGCTTCATGCGCACCACACACGCATATGTCGATGAGACAGACGGCTGGTCCGAGCGGACTGTCGCGCGCATCGCCTACGACGATGCAGCCGGGCCATTGCTGTTGACCAGCCTGTCGGGCATCTCGCGGCCGCTGAGCAATGCCAGCGTGATCAAGGCATTCTTTCTTTATCCCCTCATGACCTTTGGCGTCGTCGCAAAAATCCATTGGCAGGCACTGCGCCTGTGGGTCAAGCGCGTGCCCTTCTTCAAAAAACCGCAGCCTCCTTCCCATGAGATGAGCCGATGACCACCAACTCACTAGAACAACAATCTTTTCCATACGATGCAACGGCGGGCGTGCAGGCCGAAACCCTGCTGACGGCCGACCTGCCATCGCAAGTCAGATTCATCCTGCAGCTGCTAAGCAAGATGGAACACGGCGCCCTGCGCATGGAATGTCCGGACGGGCAGATTGCGCATTTCGGCAATGGCAATACAGCAGTCACACTGTCGCTGGACAACTGGGAAATCTGCAACGCCTCATTGAAATCGGGGGATATCGGCTTTGCCGAAACCTTCATCGATGGCCATTGGCGTACCGACAATCTTGCCGGCCTGATCGAAATTTTTATCCGCAATCGCCAGCAAATCGAATCGGTCATTTACGGCACCTGGTGGGGCCGCCTGCTGTATCGCGTGCGGCATCTGTTCAATCGCAACTCGCGTACCGGCAGCCGCAAAAACATCCATGCACATTACGACATCGGCAACGCCTTTTATCAACTGTGGCTGGATCCTTCCATGACTTATTCCAGCGCGCTGTTTGCGGATGGGCATGCCGCGAATCTGCAACAGGCACAAGATGCAAAGTACCAGCGCATCCTGGCCCAGCTTTACCTGCCGCCACATGCACGCGTCTTGGAAATCGGCTGCGGCTGGGGCGGCTTCGCGGAACTGGCCACGACATCTGGTGCGCATGTCACCGGATTGACTTTGTCGACAGAACAACTGGATTTCGCCAATCAGCGCCTGGCAAAAGCCGGCTTGAACGAAAGAGCAGAATTGCTGCTGAAGGACTATCGCGATGCCGACGGTCAATTCGATGCGATCGCCTCCATCGAAATGTTCGAAGCGGTAGGCGAAGCGTATTGGCCCAGCTATTTCGCCTGTATCGCACGCAATCTCAAACCGCAGGGCCGCGCCTGCATTCAGACGATCGTGATCGATGACACCTTGTTCGAGCGCTATCGCAAGGGGACGGATTTTATCCAGCAGTATATTTTCCCCGGCGGTATGCTGCCTTCACCATCGGTATTCCGCATGCATGCAGAGCAGCATGGCTTGCGCGTGGTGGACGAGTTCAAGTTCGGACTCGATTACGCGCGCACGCTCGAGGAATGGCGCTGCGCTTTCAAGGAGCGTTTGTCGCAAGTACGGGAGCAGGGTTTTGACGAGCGCTTTCTGCGGACCTGGGAATTTTATCTGGCCTACTGCGAAGCGGGATTCCGCGCCGGCAGCATCGATGTCATGCAGTTCACGCTGGAAAAAAGTTGAACTAGCCGCGGCACGCAAACACGGCAGAAAAAAAGAATGGCTCAGACTTGAGCAGACAATCACATGAAGAGGCGAGCTATGCGTTACCTAAAATTGATACTGGCAACAGTTGCTGCAACAGTGCTCGTATCCTGTGCCCCGATACAGCCATCGCAGTACGCGGCCGAAAAACCGGTGCTCGATATCAAGCAGTATTTCAACGGTACGCTGGACGCGTGGGGCATGTTTCAGGATAGATCGGGCAAGGTGGTCAAGCGCTTTACCGTCGTCATGCGTTGCACATGGGATGGCGATGTCGGTACGCTGGATGAAGACTTTATCTATTCAGATGGCACCAAGCAAAAACGTGTGTGGACCATTCGGCAAGTCGCCCCCGGCAGTTACGTGGGCACGGCATCGGACGTAGTCGGCGAAGCGATCGGCACGGCGTCCGGCAATGCCTTGAACTGGAAGTATGTGCTTGCCTTGCCGGTGGACGGCAAGATTTACCACATGCAAATGGATGACTGGATGATACTGATGGATGACCGCGTGATGTTGAATCGTACGGCAATGAGCAAGTTCGGTGTGGGCCTCGGCGAAGTAACGCTGTCTTTTACCAAGCGCCCGCAATAGTTAATAGAGTTAATCGCTTTCATACAAGAGCAATCAATGAATCCTCGCATTACAGATTGGCACAATAAACGCGTCTGGATCATAGGTGCGTCCACCGGCATCGGTGCTGACACCGCGCGACTGCTGCTGGCAAAGGGCGCGCGCGTTGCGCTTTCTGCACGACGCGCCGACATGCTGCAAGACATCGCGCATGGCAGCCCCAATGCCTTAGTGGCGGCGATGGACGTCACTGATCATGCAGCCGTATTGGCTGCACGCGATGCGATCTTGCAGCAATGGCAGGGCTTCGATCTGATACTGGTGGTGGCGGGCAGTTACAAGGAAATGCGCGCCGACAGTTTCGACCTTGCCGTCGCCAATCAGATGATTGATCTGAACGTGCGCGGCGTCTTGCATTGCCTGGACGCGGTATTGCCCACCTTGCTGGCGCAAGGCAATGGCGGGATAGGCATAGTCGCATCCGTGGTTGGCTTTAGCGGTTTGCCCAAGGCCCTGATTTATGGTCCGACCAAAGCGGCGCTGATCAATTTGTGTGAATCGCTTTACATCGACCTGCATCCGCGCGGCATTGCCGTGCATCTGATTACGCCCGGATTCGTCGATACGCCATTGACGCAAAAAAATGACTTCCCCATGCCGGCATTGATGTCGGCTACCGAGGCGGCGCAGGCGCTGGTGCACGGACTGGAACGCGGGCAATTCCACATCCATTTTCCGCGGCGCTTCACCAACTTCTTGCGCCTGCTGCGCCTGCTACCCTACCGCCTGTATTTCTGGTTGATCCACAAAGGAACCGGACTATGAATGAATCCGTTAACAGTGCTGTGCATCAGGCACACGATCACCAGGCTGCACTGGAAAATGTCGTGCGTTTTTTTGAAACCCTGACGGTGGAGTCTGCGCAAACCCAGCTGCCGTATATCTATGCGGAAAATGCCAGCTTCAAGGACCCATTCAACGAAGTACGCGGCCTGCCTGCCATCGAGCCACTGTTCACGCACATGTTCGTGCAAGTGCACAACCCTCGCTTCGTGATCACCACCCACATCCTGCAAGGCAATCAGGCATTCATTACCTGGGACTTCCTGTTCCATATGAAGCGCTATGCGCGCGACGAACAATGCATACGCGGTGCAACACAGCTGCGCTTCAACGATGCAGGCCTGGTCGAGATGCATCGCGATTTTTGGGATGCGGCGGAAGAACTGTATGAAAAATTACCCGTGGTCGGCAGCCTGATGCGCGTATTGAAAATGATCGCGCGCAAGTAAAAATGCCATCGCCAACATGATGGCATTTCTTGCAATTTTCTTGTTTTTATCTCGCAACAGTTACGTAAGCGCCCGCCAAAATCCGCCTTTCGCAGCGCCACAACTCAGCATAGCAAGCAGCAACCGCCCCGGCATCCCAGCGCCGTAACTTGCACTTCCCCTTACTGGCGTTCCCCAATTTGCAACGCGCAATACAGTCTTGTGTTGCGGGAGTGAGCGCACTCAAACTATAATGAGAACAATTCGTATTTGTATTCGCCTTTACAATCAAACAGAATCTCGCATCTGCCTGCTGGCAGAAAAGGAAATCCATGTCGCGCCGCACATCTCGTCCAATTTTCAAAAAAACCTTGATCGCATGCGCTTTGCAAGCTGTGCTGCCCATCGTCGCCGGTAACGCATTTGCACAAACTGCCGATCCGGCGAACACCACCGAGTTGGCAGAGATCGTTGTGACGTCAAGTGCAGACGCCTCGGCAGAAGGATTGTCGAAGCCTTATGCGGGCGGTCAGGTTGCGCGTGGTGGACGTGTGGGCATTCTTGGTACGCAAGACATCATGGACACGCCATTCAGCAGCACCAGTTTTACCAGCGCATTGATCCAGAACCAGCAAGCGCGCAGCGTCGCGGATGTGGTTCAAAACGATCCATCTGTCCGAGTAGCCCGTGGTTTTGGCAACTTCCAGGAACTGTATGTTATTCGCGGATTTCCGGTTTATTCAGATGATGTTGCGTACAACGGTTTGTATGGAATACTGCCGCGCCAATTTGTCTCTACCGAACTCGTGGAGCGAGTCGAAGTATTTCGTGGCGCGAACACTTTCCTTAATGGCGCAGCACCAGGTGGCTCCGGCATCGGTGGCGCAATCAATCTGCTGCCTAAACGTGCAACGAATGAGCCGTTAACGCAAGTCACCGCCGGTATTGAGAGTGGCGGTCAAGTTTACGGGGCGGTAGATATTGCACGTCGCTTCGGCCCGGACCAAAGCACAGGAATTCGCTTTAATGCGGCGCGACGTGATGGTGAAACATCCGTCAATGATGAACAGCGTGAATTAAGTGTCTTGGCGGTCGGATTGGATTGGCGTAGCCGCAACGTCCGTTTATCAGCAGATGTGGGTTATCAGGATCATCGTCTTGACCACCCTCGCCCGAGCGTGACGCCAAGTGGTGGTATTCCACGCGCACCGGATGCTTCCAGTAATTTTGCGCAACCCTGGACCTATTCCAAGGAACGAGACACTTTCGGCACAGTACGCGGCGAATTTGATTTAACCAATAACGTGACGGCATGGGCAGCGGCAGGCGTCCGTCAAGGTGACGAGTCCAACGTCCTGAGCAATCCAACTTCGAATGCAAATGGTGTTACATCGGCATACAGGTTTGATAACGTGCGTGAAGAAACAGCAAAAACAGCGGAAATCGGCGTGCGTGCCAAGGTCGTTACCGGAGCGGTCAAACATACCTTGATCGCTTCAGCAGCTACCTTCTCTTTGGAGAAAAAGAATGCCTACGCGTTTTCCAGCTTCGCCGGTTTTGCAGGCAATTTATACAATCCATTCCCGGTAGCCGCGCCTGCCGCAACAGCATTGACTGCTGGCGACATGAACAATCCCTTGGTCCAGGCAAAAACAAACACATCCAGTTTTGCCGTCGCAGACACGATGTCTTTTATCGATGACCGTTTGCTCATCACCGTTGGCGCTCGCCACCAAACCATCAAGAGCGAAACATTTGATTACGATACCGGTGTTTCAAAAAACGATGCATACGACAAAAGTCGTATAACACCAGTCGCCGGCATTGTGTTCAAGGCGAGCAATCAAGTGTCTGTATATGCCAACTATATCGAGGCACTGGTGCAAGGCGAGGTTGCCTCAGCATCCGTCCCTAATAATCCGGGGGCCGTCCTGGCTCCTTATCAATCCAAACAACAAGAAATTGGCGTCAAGTATGACGGTGGAAATTTTGGCGGCAGCTTGAGCTTATTTTCTATAAAACGTCCTAGCGCTTATACCGTCAATGGAACATTTACTACCGACGGAGAGCAGAAGAACGAAGGCGTCGAGTTTAATCTATACGGCGAACCATTACGTGGCTTGCGCCTACTTGGAGGTGTGACTTTCCTCGATGCTAAGCAAGTCAAATCCGATGGCGGCACGTTTGACGGCAAAAAAATAATAGGCATCCCCGACACACAAGCAAATGCAGGCCTTGAGTGGGACGTGCCTGGCGCAAAAGGATTGACGCTGACTGGTCGCGCACTATATACCGCGTCTCAATATGCTGATAGGGCAAATACTATGAGCATCCCATCCTGGACACGTCTGGACTTGGGTGCTCGTTATTTGACAACAATGGGCAACAAACTGGTGACGTGGCGCGCACGTGTCGACAATGTAACGGATCGTAATTACTGGGCGTCAGTCGGCGGTGCATCGCCGACCAATACCTACATGGTTCTCGGTGCTCCACGCACCTTCACCCTGACGGCATCCATCGAGTTTTAATGAACACAGCAAGCCTGCGCCGCTGGGCCTGGATCCACAAATGGTCCAGCCTGATATGCACCATTTTCATGCTGCTGCTCTGCCTCACCGGGTTGCCGCTGATCTTCCATCACGAGATCGGGCATTTGCTCGGTACCGAGGTCGAGGCACCGGAAATGGCGGCTGACACGCCGCGTGTCAGCATGGACAAGGTGATGGAAGTTGCCAAGGCGCGTCATCCTGGCTTGGTCGGCATGTTTGCTTCGCAGGAAGAAGATGACGATCGCGTCTGGTTCGTTACGCTGTCGAGCACGCCGACTTCTGAAACCGGCATGAAGCAGGTTGCCGTCGATGCGCGTACTGGTGCGGCATTGGCCGAACCAAAGCTGGATGAGGGCTTCATGTACATCATGTTCAAGCTGCATGTGGATTTGTTTGCCGGTTTGCCGGGAATGCTGTTTCTCGGTCTCATGGGCATCTTGCTCATCGTCGCGATTATTTCCGGTGTCGTGCTGTATGGCCCGTTCATGAAAAAACTGAAGTTCGGTACCGTGCGTGACCAGCGTTCTTCCCGCTTGAAATGGCTGGACCTGCACAATCTGCTGGGTATCGTCACGCTTTCATGGTTGCTGATCGTCGGTGCCACCGGCGTCATCAATACCTGGGCCGACCTGCTGGTCAAGTACTGGCAATACGATCAGATGGCGGAAATGATCGCACCGTACAAGGGAAAGCCACCATTGACTGAATTAGGCTCACTGCAAAAAGCAGTCGATGCCGCCATCGCGCTGGAACCGAGCATGAAGATGGGTTTCATCGCCTTCCCGGGCACCACATTCAGCAGCCCGCACCACTACGGTATTTTCATGCGCGGCACCGAACCATTGACATCACGTCTCTTCAAACCGGTACTGGTAGATGCAACAACCAGCGAAGTAACGGACAGTCGTGTGCTGCCCTGGTATCTGACTACCCTGCTCGTGTCACAGCCACTGCACTTTGGCGACTACGGTGGCAGACCAATGCAAATCATCTGGGCGATTCTCGATCTGATGACCATCGTTGTACTCGGTAGCGGTTTGTACCTGTGGTTCGTGCGGCGCAAGACCAATGAAGCACGGATGGAAAAATTGATTCAGGCGCACCAAGCCTGATTACCTGTTGAATACCATGCTGCTTACTCATACACGCTCACAAGAACTGGCCGTTCTCTACAGCGACCATCATGGCTGGCTCGTCAGTTTTTTGCGGCGTAAATTGGGGAACATCGACAATGCCAACGATCTGGCGCAAGACACGTTTACCCGCATATTGACGGCACGCGATACAGACGCAATTCGTGAACCGCGTGCCTACCTGACCACCATTGCGTCTCGCCTCACGGCACAATATTTTCGTCGACTGGCACTGGAGCGCGCCTATCTGGATGCAGTGGCAGCCATGCCGGAAGAAACCGTCCCATCACCGGAAACCCGCATGCTGATCGTCGAAGCGCTCACCGCCATCAGTCGCATACTCGATGGTTTGTCACCGCGCGTACGTGAGATTTTTTTACTGTCGCAACTCGATGGCTTGACCTACGCCGAAATCGCTACGCAGTTCGGCATCTCGGTGAACGCGGTACAAAAATCGATGATCAGGGCCTTCCAGCATTGCTATACAGCAGTCTATCCAGCGTAATAATTTGCCATGTCGTCACCTTCTCTCTTCGCACCTGTATCCGGTACTAGCGACCACATCGATCAAGCCATCGTCAAACAGGCGATAGTCTGGTTGGTGACACTGCAATCAGATGCAGCGAGCGAAGCAGACAGACGCGCGTGCGCCACATGGCGCACGGCTGATCATCGACATGAACAAGCGTGGCAACGACTGCATGCACTCGGACAGGATCTGCGCAGCAGCGGCAAACGTGTCTCTCCACCGATGCTGCGCTCTGTATTGCGCAGTGCCGATGGCAATACACGCCGCATGATCTTGCGCTCACTGGTGGGTCTGGGGGTCATCGGCGGCAGTTCGCTGGTCATACGTGAACAAGCTGTGTGGCAAAGCGCAACAGCTGACTATCGCAGCGCAACCGGCGAACAACGCACCATCGTGCTGACGGATGGCACACGCGTCCTGCTCAACACAGCAACCGCGATCGACGTTCACTTCAGCAAAAATCTGCGCCAGATCGTGTTGCAACGTGGTGAGATCATGGTCACCACAGCAAAGGATGCTGTCGGAAGACCTTTCGAAATTGCAACCAACAACGGCCGCATTCGACCTGTCGGTACGCGCTTTACCGTCAGACACAATGTCGTCGATACTCCTTCGACAACCGCCGTAGCCGTCATGGAAGGTGCAGTCAACATTTCGACAAGCAGCGGTGATGGAGTACACGTCAGCGCAGGAGAACAAACCCGATTCAATGCCATCTCCGCCCAGCCTCCGTTTGCCTTGGATGACAGCATCGCAGCATGGACCGACGGCATTCTGGTAGTCGAACGAATGCGGCTGGCCGACTTTATCAACGAACTCGATCGCTATCGCCAAGGTGTGCTGCGTTGCGATCCGGCTGTTGCGGACGTACTGGTCAGCGGCGCTTTTCCGCTGCATGACACGGATGCCGTGCTGGGCTTGCTGGGCGAAACCCTGCCGCTGCACATTCATCACATGACCCGATACTGGACCACTATCACAGCCCGCAAAAAAGCAGAGCGTGCTGTGTAGGGATATCGTTGCAATCGGCATGAAAAAATATTTTTAGATATGAAGGCAGGTTTCCAGGACTCGTGCATCAACAGGAATAGAGGCGCTGCAAACAAAGGCAACGCTGCATTTCCAGCCCGATATTAAAAGGAACCAAGATGCCCCACCAGTTCAAGCACGATGCAGGCATGCATCGTCACCCACCGATGACCATCAAACCGATAGCCCATGCCGCTCGCCTCGCGCTGTGCAGCGCGCTGCTGGTCGGTACCGCAGCGTTTGTGCCGGCGCTGGCACAAAGCACACCAGATGCGACGATTCGCACCGAAGCTGCCCGCCAATACAACATTCCTGCCGGCTCGCTGGATCAGGTCCTCGGTCGTTTTGGGCGCGAAGCCGGTGCACTGGTCGCGATCGATCCTGCACTAACGGCAGGACTGCAAAGCGACGGCCTCAAAGGCAGTTATTCGCTAAACGGCGGCTTGAATGCGATTCTCGGCAGCCATCGTCTGGAAGCGGTCTCCGGCGCTAATGGCGGTTATCGCCTGCGTCGTGTCGCGCCGAGTGTCAGCACGCTGCCAGCAGTAACCGTGTCTGCGGTATCGACAACCGATTTGCAACCCGCATATGCAGGTGGACAAGTCGCGCGTGGTGGCAGCCTGGGTCTGCTTGGGACACAGAACGCGATGGATGTGCCATTCAGCACCACCAACTACACAGCGGAGCTTCTGGAAAACCAGCAAGTCCGCACGCTGGCGGATATCGTGGTCAACGACGCCTCGGTACGCATGAGCACCGGCGGCACCGGCTTCGACGACACCTTCCAGATCCGCGGCTTTGCTGTCAGCGCCACCGACGTCGGCCTCAATGGATTGTATGGCTTGATCTCGCAGAATCGCGTACCGGCGCAACTCGTCGAGCGCGTAGAAATCCTCAAGGGGCCGGGCGCGCTGATCAATGGCATCGCACCAAGCGGTAGCGTCGGCGGCGGCATCAACATCGTCAGCAAACGTGCCGGCGATGATCCGCTCACACGGGTGACCGCTGCGTATACCGGCAGCGCCAATGTTGGCTTGGGGCTCGATATGAGTCGACGCTTCGGCGAAGACCAGGCATGGGGCGTGCGCTTCAACGGCTTGGTACGCGACGGCGAGGCGACAATCGATGGCGGCAATCAGCAAACCGGACTCGCCGCTCTGGGTGTCGATTACAGCGGCAGCCGCGCACGCTGGTCGCTGGACGCCATCGTGCAGCGCGACGACACTGATAACTTCCGCCCGCAGATCAGCCTGGATAGTGGGCTCTCCGCCATCCCGGCTCCACCGGACGCACGTTCGAACTTCTATCCCGGCACAACGCTGGTACAAAAGGATTCGACCATCGCCACCCGCATTGAATACGACATCACCGATACGCTGACTGCTTACGCCGGCATCGGCTATCGTGATGGTTCAAACGACCAGGTATTTCCGCGCTCCACCACTGCCGTCAACGCAATTGGTAATTTTACGGTTAGTAACAACTACTACGACTCGTACACCAAGACGACCAGCGGCAACGCCGGTTTGCGCTGGAGTCTCAACACGGCGGGCATTGGACACACCGTCACGGCTGCAGTGACTCAAATGCAGCAAGAGGCTGGCAGTGCCTACATTACCGGCAATTCAACAGCATCCAATATCTACAATCCGGCGCCGCTTCCCTCCATCACGGCCGCACGTACTTCTCCACTTAAAACATCTGAGACCACGCTCAGCAGTTTCGCGCTCGCAGATACACTGTCCTTCATGAATGACCGTCTGTTGATCACAATCGGCGCGCGTAACCAGACCGTGGAAGTACAAAGCTTCAACGCGACTGGCGCAAAGACAAGCAACTATGACAAGAGCGCAGTCTCGCCCCTCGCAGGCATCGTAATCAAGCCGATGGAAAACGTTTCGGTGTACGGCAACTACACTGAAGGTCTGACTCGCGGCGCTTTCGTCTCGACAACGTCTGGCTACGCGAATCCGGGGGAAGCACTGGCTCCATACAAATCGGAACAATACGAAGCAGGCGTCAAGGTAGACTGGGGCCACATTACGACCACGGCCGCGATCTACCAGATCGCACGCCCGAATGCGCAAGTCAACACCGCAACCAACGTCTACGGCTACTTCGGCGAACAGCGCAATCGTGGTCTCGAGTTGTCCGCCTATGGCGAACTGCAACGGGGCCTGCGTGGGATGGCCAGTGTGGCATTTGTCGATCCCAAGCTGACCAAGACACCCAACGGTGTCAATCAGGGCAAAGATGCTGCTGGCGTCCCAGACACTACGGCGAGCGCTGGCCTCGATTGGGACGCGCCCTGGACACCGGGCCTGTCGCTTAATGGCCGCGTAATCTACACTTCGGGTTCCTACCTGACCGCCGCCAACACACAAAAATTTGACGGCTGGACACGTTACGACGTCGGTGCCCGTTACCGCACGGCAGTCGCGGGCAAGGAAGTCGTGTTGCGCGCCAACATCGAGAACCTGCTGGACAAAAACTACTGGCTCACGACTGGAACCTATGTCACCGTCGGCTCGCCACGCACTTTGGTGCTGTCCGCGTCGATCGACTTCTAACTTTTTTCCAGCATCGTCTGTGATCAAACCCTGAGTCGTTGCGTCTTTCTTCGCAGCGCTCAGGTTTGACGCTCCACCTAGTGGCATGCGTGCCTTGCGCGGAAACTATCAACGGATGGCCGACATTCACTAATATCGAGTCTTTGATACACATGACTGCAAGAAGTTAAAATACGTATTCGCATTATTTGAAAAACTGGCAATGACAGATTCCTCTACACCAACCAGCACCTTCTGGTTTGTCTGGCGCACGCCGATCATACTGGCAGTACTCACTCTATTTGGCTTACTCGCTGCCTTGCTCAAAACGGGTATCTGGCATTGGGCTGCCTGGTTCGCGCTCGCCATCCCGGTTGTTGCAGGCCTGTGGTTCAGTTTCAAGCGTTCCAACTAATAATCCGGATTCCGGCATCGAATTGAATGTTGTTTGCAAGGCACCAAGGAACGCACGTTTCGGTCGCTTTTATCCATTGCGTTAAATAATCACAGCTCGCTCTTTTAACTATTCACCATCGTCGCTAGCCCTCCATGTGCGATTTTGCACCCTGCCCACGTCTCTCTTGTTCCTGAATATTCTTCCCGCCATGTTGCAAATTTCACGTCAATTGTGAAGTTTTGTTAAATAAATGATTTTTTCAAAAGTTACAGTCTGAAATCCTTGGCCGATTTTCAGAAGCCTCGCTATACTCATATTTGTTTCGCCTCGGCAATATTATTTCCCCATTCAGATTGAAAACCATGTCCTCTTCGATACAGCCAGCCGCCTCAACTTTTACCTCAATGGAATTTCTTGCATTTACGCTAGGCAAGGAAGAATATGGAATCGACATCCAAAAAGTGCAGGAGCTGCGCGGGTACGACGCGGTGACGCGTATCGCCAATGCGCCAGAGTTTATAAAGGGTGTCGTCAATCTGCGTGGCATCATCGTGCCGATTGTCGATATGCGCATCAAATTCAATCTTGGCACACCGACTTACGATCAATTTACAGTCGTGATTATTTTGCATATTGCGGGACGCATCATGGGTATGGTGGTCGATAGCGTATCTGACGTCATCACACTCACGCATGAACAGCTCAAACCGGCACCGCAAATGGGCTCCGTGGTTGAGACCGATTATTTGCTCGGCCTGGGCACGATAGAAGAACGCATGCTGATCTTGCTAGACATAGACAAATTGATGAGCTCGACAGACATGGGTTTGATCGAACAAGTTGCAGCTTGAATACCTCCATTAACGTCCATTTCAAAACGGCAAAATTATGTTGAACAATTTATCCATCAAGTTGCGTCTGATTCTGACCATGGCGTTCATGG
>CAYOQL010000008.1:0-9468 GCA_964406085.1 uncultured Herminiimonas sp.
GGTTCAGGTCCATGTGCCGCAAGGTGTGGGGGTTCGAGTCCCTCCGTGGGCACCAAGTTATTAAAACCCCGTTGATTCGTCAACGGGGTTTTTCTTTTTCAGCCTGCTTTTTCTTCCAGTCAAATATTGCAGTCGATTTGATATCCGATTGCTCGCATTTTTCCCAAGTATTGCTCTTTGTTACCCGCCCTTCTCACTGCATATTGCCAGTCGAGCATGACAGGATCACTACACGCCACTATTCAACTTCGCCTTTTTTCGTCCATGCCGCCAATTGGTGCGGACGCAGCCCATCGTATTCTTCAAACGGCTGATGTATCCATGGATTGTGCGGCAAATATTCAAGATAGTAGTCAGGCTTGACTGATGAGCAAGCTTTGTACCAAATGACGGCAGACTTCACTTCGGTCACGTCGGGGAATTGCTCTGCAAGATGCAACTGAATTTTTTCCAGCGTCACGCCGGAATCCACCAGATCATCAATCAGCAAAATGCGGCCGCTCAAGGTGCCGTTGGTAATCGTGATGTGTTTGCCGATATCCAGCATGCCTTGCGTCATGCCTGCGTCTTCGCGATAAGAGCTGGTCGAGAGTATCGCCAGTGGAACATCGAAGATGCGGGAGAAGACATCACCTGGGCGCAAACCGCCGCGCGCCAGGCAAAGTATTTGATCGAATTTCCAGCCAGACTCATGTACCAGCAAAGCAAGACGTTCGATTGCATGGTGATATTCATCCCATGCAATCCATAGATCCTTGTCGCTGGCTTCAGGCATGTTGCCGACTGTTGTAAGTCTTATTTGAACGGATGACGCAATACGATCGTTTCTTCACGATCAGGACCGGTTGAAATCATGTCGATAGGGACGCCGACGAGTTTCTCGATTCTGTCGATATAGGCGCGCGCATTTGCCGGCAGAGCTTCCAGCGTTTTTGCACCAACTGTTGTTTCTTTCCAGCCTGGCATTTCTTCGTAAATCGGCTCGCAGGCTGCGGCATCTTCCGCACCAACCGGGAAGATATCAACAGTTTTGCCATTCAATTTATAACCTGTGCAAATACGCAACGATTCCAAACCATCCAGCACGTCAAGTTTGGTAAAGCACATGCCGGTCACGCCATTGATCTGTACCGAGCGCTTCAGCAATGCGGCATCGAACCAGCCGCAACGACGTGCACGACCGGTAACCGTACCAAACTCGTGACCAACGGTTGCCAGATGTTTGCCGACGCCTGCATCGGTTGGCAGTTCCGATGGGAACGGGCCTGAACCTACGCGTGTGGTGTATGCCTTGGTAATGCCCAGAATGTAATGCAACATGCCTGGACCAACGCCCGAACCGGTCGACGCATTGCCCGCGACGCAGTTGCTGGAAGTGACGTAGGGATAAGTACCATGATCGACGTCGAGCAAGCTGCCTTGCGCGCCTTCAAACAGCAGGTTCGCACCGGCATTAAATGCGGCATACAGCGCGCTCGATACATCACCTACCATTGGTTTCAGGCGCGGTACATCGGCCAACGCATCATCCAGTGTTTTTTGGTAATCGACTGTCGCGACCTTCAGGTAATTAGCCAGAACGAAGTTGTGATAGTCGAGGTTTTCACGCAGCTTTTCCGCGAAACGTTTTTCGTTCAGCAGATCGGCCGCACGAATGGCACGGCGTGCCACCTTGTCTTCGTATGCCGGGCCAATGCCTTTGCCGGTGGTTCCAATCTTCGCATCGCCACGGGCTACTTCACGCGCGACGTCGAGTGCAGTGTGATAAGGCAAAATGATCGGGCAAGCTTCGGAGATTTTCAGACGCGATGGCACTTCTACGCCGATCGCAGCCAGCTTGTCGATTTCGCGCAGCACGTCGGGGACGGACAGCACCACGCCATTACCGATATAGCACGCCACGCCGTCGCGCATGATGCCGGATGGAATCAGTTGCAATGCAGTTTTGTGACCGCCGATAACCAGCGTATGGCCCGCATTGTGGCCGCCTTGAAAGCGCACCACGCCTTGCGAATGATCGGTCAGCCAATCGACGATCTTGCCCTTGCCTTCATCGCCCCACTGGGTGCCGATTACTACGACGTTTTTTGCCATGCTTTTTGTAGACATCACTTAACCTAATTTTTTGATAATCCAGTTGCCATCTTCAAGCACGAGTACGCGATCGCACTCGAACTCATCCTGATCGTTTTGGTGGCCGGAAAGACTTTGAATCACGACTTCCCCAGCCTTGCGCAATGCGCCAATTTCTTTACCTAATGCCGGTTCGCGTCCCCATGGTGCGCGTACCGCACGCTTGGGTTCAGCTACTGGCAACAATCGCGCCAATTCGCGCAAATCCATCGAAAAGCCTGTAGCAGGACGGGCGCGCCCAAATGCTTCACCGACATGGTCGTAACGGCCACCACGCGCAACCGCGTTCGGCAAGCCGGGAACATAGATCGCAAACATCGCGCCACTCTCGTATTGGTAGCCGCCCAGATCTGCCAGATCGATCGTCACGTTGGCATCACCCGCGAGGTTGACCAGGGCATTCAGTTCATCCAGAGCCTTGGAAATCCCAGGCAAGTCCGGCAATACTTCGCGCGCCTTCGCAATGACAGCCACATCACCATACAAGCCCGGCAATGCCAGCAATGCGTGACGCGTTTCGGCGCCATAGGCAGCGGTGATCTCTTCCAATGCAGGCACGTCTTTCGCACGCAACGCAGTATACAGTGCCCGCTCATCCTTCTGCGCATTTGTGTCACTTTCAAGCAGCGCCCGCAACACACCTACGTGACACAAATCCAGCCGTACATGCGTAAAGCCGGCCAATGCCAGGGAGGCCAGTGCCAGTTCCTGAATTTCGCCATCGGCTTCCAGACCGGCATGACCGTATATTTCGGCACCGATTTGCAAAGGTTCGCGCGTTGCATGCAAACCGTTAGGACGCGTCTGCAATACGCTACCGCAATAACACAGGCGGGTTATCGAACTGCGATTCAGCAGATGCGCATCAATCCGAGCCACTTGTGTCGTCATATCTGCACGCACACCCAAGGTGCGGCCCGACAACTGATCGACCAGCTTGAAGGTGCGCAAATCCATATCCTGACCCGCACCTGCGAGCAGTGACTCCAGATATTCCAGCATCGGTGGCATAACCAGCTCGTAGCCGTACAGGTGAAAGCTGTCGATGATCAAACGACGCAGTTCTTCAATCTTGCGCGCTTCAGACGGCAAAACATCGGCGATATTTTCAGGCAATAGCCAATTAGGCATGACGGGAAATGAATTAGGTCAAAAAAGAAAATAGGACACGACTAATATCGCCCACATAAGTGGCAAGACAAAATCCAGAAACAGATTCTGCCTGTCAAAATTATTCGCTCTTGTTATAGGTAATGGCTCTAAAAAGAAACCACCGCCGTGAATGGACAGGATCTTAGGTCCAGAGAGGTTAATCCCTATACATTCACGGCAGAAAAATTATTTCTTTGGAGCGCTACTACCAGTAGTCGGATTTTTGAAGTATTTAAAAAATTCAGAATTTGGATCAATGACGAGCATATCGTTACGCGTCTTGAAGCTGGCGCGATAAGCTTCAAGACTACGATAGAACTTGTAGAATTCAGGGCTTTGTCCAAATGCCTGCGCATATATCTGCGACGCTTTGGCATCCCCCTCACCGCGAACCTGCTCGGCATCGCGATACGCTTCAGCCAGAATCACGGTACGTTGACGATCAGCATCCGCACGAATCTTCTCGGATTCCGCAGCACCGGTAGAACGCAATTCATTCGCCACACGCGCACGCTCAGATTTCATACGCTCAAAAACGGAAGCATTGATCTGATCGACGTAATCAACTCGCTTCAAACGTACATCTACAATTTCTACACCGATCTGCTTCGCTTCTTCCGTTACTTTTTTCTGAATGCCGTCCATGACTGCGCCGCGCTCACCGGAAATTACTTCACGCACTGTGCGTTTGGTAATTTCTTCGTTCAACGAAGCCTTGACGATTTGCGCCATGCGATTTTGCGCACTGCGTTCATCGCCACTAAAGCTAACGTAATACAACCGTGGATCGACGATGCGCCATTTGACAAAAGCATCGACCAGAATATTCTTCTTTTCCGCAGTGATGAAGCGATCAGCGTCTGGTGTATCCAGTGTCAGGATGCGTTTATCCAGGAAAATTACATTCTGAAAAGGTGGAGGCAACTTGAAATGCAAGCCTGGCTCGCTGATGACGGTTTTCACTTCACCCAAGGCAAACACGATTGCGTACTGACGTTGATCCACTACAAATATGGTCGAAAACAATACGCCAACCAGGATCGCTAATGCGATTACAACAGAAATAAGGCGATTCATTATCGAGTCTCCCGATCACGGGAAATACGGCTATCACGGGTACGGGATTCCTGCTGCAATTGCGTCTCCAATGCGACTGAACCTGATGGTAATACGGGTGTAGTAGAGGCTGCTGTAGATGGCGCGTTTGCTGCCGCGTCGGCAGATGTTTGCGAAATCAACTTATCCAATGGCAGATAAATCAGATTGTTGCTGCCTTTGGAATCGACCATCACTTTAGTTGTGCTCGAGAATATCTTCTGCATCGTGTCGATATACATGCGGTCACGTGTCACAGCCGGTGCTTTTTGATATTCCACTAACACTTGCTTGAAGCGTGAAGCTTCACCTTGTGCGTTGGCTGTCACGCTCGCCCGATAAGCTTCCGACTCCTCCATCAGACGCGATGCGGCACCACGAGCACGCGGAATCACGTCATTGGCATACGCCTGGCCTTCATTTTTTTGACGCTCGCGGTCCTGACCTGCTTTCACAGCATCATCGAACGAAGCCTGCACTTGCTCTGGTGGTTGCACGCCCTGCATCGTTACATTGGTGATCTGCACGCCCGCTTTGTATTTATCTACGATTTGCTGCATAAGCTGACTGCTGTCAAAGGCGATTTTTTCGCGACCTTCATATAAAACAAAGTCCATTTTGTTGCGACCGACAACTTCGCGTATCGCAGTTTCTGCGACTTGCTTGACCATTTCTTCCTTCTCGCGATTATTGAATACCCATTCGGATGCATTTTTCAACGTGAATTGAACAGCAAACTGGATATCAATAATGTTTTCATCTTCAGTCAACATCAAAGATTCTTGCTGTTGCTTATTTTTAACGTTGCCACGATAACCGACTTCTACCGTGCGAACTTGGGACACATTCACAGTTTCATGGCTTTGAATCGGGGTTGGCCAGCGCCAGTTAAAACCTGCTGGCGTCATGTGGCTATACTTGCCAAATGTGAGAACCACACCGGTCTGGCCTTCCTGCACGATGAAGAAGCCACTTACCAGCCACAGGAAAGCAACAATTGCAGCAATGACGCCCGCACCGATGCCGGCACCACGCATATCAGGTTTAAATCCGGTACCACCGGAGTTGCCGCCGTTACCATTATTGCCGCCGCCGTTTTTCTTGTTACCAAACAGGTTGCTCAGACGTTGATTGAAATCGCGCCACAATTGATCCAGATCCGGCGGACCATCGTTCGGTCTTTTATTGCCATCCTGATTCTTGTTGTCGTCAGAGCCACGCCCCCACCGAGGGTCGTTAAGCGAAAATTTCAAACCAAATTTTTTAAGTAGGGAAACAAGCATTCTTTTGTGGTCCGGGCTGAAAAATAGTGGGTTGGAATACCAAATAAATTCGTTATAGGTTGACTTCGTCAGACGCAGTTAGCGATACATCCTCAAGTCCAGCGGCGCGCTGCTTCGCACATTCGGCTACTGCTTCCCGCAGTAGATCCAATCCGCTTCCAGTCTGGGCACTAATAAAAACACGTCGGATTTTATCATATTCATCACGCTCCAAAGCAGGTTCCAGCCCTGCCGCATCAATCTTGTTCCAAACCAGAATCTGCGGGATGTGATCAGCGCCGATTTCTCGCAAAACCATATTCACTTCTTCGATCTGTTCCATGCGGGCCGGGCTCGCGCCATCGACTACATGCAACAGCAAATCGGCATGGATGGTTTCTTCCAGCGTGGCACGAAATGCAGCGACCAGTTGATGCGGCAACTCACGGATGAATCCGACCGTGTCGGAGATCACCACATTGCCAGCTTCACCTAAATAGATGCGGCGCGAGGTAGTATCCAAAGTGGCAAACAATTGATCGGCAGCCAGCATTTTGGCTTTAGTCAACGCATTGAACAGAGTTGATTTACCCGCATTGGTATAGCCGACCAGGGAAACGGAAAATGCATTATTACGTCCGCGCGCTCGACGTTGTGTCGCACGCTGCTTTTGAAGCTTTTCGAGCTTGGCACGCAAAGCTTTGACCCGTTCACCCAACAAACGGCGATCAGTTTCCAATTGCGTTTCGCCCGGGCCACGCAAACCGATACCGCCTTTTTGGCGCTCCAGATGCGTCCAGCCGCGAATCAGGCGCGTGGATAAATGTTGCAATTGAGCCAATTCAACCTGAACTTTACCCTCGTGACTTTGTGCGCGCTGCGCAAAAATATCGAGAATAAGGCTGGTACGATCAACCACCCTGATCTTTAGTTGGCGCTCCAGATTGCGTTGCTGTGCAGGGGACAATGCATGGTTGAAAATGACGATGTCGATCTCATGATCGACCACCGCATCCGCTATTTCATTTGCCTTGCCGGAACCGACAAACAAGGCAGCATCCGGGCTCGAACGCTTGCCTGTAATCGTCATGATAGGCTCGGCACCTGCTGATCGAGCCAGAAGAGAAAGCTCTTCCAGACTCGCAGCAAAATCGCCTTTGCCAAAATCAAGGCCAACCAGTACGGCACGCATACTAGTACCGCGCCAGTGGCAAAATTATGCGGATATTATTCAGCGTCAGACTCAATGCTCAGGTTCACGGCGCGCGCAGGCACGACGGTAGAAATTGCGTGTTTGTAAACCATTTGCGTTACGGTATTACGCAACAAAACCACATATTGATCAAACGATTCAATATGACCCTGGAGTTTGATGCCATTGACGAGATAAATCGAAACGGGGACGTGCTCTTTGCGCAGGGCATTGAGAAATGGGTCTTGTAACAGTTGCCCTTTGTTGGTCATGACAGCTCCATTGTGTTGTTGTGATTAGGAGGTTGAGGCATCTTGCTTATTTTCAAGTGCCTCTCTCAGTGGGAATGTAATCGATTTCAAACTTTTCCGCCAAACCGGCCTATTTTTCTGATCGGCTGAAAGGATTTTTGCCGGAACGTAACTCGATACGTAGTGGAGTCCCAACCAGAGAAAAAGTTTCGCGAAAATGCTTTTCCAGGAAGCGTTTGTAATTCGCGTCTATCGAATCAAGCGCATTGCCGTGAATGACAACGATAGGCGGATTCATGCCGCCCTGATGCGCATAACGCAGTTTCGGACGGATGGAGCCCTTGCGACGCGGCTGCTGATGTTCCACGGCTTCGATCAGCGCGCGGGTCAGCTTAGGCGTAGACAGATTCGACATCGCCGCCGCATACGCATTATCGACCGATTTCATCATCGGGCCGATGCCACTGGATTTAAGCGCGGAGACAAAATGTGTTTTGGCAAACGACAGGAAACCCAGTTTACGCTCGAGATCGATCTTGATTTCGTCTCTTCTGTCGCTGGTCAAACCATCCCATTTATTCACGCCTACTACGAGCGCCCTGCCCGACTCAAGTATGAAGCCGGCAATGTGCGCATCCTGCTCGGAAATATCCTGTTGCGCATCGAGCAGCAAAAGCACGACATTCGCTTCGGAAATCGATTGCAGGGTTTTGACCACTGAAAATTTTTCGATCGCTTCAAATACCTTGCCGCGACGGCGAATGCCAGCCGTATCGATCAAGGTGTACAACTTGCCTTCACGCTCAAACGGAATCTCGATTGAATCTCGGGTGGTACCTGGCAAATCAAACGCAATCACGCGCTCTTCACCCAACAAGGTATTGACCAGCGTGGACTTGCCCACATTCGGACGGCCGACAATCGCCAATCTGACACTGCGATCTTTCGACTCAGGAATTTCTTCTTCCGGCGGACGTTGCGCGAAAGCGATATTCAGAGATTCTTCGACCAGATCGGTAACGCCATCGCCATGCGCGGCAGAAATCACATACGGATCGCCCATGCCGAGTTCATAGAAATCGGCAGTCACCGTGGTGTACTTCATGCCTTCTGCTTTGTTGACGACCAACATTACGGAACGACCGGTTTTACGTAAAAAATCGGTAATGGTCTTGTCGTGCGGCGTCAGCCCCTGGCGTCCATCAACAATAAAAATCACGACATCCGCTTCTGCTACGGCCTGCTTCGTCTGCTTGGCCATTTCATGCATGATGCCTTCCTTGGCAACAGGCTCGAAACCACCAGTATCAATGACCAGGAAAGGACGTTCGCCCACACGACCTTCGCCGTAGTGCCGGTCACGCGTCAAGCCCGGAAGATCAGCGACCAACGCATCACGCGACCGGGTTAGTCGATTGAAGAGCGTGGATTTGCCGACATTAGGTCGACCTACAAGTGCAATAACCGGCTTCATCTAATTGTTTTACTCGGCCGCAATTGCGACCAACGTTCCTGATTGAGTTTGAAAAATAAAATTCGCGCCAGCGCTCGCCGGTGCGGCAAGAATCGGGCTGCCATCGGTGCTGATACGCGCCGCTAACGAGCCATCTTCTTTCGAGAAAAAATGGATATAACCCTGGTAATCGCCTACCGCAACCAAACGGCTGGAACTGATTGGGGTAGACAAGCGACGATTTGCCAATTGCGTATTGCGCCAGATACTGGTGCCGCCATCGCGCCCGAATGCGCTCAAGCTGCCGCGTTCGTCGGCCGCATACACAAAACGCTCGTCGACTGCCACGCCCACATAGCTGGACAAGGGTTTAGCCCAGCGTGGCGTACCGCTTGCTGCATCGAAACAGGCAACCCGGCCTTGATAAGCCACTGTGCACACATCGCGACCGGATACAACCGGCGAGCCGGAAATATCAGCGATACGTTCCAGTTCTGTCGTGCCACGCGGATCGCCGACAGCGACTTCCCAGCGCGGCGCGCCGTTATTCAGCATGACGGCCAACAGACGTCCGCCGGCCAAACCAACGAAAGCGGTCGAGTTCACAATCGTGATGCCTGGCGAAGTACGCAGGGTCAGTGCTGGCGCCGTACGTTGCAGGAACCATTTACGCGCACCTGTCTCGGCATCCAGTGCGACGACACGATTGTCCAGACTGCGCACGACCACTACGCCTTGGCCAACGGCAGGTGTAGACAAAACTTCGCTGCTGGCTTGCGCCTTCCAGCGTTGCTTGCCGTTGCCGTCAAATGCCAGCACGACACCTTTTTCACCAGCCACGACTATGGTATCGCCATCGCTACCAACACCAGCAGTCAGCTTGGTTCCAGCATTGATGTTCCAGACTGAACGCCCGGTAGCGGCATTAAT
>CAYOQL010000008.1:9568-101875 GCA_964406085.1 uncultured Herminiimonas sp.
TCAGCTTGGTTCCAGCATTGATGTTCCAGACTGAACGCCCGGTAGCGGCATTAATGCGCATCATCGTGCCGTCCGCAGCAGCAGTAAATACATCGTTTCCGACTACCGCAGGAGCAAAACTGTATTGATCCGCCTTACCGATGCGTTCCGACCAGATCGTCCGCACGGTTGCCGTCGGCTTGACCTCAGTCAAAGCAGCCGGCTGATTACGTGTCGACGGCTTGCTGGCGAACGGATTAAGCGACGACAAGGTTGAGCATCCGCTCACCGCAAGCAGTAAGCCGACCCCCAGAATCTTGGACGTGGTCATCAAGCTGGAATTCAATTTGATACGCATCTTTTTCCTTAAGCGTTTGTGCAGCTAATTTATGCGGCTTTTTTTTCAGCAGCGCCGCCAATTGCATCCAGTTTTATCTGGATCAACTGACGTCCCGGATTCTGTGCATCGGTTTTTTCCAATGCAGTCTGATATGCAGTACGCGCTTCATCCAGCTTGTTTTGAGCAACATAAATATCACCCTTGCGATCGCTCACCACACCGGCAAACTCCGAAGGGAAATCGCCAGCCAGGACTTTCAATCCTTCATCGTATGCTTTTTCGTCCAGCAAAATACCAGCCAGGCGAATTCTGGCAATGGCCTTGTATGCATCGCTGCCCTTGTCGGCAACCCATTGCAACTGCGCTTTTGCGGCTTTTAAGTCGTTCGCATCAAAAGCTGATTTAGCAGCTGCCAATCCGCTCATTTGCGCATAAGCGGTACTAGAAAACTTCTCTTGCATGTCGGTAGCGACGCGCTGAATTTTGTCCTTGTCTTGCGCCGTTACTGCTTTTTGCAACTCTTCATAGAGTTGCCCAGCCTGTGCCGCCTGATTGCGCTGATAGACCCCCCAACCCGCCCAAGCTGCGTAAGCTGCCAGCACGATAATCAACAACCATGTAACCAGATTGCCGTATTGTTTCCACCAGGCTTTAAGGCTGGCTAGTTGCTCTTCTTCTGCGTGATCGTATGCCATGATGGTCTGATATTAGTGGTGAATTAATGGTGATAATGAACGTGATCGGCGTGATCGTGGTCGTGATCATCGCCAACAATTTGGTCGACCAGATAATCGGCGATGCCTTCGAATACAACATTCGATTGCTTGCCTTCTGAATCGCGCATTTCTTTAATAACGGCCATGCCTTGTGCGATTTCATCTTCGCCAATGATCACCGTATAAGCTGCACCGCTATTGTCGGCACGCTTCATCTGAGATTTGAAACTGCCGATACCGGCGGACGAAGCGCAATGCAAGATGACATCCAGACCGGCATCGCGCAAACGCTCAGCAACAACAGATGCCTGCAATTGCGCTGGCTGCCCCTGATGCACGATATAAACGTCGCACTGATTCGGCGCAAACTTTTCACCACTGGCTTTCATCAGTTCAAGCAGGCGCTCAACACCCATCGCGAAACCGCAGGCAGGCGTAGGCTTGCCGCCAAACATTTCGACCAACGGATCATACCGACCGCCGCCACACACTGTGCCTTGCGAACCGAGTTGATCTGTTACCCATTCGAACACGGTGCGATTGTAATAATCCATGCCGCGCACCAGACGCGGATTGATTGTGAATGGAATTGCATTGTGATTCAGGATTTTTTGCACGCCTTCAAAATGCGCACGCGAATCTTCACCCAGATAATCGAGCAGTTTGGGCGCCGCATTAACCATATCCTGCATGGTCGGGTTTTTCGTATCGAGGATGCGCAAGGGATTGCTGTGCAAACGTTTTTGCGCTTCGGCATCCAGCAAGGCAGCATTTTGTTCAAAGTAGGCAATCAAGTCAGCTCGGTGCTTGTTGCGTTCTTCAGCATTGCCGATGGAATTCAATTCCAGACGTACGTCCTGCAAGCCAAGGTCATCCCACAAACGTTGACACATCATGATCAGTTCTGCATCGATATCCGGACCGGAAAAACCGATTGCTTCCGCTCCGATTTGATGAAACTGACGATATCGACCGCGTTGCGGTCTTTCGTGACGGAACATCGGGCCCGAATACCATAAGCGTTTAGGGCCGTCGTATGTCAGATTGTGTTCCAGCGCGGCACGCACAACGCTCGCCGTGCACTCCGGACGCAAGGTCAACTCATCGCCATTCATCGAATCGGTGAACGAATACATTTCCTTTTCGACGATATCGGTTACCGCACCAAGTCCGCGCGCGAACAAGGCAGTCGGCTCAACGATCGGCGTGCGAATTTGCTGGAAGCCATAGCTTTTCAACACAGTATGGACGGTGTTTTCAAACAATTCCCACAACGGCGCATCGACGGGGAGAATGTCATTCATTCCCTTCACACCGACAATTTTTTCTATTTTTTTAGTATCTGACATCTATTTTTAAAAACTTATCTTTAACTTGTTTAATGCGCTTGCCTGGTTATTAGGCTTGCTCGTCTATCCGACTCAGCAAGGCAACGCACCTGCTATATGCTATATGGCACTGTTTTCTTTGCCGTAACGCGTCTGCACGTAATTCAGCACAATCGCGTGAAATTCTTCGGCGATATTGTCACCGCGCAGCGTGACGGTTTTTTCACCATCAACGAATACCGGCGCCGCCGGCGATTCGCCGGTACCGGGCAAGCTGATGCCGATGTTTGCGTGCTTCGATTCGCCTGGGCCATTAACAATACAACCCATGACCGCGACATTCATCGCTTCAACACCCGGATACTGCTTTTTCCAGACTGGCATCTGATCGCGCAGATAGGTTTGTATGCCGTCCGCCAGTTCCTGGAATACCGTCGATGTGGTCCGACCACAACCAGGACATGCAATTACCATAGGAGTAAATTTGCGCAAGCCCATGGTTTGCAAAATCTCCTGACCAACGATAACTTCGCGGGTCCGGTCACCGCCCGGCTCAGGCGTCAGCGAGATACGGATCGTGTCGCCTATGCCTTCCTGCAACAACACCGACAGTGCGGCGGTCGAAGCGACGATGCCTTTACTACCCATGCCCGCTTCAGTCAAACCGAGATGCAGCGGGTAATCACAGCGACGCGCGAGTTCGCGATAAACCGCGATCAAATCCTGCACGCCCGATACCTTGCACGACAAAATAATGCGATCCCCGGCCAGGCCCACTTCTTCGGCACGCATGGCGTTTTCAATTGCCGAGGTTACCAAGGCTTCATACATGACCGCCTGTGCAGTCCATGGATTCGCTCTCGCGGCGTTTTCATCCATGATGCGCGCCAGAAGTTCTTGATCCAGACTGCCCCAGTTGACGCCTATGCGCACCGGCTTATCGAAACGGCATGCAGTTTCAATCATCTGGGCAAACTGCGTATCGCGCTTGTTACCCTTGCCGACATTGCCCGGATTGATACGATATTTCGCCAGCGCTTTGGCACAATCCGGATAGTCGTTTAGAAGCTTGTGGCCGTTGTAGTGAAAATCACCCACCAGAGGCACGACAATATCCATCTTGTCGAGTTGTTCGCAAATTTCAGGAACAGCCGCCGCAGCTTCCGGCGTGTTCACTGTGATACGCACCAACTCCGAACCGGCGCGCGCCAATTCCTTGATCTGGATTGCTGTGCCAATGATATCTGCCGTATCGGTATTGGTCATAGACTGCACCACCACCGGCGCATCGCCACCGATACGCACTTCACGGCCGCCATAACTGACCACCGCGATACGACTTTTACGACGCGCTAAAGAACCAGTAGCAATCGGATCAGAGGAAGGCATACGCAAATTATTTCAAATTCAAACGAGCAACGTTACTGGAATTGCCAGTGACAACATCGATAAGCTTGCCGCGCAAGATGACATCCACTCCAGCAGCATTACCGATGACCATAGATACAGGTTCTGTGACGGCAACGACTTCGGATGTGCCGGCTTTCAGAAGACGTGAAACCAGTACGCTGTTATCAGCGCGCTTGATTTCCACCCATGAATCTTCCCGCACTTTGATCGCCAAAGCGTCTTTACTGTTTACCGGAACGGCAACAACAAGCGGCGGCGCGATAGGAGTCTTGTTCGCGTCTGATACCGCAGGGAGAAGTGCAGTGGCAGTAACTGGTTTCGATACCGCAACGGGTGCTGGCACCACAGGTGCTACAGCAGGCTTCGCATCAACAACTGCCGGCTTTGATTCCAGCGTAGCTGGGGCTGACGCAGCCGTCGATACTATCGAAGTGCTATTCGCCTGTGTAGACTCATTGGCGCTCGGTGCCACCGTTGTTTCAATTACGTCATCTTGCGCGGGCGGCGTCTCGACGATTTCCCCGGCCTCTATCGGGGCAAGTTTTTCTTCGACTTTGGATGTCTGCGACGTCATTGACGACGGGATCCAGCCAAGATGCTGCCCGGCAAAGACTGCGACACCAAGTACCGCCACAAACACGGCACCTAACATCACCTTGAATGGGAAGCCACGCGGACCGGAAGACGACAGCTTGGCTTCAGAAAACGAAGCCGAAAGCGTATTACGTTCTACGAGTTGCGCGACTGGCTCGGCATTGGCATCAACAATCGCAGCGAGAATAGGCGCAGGATCCGTCTGCAATACTTTGGCGTAGGCACGCACGAAACCACGCACGATGACCATGCCTGGCAAAGCTGCATAATTGTCCTCTTCCAGCGCCTGAATCTGCCTGTTGGCAAGATTGAGCTGACTCGCAATTTCCGCAGTTGTCCAACCGCGTGCCTCTCGCAACGCAGCAAGTTGCGCTCCCGCCGGCACTACCGACTCCACGGCATTCGCAACTGCTTCGGAAGTTGTATCGACAGAACCAGCTTTTTCGACCTGTTCGCTTACTGATACTTCATCATTCATTAAAGGCTCCACGCTGATAAGCCGCAAATTCATTTGAGTTTGGATAACGGCGACGCAACTGCGTCACAAAACTGGCTTCAGATGCGCGATCGCCCATCTTGCGCTCGATCTTAATCGCCAACCATAACACTTCAGCGGTCAGCACATCTGCCTTGGTAACGCGCGTAATGTAAAAGCGGGCTCGCTCAAAATCTCCGCGTTCATAGTTGATGCGCGACAAATTGGTGTTCGTTGTCGGGTTACCCGGATCGTAACGAAAAGCCTCATTAAAATAACGCTCTGCGACAACAGCATCTTTCAGAATAAGGCTGCAGGTACCAGCATTATTCAATGCCTTGGCAGGAGACTGATAAGCCTTGTTGCGTATAGATGATTCAAAATACGCTATCGACTGCTGAGCACGTCCGTTCTGACACAGAAACCAGCCATAGTTGTTACTCAAGTCTGGATCATTTGGTGCCAAACGCAAAGCGCGCGTGAAATTTTCTTCCGCCAGGCGCGTCTCACCCAAATCCATGTAAATCAGTCCAGCCATGCTATAGGCATCAGCAAACTCGGAATCAGTCTGCAAGGCAAGTTTGACTTCATCCAGCGCGACATTCATCTGGCCCTGCTGGTAATAACCGATAGCCAGTTGCAGGCGAATGCGTGCACGTTTCTGATTATCCGTTTTATCGTAACTGGTGGCCAGATCGCTATCCGACTTGACTGACGTATTCGAGACGCAACCCATCAACAGGAATGCGGAGAAAAAAGTAATGCCAAACCAGATTGCAGGACGCGCTATTTTCAAGATGGAATCTCCACGATACGTCCAAAATCCTTGCCGAATTTCTCTTGATATTCGGCCATTTTTTTCATGCGATCTTGCACCCGCGTACGGTCCTGCACCTCGCCCGCAAGCTGACCGCAAGCCGCATCAATATCGTCGCCACGCGTCTTGCGAACCGTCGTCACGATCCCGCCATCCATCAATACCTGGGCGAATGCCTTGATGCGAGGATTATTGGAACGTGTCAAACCCGACTCGGGGAAGGGATTGAATGGAATCAGATTGAATTTGCATGGCACGCCATCTTTGCCTTGCACCAACGCCAGCAATTCACGCGCATGCTCATCGCTGTCGTTAACACCATCGAGCATGCAATATTCAAACGTCACAAAATCACGCGGAGCAAATTCCAGATAGCGCTTGCATGCCGCCATCAGTTCTTTCAATGGATATTTTTTATTCAAGGGCACCAGACCGTCGCGCAGGGTATCGTTCGATGCATGCAGCGATACCGCCAATGCCACGGCACAATCCTGCGAAAGCTTGTCGATCATCGGCACCACACCACTGGTCGACAAGGTCACGCGACGACGTGACAAACCATACGCGTTATCGTCCAGCATCAACTTCAGTGCTGTAACCGTCGGCTCGTAATTCAGCAACGGTTCACCCATGCCCATCATCACAACGTTGGTGATCTGGCGCTCGCCTTTTGGACCCGGCTCTATGCCCTTGGTCCGGCGCAATTCAAATTCTGCCATCCACAGCTGGCCTATAATTTCGCCTACTGAGAGATTGCGGTTAAAACCTTGTTTTCCAGTTGAACAAAACCGGCAATTTACCGCACAACCCGCTTGTGTCGAAATGCACAAGGTGCCGCGATTTTCTTCGGGGATGAAAACAGTCTCGACTGCGTTCCCCTGCCCTACGTCGATCAACCACTTGCGCGTACCGTCAGATGACGTGTGATCGGAAATCACAGCGGGCGCAGCAATCATCGCGCGCGCCTTCAACTTGTCGCGTAGCGACTTGGCCAAATCCGTCATCGCATCAAAATCACTGGCACCAAATTGATGTATCCAGCGCTGCAATTGCTTTGCGCGGAACGGCTTCTCACCCAGCTCGCCGCAATAAGCGATGAGCTGTGCAGGATCCAGATCCAGCAGATTGGTGAGAGTCGTCATAAAAACACTTCTTGTCACCGCTTGGTCGTCAACGAAAACACATTAACGAAGAGCGGCATTACAAATTAAACGCGAAATTAACGCGCGAATTAACGCGAGTAAACGTTCAGCGCCGGGAAGAAATAAGCGATTTCAACTTTCGCTGTTTCTTCGGCATCGGAACCATGCACTGCATTTGCGTCGATCGAGTCAGCGAAATCAGCACGGATGGTGCCTTTTTCTGCCTTCTTGGGATCGGTTGCGCCCATCAGGTCGCGGTGCTTGGCAATGGCGTTTTCACCTTCCAGAACTTGAATGATCACCGGACCGGAAATCATGAAGTCGACCAGATCCTTGAAGAAAGGACGTGCGCTATGGACAGCGTAGAAACCTTCCGCTTCAGCGCGCGACAATTGCGTCATGCGAGCAGCGATGATTTTCAAGCCAGCGCCTTCGAAACGGGAATAAATCTGACCGATTACGTTTTTAGCGACTGCGTCCGGTTTAATAATCGACAGTGTGCGTTCGATTGCCATCTGAAAAAACTCCAATAAAAAGAAAGGGTTAAGACGAAAAATTGAGAACTCAATTAACCTTCGATTCTAGCATGAAACACCCTATTTATGAGTAGGGCCGTCCGGTTTTATGCCTAAGCCTTAGCGCGCCTGAGGTCGATCATCAAGTGCACGGCCTTTTCGCACCAAAATTTGTTTATGCGTCAACGTCAAATCGAAAGAAAACCGCTAGATGGCAGGCCTTGATACCTTTTCACGATACGTCATGCTTGTTTAAATTCGATGATATTCAGTTAATATCTGCAACCAAGAATCATGCAGAAATTCTTGCAATAAACACAAAAAAGCCGACATCGCAGTCGGCTTTTCGACGTATGCCATTGAAATTATGCAGTAGGATTTTTAGCCTGATTCAATTCAAAAACCGCCATCGATTCGACGTGTGAAGTATGCGGAAACATATTGACCACACCGGCATTTTTCAACACGTAAGGGCCGTCATTGACCAATACTGCGGCATCACGCGCCAGAGTGGAGGGATTGCATGACACATAGACAATTCGACTCGGCATCAGGTCAGGTCGCACGGCATGCAATCCGGCCAAGGCTTCACATACGGCCAACGCGCCGTCGCGAGGCGGGTCGATTAACATGCGATCAAATTTACCCAGCGCAATAAAATCCTCGGTTTTCGCCTCAAACAGATTGCGCGAGTAAAACGAGGTTTTGTCGCCCAATTGGTTTGCCTGTGCGTTTTCCAGCGCGCGTTCGGTCAAACTTGTACTGCCTTCAATGCCCACCACTTCTCGCGCCTGCGTTGCGATCGGCAAGGTGAAATTACCCAGGCCACAGAATAGATCGGCGACGCGGTCCGTCTCTTGCGTATCCAGCAGACGCAATGCACGCGCGACCAGCACCCGATTGATCTGATGATTCACTTGCGTGAAATCGGTAGGCTTGAATGGCATCGTGACGCCAAATTCAGGCAAGGCGTAGTGCAGATTTTCGTCTGCTGGATAAAACTGATAGGCACTATCGGGGCCTGCTGGCTGCAACCACCATTGCACCTTGTAGTGATCGGCAAACGTTTTCAGCTTCTCTTCGTCAGCACTTGAGAGTTCGGTCATGATGCGCAACACCATGGCAGTGATTTTCTCTTCAGCGCCCTGGCCGATTGCCAATTCAATTTGCGGCACATGATCAATGACCGAAAGCGAGGCGATCAACTGGCGCAAAGGCACCAGCATCGCCGAGACATTCGCGGGCAGGATCTCGCAGGTCTTCATGTCCGTGATGTAGGACGATTTGCGCTCATGGAAACCAACCAGCACACCACCTTTTTTCGGCACATTACGTACCGAAATACGCGCGCGGTAACGGTAGCCCCAGGTCGGCCCATGTATCGGGCGCAGCATGGTTTCGGCCTTCACCTTGCCAATATGCTTGAGATTGTCTTCCAGAATGCGTTGCTTCAGCGCGACCTGTGCACTCGGCTCCAGGTGCTGCATGGAGCAACCGCCACAAATGCCGAAATAAGCACATTTAGGTTTCGTGCGTAGCGATGATTCCTTGAGCAGCACCATCATTTTTGCTGCTTCCCAATTCGCCTTCTTGCGATAGGAAGAGTAGACCACACGCTCTCTCGGCAATGCCCCTTCGACAAACACGACCTTGCCGGGCGTTCCGTCTTCATTTTTCAGATGGCCGACACCGCGTGCTTCCATGTCGAGGGACTCGATATCAATAATAGTTTGCTGCATAGGGATTGAATCAGATAGGCGAGCCGGGCAATGCCGGACTTGCATTAAAAATAGGATAGAGAGGTATCAAAAGAAAACGGATGATAGCAAACTGCCGCTCTTTCGAGGGTAATCCAAAACCATCTCGCCATAGTCTTGCGTTAAAACAGCGAATCTTTTCCTACGCCGGTTTTGGTCAGGGAGCGCTTCAGCTTGACCAATGCTTCCTGCTGGATCTGTCTGACCCGCTCGCGCGTGACATGCATTTCTATAGCCAACTCTTCCAGAGTTGCGGGGTCATCATTATCAAGACCGAAGCGACGCGTAATTACCAGACGCTGCTTGTCCGGCAATTTATCCAGCCAATCACGCACCAGTACCGTCATTTCGTGATGTTCGGCCACAGCATCGGGATCGTTCGCATGATCGCCCTGCAGCAGATCCATCAAGCTGGATTGAGGGTCGCCATCAAGCGGCGCATCCAGCGAACTGGCATGCTCGGACAAGGCAAGAATATCCTGCACGTCCTCTACGCTACGATCTACCAGATGCGCAATATCTTCGGCAGTTGCATCCTTGCCGTCGTGATGTTGTGCTTCAAGATGAAATTTTGCACGTAGCGTTTGATTCAACTCGCGCACTACATGAACAGGCAAACGCACTGTGCGTGCCTGATTCATGATCGCACGTTCTATGCTCTGGCGTATCCACCACGTCGCATAGGTAGAAAAACGAAAACCACGCTCCGGCTCGAATTTATCGATAGCGCGCATCAAACCAAGATTGCCCTCTTCGATCAGGTCCAGCAGAACCACACCACGATTGACATAGTGCTTCGCAATGGACACCACCAGCCTTAGATTGTGCTCAATCATTTTCTGGCGTGCTTCGAAATTGCCTTGTTTGGCCAATGTCGCAAAGTGTACTTCTTGCGGCACTGTCAGCAACGGACGTGTACCAATTTGATTCAGGTAATGCTGAGTTGCATCAGTGGAGAGTTCAGTCGAGAGAACCTTTTTCAGCTCATCAATTCCGGCAACTTCAACTGTTGCTACAAGCTGATCAGGCGATTCATCGGCCTCGACGGCTTCGACTTCGTCATCCTTTTCATCATTATCGGAATGAAAAGATAGCTCCGAGGACGCGAGCTCCGCGTTTTCCTCGTCGTCTGTCTGCGCATTCCGATTATGTGTCATTAGCGGTTTGGTAAAAACTTGGATGGGTCGACAGGCTTGCCTTGCTGGCGAATTTCGAAATGCAGTTTGACTGCATCGGCGTCTGAATCACCCATGTCGGCAATTTTTTGACCTTTGCTGACATTCTGGCCTTCTTTCACATGAATCGCCTTGTTGTGGGCGTAGGCCGACAGCAAGGTACTGGTATGTTTGACAATGACAAGGTTACCGTAGCCGCGAATTCCACTACCGGCATACATAACTTTTCCGGAGCCGGCAGCCAACACCTGCTGGCCCGATTTGCCGGCAATATCAATGCCTTTTTTATTGTCATCGAAAGTGGCAACGACTTTGCCATCTGCCGGCCACATCCATGATACAGCTTCGTCATCTGTTGCTGCTGCAGCAGTTTCGACGGGCTTGGACGGCGGTGTTGCGGCGGCTGTAGCACCGTCAGGCTTCTGCATTTCCGCCAGATTACTGTCCGAATACGGACGTTTTTCACCACGCGGCGCAGTTTTAGTGCCACTCGTCATCGAGGGTGGTGCCGATAAGGTTCTCGCCTCGGTACCTGAAGGAGTCGCGATCGAACCTATTTGTGCGCCGCCATTGCTGCGCGGCGATGGCGATTCAGGCGGTGCTACACGCAACACCTGATCCACCTTGATGTCGTTCGGATTGGCAAGCTTGTTCCAAGTCACCAGTTCGCTGTAGCTTTGACCGAAATCCAGTGCGATACGGTATAAAGTATCGCCTTTCTTGACGGTATAAAAATTGCGATCATCTGCCGCTGCTTTGGCAGAAGCAGACGTGCCGCCTATGGTGCGTTCCGTTACAGGTGCAGAGCGATGTGGCGTGCCGCAAGCAGCCAAGGAGCCGATCAGCAATGCCAACAATGTGAGTCGAATTTTTTTCATTCTCTTTACGTTCAATTATTTTTTAGCGATGTGTGTCGCGGCGTTCAAGTTACGGTACCTGGACGGAGTGGCACAAAATGGCAATCCTCCAGCGTCGAACTTTTCCATTCAAATTTGCTGACGCGTTCTATCAATTGCAGAACCTGGTGTCGATCGCCGACCGGGGCAACCAGGCGACCGCCTATCGTCATTTGTTCCAGCAAGGCCTGTGGCACTTCCAGTCCGGCTGCGGCCAAAATAATGCCGTCAAACGGGGCTGCCTGCGGCAGACCAAGCATACCATCTCCATAATGCAAGCGGATGTTTGCTACACGCATGGGCCTCAAATTGGTCTTGGCCAACTCGTGCAAACCCCTGATGCGCTCGATTGAATAAACTTCCTTCGCGACCAGCGCCAAGACTGCCGCCTGATAACCGCAACCGGTACCGATTTCCAGCACACGATTGAGTACACCACCGGCACTATTGTTCCGCATGACCTCAATCATTCTTGCGACGATGTAAGGTTGGGAAATCGTTTGGTGATAGCCGATAGGCAGAGAGGCGTCGATATAAGCCTGGCTTGCCAAAGCCGGCTCCATGAACAAATGTCGCGGCACAGCCTCCATTGCAGCCAATACCTTGCTGTCCTTGACGCCTTGCTTGGCCACGCGCGCCGTCATGGCCTTGCGTATCGCGTCGGAAACCAATGGCGTAACTCGACTACCAGCTACTGGCGCGTGAGCGCTATGGGAAATCTGAGCCTGGCGGTGGGTGCTTGTCGGACTTGATGCCATTCGTGCGATCGGAGTCACCGCATGACGCGAGGCATTCAGCGTGGCCGTTTGCGGCGTGGCGGTTTTTCCATTCGCATTGCGATGCGGCTCACTGCGGGCACCGTTGCGCGGGGCTTTCTCCGCAATCGATGAAAGCGATAGGGGGAAACGCTTGGTCTTGTCCGTCATCCCAAAACTTTCTTCAATCCTGCGAGTTGCGCATTGTGCGTCAAATCAATTTGCAGGGGCGTGATCGATACATGGCCGCTGGCCGTTGCATGAAAATCGGTGCCTTCGCCTGCGTCTTTTTGACTGCCGCAAGGACCTATCCAATAGATATCACGGCCACTCGGATCTTGTGTCTTGATTACGGCTTCCGACTGATGACGTTTTCCCAGACGAGTGGCAAGGGCAGGCTTCAGCTGTTCATAGGGCAAATTGGGAATATTGACGTTCAACAGAAAATTCTCGGCCAGCGCCTCGAAACGCCGTTCGACGATATCCCGGGCCACTCGTGCGGCTGACTTGATTTCCGCCCAGCCTTTGTCCACTTGGGAAAAAGCGATCGCCGGAATGCCGAACAGATGCCCTTCTGTCGCCGCCGCCACAGTGCCTGAATAGAGCGTATCGTCGCCCATGTTTTGCCCCTGATTAATACCGGAAACAATCAAATCCGGCCGGAAGGTCATGATGCCGGTCAGCGCAATATGGACGCAATCGGACGGCGTGCCGTTGATGAAGTAAAAGCCGTTCGAGGCTTGATAGACGGACAGCGGCCTGTCCAGCGTCAGGGAATTGGAGCTGCCGGAACGATTACTGTCGGGAGCAACGACGACGATATCGGCAATCGGCGCCAGAACCTCGGCCAAGGCGATCAATCCGGGCGCAAGATAGCCGTCGTCATTACTGATAAGAATTTTCATAGGTGAATTTTACCTGAAGCAATCCCGCTTTCTGAACAAGCTTTCACACTGAGCAAGATTGCCGGGCAGATAGTTGCAACCCGTCTAACTCTTACTCCGCATCCTCGGCCGCCACTACAGTCGATGCAAAAAACGTGCGCACCATATCGAGTTCGCGAGTTCTCTTGAACGACGGCAGGCTTTGCCATATCCGCTTGCCATAGGGCTTGGAAATCAGGCGCGGATCGCAAATCATCAGCACGCCACGGTCGGTTTCATCGCGAATCAGCCGTCCAGCGCCCTGCTTCAGGTTGATAATGGCTGCCGGCAATTGATGATGCATGAAGCCGTTCATACCCTTGCGCTCCAGCGCTTCTATGCGCGCCGCCAGTACCGGATCGTCCGGCGGCGAGAACGGCAATTTATCGATAATCACCAACGATAGTGCATCGCCGCGTACATCGACGCCCTCCCAGAAGCTTTGACTACCTATCAATACTGCATTGCCGGCTGCGCGGAAACGGTCCAGCAATTCGGTGCGTCCTGCCTCGCCCTGCACCATCAATGGGAATGGCAATTTCCTGCGTTCAAATTCTTCACGCAAGCGCTCTGCTGCGCGATTGACTGCCCGTATCGTTGTGCACAATAAAAATGCCCCGCCGCCAGCTGCTTCGATCACAGGCAACGCCGCATCAATGACTGCGTCAGTGTATTCGGGTGAATTCGGTTGCGGCAAGCCGGTCGGCACATACAGCAAGCCTTGACTGTCATAGTCGAACGGACTCGGCCACGAATGCGCAGGCTCGTTCCACAAACCCATTTGCGCACTGTAATGATTGAAATCATTTTTGACCGCCAGCGTCGCGGAAGTAAATATCCAGGTGCGCGGCACGCCTTCGCGTTGCTTGTTGAAAATGGGAGCGATAGACAGCGGCGTCTGATGCAGTTGCAACGATGACGAAAAGGCCTCTACCCACAACACGCTTTCCTGGCCAATGATCACATCACCCTTAGGCTTGTTCCATGCATCCAGCCGGGTCGCAATTTCGATGCCGCGTACGCGGCATTGCTCTATTGTTTCAGCGCGTTCAGCCTGTTTTTGCAAGACGGCTATCATGCCGTCCAATTCGTCCTTCAACGTTTCCAGCGCCGGGAAAAATGGGCTGGACGGCGCGATCTGGTTGACCGCTAAACGCACGATATCCTGCGGGAACGCCAGGCGCAAATCACGCGCCGCACGTTCCACTGGTGTCACGACCGCTGCCCAATCCGCGCCATCACGCGCATGCGACAAGCCTTCCGCCAATACATCGCGACATAATTCCAGCACATTCGATGTGGAAATCGTGTCGCCGAAAAACAGCGTCGCTGTTTCCGGCAATTGATGCGCCTCATCGAAAATGATCGTGTTGGCCGACGGCAGCAACTCGGCCACGCCAGTGTCTTTCAAGGCCACATCGGCAAAGAACAAGTGATGATTGACCACGACAACATCGGCCTGCTGCGCCTCTTTGCGCGCCTTCATCACGAAGCAATCCTGATAATACTGGCACTCGGCTCCCATGCAGGTATCGCGGGTCGATGTCACCAGATTCCAGACCAAAGCAGTTTCCGGCACTTTTGACAACTCCGCCTTGTCACCAGAACTCGTGGTTTTCATGAAGCGCGAAATCTCACGCAAATAACCCACATCGTCACGCGATGTCAGGCGACCATTCTGCAATGTGCGCTCGAGATGAAAGTGACACACATAGTTGGCACGGCCCTTGAGCAAGGCTACCGAAACCGGAACCGCCAGGGCTTTGCGTACCGTAGGAATATCGCGCAGGAAAAGTTGGTCCTGCAAGTTTTTGGTGCCGGTGGAAATAATCACTTTTCCGCCCCACAACAAGGACGGGACCAAATACGCAAAGGTTTTACCGGTACCGGTACCGGCTTCCGCGATCAGCGTATTTTGATTGGCAATTGCATTCGCAATTGCCTTGGCCATCTCGGTTTGCGATTGACGCGGACGAAAGCCGCCTACCGCATGCCCCAACGGACTATCGACACCAAATAGCTGATCGATTTCGGCATCATGGGTGGCGACTTTTGTGGAAGCCGATGTGGCTCCAGCTGGCAGTGCTGCGATTTCGGCGGTCAAAATAAAGTCTTGGGTAATACGTTAAACGACGAGATTTCTGCACCCGGGAAAGCAGGCTTGCAGAGGGAAGAATAATGAAAGTTTGCGATTATGCGGATGGATAACCCTGCTCTATCTCGCGCCCAAGCTCAGGCAAATAATTAAGCAGGTATATCAGGAATCAACTGCATTTTGAGTAACGTGATGTTGTCCTTCAATTGCAATTTGCGTTTTTTCAAACGACGCAATTGTAACTCCTCATGCCGCCCATCGTGGATCAACGTCTCAATCACTTCATCGAGGTCGCGATGTTCAACTTCCAGCTCAACAATACGTTGATGAATAGCTTGCGGAGAACTTATAGTCATGTTGTCATTCTTGGACGATATTACAGTTCAATGAGGAGACATCCGCCGTGTGTGCCACAAAACGAAACCGGCACACATCGATGTCGCCGTAGCAAAATTTCTACAAAAAACAGCTGCTTCTGCATGTAAAGCCAGCCGCATGCATCAAGTGGCCTGTTTTTATGTCATAAATACAAATAAAACCAATTGTAAAAAATTCTTACAATTTAAACGGGCTGCCTTTGACTGCCTGCCAGTAACGCATGCAATAATCAAACGCAACAATTTATCTGCATAGTTTAATCCACCCAGACGTATGAGCCAATACAAGATAGAAGCAGGAACCGGCCAGCATATTGGCGATCGCGAAGAACAACAAGACCGAACTGCCTTGTTTGCCGCGCCCAAAGCACCCGGCTACATGCTGGCCGTTGTTGCGGACGGCATGGGCAATATGGGTGCGCTGGCGGCCGAACAGGTTATCAATACTGCGCAGCAAATCTTTGAGCGCTTTTCGCCACTGACAGATACGGTTGAAGAGATTCTGCACAGTATTGCAAAAGAAGCTGACACCGTCATCAAGCTATCCGCAATGTCGTCAGACAAGAAGCCGCACAGCACAGTGGCACTTCTGATCATCACACCGGAAAACAGTGCAATTTGGGCCCACGTAGGCGATTCGCGATTGTACTATTTTGAAGGGCCGAATTGCGTGAAACGGACTACCGACCATACCTATTTCGAACAGTTAAAGGCAGAAAACAAGCTGGATGAAAGTAAAGCCAAAGACCCGCTGCTGGTGAATCTGCTGGTCAATGTATTGGGCAGCAGCAGTGATTTCACCCTCAGTATCAACCGGCGCGACGGCTTGAAAATCGGCGATTCCTTTCTACTGTGCAGTGACGGGCTATGGCGATATTTCAATGAAGCGGAATTAGGTGCAGCAATTGCAATGAATTCTCCGCGCAAGGCCAGTGAAATGCTGATCGCCAAAGCACGGGAGCGCGCGGTTAGCGGCAAAGCAGATAATTGCACTTTAGCTATCGTCAAGCTGGTCAAGCCTCCAAAAGAAGTCAAGGATTACACCGTCCAGAAGATGCGCCGCGCAGTCTGACCGACCACGATTCCAAGCTGCAGAGCAAGTATTTTGTCCGCATGCTTTTATTGCGGAAACTCTTTCCGCCTGACAAAGTCTGAACAACAGGGAATGGCGGTAACCATCGCGCAAATCTGCAGCCCAAGTCAGTCATTATTACCGTCGAGGCTGCCAGCATTACCTATCAGCAGCCGCTATTGATAGGCGATCATCTTAAAAGTCTACGCATTGAACAAACCGCTTATCTCTTATGTCAATTTCGACAGCTTGCGAGTCCGCTTGCTGGTTTTAGTGCTGCTCGCAATCGTACCGCCTGTCATTCTGACCGTATACGGCGCGTGGAAAGAAAGACAGCAAGCCGTGCATATGGCGGAAGACAACTTACAGCAATTGACTCAATTAGCGGCCACCAGTGAAGCGCGCTCTCTCGAAGGTACCAAACAATTATTGAGCGTTCTTTCGACGCTGCCCGAACTGCGTGCAGATACGAGAAGCTGCAGCGATTTTCTGGCCAAAATTCTGCAAATGAATGACGGCTACGTCAATTTCGGTCTGATTCAACTCAACGGCGACGTCAATTGCAGCGCCTTGCCCTTAAATGGCAAACTCAATGTGGCGAATCGCCCGCACTTCAAACGCGCGGTTCAGGAAAAGACGTTTGTCGCAGGCGATTATGTGTTCGGCAATGCATTACGCAAACATGCGATTAATCTCACGTATCCAGTATTCGACAATAATGGCAACGTGCAATCCGTACTTTTTGCAGCATTGGATTTGAACTACCTGGATCGATTTGTCAGCGACATTGCATTGCCTGCCGGAGCTGTGCTGATCACGGCAGACAGTAACGGCACCATCATCGCCAGACGGCCTGATCCTGACAAATGGATAGGCGCGCGCGCCTCGCAATCCTTGTTTGACGTCATGATCAAGGTCGGCTTCGGCACCTCTGAGCTCACGGATGCAGACGGCATTACCCGCTTGCATGCATTTGCCCCAGTCGGCACCAACAATATCTCCAACTTCAAGGTCAGCATCGGTATCCCGCTCAAAGACATCGTTGCACCAGCCAACTATTTGCAAATGATGGAACTGACCACTTTGGCGATCATCGCTCTGATGGCTTTGCTGGCGGCCTGGTTTGTTGGTGACGTGATTATTCTGCGACGTGTCAAGGCACTGGTAAAGACCGCGGACAGAGTGGCAGCCGGCGATCTGGATGCACGTACTGGCATCAAATACGGCAAGGAAGAAATCAGCCAGTTGGCACGTGCGTTCGATGGCATGGTGGTATCACTACAGCAACATGAATCAGACCGGGAACTGTCACAGGCAATTTTGTTCGCAGAAAAAGAACGTGCGCAGGTGACCCTCGAATCGATTGCCGATGCTGTTATCACGACAGACAATCTCGGCAATATTGAATACATGAATCATGTCGCCGAAAACCTGACCGGCTGGAAAAATATAGAGGCGCAAGGCTTGCCGTCAACGCATGTATTCAAGATCATCAACGGGTTTACGCGTGAATCGGTACCGAATCCGGTGGAACTGGTGCTGGCGCAGCAAAGCAATGTCGAACTGATCAAGGATACCGTCCTGCTCAGTCGCGACGGGACCGAATATGCAGTAGAAGATTCAGCTGCCACGATACGCAACCGCGACGGCCGCATTATCGGTGTTGTCCTGGTTTTCCACGATGTCAGCGATTCGCGCAAACTCGCTATCCAGTTATCGCACCAGGCCGCGCATGATCCGCTTACCGGATTGTTCAATCGACGCGAATTCGAACGCAGGCTGGAACTGGCCATCGAAACCCTCGCCCGCCAATCCAAGCAGCATGCATTGTTGTATCTGGATCTGGATCAATTCAAGATCGTCAACGACACCTGTGGTCACAGCGCAGGTGATGAACTGTTGCGCCAAATCACCGCCTTATTGCAGCCGCTGGTGCGTGAAAGCGATACGCTCGCGCGATTGGGCGGAGATGAGTTTGGTGCCTTCCTGGAAAATTGCTCACCTGAATCGGCCATCCGCATCGCGGAAAAATTGCGCCAAACCATTTGCGATTTTCACTTTGTCTGGCAAGACAAAATATTTCCGATTGGCGTCAGCATAGGCCTGGTCAATTTCAGCACGAACGCGCTATCGTTGCCCGATCTGTTAAGCGCAGCCGATACCGCTTGCTATATAGCCAAGGATAGCGGTCGTAATCGTGTGCATATCTACCGTCATGAAGATCATAAACTGGCCGCACGGGATGGCGAAATCAAATGGAATGAGCGCATCCAGAAGGCGTTCGAAAACGACCATTTCCATTTACTGTCGCAGCGTATCGTCAGCATTCAACCCAACAAGAAAAGCTTTTCCTTCGATGAGTTAAGCCTGGTAATGGCGGATGAATCCGGCAAACTGATTCCGAATTCGGCTTTCCTTCCTGCGGCTGAGCGCTATCACTTCATGCCGACCATCGATCGCTGGATCATACGCACCGTGTTTGCGCAGCAAGCTGCCGCGATCAAGAAAACGCCGAGCGAAAATCTGCATTTAATGTTCGTGAAGATTTCTGGCAGTTCGCTGGATGATGAGAGCTTTCTCGATTTTATCAAGGAACAATTCGCTCACTATGCACTGCCGTTTGACTCGATTTGTTTTGCGATTGCCGAGACCACGGCCATTACCAATCTGACGCGCGCGCTGGATTTCATCGGCAAGCTCAAGCCGCTGGGTTGTCGTGTCGCCCTCGATGACTTCGGCAGCGGCATGTCTTCATTTGCCTATCTCAAACATTTGCACGTGGATTTTTTGAAAATTGATGGAAGTTATATCAAAGGCATGGCGAACGACCCGGTAGATTGCGCCAAGATTGAAGCGATACAAAACATCAGCGGAGTGATGGGGATAGAAACCATCGCGCAACATGTCGAAGATGACAGTACGCTGACGAAATTGAGAGACATAGGCATAGGCTACGCCCAAGGCAGCATCATCAGTCCGAAGGTTCCGTTTTATCCACCAACCACTGGCTAGATTCATTCTATATTTTTGGCTGTATGCCAAATACAAAAAAATCCTGCGACACGGAATGTGCCGCAGGATTTTTTATGTCACGCTTCCCTGGACTCAGGTATGTCAGCGCACTATTTTTTGGCGAAGATAATACCCAATAACAAACCCACACCTGCCGACAGTGTCACTGCCTTCCATGGATTCTGGTGCACGTAGTCATCAGTCGATGTAGCAATTTCCTTGGTCTTCGCAGCAGCCACTGCTGGCACTTCCTTTGCGGTCGCGATCGCGGAATTAAATAATTCCGAACACTTCGCACTCAACTCGCCGGTTTTTTGCATTGCATCTTCATGCGCCTCTTGCATCATTTTTTTTGCGTCGCGCGACAGTGTCTTCACGTCGTCGGTAACAGCTTCGATTCTTGCTTCTGCCATGTTGATGCTCCTTGAATATTAAAGGTTGAATTAAAGAGAAGGCACGCGGCATGTTGACGCGCACCGACCATCACAATGCCGATGCACGTGCGCGATCACGCAGACTCTTGATGGCATCGTGGTTTTGCAGTACACCCTGATACTGACGCTCGATCACCGCCTTGACATCCAGCGGCAAATCTTTTTCAAGCGCGTGACGATAGCTTTTTTTCGCGACATCCTCACCACGCTCACATTCATTCAACACTGTTTCGTCATCCTTGCCCATTACGGCAGATTTAATATCTATCCAGCGCCGATGCAAGGTACCCGCCAAGCTGCTTTTTGTCTCCGGATCGCCACCGTGTGCGATCACCAGCGCCGTCAATTCACGAGCAGAAGCCGAGCAACTTTCTGCATAAGCCATCAATGTCTGTTTGAGCTGCGCATTGCTGATATCTTCAGCGCAACTTTTAAAACCCTCCTCACCGTCCTTGCACGTTTCAATCAGATCGTTGAGAGTAGAAATCACGTCGTTATTCATCACATTTCCTTTCAAGACATCGCGTTTATCACGCGGGTTAAATAGAGAAGAAAAGACTCTGCAACTGCTCTTCAACAATGCAAACACAACAAAATTGTCCGCAAAAACAAAGCTTTTGTTAAAAATCTCTATCACGAAGGCCGTCGACAATGAATGTGCCGATATTCAACTTACTATGAAGGATGGGCACACTCATATCTGTTCGACATCGAACATAAAAGTTCAAATGCATGCATTTTTATTATTGTTTTTAGTCGGAAAATAAATTGAAAAATAGAAACTGACATGTGCAAAGCGCATAGAGCGGAAAAACTAATTTCTTGATGGCAAGGTACAATGTCCCGGCCGACATAGCATTGGCCCAAAAAGTTCTTCTCTCGTTTTTGTCACCATGTCATCAGATACTAAGACATTGCGTGATAGCGTAAATTTCCGTTCCAGCACCTTGTTTTCCAGAAAATGAAAATAATGATTTTTCAGGAGTGTTCCTATTTGCACATAATATTTTCTTCGTGCATCCGATACTTTTTGTGAATAAAGCGACTTCTGTAGCGTTTTTGCTTTTTGTTTGATTATTGAAGAATAAAGTTTCGACTATGTTAACGGCCTACTACACAGCACATTACGATACGCTCCTCGTCTTTATCTCTTTGCTGGTTGCCATTCTTGCGTCCTACACTGCGCTTGACATGGCCGAGCGCATTCACGCCACGCAGCACAAAGGGGCCGCCCTGTGGTTGACGGGCGGTGCATTTGCGATGGGCGTAGGTATCTGGTCGATGCATTTCATCGGCATGTTGTCATTTCGCCTTCCTATCGCACTTGGTTATGATTTGACATTGACGATAGCCTCGCTCGTAATAGCCGTTGTGGCTTCCGGGTTTGCGTTGTGGCGCATCAGTCAACCCAGCTTGTCGTTCATGCAGTTAAGCGTGTGTGCCTTATTGATGGGTAGCGCCATCGCAGCCATGCATTACACCGGTATGGCGGCATTGCGGATGACACCCGAAATTGAATACGATCCACTGCTGTTTTCAATCTCGGTATTGATCGCCATTGGCGCCTCAGGTGCGGCACTGTGGATAGCATTTACCTTAAGAAAAAATAAGCCGCACATGAAGCGTGCCCGCGGGATAGCGTCGATTGTCATGGGCGCCGCTATCATCGGCATGCATTACACAGGCATGGCGGCAGCGAACTTCCCTCTCGGTAGCATTTGCACTGCCGCAAGCGAAGGTATTCTTCCAGGCTGGTTAGCGCTGGTCGTGATTATCGTGACGCTGTCAGTGCTGGCCATTGCGCTGCTAACCTCGGTACTGGATGCGCGACTCGAGTCACAAACCAGTTTGCTCGCTCAATCGCTGGCAGTCGCCAATCAGGAGTTAACACAACAAGCGCTACAAGATAATCTGACCAAGCTGCCCAACCGCACCTTGCTGGAAGACCGACTGGATCAAATGTTGCGCAAGGCGGAGAGGACACACACGCGCTTTGCGCTGATGTTTATCGATCTTGACGGCTTCAAGGCAATCAACGATTCTCTCGGCCATCATATCGGCGACATGCTGCTGATCGAAGTAGCGCAACGAATACGCGGCAGCATACGTGCTCAGGATACGGCGGCACGACTCGGCGGCGACGAATTCGTTTTGTTGATTGAAGTTGCAGAACCGGAAGACGCCGCCTCTGTGGCAGACAAACTGCGCAATATCATCAATCAAGCATTTGATATTGATCGCCATACACTAGGGGTCTCCGCCAGCGTTGGCATCACTATTTATCCGGATGACGGACAGACTGCGCATGACTTGCTGGTCAATGCCGATGCTGCGATGTATCACACCAAAAGCACCGGACGCAACGGTTATCATTTCTTTGAATCGTCAATGAATACCAATGCCCATAACCAGCTGCAGGTCATACAGGATCTGCGCCTTGCGCTCGAACGCAAGGAATTTCGACTTCATTACCAACCGAAATTCCACACGCCGGACGGCATGGTGATCGGTGCAGAAGCACTCTTGCGCTGGCAACATCCTACGCGCGGCATGATTGCACCAATCGACTTCATTGCACTGGCAGAGAAAACCGGCTTGATCGTACAAATCGGTGAATGGGTTTTGGATGAGGCTTGCCGCCAAATGCGTATATGGCATGATGAAGGGAATCAACACTGGAAAGTCGCGGTCAATTTATCTGCGGTTCAGTTTTGCAATGACGACCTGATTGAACTCGTGCAAACGACATTGGCGCGTAGCGGCTTGCCGCCTTATGCCCTGATGCTGGAGGTTACCGAGTCGACCGCCATGCACGACGTGGAGGCGAGTCTCGCGATACTCGATCAACTTTCCGATTTGGGTATCGATATATCCATCGACGATTTCGGCACCGGATATTCCAGTCTGCTGTACCTGAAACGTCTGCCAGCCACCGAACTCAAAATAGACAGAGGCTTCATCAGCGATCTCGCACAAGGCGGTGATGACTCCTCCATCGTCGCGGCCATTATTGCCTTGGGACGTTCATTGAATCTACGTGTGGTTGCCGAAGGAGTAGAGACTGAGGAGCAGCAGGAATACTTGACATCGCTAGGATGCGATACCATGCAAGGCTATCTGCTGGGCCGACCGATGGCTGCGGAGCAGTTTATCGAAGCAATCCATACTACAACCCCCATAGAAAAAACCGATCCTGTATCAATCAAAGGCGCATCGCCAGATCGCCCCACAAGCTTGCACCATTAATTTCCTGGAAATTCGACCTTACTATTTTAGGCAATCCACAATCTGTAACGGATAGTACAAGGCTGCAGTGTAGTGCCAGGATTCGGTTTGATGTAATGCGACATATGATGAAAATTCATCATATGTATCAACTTCACTGCGATTTATATCGACAATAATTGCTTCCGGCACGAGCGGCGACCACGAGACTGTTGTAACAGTAGCAGCAATCAACAAAAAGATGATGGCGAGACTCGCCAAAAGCAAGTTCATGAAGTGCGATTTGTTTGCATCCATGCTCCCCCCCCTTCACCGTGTGTGCCGGCCTTTTTCCACATACGGATTTATTTTATTCTCATATTTCTCGCTTGATCGTGTGTTTGCGCACCTAAGCGCATCACTTTTACTGTACCATATCAACCATATAGAAATAAAAAGGCCTTGCATTTCGGCAAGGCCTTTTAAAATTTCGACATCGCAACATTTCAGCTTGGTCGGGTACCGGATTGAATCTCTCTCAGAAGTTTACAATTGAGGATTCAGTTTTTCTATCTTCGAATGTAATTTGTTCAGCGCCGAAATATAGGCTTTTGCAGAAGCAATCACGATATCCAGATCTGCACCAACGCCATTGACGATACGTCCGGCTTTGGATAAACGCATCGTGACCTCGCCTTGCGACTCGGTACCGGTCGTAATCGCATTGACTGAAAACAACAGCAATTCTGCACCGCTTGCCACTTTCGACTCGATCGCATTGACTATCGCATCGACTGGACCATTGCCCTCACCTGTGCAGGTTTCTTCCGTTCCGCCTATCGTAAAGACGACACTGGCCACAGGCTTGCTCGCGCTCGACGATTGCTGAGACAAGGAAACAAAATTGTAGTATTCCTTTTCATGCGATTGCTGTTCGTCCGATACCAGCGCCATGATGTCTTCATCGAAGATATCCGACTTGCGATCAGCCAGTTCCTTGAAACGTATAAATGCGGCGTCCGTATCAGCCGCCGATTCCATCGTGATTCCCAATTCTTCAAGACGCTGTTTGAAGGCATTGCGACCTGACAGTTTGCCCAGAACGATCTTGTTTGCGGTCCAGCCTACGTCTTCGGCTCGCATGATTTCATAGGTATCACGTGCCTTCAACACGCCATCCTGGTGAATGCCCGATGCATGGGCAAACGCGTTCGCCCCCACCACCGATTTATTCGGCTGCACGGCGAAGCCGGTGATCTGAGAAACCAGTTTGGATGTCGGCACTATCTGCGACGCATCGACGCCGATCTCCAGATTGAAGTGATCCTTGCGTGTCCGCACTGCCATCACGATTTCTTCCAGCGCGGTGTTACCTGCACGTTCGCCCAAGCCGTTAATCGTACATTCGACCTGACGCGCGCCGCCTATCATGACGCCTGCGAGTGAATTGGCGACGGCCATACCGAGATCGTTGTGACAGTGCACGGACCACACGGCCTTGTCCGAATTCGGAATGCGCTCGCGCAAGGTCTTCAACATGTTGCCGTACAACTCAGGCACGCCATAACCGACGGTGTCCGCAAAATTGATGGTGGTCGCACCCTCCTTGATGACCGCTTCAATTACGCGGCACAGGAAATCAATGTCCGAACGGCTGCCATCTTCCGGGCTGAATTCGATATCGTCGGTAAACTTGCGCGCGTAACGAACTGCCATCTTGGCTTGCTCGAACACCTGATCCGGCGTCATGCGCAGTTTCTTTTCCATATGCAAAGGCGACGTTGCGAGAAAGGTATGAATACGCTTTCTTTCGGCTGGCGCCAATGCTTCGGCAGCACGTGCGATATCTTTGTCATTCGCGCGCGACAATGAACACACCGTCGCATCCTTGATGATGCCGGAGATCGCATATATGGATTCGAAATCGCCTTGCGAGGCTGCCGCAAAACCTGCCTCGATAATATCCACCTTCAAACGCTCCAGCTGTCTGGCGATACGAATCTTCTCGTCTTTCGTCATTGATGCGCCGGGCGACTGTTCGCCATCTCGCAAAGTCGTATCGAAAATTATCAGTTTGTTTGAATCGACTGCCATGTTGCGCTCCTGAGCCAAGGCTCATATTTGAATTTCAGTACTTCATTTAATTGATGCTGTTTCGCATAAAGCAAATCAGCGTCTGCTTTATCCAAGCTCAATCGTGTGTATCCATTTCAGTTTGAACGATGCTGACCGGCTTGCCTTTGGCGAGGCGCCAAAAGTAAATCGCATAGCCGGACAAGCCGTACAGTACAAACATGCCGAACAATACTTTGGGTGGGTCACCAGCGACGGCAACCAATGCCAGCACAATCAAGAAGACGGCAATAAACGGCACAGACTTGCGATAATTGATGTCCTTGAAGCTATAAAACGGAACGTTCGTAACCATCGTCAATCCGGCATATAAAGTAATTGCCCATGCGGCCCAGCTCAATTCGCCACCAGCATAACCAAGATCCTGCATCAACCAGATGAAGCCCGCAACCAGTGCCGCCGCCGCCGGACTGGGCAAGCCCTGAAAATAACGCTTATCGACGACCGCGATATTGGTGTTGAAACGTGCCAGCCGCAATGCACCGCCGGCGCAATATACAAATGCTGCCAGCCAGCCCAGCTTGCCTAATCCCTGCAAGGCCCAGATGTAAACCACCAAGGCAGGTGCCGCGCCGAAGGAGACCATATCTGCAAGGCTATCGTACTGTGCGCCGAATTCACTTTGTGTATTCGTCAGACGTGCCACGCGACCGTCAATTGCATCCAGCAACATCGCGGCAAAAATCGCAATCGCTGCGTGATCGAATTTTTGCCCCATCGCCATGACGATGGCGTAGAAACCGCAAAAAAGACCTGCTGTAGTAAATGCATTCGGCAGCAAATAAATACCGCGCGGACGCCCCTTGGGAGTCGACACCATCAGATCACCGTCATCATCATGACGCACTGCATGCGTACCACGAGCCAGCTTGCCGATAGGACGGATTCTGGAAAATGCAGAAGTATTGTTTTTCGCTTTTCGGCGATTGAAACTTGACATGCGAATCCCGTTTATAAGGTCCGGTTTTAATAGAAAATCACGAAGCCGTAGTGTATCAGACAGGCAATCTCAGCGGCTGCCGGCAATCACGAGAGCGCCGCCAAACCACGCTGCAGAGCATATACGACAGACACCGATTACTGCACTACGCTAAAGGAGAACAAATGATTAAAATAAAAAACGCGGCCAAAGGCCGCGGTTTAGAGAATTGCGATTAACAGACGGATCAACAAAGAACCGTAATCACTATGCGTATTGCACATAGTGATGCGAGTCCGACATCAGCTCAGCGAAATTTGACCTTGCCAACCACACGCATGGTCAAGGTTGTCTCACCAGGCTCAAAGCTCGGCTCTTCGACAGATCCACTATCCGCTGCCATCCCGGCACGCATCATTTTAGGCGAGGCAGCTTCTTGCGCATAGTTTCCTGAACCTTCAAAGTCTACCGTGTCCAGCACCGCATCAGCCGGATTACGTCCCATAGCACGCGCGATCGATGCGATCCGCTCGGTAAGGTTTTTATAGGTTGCGTCTATGCGTTGTGCATCCATTCTTTTGGTCGTGGCATCGCTCAGACCAAATTGCAATCCATTCACGGCCAATACACGCTGCGTAGCGGCAACAAGTTTTGGCAAGCCAGCCAGATTACCGGTTTTTACTTCCAGATATTGACCTACGCGCCAACCGGTAGGTTGACGCGCTTTAGTCGTGGCAGGACGCGTTGGCTCTTCCGGGTAAACAGCATAGGTGTAATAACCGCGGGTCGTGAGCACAGCCTTCGGATCTTCCTTGCGCACTATTTCCATCCCCTGCTTCATCTTTTGGTTCACGCGCGATGCGGCAGCGGCTTTGTCCTTGTCCTGCTCTTCGATCATCAAGGTCAGCGTCGCCTCATCATTGGCCATTTTTACTTCGCCGAAAGCAGGAACAATTACCAGCGTACCGCTGGTCTGGGCTGGCGTCTGTGCAAGCGCTACCGCGCTCACGGCGCAGCAGCTCAAAGCCATCAGTAAGGATTTTAGTCGTGACATTGTGATTCTCCAGAAAGAGGTGCAGAACACCAGAAGATATTAAAAAGAGGATTCGAAACTTGGCTTTATTGGGACCCAAAGACTAAGCATTAGTTCTTTCTATCGAGCAAGACTATCATTATTTTAGTGCAACTAAATGTAAATGAAAGAGAGGCACAGTTAAGCGCGGCTGTTTAAGACGCCCATCTCGCTTGCGAAAAAGAGAGCTTGCCTGTCTTCCCAATTCTGGCCTGTCGATAGGCCGACCAGTTATTTAGTGATCTCAGGTACGTAAGCCCAATAAAAAAAGCCACGCATTTGCGTGGCTTTTCGACCGAGCATGGCCTGCGCTTGCAAGCGCAGGCCGGATGATACCCGGCTGTATTTACATCAAACTTAGTTCTTCGATTGATCTACCAGTTTGTTTTTAGCGATCCAAGGCATCATGGCGCGCAGTTTTGCACCGACTTGTTCGATGTCGTGTTCTGCATTCAAACGACGACGGGAGATCAGCGTCGGTGCGCCAGCCTTGTTTTCAAGGATGAAGCTCTTCGCGTATTCGCCGGTTTGGATGTCTTTCAGGCATTGACGCATTGCGTTTTTGGTGTCTTCGGTCACGATGCGCGGGCCGGTGACGTATTCGCCGTATTCTGCATTGTTCGAGATCGAGTAGTTCATGTTGGCGATGCCGCCTTCATAGATCAGATCGACGATCAGTTTCAGTTCGTGCAAGCATTCGAAGTAAGCCATTTCCGGAGCGTAACCAGCTTCGGTCAATGTTTCGAAACCAGCTTTGATCAGTTCAACCGCGCCACCGCACAGAACGGCTTGTTCGCCGAACAAATCTGTTTCTGTTTCTTCACGGAAGTTGGTTTCGATGATGCCGGCACGACCACCGCCGTTAGCCATTGCGTACGACAAAGCGATGTCGCGTGCGACGCCGGATTTATCCTGGTACACAGCGATCAGATGAGGAACGCCGCCGCCTTGTGCGTAGGTGCCGCGCACTGTGTGACCAGGTGCCTTAGGCGCAACCATGATGACGTCCAGATCGGCGCGTGGCACGACTTGGCCATAATGCACGTTGAAGCCGTGAGCAAACGCCAGGACAGCGCCTTGTTTTGCGTGTGGTGCGATGTTTTCGTTGTAGACCTGCGCGATGTTTTCATCTGGCAGCAAGATCATGATGACATCAGCTGCTTTGACTGCGTCGTTGACTTCAGCAACGTTCAGACCTGCTTTCGCTACTTTGTCCCATGAAGCGCCACCTTTGCGCAGACCGACCGTTACTTTGCAGCCGGAATCGTTCAAGTTTTGCGCGTGTGCGTGGCCTTGCGAACCGTAGCCGATGATGGCAACGTTTTTACCTTTGATCAGCGACAGATCACAATCTTTATCGTAAAAAACTTTCATGATGTTCCTAAATAATGTTGGTTGTTATAGGTGTAAATGAACTACTTAACTTTTGCTTAAACTGCTTGATCTTGCAACTGCTTAGACCTTGAGTATGCGTTCGCCGCGACCGATGCCGGAACCACCGGTACGGACAGTTTCCAGAATCGCCGTACGATCGATAGAATCGATAAACGCATCCAGCTTGGTTTTGTTACCGGTCAATTCGATCGTGTAGGTCTTGTCGGTGACGTCGATGATACGACCGCGGAAAATATCTGCAGTACGCTTCATTTCTTCACGTTCCTTGCCGACTGCACGAATCTTGATGAGCATCAGCTCACGTTCGATAAACGCGCCTTCAGTGAGATCGACCACTTTGACCACTTCGATCAAACGGTTCAAATGCTTGGTGATTTGCTCAATCACATCATCCGAGCCGCTGGTGACGATCGTCATCCGCGACAAGGTTGCATCTTCGGTTGGGGCCACGGTCAGGGTTTCGATATTGTAACCACGTGCGGAGAACAGACCGACTACGCGAGACAAGGCACCTGCTTCATTTTCCAGCAAAACAGAAACGATATGACGCATCACAGATCCTCCGAACCGAGCAGCATTTCAGTCAAACCCTTGCCGGTCTTGACCATGGGCCAGACGTTTTCGGTTTGATCGGTAATGAAATTCATGAATACCAGACGATCCTTCATATCAAACGCTTCTTTCAGTGCACCATCGACGTCGGCTGGATTTTCGATTTTCATGCCGACGTGACCGTATGATTCAACCAGCTTGTTGAAATCAGGCAGCGAATCCATATACGACTCGGAATAGCGCGAACCGTATTCGAGCTGTTGCCATTGACGAACCATACCGAGGAAACGGTTGTTCAACAGAATGATTTTTGGTGTCAGGTGATATTGCTTGCAGGTCGCCAGTTCCTGGATACACATCTGGATCGATGCTTCGCCAGTGATACACGCGATCGTTGCATCAGGGTTCGCCATCTGCACGCCCATCGCATACGGCAAGCCCACACCCATCGTTCCCAAGCCACCGGAATTGATCCAGCGACGTGGCTTGTCAAATGGATAGTATTGCGCGGCCCACATTTGATGCTGACCGACGTCGGATGTAATGAAGGCATCGCCCTTGGTGACTTCCCATACCTTCTGGATCACCGATTGCGGCTTGATTACTTCTGTCGAATTCGTGAACTTCAGGCAATCGCGTGCACGCCATTCGTTGATCTGCTTCCACCATGCAGACAATGCACCGCTGTTCGGCTTGGCTTCAGCCGCATCCAGTTGCGCCAGCAATTCAACCAGCACTTCCTTGACGTTACCGACGATAGGAATATCAACCTTGACGCGCTTCGAAATCGACGACGGATCGATATCGATGTGAATGATCTTGCGCGGTGTCGATGAAAAATGTTTCGGATTACCGATCACGCGGTCATCGAAGCGCGCACCGATCGCGATCATCACGTCGGAATGCTGCATCGCCATGTTGGCTTCGTAGGTGCCGTGCATGCCCGGCATGCCGACGAACTTGTCGCTCGACGCCTTGTATGCGCCCAAACCCATCAAGGTATTGGTGCAAGGAAAACCAAGTTTATCGACCAGCTTGTTCAGCTCTTCAGACGCGTGCGCCAGGATCACGCCGCCGCCGGTATAGATCATCGGACGTTCAGCTTGCAGCAATAGTTGCACCGCTTTACGGATTTGACCGGCGTGGCCTTTATCAACTGGTTTATACGAGCGCATTTCGACTTCTTTTGGATATTCGAAAACGCACTTGTGCATCGTGATGTCTTTAGGGATATCGATCAGCACCGGACCTGGACGGCCGGTGGTCGCGATGAAGAACGCTTTCTTCATGGTCGCGGCGAGATCCTTGACATCCTTGACGAGGAAATTGTGTTTGACGCATGGGCGGGTAATACCGACCGTGTCGCATTCCTGGAATGCATCCAGACCAATCGCGTGCGAAGGCACTTGACCGGAAATGATGATCATTGGAATGGAATCCATATAAGCGGTCGCCAAGCCCGTGACGGCATTGGTGACGCCCGGACCTGAGGTCACGAGGCACACGCCGACTTTATTGGAACTGCGGGAATAGGCGTCAGCAGCATGGACGGCGGCCTGTTCGTGGCGCACCAGAATATGCTGGAATTTGCTGTGGCTGAAAATTGCGTCGTAGATGTAGAGCACTGCGCCGCCAGGGTAGCCGAACACATGTTCAACACCTTCTTCGGCCAGGCAACGTACGACGATTTCTGCGCCGGTGATTTCTTCACCGATTTTGTTATTGCTCAATGCGGTCGTGCTTGTTTCTGAGGTCATGCTAACGTCCTTTCAAGGTCCATTGGAAATTGATCGGATGCTCTCTCCTATTGAAACCGCTTGATGCATCAGTGCTGGGGCGTCCCTTTTTTGTGCGGTCACGTCGATTCGTCACACATCTGTGAATGTGCTTCAAACAAACGCTTAACGCGACTCGTTCGGCCGGAGTTACTGAGGCAGGATTGCGGGTTTCTCGCGCTTGTGGCACGGGTTAGAGCAAACAGCTTTCAAATTTGAAGCGCGTCTTTCGACAAAATTGCATCATGCGCAATCCGCAAAAAGACCATGGGATCCCTTCGAGGTGACGAAGGGAGTGATACATTACTGCGCTGCACAATTCCGGTCAAGTGAAATTCATGGAAAGCGGTTTGGAATCAAGGATTTTGCGCAAAAAATGCCCACAAACGAGGCTTTTTTGCTAGCATGCGAGCAGTTTACAAAAGGGATCATCCCAAACGGGACATCTAATTCAGCAACATCTCTGGCAGCGTTCTTATCGAATCCGCTGCAACCAATGGCAACTGACAAAGAACTTTCTGATTTTCTTGAAGATGTAGAGCGTCGTGCTTTCAAGCAAGCCCTTTACGCTGTACGCAAGGAAGAATCGGCGCTCGATATTGTCCAGGATGCCATGATCAAGCTCGCTGAAAAATATGGCGACAAGCCGGCAGCCGAACTACCGATGCTGTTTCAGCGGATTCTGCAAAATACAATACGCGACTATTTCAGGCGTGAAAAAGTTCGCAGCTCGTGGATCAGCCTTTTTTCCAGCTTCGGTAACAAGCAGGAAGACCAGGAAAACTTCGATGCGATGGACATGGTCGAGGCGGAAGAAGGTAGCTACGGTGCCGAGACCGGCCTAGGCAAGCTGGAACGCAAACAGATACTCGAACTTATCGAGCATGAAGTACAAAATCTCCCTGCACGTCAACGCGAAGCCTTCCTGATGCGTTATTGGCAGGATCTGAACGTGGCTGAAACAGCTACGGCCATGGGATGTTCTGAAGGTAGCGTCAAGACACACTGTTCGCGCGCAACCCACACCTTGGCCCAGGCACTGAAAGCCAAAGGAATCTATTTATGAAAACGAAAGAGTTGGACCTCGCGTATAAATTGCGGCACGCACTTGACCAAAGCGCCAGCGATTTACCGACAAAAACCGCAGAACGCCTTGCATTATCGCGCAATATTGCGCTATCTCGCAAAAAACAGGAGTCCACAGCTCATGTCATCGCGCCCCGAGCAGCCCTTGCCGGTCATTCGGCAAGCTCGTCCCCGTCCAAACGTTTTGCATGGATAGGCCGCATGGGTCTGGCTATTCCGCTTGCCGTACTGGTTTTCGGCTTGATGGGTATTTATCAATTCGAGCAACGCCAGCAAATCATTGAAGCTGCTGCGATCGATGCCGAAGTATTAACAGATGATCTGCCGATTTCCGCTTATCTTGATAACGGCTTTGGTGCATTTTTAGCCAAGGGAGAGGACTAGGCCATGAAGGCATGGATTTTTTCTATGGGTGCCAACCACCCGAAGAAAATCGCTGCGCTGTTAGTGTCCTTGACACTAGCCGGCGTATTGCAAGCCATGCCTGCGCCAACCTCACCTGTATCCGCAAGTACACCGGAGCCTGCGCCGACCGTGGTGCCGGTAGCCAGTTCCGTTCATCCAACAATCAAACCTGCAGTCAAAACCCGTCCTAACCCCGCTCCAAAATCCGATTGGAGCAAGCTAAGTCCGGCACAGCAACAAGCGCTCGCGCCATTGGCCGGCGACTGGGCAAGGCTAGATGCCTTCCGCAAGGAAAAATGGCTGGAACTGGCAAATCGCTTTGCTTCAATGTCGCCGGAAGAACAAGTGCGTATGCAAGACCGCATGCGCGACTGGGTCAAATTATCGCCGGAGCAAAGACGTCTTGCGCGTGAAAGTTATAGTCGCGTCAAGAAGTTGAATGCAGAACAACGCGCCAAACAATGGGAACAGTACCAACAACTGTCAGAAGAAAAAAAACAGCAATTGGCCGCAACCGTGACGCCTAAAAAACAGATTGCAAATCCACCACGCCAACACACTGGTCAAGGTAGCGCGCAAGCAAAAAATAGCGTCACACCAACCACTTCTATAAAACAGCCATCCACTACCGCAGAAGTCATTCAACCGTCTACAATGCCCCTATCTACTTCGACGCCTTGATTGAGCCGTTTGCACAATGCAATTCGACACTTCTGACACACCTACAATAAAACGTCGCCTGACCACAATGCTGTATGAAGGTGTGCTGCTGTTCGGCGTCGTGGCCATTGCAGGCCTCGTGTTCTCCCCTATTTTTCAACAGCGCCACGCACTCTATTTGCGCCATGCCTTGCAGTATTGGCTATTTTTCGTGATAGGCGTTTATTTCATCTGGTTCTGGATTCATAGCGGCCAGACCTTGCCGATGAAAACATGGCGCATTCGCCTGGTGACGCTTGAAGGCCAGTCTGTGCCATTCAAACGCGCCCTCGCCCGCTATTTCCTCGCCTGGCTGTGGTTCTTGCCCGGGCTGGCCATTGCGTGGGCGCTGGAAGCAAAAGCCTGGACTGCTGTGGCTATTGTGTTTGCCAATATGATTGCCTGGGCACTGACCGCGCGCATCCATGCCAGCCGTCAGTTCCTGCATGACAGGATAGCCGGCACCAAGCTGATAGAGATCAGCAAATCAAAGCAGTGACATGAAATCAAAAAGCCGCACCAGCGGCTTTCCGATCTTCATCGGTGCCTGTCACTTGCAAACCCAATAAGCATCCCGTAAAAAACAGTCTGACTGAGCGTCAATCCAATGTACGTGCGGACAACTCATTGCCACTATAATTAACTGCGTTCGCGGCATTTTCACCAACTGGTGGCGATGCCATTCATGACAGTTCGTTCAACCAGCAATGGAGAGTCGCATGGCAAAGAAACTGAAAAAAACAGCGAAATCAAATCCCCAACCATCGGGAAATGGCATGCAGGCATCAGCGCAACAGATTTGGCAGGCAGGAATCGATGCCCTTGCCAAAACCCAGCACGAAGGCGGCAAGGTGATTTCACGGTTGGCGAAAGAAGGCTCCAGTCTGCAAAAGCGCACACGTAAAATTGCAGAGGAAAAGGCCTCCGATCTTTCCGATGGCTTTCTCACCATCACCAGCAGCGTAGGCAAGCAGGCATCCGATTCCTGGGACAAGCTGGAACAAGTGATAGAACAGACTGTCCTGCGCTCGCTCACCAGCCTTGGCCTCAGCACACAGAAGGAACTGGAGGTACTGCATAAGCGTATCGACAGCCTGACCAAAGCTGCAGTCAAGAAAACAGCAAGCAAGAAACCGATAGCCAAGAAAGCCACAGCGAAAAAGGCCACGGTTAAAAAAGCCGTGAAGAAAGTTGTGGCGAAAAAGGTCGTAGCAAAACCGGCTGCGGCAAAAAAGACTCCCGCAAAGAAAGCTGCAGTACGCACACCCGCAAAAGCAGCAAAGTAAGTTCCGGCACATCCTGCCTTTGCTTGGTTTGTATCCACGGGGTTGATGTCAGCGTGCACGACCCCGTTTTATTTTCTGCTCTACAGACCTATTTCCCCACTGTCGATGCTTCGAATCATGTCTTCAACCTCCTTGCGTTCATCCATCACAAAAATGAAATCCATATGCGTCTATTGCGGCTCTTCCTTCGGCAACAAGTCTGTTTACACAGATGCGGCTCGCGCCTTGGCCGGGGAAATGATCGGGCACAATATTGCACTGGTTTATGGCGGCGGCAACGTGGGCTTGATGGGCGTCATCGCCAATGAAGTATTACGCTTAGGCGGTCAGGCAACTGGTGTCATTCCGCAAGCTTTGATGGACAAGGAAGTGGGGCACAATCAATTGACGCACCTGCATGTCGTCAAAGACATGCATGAACGCAAAGCCCTGATGGCAGAGCTGTCGGACGGATTCATTGCCATGCCAGGTGGCATAGGCACATTGGAAGAACTATTCGAGATACTGACCTGGTCGCAACTCGGCTTCCATGAAAAACCGGTAGGCGTATTAAATGTGGATGGCTTTTACGATGGCTTGATCGCCTTCCTGCAAAACCAGGTTGCACAAGGTTTTGTGAAGGCAAATCAAGCCGATTTGATGATGCATGAGAATAATGCGACAGACTTGCTGCACAGGTTGCAGACTTTCGTTCCGCAAGCGAGCACCAAAGTACTGGATGCGCTGACCGCCAAAACTCTCTTGCCTTGAATTTACTGCTCAATGCCGCTGAATGACTGCAGCATTGAGCGGCAGCCCGACAGCATCAAGCAGCGTCCAGCGCCTGACGGAAATCCTCGACCAGATCATCAGTATCTTCAATGCCGATCGAGACGCGTATCAGCGATTCTGCTATGCCCATGCTGGCGCGGCGTTCGGCACCCATCTCATAAAAAATAGTGTGTGCAACTGGAATTACCAAGGTACGGGTATCGCCGAGATTGCTCGCTGAAATCCCCAGTTTCAAACGATTCAGGTAATCGAAGCAATCGATACCCTCCTTCAATTCAAAACTGAACAAGCTGCCGTATGAGCGGAACAATTCGGTCGAGATCGCATGTTGCGGGTGCGATTTCAAGCCCGGGTAATACACGGCGGCAACCCGATCATCCGCTTCCAGCATTTGGGCCACGGCCAGCGCATTTGCGCACTCGCGATCAAGGCGCAATGCCATTGTTTCGGAACCGACCGCCAAGTGATGGGCCGCCTCCGGTCCCAGCGAGCCGCCAAAATCGCGCAGCGCTTTTGCGCGTATCTGCGCAATGCCCCATTGCGCGGCCGGATAGCGTTTATAGGTATCGAAAATATTGGCAAAGCGCGACCATTCATACATGCCGGTATCGGTCAAACTGCCACCCAAGGCATTGCCGTGACCACCTATCGATTTGGTCAGTGCATTAATCACGATGCTCGCGCCTACCGATTTAGGCTGGAACAGGTAAGGCGATGTCATCGTGTTGTCGACGATGTAGACGATGCCACGATCGGCACACAATTTACCGATGCGCGCCAAATCCGCTACTTGCGTGCGCGGATTGGCAATGGTTTCAACAAAGACGATACGCGTTGCCGGCGTGATGGCAGCTTCAACATTCTTGACATCGGTCGCATCCACCATCGTGATATCGATACCCTGCCCGCCTACGGTTTGCCACAAGCTGTTGGTATTGCCGAACAGGAAGGACGATGAGACGACGTGATCACCTTCGCGCAACAATGCCTGCACTACCGCAGCTATAGCCGCCATGCCGGTGGCAAAACAGATGGTCGCGAAGCCATCTTCCATTTTGTTGACCTTGTCTTCCAGCGCAGCGACCGTTGGATTGCCTTGACGTCCGTAACGGTAACCTGGTTGCTTGCCCTGGAATACCGTCGCGAGTTCGCGCGCATCCTTATAGCCGAAGGTGACTGATGTATGTATAGGCTTATGCAGTGAGCCGTGCTCGATAGCCTTTTGACGATCGCTGTGCAGCGTCGTAGTGGTGAAGCCGTATTTTTTAGAATCAGTCATCGTATGTAATTCAGGTTAGCCAATAAAAAATGCCTGCGTGCGCACTTGGTACGCAGAGCAGGCATTGATGCACGCTAATAAATGCACGCCATGCAGCAAAGTGATTAATCTACCTGCGCCAGGTTCAAGTTCAGTTGCGAGCGAATTGCATCGTCTGTTTCCGGCTTCGGATTGTTACGCGCAAACTCGATGCGATCGAGGTAATCACGCGAGATATCACCCGTCACATAAATACCGTCGAAGCACGATGCCTCCAGACTCTTCAGAGCTGGATTCACATCAGAAATCGAACGCTTCAATGCATCGATATCCTGATAGATCAACGCGTCCGCGGTAATTTCACGACATACTTCTTCATCAGTACGACCGTATGCAATCAATTCTGCGCGCGTCGGCATATCGATACCGTAGACGTTAGGGAATTTAACCGGTGGCGCAGCAGATGCAAACATGACTTTTTTAGCACCGGCTTCACGTGCCATTTGCACGATCTCGCGGCTGGTGGTGCCACGCACGATGGAATCATCTATCAGCAATACGTTCTTGCCTTTGAATTCCGAACCGATTGCATTCAATTTCTGGCGTACCGATTTGCTGCGGATAGCCTGACCCGGCATCAGGAAGGTACGACCGATATAACGATTTTTGATAAAGCCTTCGCGGTATTCGATATTGAGCTTGTGTGCCAGCTCCATCGCAGCCGGACGCGACGAATCAGGAATCGGCATCACGACATCGATATCGCCCAGAGGGAATTCGCGTGCAATTTTCTCGGCCAGATATTCGCCCATCTTCAGACGGGTTGCATACACTGATGCGCCGTCGATGATTGAATCCGGACGCGCAAAATAAACGAATTCAAACGCGCAAGGATTCAGCGTCGGATTTTCTGCACATTGCTGGTTATAGAGCTTGCCATCAAGATCGATAAAGATTGCTTCGCCTGGCAATACATCCCGCAAGAAACGGAAGCCCAAACCTTCCAGCGCAACCGATTCACTCGCGACCAGATATTCTGTGCCCTGCTCGGTTTCGTTGAAGCCGATGCACAAAGGACGTATGCCGAACGGATCCCGGAAAGCCAGCAAACCGTAACCGGCGATCTGTGCCGTCACCGCGTAGGAGCCGCGCACACGTTTATGCACCATCGATACTGCTTTGAAAATTGCAGCCGGATCGAGCGAATAGCCGGTCGTGGCTTGTTGAATTTCATGCGCCAGCACATTCAACAATACTTCGGAATCCGACGTCGTATTGATATGACGTCTGTCATTCTTGAACATTTCAATCTTGAGCTGTTCCCAGTTCGTCAGATTTCCGTTATGCGCGAGGATGATGCCGAACGGCGCATTGACATAGAACGGTTGCGCTTCTTCTGCACTGGATGAACCGGCAGTCGGATAACGAACCTGACCGACACCCGAGTTACCGAACAGAGAGCGCATATTGCGGGTGCGGAAAACGTCCCGCACCAGGCCATTGGCCTTGTGCATGCTGAATGTATTGCCGTTATCGGTAGCGATACCGGCAGCATCCTGACCACGATGCTGCAGCAACAGCAGCGCATCGTAGATCAATTGATTAACAGGATTGTGAGAAACGACGCCAACAATGCCACACATGGTGGACTCCTCAACTAGAACAAATTAAAAATTGATATGCCGTGCAAAATCGCCCGGCAAGAAAGGGATAACAGTACGTGCGGCAGTTTCTGCCAACGGACTGAACAATGCCTCTTTCCAGAAACTCTGTTCGGGTATGGCCGTCATGCCGCATAAAAGCACGGCCGCCAACACAATCACCAAACCGCGCGCCAAGCCGAACAAGCCGCCGAGACCACGATCCACCAGGGTCAATCCGGTCGCCTTGACTACTTCATTCAGCGCCATTGTCAGCAAACCCATCAGGATACGCACACCGATGAACAAGGCAATGAATCCAATTATCAGGCGTGTTGTGCTGCCGGGCACCATATCCGGCAGCAATTCTGCCAGCGACTCACCGTATGCATTGGCAACCACAAACGCCACAATCCAGCTTAACAGGGACAAAATTTCCTTGACCAGTCCCCGCAACGTACTGATCACGAGAGAACAGATCAATACAAATAACACCAGATAATCAAAAATCGTCACTATCGATTTACTTCACGCCGCGCATTAAACTGCACCTCAAGCCGGAACCTGTTTGGCGGTCAAACCCAGCTTGGTCAATTTGGCGCGCGCCTTTTCAGCTTCAGCTTCATTTGCAAATGGTCCTACCCGTACTCGGATCCGCTCGCCCGACTCCGTCGCGACTTTTTGCGTAAACGACTTCAGGCCAGCACCCTGCAGTTTCTTTTGCAATTCATTCACTTTATCTTGCGACGCAAGAGCAGCAATTTGCAAGACGATTTTTCCCGAAGCCTTAGGTGCAGCTGCATTCGTTTTTCCCTCCAGAATGGCGCGCGCACGCGCAGCCTCGTCCGAATGATCCGTCTTGGCTATTGTCGGCGGCGTTGTCACCTTGTGTTCTGGCGTCTCGACTTTGGCGACCGGCATTTGTGGCTTTTGCTCAGACGCGGCAGCTTTTACGTCTGTTCCCGGTTCTGTTTTGATCTCGGCCTTGGCTACGTCCGGCGCTGCTGCCTCAATGACTTCTTCATCAGGAGAAAGTGACTCTGCAGCGGGATCGCGACTGCTTTTTTGCACTATTGGCGCCTTGCTTTGTGCAATTGGCGTAGCAGCGTCCTTGGATGGAATTTGAATGCTGATATCGTCGGCCAGAGGTTTGGGCTCTGAGTCCAGAATCATCGGCAAGCCGATCACTGCCGCCAGCACCAGTGCGACCGCCCCGACCAGACGGCGACGTGCGCGTTTCTTTTCTGGCAATACCGGATCGACTGCTTCTTCGCGCTTGGTACTTTGTTTGCGTTTGCTGCGAGCAATCGGCTGCTGTTCGTCGGCCTGCGAATAAAAATCGCTGTTGCCTACCGATGATTCCTGCTGTTTTTTACGAAGAAACGAGAACAAGCCCATACGATATAGAGTGAAATTCGTTAGTGATGTTCGGAATTGCGGAATTCCATTACGCCTGCGACGGTAAGGAAGGATCCGAAAACCGTAATTCTATCATTCTCGCCCGCTCGGCTCATGGCATTTGCAAAAGCTTCTGCAGGTGTGGCAAATGTCTGGATGCTGCGTTCTGCATCCCCGACTGGCGCTAACTGACCGTAGGCAGCGATCAGTTCTTCACGAATCTCGGCCGCCGTGGCAGCACGCGGCAAAGGCAGATCAGTGACGCACCAATGATCGACGCGATCTTTCAGGTGCGCAATCACGCCGGCGATGTCCTTGTCCTGCATCGAACCGAACACGGCATAGGTGTAGGGATGAAAGCCCATATTGTCCAGATTCTGCGCCAGCGTGGCAGCAGCATGCGGATTGTGCGCCACATCCAGAATAACCGTAGGCTGCCCTGGCAAAACCTGAAAACGTCCTGGCAAATCGACTAATGCCAAACCTGTACGCACTTCTTGCGCACCCACCGGCAAGCGCATGCGCAAGGCATCCAGCGCGGCCAGCACGCCTGATGCATTCAATAACTGATTGGCACCGCGCAAACTGGGATAAGCCAGCGAATTGCGACGGCCACCGCGGCCGCTGAAATTCCATTGCAGCTTGTCGCCCGAATAATTAAAATCGCGATTGAACAGCCACAAATCGGCACCGATCTTTTCTGCGTGTTCAATCAGCGAGGCAGGCGGCATCGGGTCGCCGCAGATGGCAATTTTGCCAGCGCGGAAAATACCAGCTTTCTCGAAACCGATCTTTTCGCGCGTATCGCCCAGATATTCTGTGTGATCGATATCGACGCTGGTGACAATTGCCACATCTGCGTCGAGTACATTGACTGCGTCCAGACGCCCCCCCAAGCCCACCTCAAAAATCACGGCATCCAGTTTGGCGTCTGCAAACAATTGCATCGCCGCCAGCGTGGTGAATTCAAAGTACGACAAAGACACATCGCCACGCACGACATCGAGCTTGCAGAAAACATCCATCAGTTCGGCATCGGTTGCGGATTGCCCATTGATGCGCATGCGCTCGTTGAAATGTAATATGTGCGGCGATGTGTACAAGCCGACGCGATACCCGGCGCGCAACAATATTGATTCCAGCATGGCACAGGTTGAGCCCTTGCCGTTCGTGCCGCCGACGATAATCACCGGGCAGGCAAATTCGATCGCCATCGCGTCTTTGACCTGCCTTACGCGATCCAGGCCCATGTCGATCGCTTTGGGGTGCGTCGTTTCCAGCAGCGTGAGCCAGTCGGCTAGGGTCGCAGGATGGTTTTCCATACAAATTGATCGTGGTTATTTAAGGTGTGTAGGGAGCATATGTGATGACGATTGCTCAAATAAAAAGCCCGAACCGTATACGGTTCGGGCTTCTGTGAGCAGACTGCCGGCTTACGCGAGAACTTCCGCAGCCTGATTTTGCAATATTGCCAACAGACGTGCGATTTCTTCACGCATTTTTCGGCGGTCGACAATCATGTCTACCGCACCTTTGGTCACGAGGAATTCGGCGCGCTGGAAGCCCTCAGGCAATTTCTCACGCACGGTATTCTCGATTACGCGCGGACCGGCAAAACCGATCAGGGCTTTGGGTTCCGCGATCACGACATCGCCCATGAAAGCGAATGACGCGGATACGCCGCCCATGGTTGGATCGGTCAGCACCGAGATAAATGGCAATTTCTTCTCGGACAATTTCGTCAGCATCGACGTGGTTTTGGCCATTTGCATGAGGGACAGCAAGCCTTCTTGCATACGTGCGCCACCAGTTGCGGTGATGCAAATGAACGGCACTTTTTGCTCCAGTGCGGTTTGCGCGCCACGGGCAAAACGCTCGCCGACCACAGAACCCATGGAACCGCCCATAAACTCAAACTCGAAGCAGGCCACCACAACCGGCAAGCTCATGATGGAGCCACCCATGACAATAAGGGCATCGGTTTCGCCAGTGGCTTCGAGTGCCGACTTCAGACGATCAGGATATTTTTTGCTGTCTTTGAATTTGAGCGTATCGACCGGTAATACTTCCTGGCCGATGTCGTAACGTCCGCCCGCATCCAGCAATGCGTCCAGACGATCACGCGCACGGATGCGCATATGGTGCGTGCATTTAGGGCAAACATGAATGTTGGTTTCCAGATCGGTGCGGTACAGCACGGATTCGCAAGACGGACATTTGACCCACAAACCTTCGGGCACCGACTTGCGCTGCGCGGTATCGGAACGTTGAATGCGGGGAGGGAGTAGTTTTTCTAGCCAGCTCATCGTGACCTCTTTCATTTTGACTTGCCGAATTGTACCGTTTGCACGGATATTCGCCACAATTGCGTGTTTTTTTCTGGTTGGGGACAGAATCATGCCGCCGATCGGCGGCATTTTACTTGTCTATAAAGACATATTCACCTTATTCGTCCAGCGCCTTGCGGATGCCGGCGATAAAGGTTTGCACCGCTTCTACAGCATGCTCGCGCGGGGTATTTTCCAGTTCCTGGATGATGCGGCTACCGATCACGACCGCGTCCGAGACCGCCGCAACAGCCTTGGCGGTCGCCGCATCACGAATCCCGAAACCTACGCCGATAGGCAATTTTACGTACTTGCGGATGGCCGCTATGCGTTGCGATACCTCGGCCGTATCGATATTGGCCGCGCCGGTGACACCTTTCAGTGACACGTAATAGCTGAAGCCACTGCCGACTTTGGCAACTTGCTGAATCCGTTCTTCCGTTGAAGTTGGCGCCAGCAAGAAGATAGGATCCATGTCATTCGCCTTCAGCGTTGAAGCAAACTCTTCGCATTCTTCCGGCGGGTAGTCGACCACGATGGTGCCATCCACACCTGCCGCTTTCGCTGCCAGGATAAATGCCGTCTGCCCCATCCGTTCGATCGGATTCGCATAACCCATCAAGACGACGGGGGTCGTGGTGTTTGTCTTGCGAAATTCACTGACGAAGCCCAATACGTCACGCATGCCGACATTGAATTTGAGTGCGCGCTCGCACGCGCGCTGGATCACCGGCCCTTCTGCCATCGGATCAGAGAACGGTACACCAAGTTCGAGTATGTCGGCACCACCGGCCACCAACGCATGCATCAGCGGCACCGTCAGGTCTGGTGAAGGATCACCCGCCGTGATGAAGGGAATCAAACCTTTTTTATTGTTGGCCGCCAATGCGGACAGCGTGGACTGAATTCTGGACATCTGTTTTTATCTTTAGTGAACTAGGCGACGGCAGTCGCGCATGAAAAGGAAAACGGCAATGGAGCGTGATCCATTGCCGCATGAAACGCTATCAGCTGAAATCCAACCCCATCTTTTGCGCCACGGTATGCATATCCTTGTCGCCACGACCAGACAGATTGACCAGTAGAGTCTTGTCTTTCGGCAGCGTCGCAGCCAGTGTGGCGGCATAGCTCAAGGCATGACTGGATTCCAGCGCCGGAATGATGCCTTCGATATGGCAACAATCATGAAAAGCCTGCAAGGCCTCTTCATCGGTAACGGATACATATTGCGCGCGCGCAGAATCTTTTAACCAGGCATGCTCAGGGCCTACACCCGGATAATCCAGACCCGCCGAAACCGAATGGGTCTCGATGATCTGGCCATTCTCATCCTGCAATAGATAGGTACGATTGCCATGCAACACACCGGGTGTGCCGGCCGTCAGTGACGCCGAATGCTTGCCTGTTTCCAAACCTTCACCAGCCGCTTCCACCCCTATCAGCTGTACGTTCTTGTGTTCGATATAAGGATGGAAAATGCCCATCGCATTCGAACCGCCACCGATGCAGGCCAGGACATAATCCGGCTGACGGCTGGTCATCTCCGGCATTTGTTCTATGCATTCCTTGCCGATTACCGACTGGAAGTCGCGCACCATCATGGGATAAGGATGCGGACCCGCGACGGTACCGATGATATAGAAGGTGTTTTCAACGTTGGTGACCCAGTCGCGCATCGCTTCATTGAGCGCGTCCTTCAGAGTCTTGGAGCCGGATTCAACCGGCACCACGGTCGCGCCCAGCAACTTCATGCGGTATACGTTTTGCGCCTGACGCTTGACGTCTTCGCTCCCCATATAAACCACGCATTCGAGGCCGAAGCGGGCGCAAATCGTCGCTGTCGCAACACCATGCTGGCCGGCGCCAGTTTCCGCGATGATACGGGGCTTGCCCATGCGTCTGGCCAGCAATGCCTGACCAATCACGTTATTGATCTTGTGCGCGCCTGTGTGATTCAAGTCTTCACGCTTGAAGTAAATCTGCGCACCGCCCATTTTTTCAGACCAGCGTTTGGCGTGATAAATCGGGCTCGGACGGCCGACGAAATGCTTGAGGTCGTAATGGAATTCAGCAAGAAAGGCAGGATCCTTGCTGTAGTGTGCATAGGCTTCTTTCAATTCAGCCAGCGCGTGACTGAGCGTTTCGGAAACGAAGCTGCCGCCATAGGGGCCAAAGTGCCCTTTTGCGTCCGGAAAATTGTAAGAAGCGGTTTTATGCAAGGCAGTCTCGATGACTGCTTGTCGCTCGGCGAAACTGCCCAGCGCGTCTAATTCTTTCATGATGATCTCTTTAGTATTTAGTCTGTCTGTTTGGCATGCGCATTGTCTGCCAAATCGGCCAGACGCACAGCGGCGATGAAGGCGTTAATCTTTGCCTTATCCTTGATCCCCTTGTCGTACTCGACGCCACTACTGACATCAACGGCATAGGGACGAACGCGTAGAACCGCGTCAGTCGCGTTTTGTGCGCTCAAGCCACCACTTAAAACGACCCGAGGCGCGATGTTTTCTGGAATGAGAGACCAATCGAAGACCTTTCCACTGCCGCCATAGCTGTCAACATAGGTATCCAGCAACAAGCCGGTGAACAATCTGCTGGCAGCGCGATAATCAGATTCGTATTTTAGCAAATCGGCTCGAATGGTATCCGGTTTTACACGTATCGCGCGCATGAACGGGCGATTCACTGCTGCTGCGATGGATGCGCACTGCTCCATCGTTTCATCGCCGTGAAATTGCAGCATCACAATCGATGTCTGCGTAACTACCGCCTGTACTTCATCTACACTGGCATTCACAAACAAACCGACGGTAGTGACGAAAGGCGGAATCTGTGCGATCAACTGTGCCGCTGCCGCAGGATGAATGTAGCGCGGGCTTTTGGCATAAAAAACGAATCCGACCGCATCGGCACCTGCCGCAATCGCATCTTGCAAATCTTCCAGTCGTGTCAAACCGCAAATTTTAATGCGCGTGCGGGATCTGATTGTGGTCATGGTGTCGCCAGCCTGTTGAAAACGTGTGGTTATATTACTTGCGAGCAGTCAATTCAAGAGTACTGAGGAATCGCTGTTTCATCCCGCACTATCAAGACCATAGAAAATTCTGTGTGTCGATTTGCGGTAGCTGCCATTTTGGGTCGTAATCGATTTTGGCGAGGTACAAGCCATCGGCCATGAAGGTTGGTGCAGCAATCTTGCGATCTTGCGCTTCCAGCAGTTCCTTCAACCATGCAGGCGACTGCGTGCCGTTTCCGACATAAATCAGCGAGCCAATAATGTTGCGCACCATGTGATGCAAGAATGCATTCGCATGTACGGTGAACATGATCAGATCGCCGCGCTGCTCGATCCTGATCGCATACATAGACTTGACCGGTGATTTGGCCTGGCACTGCACCGAGCGGAAACTGGAAAAATCATGCTCGCCGATCAAATGTGCAGCGGCTTCCCTCATCTTGTCGACATCCAGCGTGCGAAACACCCAACCTGCCTTCCCTTCCAGCAAAGGCGAGCGTACCTGGTTGTTGTACAACACATATTGGTAGGTTCTGGAGCGCGCGCTGAAACGGGCGTGAAAATTCTCGTCAGTATTGCCAGCAACCTCAGTCGCCCAGCGCACCGCTATCGATGGCGGCAAAAAGGTATTCACACCGCGCACCCAGGATTGCATATCTCTATCCAGAGCCGTATCGAAATGCACTACCTGCTCGATGGCATGCACGCCTGCATCGGTACGTCCGGCGCATGAGGTTGCAATTTCATGCTGGGTGAATTTCCATAAGGCGAATTCCAGCTTGTCTTGCACAGTCAGACCGTTGAGCTGCGTCTGCCAGCCCTGCCATGGGGCACCGTCGTATTGCACGCCGAGCACAATGCGCTTCGTTTCGCCCAAGCTGCCTGATTCGCCATTCATGATAAAAATTTTACCGAAAAATCGAAACTGAAAATGAAAAACGGGCGCAAGCAGTGCATTGCGCCCGTCGATCCTGCATTTTAGCTTGTCAGGCGAGTTTGCTCAGCAGGTTTCTCGCCTTCTCGGATTGTTCACCGTTGCCGCCTTTAACAACCTCTTCCAGCAATTCGCGTGCGCCTTCCTTGTCGCCTATCTCCTGATAGGCGATTGCCAGATCAAGCTTGGTCGCCATTTCTGCATTGCTGGTGTAACTGGTTTCCTCATCCACGCCATCCAGCGCAAAGTGATCGTCAGTCAAAGAGGAGTCCGAAGCGGGTGCAGCAACTGGATCCAGATCAAGTGAAATGTCGGACAAATCGGCCGCGAGATCTTTGGCTGGCACAGGTGTAGCGGCAGCCTTTACATTTGCCGGCGAATCATTGCTCGATGGGAAATCAAGACCGAGGTCATCCGGAATACTGATTTCCGGCACCGTAGGGACAGTAGGCGCCGTGGCTGCTTGTTCAACTTCAAAACTGGCCACAGACGGTTCTTCTACCGCATCGTTTGCAGACTTGTTGTCTGCAGGCTTGTTATCTTCCAGGAAGCCGAAATCGATATCCGCAATATCCGCTGGCATTTCAGCTTTGGCTGACGTTGTATCTGGCGATTTATTGTCCGGCTCTTCCAGATCCAGGCCCTCCAGATCGAAGTCAAGATCTTCAACCACGTCAGGCTGCATCGAAGCGATTGTTTTGTGTTCGTCTTCTTCCGGCAAAGACAAGCTGTTTTCTGCAAAGGAACTATCTAGGGAACTGACCGGTGCTGCGTCGTCTGCCGACGATTCGGCGTTAATTCCATCAAATGGCTGAGTGGGCGCGAGTAAAGCCGCGGCTCGGGACTCGCCCTGTTCCGCGTCCGCGCCACTGGCATATAACGGATTACTAGGATCAAGGATCAAGCCGAGATTTGCAGCTTGCGCCCAATCCTCGCCCTCGCCTTTGGTCATGCTGTACAACTCGCTGGCCAGAATCTCGAACGAGCGAGCGTCATTGCGATTGGCATAAATTTCCAGCAACTTGACGCGTACTGCATGGCGGTCAGGTTGATTGCGCAGGGCTTCCTTCAAAATCTCTTCCGCCTGGGCATCGCGACCGTAAGCGATGTACACATCGGCTTCTGCAATCGGGTCAACTTCATTCGTGTCAAGCTGGCTGGCGGAAGGCACGAAATTGGAATTGAACACGCTATTATTGGTATCAACACTTTGTCCGCCAGTCGAACCGAAAAGCGAGTTCGATTTAAGGCTGGAATCCGTAATGATGCTGTCTTCAAATGATTTGGTTTGCTTGCGACGGCGCGAACTATAAATACCCAAACCAGCAAGCAGAGCCAGCAATGCTGCTGCACCCGGCAGGAACATGGCGTTGCTCGTCAAGTCTTCAAAGAAACTTGGTTCAGGTGGTGGTGGCGCAACGACGACAGGTTTTTTCGGTGCCGGCTTAACTTCTGCAACGGGCACAGGAGGCACAACTGGTTCAACCACTGGCGCTGACGCAGCTTCGGCTGCAGGCGTTTCTGCCACTGGCGGAGTAACCAGCGGTGCTGTTTCTGCGGCTGGCGCTGTCGGTGCCGGCGCAGTTACTGGTGGAGCGACGGCCACTGGCGCTGCTACGGCGGCGCTTGCCTGCTTTTGTTGTTCAGCCAAATCCTTGTTTTTAATTTCAAGAATTTTCTGCAGTTCGCTGACGTTCTTTTCGAGTTCCTTGACACGTGCATTCGCATCCGCAATTGCCTTGTCTTTGGCGATCAACTCTTCCGTGCTGGCACCCGCTTTGTCGGAGCCAGCGCTTAATGTGGTGGCTCCAGACTTGGACAATTTGAGCTTATCTTTGGATTCGTCTGCAGCAGCAGACTCTTCCTGAATACGCGTGGTGATTTTTCCACCAGCAGTTTGCTTGGCGTCGTCAGCCTTCTTCGCTTCTGCGGCACCAACCTGTCCTGCCAGCTTGTTGCGATAGCTATTGAAATCAGCCGCTTGTGCAACGACCACCCCTCTCGCTTCGGATTGACCGACAGACTTTGCAGCATCAGCCTCAGGCACGGATAATATGTGTCCGGCACGCAGGCGGTTCATGTTCTTGCCGATAAATGCATCGGGATTGGCACGGTACAAGGCGACCAGCATTTGGTCGAGTGAAACACCACTTGGACGATATTGATTGGCAATTTTTGCCAGCGAGTCGCCTTTCTTGACCAGATAGTCATCCGCTACAGGAGAGCTAGCTTTGGGTTCTGAGGCAGTACGCGCCGGTTTGGCTTGAGCTACCGGCGCGGCCTCACGAATCGGCTGCGGAGCGGCTTGCTGGACGACGGGTTCGGCGGCTGGCTGAGGCAACGGCTGGCTGGGCGCCGATTGAGCAACTGGCTCTGAATTGCCCTCTAGCGGCTTTGCAAGGGGTGGCAACGGACGAATAATTGGCGCCACTTGTGCTGGACGCGCAGAGCGCATCTCTGGCGGGTCTAGCAAGAAAGTATATTCACGTATCAGACGGTTTTTGTTGCCGCCCAATTCAAGCAGCATGTCAACGTACGGTTCATTAATCGGCTGAGTCGATGTAATTCGAACAATCGGACGATTACCGCGTTGCTCAACCGCAAATCGCAGTGAAAAAAGCGCTGGATGCAGATCAATATTGGCTTGTCGGAAAGCCTCGGCAGATGCCAGTTTGGGCACCAGACTTCCCAGCTCATCCTGGGAAACAGATGTCAACTCGATCTCGGCTCGTAACGGTTGCCCCAACGACGACAGGACGGTCAGTTTCCCCATACCTGCGGCATGTGCATTCGACAACACCACGGCAGACATTACTGCCGCGCTGAGTATCTTTAATTTGAACGAGGAAAAACTAGAGCGAGGAGTTGACCGCATTTTTAGTGGCATGGAGAGTATTCCGTTAGCGTACGTTGGGGACCACAAGCAACGCTTATTTATCTTTTTTCTGAGAACTTTCACCATAGCATCATGGACTTACGCACGCAAGCGCAACCATATTGGCAACTAATTTAAAACCCGCCAATCACTCATTATTTGAGCGAATTTGGCGGGTTTATGTTGCGTCGTGACAACGTCAGACGCAGATTACTTGGTGAATATCAGCGATCCAGCACGATACGCAGCATGCGGCGCAGCGGTTCAGCAGCGCCCCACAGCAATTGATCGCCGATAACGAACGCGGAAATGTATTCCGGTCCTTGATTCAGCTTGCGCACACGGCCTACGCCGATCTCAAGACCGCCAGTGATGGCTGCTGGCGTCAATTCCTTGACGGTGATTGCGCGCTCATTCGGCACCCATTTCACCCATTGATTGCCGGAGCGGATGATGGATTCGATTTCGTCCAAAGGCACATCGCGTTTCAACTTGATGGTCAACGCCAGGCTGTGGCAGCGCATCGCGCCTATGCGCACACACAAACCATCGACAGGAACTATGTTGGTATTGCCGAGGATCTTGTTAACTTCTGCCTGGCCTTTCCACTCTTCTTTCGACTGTCCATTTTCAAGTTGTGCGTCGATCCATGGAATCAAGCCACCCGCCAAAGGGGCGCCAAAGAATTCGGTTGGCACTTCGCTGCGTATTGTCTGCGCAACTTTACGGTCGATATCAAGAATCGCCGATGAAGGTGTGGCCAATTCATCAGCCACTGCACCGTGTACCACGCCCATGCCGGACAACAATTCACGCATGTGGTTGGCGCCGCCACCGGATGCCGCCTGATAAGTCATCGAGCTGACCCATTCAACCAGGCCTTCACGGAACAAGCCGCCGACGCCCATCAACAGAATGGAGTTGGTGCAATTGCCACCGATGTAGTTTTTAACGCCACGCGCCAATGCCTCAGTGATCACGTTTTGATTAACAGGATCCAGAATAATGACAGCGTCGTCCTTCATGCGCAGCGTCGAAGCCGCATCGATCCAGTAACCATCCCAACCAGCTGCGCGCAGTTTAGGGAAAATCTCGGTAGTGTAGTCACCGCCTTGGCAGGTAATGATAATGTCGCATTTTTTCAGTGCGTCGATATCGTTAGCGTCTTGCAAAGTCGCTTCCTTCTTCGCCATCGCAGGGGCTTTACCGCCCTTGTTCGATGTTGTGAAGAATACAGGCTCGATCAGGCCGAAATCACCCTCTTCCTGCATGCGTTGCATCAAGACCGATCCGACCATTCCACGCCAACCGACTAAGCCAACAACTTTCATCATCATTTCCTTAATTCAGGTGCTCGCTGCACCTCATTAATCAAAAACCACTTCGCCAACTACATAACCATCGCTAACACCAGCTTGCTTGGAACAGTAATACTCCAAGCTGGAGATCGTTATGCCAGCGCCTGGACCACCGCATCACCCATTTGCGTTGTGCTGACCTTGGTCGTGCCGGCCTCAAAAATATCAACCGTACGCAAACCCTGTTTCAACACTGACTTCACTGCCGCTTCAATACGATCTGCCTGTTCAGTTTTACCCAGCGAATAACGCAACATCATCGCCAGCGACAGGATTTGTGCCAATGGATTAGCGATGTCTTTGCCTGCGATATCCGGAGCAGAACCGTGCGAAGGCTCGTACAAACCTTTATTGTTTGCATCCAGCGAAGCCGAAGGCAACATACCGATCGAACCGGTCAGCATCGCTGCGGCATCGGACAGGATGTCGCCAAACATATTGCCGGTCACGACCACGTCGAATTCCTTAGGCGCGCGTACCAATTGCATCGCCGCATTATCGACGTACATGTGATCAAGTTTGACGTCCTTGTATTCCTTGTGCACATCGGTCACCACATCGCGCCAGAACTGGAATGTTTCCAGTACATTGGCTTTATCAACACTGGTCAAACGTTTGCTGCGTTTTTGCGCCGCCTGGAATGCCACGTGCGCGATGCGGCGAATTTCTGGTTCGCTGTAACGCATGGTGTCGAAACCTTCGCGCGCGCCCTTGAACGGACCATCTGGCGCTTCGCGCATGCCGCGCGGTTGGCCGAAGTAAATATCGCCAGTCAATTCGCGCACGATCATGATATCGAGGCCGGAAACGATTTCCGGTTTCAACGATGATGCGCCAGCCAGTTCCGGATACAGGATCGCAGGACGGAAGTTGGCGAACAAGCCCAGATGCTTGCGCAAACCCAAAATTGCCTGCTCGGGGCGCAACGAGCGTTCCAGTGTGTCGTATTTAAAATCGCCAACAGCGCCAAACAAAATGGCATCCGCCTCTTTCGCAACTTTCAAGGTCGATTCCGGCAATGGGTGGCCTTGTTCTGCATAGGCTGCGCCGCCGACTGGCACCGTTTCAGTTTCAAATTTTTCACCCAAGGCGTTCATCACCTTGACCGCTTGATTCATGATTTCCGGACCAATGCCGTCGCCCGGCAGAATTGCAATTTTCATTGGATCACTTCAGTAAGAATTAAAAAAGAGGAAAGCGCGCCGCTCAATCAAGCCGAATGTACCCAGCTGCATGATGCGCGTCGTTAAATAGTGTTCGACAACCAAGGTTGTGCCGCAAGGTGGCGCTCTTCATACGCGCGTATCTTGTCGGACTTTTGCAGGGTCAGGCCGATGTCATCGAAGCCATTCAGCAAACAGTATTTGCGGAAGGCATCGATATCGAATGGATAGGCAAAGCTGCCGCTGCTGGTGCCGATGATTTGCTTTTCCAGATCGATCACCAAATGAAAGCCTGGGAAAGCCTTGACCTCATTGAACAGATGATCGATTTGTGCTTCAGTCAGTGCGACCGGCAACAAGCCGTTTTTGTAACAGTTATTGAAAAAGATATCGGCAAAGCTGGGCGCGACAATGGCGCGAAAGCCGTACTGACTCAAGGCCCACGGCGCATGTTCACGTGAAGAGCCGCAACCGAAATTCTTGCGTGCCAATAAAATCTGCGCACCTTGATAACGCGGTTGATTCAGTACGAAATCAGGATTCAAAGGACGATTTGTATTGTCCTTGCCTGGCTCGCCTTGATCTAGATAACGCCATTCATCGAACAAGTTTGGACCGAAGCCAGTACGTTTGATCGATTTCAGAAATTGCTTCGGAATGATGGCGTCAGTGTCGACATTTGCACGATCCAGCGGTGCAACCAAACCATCAAGAATATTAAATTTTTCCATAGTGCCCAACAGTTGATGCGTATCGACGAGGATAACGTCAGTACTTTTGTATAACGATGCGGCGAGACAAACTTCGTGTTTCAAAAAACTGAAAAATGTAGCGATGCAACAATATCAATCTGTGCACCGCTACAAGCCAGTCTCTTATTTATTACCCTGAATCTTGTCACCGACATGCTCGACATCCTTGCCGAAACCCTGAACGGTATTGCAGCCAGCCAGCAACCAAACCGATGCAATCAACAACGCAATAATTTTTTTCATATTTCTCTCCAGGAGTCTAATTTACAGCGAACGTACATCAACAAAATGACCTTCAATACCTGCTGCTGCTGCCATCGCAGGGCTGACCAGATGCGTACGGCCACCTGCGCCCTGGCGTCCTTCAAAATTGCGATTCGAAGTTGAAGCACAACGCTCACCAGGCTCCAGACGATCTGCGTTCATCGCCAGACACATAGAGCAACCGGGCTCGCGCCATTCAAAACCGGCTGCCTTGAAAATTTTGTCCAGACCTTCGCGTTCTGCCTGCTCTTTAACCAGGCCGGAACCTGGTACCACCATCGCCAGCTTCACATTCGAGGCGCGATGTTTGCCGCGCACAACGGCTGCGGCTGCGCGCAAATCTTCAATACGTGAATTGGTGCAGGAACCGATAAATACCTTGTCGATACGGATATCTGTGATCGGTGTATTCGGTTTCAGACCCATGTAGACCAGCGCTTTTTCCATGCCATCGCGCTTGGTCGCATCCTTTTCCTCATCAGGATCAGGCACACGACCATCGACCGACACTACCATTTCCGGCGATGTGCCCCAACTGACTTGCGGCTTGATTTCGGCCGCATTCAAAGTGACAACCATATCGAATCTGGCGCCGACATCAGAATGCAGCGTGCTCCAGTATTCGACCGCCCTATCCCAATGCGGACCAACCGGCGAAAATGGGCGCCCCTTGACATAGTTGATTGTGGTTTCGTCGACACCGACCATGCCGGCACGTGCACCGGCTTCGATCGCCATATTGCAGATGGTCATGCGACCTTCCATCGACAGCGAACGTATGGTCGAACCGGCAAATTCAATCGCGTAACCGGTACCGCCAGCAGTGCCGATCTTGCCGATAATCGCGAGCACGACATCTTTTGCAGTCACACCGGCCGGTAAAACGCCGTCAACCTGGACCAGCATCGCCTTGGATTTTTGTGCCAGCAATGTTTGCGTCGCAAGAACATGCTCGACTTCCGACGTACCTATGCCGTGCGCCAACGCGCCAAACGCACCGTGCGTAGACGTATGGGAATCGCCACATACAACCGTCATGCCTGGCAAGGTCGCGCCCTGTTCAGGCCCGATAACATGCACGATGCCCTGACGCTTGTCGCGCATGCTGAAATAGGTCAAACCGTATTCATGCGCATTGCCATCCAGCGTCTCCACTTGCAGGCGCGATGTCGGATCCGCAATCCCTTCCGAGCGGTCAGTGGTTGGCACATTGTGATCCGCCACCATCAGATTGGCAGAGACGCGCCATGGACGACGTCCAGCCAGCTTCAAGCCTTCAAAAGCCTGCGGACTGGTCACTTCATGCAAAAGGTGACGATCGATGTAAAGCACGGTCGTGCCGTCGTCACCAACATCGACAACATGCGATTGCCAGAGTTTATCGTAGAGCGTTTGAGCCATATTCGTGTGAAAAAGTAAGTCGGTAAAGACTGAATAGTCAGCCTTGAATTATGCCATATTTACCGCGTCCCTATTGCAGGAAACGGCAACGGACGCGCCAGAATGCTTGCCACAACAAGCACATGAGGGCAATTGCATTTAAAGCAATCCCCTGCTATGACTATCTGTTTTTTGTCTGTAGATACAGTGGCATCACGCGTTGCGCGTACACCGCGAGATCGCTGGTGCGGTCCGCGCTGGACGGATGCGTAGACAGGAATGTTGGCGGTGCGCTGCCACCGACCTGCCCCATTTTTTGCCAAAGCGTGATCGCTGCGCGCGGATCATAACCGGCACGCGCCGCCAATTCCACGCCGATGCGGTCAGCTTCTCTCTCATGCTCGCGTGAATTTGGCAGGCCAATGACGCCCATATAGGCATATTCCGCGCCTTGCTGACCGAGACTACCGACACCCAGCAACGCTGAGCCGATCGAAATGACACTGCCGGCCACCATCTTTTCCGACGCACGCTCGCGCGCATGTTCGCGCAAGGCATGCGAAATCTCATGCCCGATCACCGCCGCCAGTTCATCATCCGTCACTTTGAGTTTGTCGATCAAACCGGTATAGACGGCGATCTTCCCGCCGGGCATACACCACGCGTTGACCTCAGCCGAGGTCAACACATTGACTTCCCACTGCCAGGCTTTTGCATCGGGGCGGAAAGCCGGCGTTTGCGCAATCAAGCGATTTGAAATGGTCCGCACGCGGGCCACTTGTGCAGGATCACGGTTGACATTGTTTTTCTTTTTTTCTTCCGCAATCAGCTCAACATACTGCTTTGCTGCAGCTTGATCCAGTTGCTGCGCCGACAATGCCATCCTTTGCGAGCGATCCACTCCAACGACGCCGCCTTGTGTGGTTTGCACTGTTTCGCAAGCCGACAGAGCCAGCACAGGAAAAATTATTGTCACGAAGGCGCGAGCAGAATACGATTTTACGAGTTTCACTTCGGCTCCTTATCGAAAAAACAGAAAAACACCGAGGCTTAAATCAGGCTGCGCTGGCAGGAATCTGCGGAGTAGCGACCTTGACATCACCGCATTGCGCACGGTGACGCAATGCATGATCCATCAGTACCAATGCCAGCATCGCTTCGGCGATCGGCGTAGCGCGAATCCCGACACAAGGGTCATGACGACCCAGTGTTTCGACCATGATCGGATTGCCAGCCTTATCAATTGAATGCCGCGCAGTCCGGATACTGGATGTCGGTTTAATCGCAATCGATGCAGTGATGTTCTGGCCGGTTGAAATCCCACCCAGCACGCCACCGGCGTTATTGCTGGCAAAACCGTCAGGCGTCAACTCATCGCCATGCTCTGTGCCTTTTTGCGCGACCGATTTGAAGCCGGCACCAATCTCTACGCCCTTGACTGCATTGATCCCCATCAAGGCATATGCAATTTCCGCATCCAGCTTGTCGTAAATCGGCTCACCCAAACCAATCGGTACATTTTCAGCGACGACATCTATGCGCGCACCGCAGGAGTCGCCATTCTTGCGCAAATCATCCATGTACGCTTCCAGTTGCGGAAGTATCGTGGCATTGGCAGAGAAAAATGGGTTATCAGGAACGTGCGACCAGTTTTCGAAGGGAATTTCAATCTCGCCCAACTGGCTCATGCAACCTTTGAAAGTCGTACCGTATTGTTCCAGCAACCATTTCTTGGCAATCGCAGCAGCCCCAACCACAGGCGCAGTCAAACGCGCGGATGAACGTCCGCCACCACGCGGGTCGCGTATGCCGTACTTGTGCCAGTACGTGTAATCGGCATGACCGGGACGGAAGGTTTCAGTGATGTTGCCGTAGTCCTTGCTGCGCTGATCTTCGTTGCGAATCAATAAGGCGATAGGGGTACCGGTCGTCTTGCCTTCGAAGACACCTGACAGTATTTCGACGGTGTCCGATTCCTGACGCTGCGTCACGTGACGTGAAGTACCTGGCTTGCGGCGATCCAAATCGAGTTGAATGTCGGCTTCTGACAACACCATGCCGGGCGGACAACCGTCGATTACGCAACCGATTGCAGGGCCATGAGATTCACCGAAAGTGGTGACAGTAAAGAGTGTGCCAAATGTATTGCCGGACATGATGGTGGATGATCAATTGAATAAAGCACCATTCTACCAGTGCATAGAAAACAAATACTTCAAGAAAAATCATTGCCGAATGTTAAATCGATGTGCAATATACGGTTTCCAAACCAGAAAAACCAAATCCCGGAGAAGGCAACATGCGCAAGTCGGTCAGCCATAGCGAGGATGACCTTGTGTTTCTGGATGAAGCAGTACCGCCATCCGACAACAATACCCTGGGTGCAAGCAAGGATGTTTGGCAAGTCATGATCATCGATGATGATGCTGACGTGCATTCAGCAACGACCTTTGCGCTCAGTAACGTTGAAATACAAAATCGACCGCTTTCATTCTTACACGCGTACTCCGCTCAGCAGGCGCGTGACATTCTGGCAAACGAACCCGACGTCGCGGTTATTTTGCTGGACGTTGTCATGGAGCAGCAGGATGAAGGTTTGCAATTGGTGCATTACATACGTGATGTATTGCACAGAGCTGAAGTGCGCATCATTCTGCGTACCGGCCAACCTGGCTATGCGCCGGAAATCGATGCAATCCAACAATTCGACATCAACGATTACAAGACCAAATCCGAACTGACACGCATCAAGCTCTATACAGTTGTCACAGCGGCTATTCGCTCTTACGAACAAATCTGCACCATCAATTCAAGCAGCCGCGGTCTGGACATGATCCTGCGCGCGAGTACCGAACTGATGGCATTGCAGACGCTGGAAGAATTCACCTCCGGCGTGCTCAGACAAATCGCGCGCATACTGGACGTACCACCTAGCGGTATTTTCTGTATACGTGAAACACTGCATAATCAAGAAACCGAATTATTTGTGGTCGCTGCCACGGGAAAATACCATAACCTGCTGAATTTTCCCGTATCGACATTTGAAGATATGCAGATCGGTAACGCCTTGAGCCGTGCACTCAATGAGCGCCGCAATATTTACGGTCGCGAATTTAGTGCTCTGCACTTCAGCGGTACAGGTTCCAGTAACTTCGCTGCGTTCTTCCGAACGGATCGACCGTTAAATGAAATTGATCTCCGATTACTGGAAGTTTTCTGCAGCAATATTTCAGTTGGCCTCGCCAACATCATGCTGGTCACAAGCTTACATAACTCCGCTTTCTACGATTCGCTAACAAAACTACCGAATCGCACCCGCCTTAAAGAAATCATCGACGACAATCTGATTTCGACTACCGATAAACCAACCACACTGGCACTGATCGACATCGATCATTTTGCCGAAACCAACGATACGCTCGGACATCAATTCGGTGACCTGCTACTGCTATCCGTTGCATCGCGCCTGCAATCACGTCTTGGCGACAGGTTGATTGTGGCGCGCGTGGGCGGCGATACTTTTGGCGTGATGGGCGACGACATCCAGGTTAATCCGGCCGCAGTACTGGCGCAATTTGAACGACCATTCAGTATAGATGGTCAAGATGTGCAACTCTCTGCCACGGTTGGTCTGGTGCGTCTGTCAGAACATGACGGCCGCGGCGTGGAAGCTTTGAAAAATGCGCACATCGCACTCAAACGCGCCAAGCTACAGCAACGCACCGGTTACCTGTATTTTTCGCGCAGCATGGGCATAGACATACGCGAACGCGTGAATATGATGCATGCCCTGCGCGCCGCATTTGAAGAAAAGCGGCTGTTCGTCGTCTATCAACCGCAGATCGATATGGTCACGCGTGCACCGGTCGGCGCGGAAGCATTGTTACGCTGGCAGACAGAAGACAAAACCATGATTTCACCCAGTCGGTTTATTCCGATTGCGGAATACTCAGGCTTGATCATCGAACTCGGAGAATGGGTATTGCGTCAGGCTTGCCAGGAACTAGTACGCATCCAGCGCCTGGGCTATCCAAACTTCATGATGTCGGTCAACGTGTCGCAAGTCCAATTCCGTCATCCGCACTTTCTCAGCATGCTGCGCAAGGCTTTGGAAGATACCAATGCCCCGCCTCACTGCATAGAACTTGAAATTACCGAATCCATGGCGATGGAAGAGCCGGATGCGCTGATTAAACTACTCGATCAAATTACCGAGACCGGCGTCAGCATTGCCATCGATGATTTCGGCACCGGCTTCTCCTCGCTCAGCCATTTGCAGAAACTGAGTGTCGATCGGCTGAAGATCGACAGAGCATTTGTCACCGAAATTACCGATTCGTCCCGCGGCAGCAGCATCGCGGAGATGATCATCCAGTTAGGTCGAAATCTGGATCTGGATGTCATTGCAGAAGGTGTCGAAGATGAGAGGCAGGCAAAAATCCTGACCGAACTCGGCTGCCCGTACGGCCAGGGCTATTTATTTGCCAAACCCTTGCATTCAGATGTATTGCACGACTGGCTGCGCACCCACCAGGCAAACTAGCCCGGTAATCGGCAATTCTCGATCTCCCGACATAGGCAATTTCACCACAGCAGCAACGTTTTCTTATCGCATAGTCTCCTACCCTAACCGGATGACATGAAAAAAAGCGTATTCAACCTGCGACGTTCCCTCGTACTAGCGGTAGCAATCGCCATGCTCGTCCCGGCAACGGCAATCAATGGCTATTACTGGTTTAAAAGTTACGACACCGAAGTCAATAAAAACACGCTCAAGTTAGCAGAAGAAAACGCTTTAGCCTTGGCCGATACCATGAGCGAAGCCGTATGGAATCTGAAATACGACGATGCCTCGGCATTAGCCGATGCTGCAATCTGGCGTAATGAAGATATCGTCCGCATCGAAGTTCGCGACAACAAGCGCACTGTCTTTGTCAGCAACCAGAGACGCAAGCGGCCGGGTGGATTCATTGCGGCCGCCGACACTAATATCTATTACCGTGGCCAGGTTGCCGGTTCGCTCAGGATAGAAGTTGCCGGCACACGCATGCAACAAATGATGATGACCAATCTGCTGCAACAATTATGGTTGTTGGCGCTACAGATTGCCTTATCCATTTTTTTGATCCTTTTTTTCTTCGAAAGTCGTTTATTGCGTCCGCTAAAGCGTTTGTATCGAGATACGCAACAATTGCTGGACGGTCAAATTGGCAAGGAAATTGCGCCCACACGTCTTGATGAAATTGGTTTGTTGTCGCAGCAACTTGAACGCATACGCAAGCATCTGCAACAAATATTTGGTGATGGAAATCAGGAACAGATCGGTGCAATAGATGGACACACACGCATCCAATCCGAGCTTCATGAGCGTGAAGCTCGCTTTCGGGTGTTGGTCGAACAAAGTCCTATCGCCATCATTGAGTGGGATGAAAAACTGCAGGTTATCGAATGGAATTCCGCTGCAGAACGCATCTTCGGCTATCGTCGCGACCTCGCGCTCGGACGTCATATCCGCTTTCTGGCCCCGCTTGATCGCCGTCATCTGATAGAAGACATCGTGCTGCAATCAAGGTCCAAACCCGCAGACACGCAAATAATTCAGGAAAACCTGACTGCCGCTGGCAGCCTGATCACCTGTGAATGGCGCTACGCATACATAAATGAAGATGACAACAGCACCGGACGACTGCTGTCCATGGCAGAAGACATTACAGAAAAACGCCACGCTGCAGAAATACAACGTCTGTCAGAAGCAAAGTTTGCCGGCGCTTTCCGCTGCAATCCGGATTCGGTATCTATCGCGCGTCTTTCAGATGGCGCATTCATCGAAGTCAATCCCGCCTTTGAAACCATCCTCGGTTTCACACGTGACGAATGGTTAGGGAAAAGCGCATTGCAATTGCGCATCTGGGCCGATCCTGAAGAGCGGGCAGAATTATTGCGCCAGCTGGAACGTGACAATACTGTGCAGGATTTTTCCTGGAGCATGCGCAACAAGGCTGGCGAGATACGCAATTGCCTGATCAATGCCACGCTATTTTCGGTTGATAACGAGATGTACGTGATGGCGGTCATCCGAGACGTCACCAATCAACGTCTGCTGGAAGAACAGAAAGCGGAAGCGGACCACGCGTTGTTGCGACTGGCACAGGGTGCGCGCGATACTACCGGCGAAACCTTTTTTGAATTATTGGTCAGCGATCTGGCGGCAGCTTTACGCACAGATTGTGCGCTGATTGGCTTGCGCTCTGCCAGCGACCCGCAACGCCTAAGTGCACTGGCATCATATATGCGCGGCGAGCTGGTCGATAATTTTGAATATGTGATTGCCGACACGCCGTGCGCACGCACACTCGACACTGGCATCAGCATTTTCGAACACGATATCCAAGCGGCATTTCCGCAGGACTTAATGCTGGTGGAACAAGATTGGGACAGCTATGCCGGTGCGCCCTTGCACGATGCCAGTGGACAGGTCATCGGCGTGTTGGCGGTGATGCACTCCAAACCTTTGCGTAATCACGATCTGATTCGATCCTTGTTGCAGGTATTCAGCGAACGTGCTTCTGCAGAGCTGGAGCGAAAACGGGCCGAAGAGGAATTGCGACTCAGCGAACAACGTTTCGCAGCGATTTTCCATTCGACCCCTATTGCCATGTTCGTTACGCAAGTCAGTAACGATAACATCATCAAGGACGTCAACAGCGCGTTCGAACGACTATTCTGGCGCCCCAGAGAATCCGTCGTCAGCAAAAACACGCTGGGTCTGCAGATGTACTGCAATCCCGAGGACAGGGACTTGCTGTTAAAAGAACTGAAAACGACAGGCAATCTGGAAAAAGCAAATGAAGTCTGGATGTATCGTGGCGATGGCAGCAAGGTATTGATTCAATTCTCGGGCCATGTATTTTTACTGGAGGGTGAACAATTCGGGATTCTGGCATGCCAGGACATCACCGAAAAGAGATTGATCGAGACCGAAATTCTTGAGTTTAATGCGACGCTGGAAGACCGCGTAATAGAACGTACCGAGGAATTGCAGCAAGCCAATCAGGAACTGGAAACTACGCTCGAGGCACTGAACATGGCACATGAAGAATTGGTCAACAGTGAAAAACTGGCCGCACTCGGCGCCCTGGTGGCAGGCATTTCTCATGAGTTGAATACGCCTATCGGCAATAGCTTGATGGTAGCCAGCACACTCAGCGATCAAACGTCGACATTACTCGCGAATTACCGCGACAATCAAGGCATCAAGCGCTCTGCCCTGGAAAGCTACATTAGCGATGTCGACAAGGCGGGCGATATCCTGGTGCGCAATCTGCATCGCGCAGCGGACTTGGTCAACAGCTTCAAGCAAGTCGCAATTGATCAAACCAGCTCGCAAAGAAGGATTTTTTCACTGGAAGAAATCACCAGCGAGATACTTCTGACCTTGTGGCCCGCCATCCGTAAAACCCCTTTCACCGTGGAGCAAAGCATTCCTACCGATCTGCTCTTCGATAGCTATCCCGGCCCGCTGGGGCAGGTATTGACCAATCTGATCAATAACGCGCTGCTGCATGGCTTGGAGGGGCGGACTCATGGGCTCGTTGTTGTTGGTGCACGCAATGTATCGGATGGCTGGGTAGAAATTACCGTGCAGGATGACGGGATCGGGATTCCAGCCACCAATCTGACAAGGATTTTCGATCCATTTTTCACGACCAAGCTGGGCGAAGGTGGCTCCGGGCTGGGCTTGAACATCACACATAACATTGTCAGTGGCATACTCGGTGGTCGCGTTCGCGTGCAAAGTGCGGTAGGCAGCGGCACTACCTTCACACTGACCCTTCCTTTGGTCGCCCCGCAACGCAGCAACGATGATGATGCGCTGCATCCCCTCACCTAACTGCCAATCGCAACAAATGAGGTACGCGCGTCGTTAAAAACCTATCCACGCACGAAAGCGTAATAGAAACTCAGGTAGCGCAATAAAAATGGATACGGTAAATACAGCATTCAAGACCGCCGTCACCAAAAACAGTTGCGGAATACTCAAGCCCGCATTCAAGAGCAGCATCGCCAGCAACGCAGCTGCCACCATGAATAGGGCGTTCAATATATTCATGCCAGCAATCGTGCGCGACATATGCGCAGGGTCGCACCGCGTTTGAATCAAGGCAAACAAGGGCACGATATACAAGCCGCCGAAGCCGCCGATGAGCAGACAATCAAGCAGGATGCGAATGCTGCCGGCCTGTTGCACGAAGCCTGCAAAATCGACCAGGCTGGTATTGGTATAAGCAGAGCTTGCAAGGAAAAGATCAACGCCGAACACCGACAAGCCTATCGCCCCTAGCGGCACCAATCCGAGCTCTACCTGGTGACCTGACAGCCGTTCACAAAGCAGTGAGCCGACACCAATGCCAAGCGAAAAAATCGTCAGCAGCAAAACGAAAATGCTGTGATCGCCATATAGATATTGTTTCGCATACAGAGGAAACTGCGCCAGCATGATCGCGCCATAAAACCAGAACCACGAGTTGGCCAACATGGCGACGAAAACGGGGCGATTTTTTTTCGAGAAGCGAATATTGCGTACAGTCTCGGCAGCGATATTCCAGTTGATGTTCAATTCCGGGACAGGTGCTGGAGAGTGAGGGATCGCGCGACTCGCCAACCACCCGGCAACCGCAATCGCAATCGTGCCGCCAGCAACCAGCTCTATGCCCCAAGGTTTTTGCAGAACCAATACCGCGCCTAATACTTCACCCAGCAAAATACCAACAAACGTCCCCATCTCGACCAGACCGTTGCCTCCCACCAGTTCTGCCTGCGTCAATTTCTGCGGCAGATAAGCGTACTTGACGGGCCCGAACAAAGCCGAATGCAAACCCATGCCGGCCACGGCAGCAATCAGCAACCATAAATCATGGGTAAACCAACCTATCGCTGCGACCAGCATGATGCCGATTTCAAGCAGCTTGATGTAACGCACCAGTCCGGATTTTTCAAACTTGTCGGCAAGCTGCCCGGCGATCGCTGAAAACAAAACGAAAGGCAGTATGAACAAACCCGGAATCAGGTTATTCAAGAAGCCTCTATCCATCGTGGTCCAGTTGAGTGCCTCGAAAGTCAGTATGGTCAATAAGGCTGTCTTGAAAACATTGTCATTGAATGCACCGAAAAACTGTGCCCAGAAAAACGGCGCAAAGCGACCTTGCGTGAGAAGCAAAAACTGGCTTGGTTTTTTCATGAAGAGAAAATCGTGGAAAAGGAATAGAGGTGGTGTTCCGCATGCATGATAGTGTCGACGCATAGCTGCTGCAGCATATTACGCGATCTGGCACCCTTTAAATAAAAAAGCCGTTCGGGCATCCATCAGATGCGCGAACGGCCTTATCGGAATAGGTAATCTTAACTATCTTCTTCGCCAGCCATCGCAGGTGAGCTCTGGATATAGGATTTCAGCATTTTATTTTCGAAGCTTTGCGCTTCCAGCACGGCTTTCGCGACGTCATAAAAAGAGATCACACCTACCAATGCCTTGCCATCCAGGACAGGGACATATCGCGCATGTTTTTCCAGCATCATGCGACGCACATCATTGATCTCGGTGTCGCAGGAAATCGTGATTGCGTTTTTATCCATGTGCTGCCGGACGCTGCCACTTCCTACTGCGCCCCCTTGTGCATGTATGGTCGCCATCACTTCGCGGAAAGTCAGCATGCCAATCAGATTGCCCCCCTCCATCACCACCAGCGAACCGATATCCTTTTCGGCCATGGCATTAACGGCATCCAGCATCGGACTGTCTGGCGTCACCGTGAAGAGAATGTTTCCTTTTACCTTGAGTATTTCGGATACTTTCATGGACCGGTCTCCCATCGTTATGGTTGTACTACGTACAGTTGCAATGTAGCCCATGCGCCACGAAAAATCCACCATTCCATGGTTCTGCTTTTAACGCAGATTCCATCCTTCGGTCAGGTGCGACATGGCTAGTTTTTTTAAGACAACAGAGCGGAGATGAAATTCAAAAAAGGACGGAATCCGCTGGACGATCAAGTTTCAATATCAAAGCTTGCATACAGCGCAAACGGGGGCTAATCTGAAAACGTAGCAACAAGAGGAGGCTATCATGAAAGTGACCACGCACAAGTCACAGCAATCGTTTGCCGAGTTCTACGCCAACTATCTGACTGAACACACGGATCGCACATCGCGATTGCTGCATTTCTTTGGATCAACACTTTCCATCATATTCCTGATCATTCTGGGGCTCAGTGGCAATGCATGGTGGCTATTGGCGGCCTTCGTGGCGTTTTACGGCTTCGCTTGGACAGGACATTATCAGTTCGAGAAAAACCGACCGAGATCCCTCCGGCAGCCGGTTTATTCCTTCCTCGGCGCATGGCTGATGTATTGGCAGATGCTGACAGGTCAGATTTCGTTTTGATTCGCCAAATTAACCTGTTGTGCAAAATGGTCCGATAGCGACACGTTAAGTCCCTGTTCGATCGCGGCTTCCACTTGCTGCGCGAGTTGGTTGTCGCTTGCGACATCGAACACAAATACGCGATAGACATCTGCCAAGGTAAGTTGCCGAGGATTAGCCAATAAGGCCCAGCGGTCCAGGCCTTCGGTAATACGCTTTCCCCATTGCATGCGCTTGGGACCTTCTGCCTTGATGCGTCCTACCCAGCCTGCATCCAGCATTTTTTCCAGCAATGCTTCAGCCTCATCGAAGCCGAGGCGGGTTTTGTCACGCAACAATTTGGCATCGACCACGGCAGAATGGGCACTGCTCCTTGCCCCATATAAAACCGCCAGCACGGCCATCGCATCGACGAAGGCGCTACCGGGTTGCGGCACATGCCACCAGCGCTCATATTTCACGATAGGCAGCGCCGCAGTGACCACCGCACCGCCCAGCGTAATTAACCAGCCGAGATAGATCCAGACCAAAAAAATGGGAAAAGCAGCGACCGCGCCGTAGACCACCGTATAAGTCGGCACTTGGACCACAAAAACTGCAAACAAACGTTTCACCACTTCAAACGCAATTGCCGCCAGAAGTCCGCCACACACAGCATCCCGCCATTCCACCAGCCGATTAGGCACCACGATATACAGCAAGGTGAACGCGACCGTCGTCAACAGAATCGAAATCGATGAATACAGCACCCCGCCGGAAAAGGGAATGCTGCTTCTGAGCACACCATTGGTCGCGGTAAACACATATGAGGTCAGCGTAATCGAAGCGCCTATCAGCAAGGGGCCCAGAGTAACAATCGCCCAATAAACCAGTATTCGCTGGGTAATCGGTCGCGTCGTCTTCACGCGCCATATCTGATTGAACACGCGATCTATCATCAGCATCATCATCACGGCCGTAACGATCAGGGCCACCGCCCCCACCGCGGACAAACGCGTCGCCTTGCTGGAGAACTGCGTCAGGTAACCAAGGATAGTATTGGCGATCCCTTGCGGCATCAGGTTACGTACAAAATACGCTTCCAGCGAGGCACGGAAGGTATTGAACAAGGGGAAGGTGGTAAAAATCGCCAAGGCAATCGTCAGGATAGGGACTAGTGCCAGTACTGTCGTAAACGTCAGGCTGCCGGCCACCTGCGGCAGTCTTTCCTCATCCAGCCTGCGGCCTGCAAAACGGATCAGATGCCGAATCTGCGGCCAGGATAAATCACGAAAAAGAGGGAATGTCTGTAGCTTCATGCCGGGTGGGGATTGGTGGTTCAGATATATCCATTTAATTGAAAAACGCCTGCGCAGGATTTTGCACGACAGAGGCCAGATCAAACATTTAGATGCTTATAAAGCATCCTATAATACCAAGCATGAACTCATCCACGCTCCCTATTCTCGTTTTGTATTATTCACGCCATGGCTCGACGCGCAAGCTGGCCGAGTTGATCGGACAAGGCATAGACAGCGTGACTGGCTGCGAAGCCCGTTTGCGCACGGTGCCTGCCGTCTCTACCGTGACCGAAGCGACCGAACCGGAAGTGCCGCTGCAAGGTGCACCTTATGTGGAACTGAGCGATCTGCAAGAATGCGCGGCGCTGGCCTTAGGCTCCCCTACCCGCTTCGGCAATATGGCCGCGCCGATGAAGTACTTTTTGGATGGCACCTCATCGCAGTGGTTGTCCGGCACTCTGGTGGGCAAACCTGCTTGTGTATTTACCTCCACTGGCAGTCTGCATGGCGGACAGGAATCGACGCTGCTGTCGATGATGCTGCCGCTGCTGCACCACGGCATGCTGTTGTTAGGCATCCCGTACACCCAGGCGGAACTGATGACGACCACTAGCGGCGGCACACCTTATGGCGCATCACACTGGTCAGGCGTCAGCGGCAACCAGGCAATTTCTGGCGATACGCGCGCCTTGGCCATTGCACTGGGCCGGCGCCTGGCACAAACCACACTGAAGCTGCAGAACGCCTGATGCAAACGCAAAGTCAAAAAATCACTCACCGCGGCGCAGTGATCAGCCTGATCGCGCTGATCGTTCTGTGCGTCGCATGGGAAATGGTATTGGCACCGATACGGCCGAACGGCTCCTGGCTGGTACTCAAGGTAATCCCCTTGCTGATTCCTTTGCGCGGCATCCTGAAACGCGATCTGTACACGATGCAATGGTCATCGATGCTGATCCTGCTGTATTTCGCCGAAGGTCTGGTGCGCGGCATGACGGACGGGGGACTGTCTGCCATCCTGGGCTGGATAGAAGTTGCGCTGGTCCTGATATTTTTTATTTGTGTGATTGCCTATTTACGCCCGTATAAGAAAGCCGCCAAGGCACTGACCAGGCAGGCCTTAAAAAAGGCCGCTGAATGATCGCGCCGCTCGACGCGCATCCAGCACAGTTTCTCGCGGCATGTCGCGATGCCATCGGCACACAATATGTGTCAACAGATGCGCAACAGAACGCGGCCTATCTTACCGACTGGCGCCGCCGTTTTACCGGCACAGCTTGCGCAGTAATGAAACCCGGCTCGACCGAAGAAGTCGCCGCGATTGTCCGGTTGTGCAATCAATTCAAAGTACCTGTTGTACCGCAGGGTGGAAACACCGGACTGGTACTCGGCAGCATCCCGGACGACAGTGGCAGCGCCATCGTTTTATCACTCACACGGCTGAACAAGATACGCAGTGTTGATCCAGTCAACAATACGATGACGGTCGAGTCGGGCTGCATTTTGCAAAACATCCAGCAAGCTGCGGCAGCCGCAGACAAACTATTCCCGCTATCCCTGGCTTCCGAAGGTAGTTGCACGATAGGTGGCAATCTTTCAGCCAACGCTGGCGGCACCGCCGTTCTGCGCTACGGTAATGCGCGCGAACTATGTCTGGGACTGGAAGTCGTCACGCCCCAAGGCGATATCTGGAATGGCTTGCGTGGCTTGCGCAAGGACAATACCGGCTACGATTTGCGCGATCTCTATATAGGTGCAGAAGGTACCTTGGGTATTATCACCGGTGCCGTCCTCAAACTATTTCCACAGCCCATAGCAGGACGTACGGCAATGCTCGCATTACGCAACGCTGACGATGCATTGCGACTGCTGACGCTGGCACAAGGGAAATGCAATGCAGCATTGACCGGTTTTGAATTAATGTCGGGATATTGTCTGACATTGATAGCGAAACACTTTCCTCAGATACGTATGCCGTTCAAGGAAGCACATGCGCAATACGTACTACTTGAACTATCCGACAGCGAATCGGAGGAGCATGCCAACATGCTGTTGGAAAATCTGGTCGGCGACGCACTCCAGCTGGATATTGTGCAGGACGCGATCGTCGCCACCTCGATGACGCAAGCAAAAGCCATATGGCTTGTGCGGGAACATATTCCCACGGCGCAAGCTGCCGAAGGCAAGAATATCAAGCACGATGTCGCGCTGCCTGTTTCCGTGATTGGCGATTTTATCCGCAACACAGATCAACTCATACAACAGACATTCGCTGGCGCTCGCATGGTGACCTTCGGACATTTGGGCGATGGCAACCTGCACTACAACATCGCGCATCCCGAACACCAGACGGAAGAGAGTTTTCTGACACAGCAGGCGTCGATCAATCGCATTGTGCACGATAGCGTGCACCGCTTTGGCGGCTCCATTTCTGCCGAACACGGCATCGGCGTATTAAAACGCGAAGAAATCCTGCGCTACAAATCAGAAATCGAAATGAACCTGATGCGCACGATCAAATATGCGCTCGATCCACACAACCTCATGAATCCGGGAAAAGTTATTTGAGATCACGCTGTAGATGCACTTCGTTGTTCAACCAAACACGGGACTGCCATGCCATCAAAGCTACTGCTTCTTGCACTGATCTTCTTTTCAGCCCCTGCATTCGCGATATACAAATGCGAATCCGGCGACAAAATCATGTATAGCGATACACCATGTCACAACGGTAAAACCGGCAGTATGAAAGAGATCTCTATTGCGTCACCTGCCAACGAAAGTGATAGCCGGACTGCCCAGCAACAATTACAGCAAGAGAAAAAAGAACTGCATGGTTTGCAGCAGCGCCGTGAAAAACAGCAATTACACGAAGAGCGTCAGCAAGCCAAGCGATACAAGGTCGCCGAAACAAAAAAGAAAAAGTGCGCAGAATCAGCACAGCGCGTGCAATGGGCGAATGAAGATGCGGCAAAAGCACCACCCAAGAATAGCGAGCGCGCCAAACAGAAAGCCAGACGTGCAACAGAAAAACACCAACTATCCTGCGGCTCTGCCTGAACAGGAATTCGCAAGCAGCAAACCGAAGGCAAAGTTGGTCGATATTTGATTCATGTCAAACTCCTGTCATATCTGCTTGTTAGGATACGCCCGGGCTCTCAAAAAGAGCCGCTTCTAGCACCATACAAAAGGGTCGCTACTACCGGCGCTGGCGGTCGGGAAACATACCAGCACCAAATAATCGCAAGCGATCTTAGACAGACTCGATTGCATGATGCTCGACTGCAAGTCCAGCAGAAAACGCAACTTTATTACCTCATGCAAGAGGTACGGCAGAGACAAAATTCAAGAAGATCACCTCAATCGGTGACGATGGCAGTCCGGCTTTTCGAGATACTGCAAAGAAAATGCCCTTGCCCTTATCTGCATACAAATCATAAAAAATAGCCGGGATCACTCCCGGCTATTTTTAATTCTAATTAGTATTCCAATATTGACTCGAATACTAATTAAACGACTTTCAGCGAAATGCTGGGCAGGCGTTCGATATATCCCTCCATCACATCGCCCCGTACCACTGGCCCCACATTCTCCGGCGTGCCCGAATAAATAATATCGCCCGGCATCAATTCAAATGCCTTGGACAGATTGCTGATTTGTTCTGCAACGGACCAGATCATTTTGTTCAGATCGGAACTTTGCTTAACCTGACCGTTCACCTTCAACCAGATTTTGCCTTGGGTGAAGTTTCCGATACTGGCAGCTGGATGCAAGGGGCCGATAGGTGCGGAATTGTCGAAGCTCTTGCCGATTTCCCAAGGCTTCTCTTCCTTTTTCATCGCAGCCTGCAAATCGCGACGCGTCATATCCAGACCGACCGCATAACCGAACACATGTTGCAACGCGGTTTCGACAGGAATGTTTTTGCCGCCCTTGTTAATTGCCGCGACGAGTTCGATCTCGTAATGATAATTTTTAGTGAGCGTCGGATATGGATGATCGACGGTCTTGCCAATCGGAACAAACTGAATCGCATCGCTAGGTTTTTGAAAAAAGAAAGGTGGTTCGCGCGTTGGGTCCGAGCCCATTTCACGGGCATGCGCTGCGTAATTGCGGCCTATGCAATATATACGACGCACTGGAAAACGATCGGTAGTGCCAACGATAGGAATCGATGGTTGTTCAATCGAGAAAATGGCTTGATCCTTTCCGCTACTGCGCGGCGACGCACAGCCGGTCACCGTCCCCACTGTCAGCAAACCTGCTGCTCGGAGCATTCCGCGTCTACTCATTTCAGTCATATTGTCTCCTTGTTTATTTTTAATTCGACATGGAAATGTGAGGAGTGCATCCGCCTAGTGACGTACCACCAAACTTTCCACAATAGAATATAACGACGAAAGATGAGGCACGCAATCAAGTGCTTTAGAACTGTTTGAATGTAAGCTTTTCGTAAGAAAATTATTTTGAATATACAAATAAAATCGAAACCTCGACGTCATGATTATTTGCGATCACGAATACTACAATCGCCAATCGGCCGGAGAACTCACTGTTACTAATCCGAGCGGCTTGTACGATCTTCGCCCTAATGCCTAATCGCAGTGGCCATGACCGACATGTCGGCGCTCCTAGTGCCTTCAAAGGAAGACGGTGGAGAAACCGAGGATGGCGAACTGCCACCGAATTTTGATAAACAGGTGAATCGAGCGCTGTACAACTTACGGATTGCTCTGAATGCTGCAAATGCCGACATAGGAAAAGTCGTCAAGTGACACTATCAATTGTGGATCATGGTCAGGAACAACTCACTATCGTCGGATGCAAATTACGGTAAATATAAGGCAACCATCCGCTGCCCGCTTGTACCTTGATCGTGGGCCACGTTTGGCTATGGATGGAATGTTGTTTGAGATGTATGCCATCGCCGTTGTTGAGCGCTAGGCCATCCATTCGCTAATGGATAAGTGTAAAAACACGCAATAATCTGCCGTGTCTAAACACAGCAGATTATCGTTGTTGCTTTTTCTTGCCAAGTGCTCAGCTTTGCTGCCCGAGCATTTAAATTACTTGCGTACTGGTGCCGCAACCGGCGCCAGTGTTTCATGCTTGCTGGTATTGCGTGCCTGACCCTTGTGCACCATCGTCACGGCATAGTCGATACCCATACCGTACGCACCTGAATGTTCCTTGACGATGCTGGTGACTGCATCATAAGTTGCGTGGTTGGCCCAATCGCGCTGCCATTCGAGCATGACTTGTTGCCAGGTTACCGGCACTACACCAGCCTGAATCATGCGTTGCATTGCCAGGTCATGTGCCATCAAGGATGTGCCGCCGGAAGCGTCCGCTACCATATAAATTTCGTAATCGCCTTCCAGCATTGCGCACAGTGCAAAGCTGTTGTTGCACACTTCTGTCCACAGGCCGGCGACCACGACCTTCTTGCGACCGTTTGCTTTCAGTGCATCGCGTACTTTTTGGTCATCCCAGGAATTCATCGACGTGCGTTCCAGGATTTTTTGTCCCGGAAACACATCCAGCAATTCCGGATAGGTATGGCCCGAAAAACTTTCAGTTTCCACTGTCGTGATGATGGTGGGAATATTAAATACCTTGCCAGCCTTGGCCAAGGCTACGGTATTGTTCTTCAGCGTTTGTCTATCGATCGATTGGACGCCGAAAGCCATCTGCGGCTGATGATCGATGAAAATCAATTGCGAGTTGATAGGTGTCAATACTTCGAGTTTTGGATTGCTCATGATGTGCTCCGCTGGTTAAAAATGTAAGTGAGATAGTAGAAATTTAAAATATGTACAAAATCGAACGATATTGAATTTATTGCACCTTTCACTTTATTGCACCTAGCTAGGCGCAATAAAGTGTTGAACCACAGGTGCAGCAGGCCCTTGATGAAAACTATGCGCACGCAACATGATTGCCTTGTCGTTTTCAGTAAAACGATCGTGCTGACGCAAGTGCTCTAGCCATGACTCGACGACAAAGGTTTCCACGTAACGGCCCGGTTGTGCGATGTCTTCGAATATCCCCCACGTCAGTGCGCCGCCGCGACGACGCACATGGCGCATTGCATGAATGGCTTTCTTGAAATGCTCGGCGTTTTCCGCCGCGATACGATATTCGACGGTGATCATCACCGGACCCGAATCGTGCGCGGGTTCATCGGACATCGTTTGCCGTTGCAAATGAACCGACGGCGCCAGGTTCAAATCGGGTGTCAGATCCAGCTTCCAGCGCAACGCGGTGGCGCATGACAACACCATGCCTATCGCTGCGATGATCAGTGCCGTCGGCGTGCCGAACTTGCCGGCAGTCTGCCCCCAGATTGCGCTACCAGCCGCCATCGCACCGAAGAACACCACCAGATAAACTGCCAATGCGCGCGCCTTGACCCAACCGGCCGAACTGCGTTGCGCTCCGACATTCAGTATCGACAGCATCGCTATCCATGCAAAACCCGAGAACAGCAAGACCATACCCAGCAGTACCGCATTTTTCAGCATGGCCAGCGCCAGCATAGACACGGCAAATAGCAGCGTGGCGCCGATCGCCAGAGCATCGGTGGAAAAGCGTTTGCGCAAGCGCGGCAGCAGCACTGCCCCCGTCACCGCACCAACACCTATACACGCCAGCAAAATACCGTAACCGCCTGCTCCGAGACCCAACTCATTACGTGCCACCAGCGGCAACAATGACCACGCCGCACTGCCGAATGTGAAAAATGCGACCGCACGTATCAGAACCACGCGCAACACAGGGGCCGCGTGCACATAACGCAAGCCGGCACGTACCGCAGGCAGAAAATGTTCGGCCGGCAAGCGCTGCACACGTGGTGCGGCTTTCCAGAAATACAGCACCGCCACCACGCCCAGTACCGACAATGCATTCAACATGAAAACCACTGCGGGTCCGGCAAAGGACAGAATCAGTCCCGCCAGTGCCGGCCCGATAGCGCGGCTGATGTTGATGCCAAGCGAGTTCAGTGCGACGGCCGATGCAAGATCTTCCTTGGGGACGAGTTCCGGCACGATAGCCTGGAACGGTGGTGCAGCCATCGCTGCGCCTACGCCGAGCAGGAAGGTCGCGCCCAGCAGAATCTCCGGTGTGACCAGGCCGACAGAGGCGAGCGCACTCAATCCTGCAGCTGTGACCAGCATCCATATCTGTGCAAACAGCAGGTACTTGCGACGGTCAACAATATCCGCCAACACGCCGGATGGCAGTGCAAACAAAAACATAGGCAAGCTGGTGGCGGCTTGCACCAAAGCCACCATGAATGGATCGGAACTCAGCGAAGTCATCATCCAGCCTGCACCGACGTCGTGCATCCAGGTACCGATATTCGACGCCACCGTCGCCAGCCACAGCGCACGGAACAATTTGTTTTGCAACGGGCTCCACGAAGACGTCGCTTTGACGGTCTTGCTTGTCGCCTTATCTATTGCCGCAGTCATGCCAGTTCCTTGCGACCGATTGCTGCCGCCAGCCCATACTTGCCAGGACCGCACAATGCAATCGCGCCAAAAATCACCATCAGCAACCAGCCAAACTGCCCTTCCGCTATCGACCATTGCGGATGCACGATGAACATCGACACCAGCAATACTGCAAGCACGGGAAGACAAGCAAGGCGCGTCAGCAAGCCGACGGTAATCAGCACAGGGCAAACCACTTCGGCAAAAATCGCGGCCAATAAGGAAAACTGGGCACCCAAACCAAGAGGATCGTCAATGACCGTCAACTCATGACTGTAATGAACGACCTTGGGCCAGCCATGCACATGCAAGAGCATGAAGGCGCCTCCGATGCGCAAGAACAGCAAGCCGATATCGACTTGCGGCGCATTAAAGCCGATAAGGAAATTTTTCATCCGATCAGAATGCAAAACAACTGCAACCCAACGCCCCCCAGAAGCCGGTATGACTCGTTACCGGCACTGTGGATTTGCGCGCAACATCATGCGCATGCATGTGCACACCGCACGCACCTGCACATTGATGCGGCGACGCAGCTAATTGTTTGCCGGTAGCGACCTGCCGGTAATGGCCCGGCACGGTTTTGACTGGTGACCAATCCGGCAATACCGGTATCGGTGGCGGTGCGATCTTGCTGAATTCATCGGCACCGAAGACTATCTTGCCGCCAACGATCGTGAGTACCGATTCCAGCGACTTGATGGCGTCTTCCTTGATGGTGAAGAAGTCGGCTGATAGAACCGCAAGATCAGCCAGTTGGCCTTCCTGTATCCGGCCTTTTTTACCTTGCTCGCTGGAGAACCACGCGCTGCCATTCGTCCACAATTCCAGTGCGGTGTCGCGCGACAGCTGCGCACTTGAATCATAAATTTTCATACCGCCAACAGTGCGGCCGGATACCAGCCAGTACAACGCAGTCCACGGGTTGTAACTGGCAACGCGCGTCGCATCAGTACCGCCGCCTACGGGAATACCGGCGTTCAGCATGCGCTTGATAGGCGGCGTGTTGGCCGCTGCTTCGGTGCCGTAGCGCTCGACAAAATATTCACCCTGGAATGCCATCCGATGTTGGATCGCAATGCCGCCACCGAGCGCGCACACGCGATCGATATTGCGCGGCGTAATAGTTTCCGCATGATCGAACATCCAGCGCAGCCCATCGAAGGGGATGTCGCGATTCACTTTCTCGAATACATCCAGCATGCGGCTGATCGATTCGTCATACGTTGCATGCAGGCGGAACGGCCAGCGCTGCGATACCAAGTGACGCACCACGCGTTCCAGCTCGGCTTCCATGCCCGGCGGCAGATCAGGCCGCGGCTCCAGAAAATCTTCGAAGTCGGCGGCAGAAAACACCAGCATTTCACCGGCGCCGTTATGACGATAAAAGTCATCGCCCTGCCCCGGCTTGACCATCGTGCTCCACTTCTGGAAGTCTTCCAGTTCCTTGCCCTTGTTTTGCGTGAACAGGTTATAAGCCACGCGCACCGTCAGTTGCTGCTCGCGTGCGAGCTGGTCGATGATGGCATAATCCTCAGGATAGTTCTGGAAGCCGCCACCCGCATCAATGGTACTGGTGACACCCAGACGATTTAATTCACGCATGAACTGTCGCGTGGAATTGACTTGCAATTCGCGCGGCAAGGTCGGACCTTTGGCCAGCGTTGCATACAGAATCAACGCATTCGGTTTGGCGATCAACATGCCGGTTGGATTGCCTGCTGCATCGCGCTGGATTTCTCCGCCCGGCGGATTTGGCGTGTCCTTGGTGTAGCCGACTGCGCGCAAGGCGGCGCGATTCAGCAAGGCGCGATCGTATAGATGCAATACGAATACGGGCGTATCCGGTGCGGCTGCATTGATTTCTTCCAGCGTCGGCATGCGTTTTTCAGCAAACTGGAATTCTGTCCAACCACCAACCACACGCACCCATTGCGGATTCGGCGTGCGCAGTGCTTGTTCCTTCAACATGCGCAAGGCATCTGCCACAGACGGCACGCCTTCCCAACGCAATTCAAGGTTGTAGTTCAAGCCGCCACGTATCAAATGGATGTGCGAGTCGTTCAAACCCGGAATCACGGTACGGCCATTCAAGTCGATGATCTGACTGTCTGGTGTGCGGTGGCGCATGACATCTTGCAGATCGCCTACCGCCAAAAACTTGCCATCCTTGATCGCTACAGCAGTGGCGGTCGGTTTGCTTTTATCAACCGTGTGAAAACGACCGTTCAATAAAATCAAGGTCGGCGATGAAGTTGCGCCCGCTGCTTTGGCACCGGCACTAGATCCCGCGCTGGTCACGCCGGCACTAGCAGCGGAAGCGGCATTCGAGCTGGAGGACATTGCACCCAAAGTGGCCAGTGCAGCACCGGATGCAACAGTTTTCAAGACAGTTCTGCGATTATTGTTCATGTTGGATTCCATGAAAAGAAAATGGGGGAGATGCAATCAAACGGCGGGAGGATTAGTGTCGTCCTTGCGCGGAGGAGGCGCTTCGATACCGGTTATTTTCGGCACACAGGTACTGGAAAACCAACAGAGAGAAACTGGTTCGCCGCTGATGACACGTTTGGCGATAGGTACCATTTGTTCACCGATCAGCATGCCGAGCAGTCCCAGCAAAGCGATCGCCGGCGGCGCCGGTGAACGCACATTGATCAAGGCGTAGATGACACCAACCAAGATACCGGCACCAATGGACATCAGATACATACGCTACTCCTAGAAAGCGATCAGCGATTCGAGAATGAAACTCCCAGGAATCCGCTAATCCCATTGTCGTATAAGCTTGTGTCATGCATATATCGAATGGCTACGCTTCTGTGTCAATCGACATTAATCGCTACCGGCGAACTAGGTAAATAACTGTGCCATGCCATCCGCCATATCCTTCATCGACAAAGGCTTTTTCAAAACAACGTCTGCCACGGCTTCATACTTTTTCTTGGCAGCAGTTTCGCTCAGGTAGCCAGTCATCAAAACGATGGGCAGCGACGGTCGTACACTGCGCACTGCACCGATCAACACCGAGCCTGACATTTCAGGCATGCGTTCATCCGTCAATACAGCATCGAATGTGTCAGGCGCAGCACGAAATGCATCTAGTGCAGATAAGCTGGAAGTGAACGGGAACGGTAAATAACCCAAATTCGCCAATGTCTCTGTCGCCAGTCGCACCAATGGCTCTTCGTCATCCACCACCAAAATCCGTTGCCAATTACCCAGTGGCAGTACGGGTGGATTCTGCACATCATTCAGTGCTGCTTCTCCGACACAAGGTAAAAATACGGTGAAGAAACTACCCTTGCCTACGGTACTTGCAACATCAATCGCGCCACCAACATCCGTCACAATGCCATGCACCAGTGATAGTCCGAGCCCGGTACCGACACCGACTTCTTTGGTCGTGAAGAAGGGATCGAAAATACGATCCAACACATCTAGCTCTATGCCACTGCCGCTATCGGCAACTTCCAGAACAAGATACGAGCCTTCCGCCAGCCTGCCGGTCGTCACGACACGCGCGCCTTGGCTATGTCGCACACTCAGCGAAATCCAGATCTCACCACCATGCGGCATCGCGTGCGCAGCATTGGTCGCCAAATTCATCACCAATTGATGGACCTGCGTTGCATCACCCATCATTGCAGTGCGTCCGGCTGTCAGGCACAGAGTAATACGGATGTTGTCCGGCAAAGTCGGCATCAACAAATCAACAGTCTCTTGCACCACGGCTTCTACATGAACCGGCAAGCGCTCGCTAAAACCACTGCGACTGAATATGAGTATGCGATCAACGAGGCTGCGACCACGCTCGCCGGCACTCATGATGCTTTCCAGATCACGCCGCTGCCGACTGCCGTCACGCGTATCACGCAAGGCCATCTCACCGTATCCAAGAATCACACCCAGAATATTATTGAAATCATGCGCGATACCGCCCGCCAAGGTACCCATCGCTTGCAGACGTCGCGCTTGTTGCAAGGCAGCTTCCGTGCGCTTGTGCATATCGATATCACTGATCGAACCGGCTAACCGGATTGCGCGGCCATGAATGTCGCGCTCACACATGCCGCGTATGCGTATCCAGCGGAAATTGCCATCACTGCCAACCACCCTGCATTCATGATCTATGGTTGGCGCCATGCCGGATAAATAATTTGTCAGCAAAACCTGGTGTTCCGCCTCGTCGGCTGGATGCATGGTCATCATTGCGCACCATTCCAATCGCGGTCTGACTGAAATATCAGACTGCAAGCCGTAGATGTGCTGCGCCCGTTCAGACATGAACAACGCATCGCTAGAGATATCCCAGTCCCAGATGCCGTCAGCAGATGCAGCGACGGCCAATTTGAAGCGCTCTTGCGATGCACGCAAAGCCTCTTCCGTGATTTTTCGTTCAGTAATATCAGTAGAAATGCCGCTGACCCGATACGCAAGGCCAGTCTGATCGCGTATGAATACCGCACGCTCATGTATCCAGCGGATAGAACCATCTGCACGCAGCAAACGAAACTCGACGTCATACTGGGTGCCTATATAGCCATCTTTTCCTTGCGCAAATATCGCCAGGACACGATCGACATCCTCCGGATGAATTACCTTTGCCCACAAACGCGCATCGCGATACAACTCTTCTGCCTTATGCCCCCATAATCTTTCAAAACTGGGACTGACATAGAGAACCCGTTCAGGCTGTAAATCGGTAATCCAGATGACATCTGGTGTCGACTCTGCCATCAAACGAAAACGTTCTTCGCTTTCCTGCAACGCAGCATCGCCGTGTTGTCGTTCTATCGCCAGTGCAGCGACATGCGTAAAGTGGTCAATAATGGTTTGCTGATAAACGGTCGGCGCACCTACTGCTTTCGAATGCAATGTGAACGTACCCAGCACGATTCCAGTGGATGAAAAAATCGGCGTTGAAACACACGCGTGCAAACCATGCGGCGCCAGAAATTCACCGTAAGCGGCCCAGCGCGGATCGTTGGCAATATCTGTAATGACAACAGGAGTTCGGTAATATGCAGCCAAACCGCAAGGACCATCCTGCGAATTCAATTCTTCTCTGGCCAACGCTGCGCTAAAGCTCTGCGGGATGCCTGGACCAGCGGTCTGTTCGAGTCTTTGAGACTCCAGTGAAATCAGCCACACCGAAGATACCGAGCCGACTGCCATTTCATCCACCATGCAGCACATGGCATGCAAGGTATCGCGCAAGGGATTACTCTTGGCAATCAATTCCAGCAAACGTTTTTCCCGATCCAGCAATGCCTCGGCCCGCTGGTGATCTTCAATGTCGATAGTCTGGCCGTACCACTTGATCAGCTTATCGCTCTCGTCGTACATCGGAATCGCGCGAAAATTAAACCAGCGGTAACTACCGTCGTATCGACGCAGCCGCGCTTTCGCTTCGCCAGCAGAACCGGATTCCAGTAAATTTTTCCAGATATCCATCATCGGAGCCAAATCGTCCGGATGCAAAGCGCTCTGCCAGCCCCAACCGCAAGCATCGGCAAGCCGCATGCCGGTGTATTCCAACCAGCGCAGATTAAGGAAATCGACGTAGCCGTTAGGCTGTGAGCTCCAGACCAAACCCGGGATATGGTCGACCGCGAGTCTGAATTGAATGTTTTGTGCCTGAATTTCTTGCAGTGCATTTGCGATCGCGTGCTGTGATCGATGCCGTCCGGTGACATCGGTCATTGTGCCAATGTACTCGGCACCTTCGGCATTACTGGCATTCCCTGTGACTGAACGTGCAATGACTTGTACATACCTGATCGTGCCATCTGACATCAAAAATCGATGTTCAAAATCAAGCGGGTTGTTATCGCGTAATGCGCGATCCAGAGACTGCGATACAGACATGGCATCATCGGGATGGGCTCGCCGCCATAAATCCGTCAGCGACGATACGCTGTCTTTGGAACAATCAAAAAGCGCCCACGCCTCATCCGATAGCGATACCAATCCACTCGCGGTTTGCCATCGGAAAGCAGCGCTCAGATTCATATGTGTAAGTCCATTAATCCAGGAAGCGAAATGGAAAACTGAAACGTGAAGATTTGCGGCGATCTGTTTTGCAGATACATTTGCCGGGATACGCACGCGTCACTTTGCAACTCAGCGTATTGCACTTGCTTCCGCGGTGAACACATAACCGGAACCACGTTCGGTGCGAATAAAACGCTCTTTCGAACGCAGCCCTCGTATTTTCTTGCGCAAGCGGCCGACCTGAACATCAATTGCACGGTCGTATACTTCATCATTATGCAAACGCGACAGTTCCAGCAACTTCTCTCTGGAAAGTACACGTTGCGGCGCAGCCAGAAATGCTGTCAGCAGATTGAATTCGGTATTGGTGAGCGCAACATCCTGCCCTTCAGGATCGACCAGCCGGCGCAATCTGACATTCAATTCCCAACCGGAAAACCGATAGGCGCGTATACGGGACAAACTATCCGCAACGGTTTCTTGAGCGCGGGCGCGACGCAGCAAGGCGCGTATGCGAGCCAGCAATTCACGCGGCGAAAACGGTTTGGTCAAATAATCGTCTGCGCCCAGCTCAAGTCCCATCACGCGATCGGCTTCTTCCTTGCGACCGGTAAGCATGATGATGGGCAGGTCCGACTCGTCACGCAATCTTCGCGTGATTTGCATGCCATCTTCACCCGGCAACTTCAGGTCAACTATCAACAAATCTACGGTTTCCTTTGCCATGACATCCAGCATCGCCCGACCATCGGCAACTGCTGTCACTTTGTAGTCATAGTCGCCCAGATAATCACAAATTAACTGCCTGATCATAGGATCGTCATCGACCGCCAATACGTGCGCTGTTTCAGATGTTGGAGTTTGAATTTTCATGGATATTTTTTCAACTTCCTGAAGGTGTGGCGTAGAGATCAAAAGATACACTGCGATGCAGCAAAACGGAAGTACATGTCATTTGTCACAATTCAAATTTCGTTTCCCGGATACATGCTGCATTCGGCCTCGCGGGTCCCAGGGCATCGCGGCGCATCGAATGCCCCGGCATGGTGCGCTGCCAGCATGGGTGTTTGTTGCAATAGACAAATCAAATATGCGGAACGACACAAGAATCGCGCGCACTGATATCTAGAAGTCATTTCAAAGGACTAAGGTTGATCAGCCCGATTGGGCAAATTTTCGATCGCTTATCGCCTGGAGAAAAACATGTCTGAAGATGCAACTCAAAAAATCAATGATGCCCGCCGTACAGCATTAAAAGGCGGTGCCGGTGTAGCTGCCGCCCTCAGCCTGCCCATCACAGCGTTTGCTGCCGAAAGCAAAAAAACACCTTCCAGCGCTTACAAAGGAAAACACACTATGAATACCTTCACCTCAAAAGACGGTACGCAGCTTTACTTCAAGGATTGGGGTGCTGGACAACCTATCGTCTTTTGCCATGGCTGGCCTCTGAGTTCCGATAGCTGGGAATCGCAAATGCTGCACGTCGCGTCAAACGGCTTCCGCGCGATCGCTCATGATAGACGCGGCCATGGTCGCTCCACGCAACCATGGAACGGCAATGAGATGGATACTTACGCCGATGATCTGGCTTTGCTCATGGACATATTGGATCTGAAAAATGCCATCCTCGTCGGCTTCTCTACCGGCGGTGGCGAAGTGGCACGCTATATTGGTCGTCACGGCACGAAACGCGTTGCCAAGGCAGCGTTGATTTCCTCGGTTCCACCATTGATGCTGAAAACTGCGAGTAATCCGGGCGGCTTGCCACTCGAAGTATTCGACGGCATTCGCGCGGCCTCGATAAAGGACCGTTCGCAACTCTACCGAGATCTTGCCAGCGGCCCGTTCTTTGGTTTCAACCGACCAGGCGCCAAGGTATCAGAAGGCATGATCGACTCTTTCTGGGCGCAAGGTATGCAAGCTGGGCACAAGAATACCTACGATTGCATCAAGGCATTTTCAGAAACCGACTTTACCGCCGATCTGAAAAAATTCGATATCCCAACGCTGGTGGTACATGGTGATGACGATCAAGTCGTTCCCATCGCTGCCAGTGCGCTCATGTCGGCCAAGCTGGTCCGGAATGCCAAGCTGATCGTCTATCCAGGTGCACCTCACGGTCTGACCGACACGCACAAAGATAAGCTGAACGCGGATTTGCTGGCGTTTGCCAAGTCATAATCACTGAGAAAATAACTGGCCGCAATCTTGCTCAACACTGTTGAGCACTGGAGGCCACCATGCAGCTGGTTGATATATCGCCAGCTGCATATTCGCTTACCTGCGCAACTATGAAGCAACCGCTTTCACATTCGCATAGCCAGAAATAAACTCGCGCGCCTGTCCATTGCTCGCATCGTAAACGTGCCGCTTGATTTGACCTATATCACCTCCGTATACATGGATACTGATAGACACACGATCGGCAAAGGCGTTGGAGACACGGTGTATATCGCATAAAGACGGCGACAGACTTTCAATCTCGCCCTGAAACAGAATGTCCGAGCCCAGGCATTTCATCGGCTGGTTCGGCTCCCCCAGCGCGAAGCGCTCGCCGCGTTCCGCCCCGCGCAGCATCCCTATCAAGGCCCAAACTTTGTGATCGTGGATCGGCGTGGTCTGCCCCGGGCCCCATACAAAACTGACGATAGAGAATCGTTGTTGCGGATCGCAGTACAGCAAATACTGCTGGTAGTACTGAGCATGCGGCTGCGCAAATTCTTCCGGCAGCCAATCATCAGCAACGACCAATGTTTTTAAAGCATCACCAGCAATCGCCAATTTTTTCTGCTCATCTTTTACCTCCCGCCCCTCGAACAAAACATTCAAGGTATCCACCAGTTTCTGCAGACGCGGTATCGATTCCATATTCATCTCCTTGCGTTTCGATTTAATCGTTTTCTTAATTGTCATTGGTTTGTGGGTCATCTGCAGTGCTGCACAAAAGCATCAGACCTCCAAATATCGCCCTTGACATCACAAATATACACCACTAATATATCAGCCATACATCAAGCGCAACGATTAAGGAGATAATCATGATGAGCGAACGTCAGCGGAAGTTCCGCGAAGAATACAAAGCCGACATCAGCCCGCTGTATAACGGCCTGCTGCATATAGGAGTGATGTACTCGGTAGGAATAGCCGCAATCTGGTATTGCCTGACGCAACTCAACGGCGCAGGTTGGGAATGGCTGATTGCGATCCCGGTTTTCCTGGCAGGGAATTTTGTTGAATGGGCGATGCATCGTTTCGTCATGCACAGACGTATAGACGTCTATGCCCTACGTGCGATTTACGATCGCCACACTCGCCAGCATCATCAATACTTTACCGATAACGAGGCGACGATCGATTCGACACGCGAATTCCGAATCGTATTCTTTCCGTGGCGCGTACTGATCACGCTAGGGGTTGGCGGGCTGACATTTGGATATCTGGCATCCATCATTTTTAATCTGAATGCCGGCTATATCCTGTTCATTACGATGGTCGCCCAGTATTTGATCTACGAAACGTTTCACTACTGCTGCCATGTGCATGAGAACTGGTTTGTCCGCAATATGCCGTTCATCAACACGATACGTCGCCACCATACTGCGCATCACAATCAGGGCATCATGATGAAGTACAACATGAACCTGACTTTCCCTATCGCCGACTGGGCCATGGGTACGACTGATCTCAATCGCGGATTGATCGGCCACCTGTTTAACGGTTATAGCGAAAAACATGTGAAGGAAGAGTTGAAGCCCATCATCCAGCGCTTCCGTCTCGATGATACGCGCGTCACACTGGATGGACCGCAATTGACCAAAGAAGAAAACGAAACCATCGATCGCGGCCTCGTTATTTGATGCTCTTCGCGGTTGCCGAATTGATCCCGGCAACCGCTTTTTTACATGTCGGACATCAGTGTGGCTTTGGTAAAGGTTTCGATATTGTCCAGCAAACGGTCGAGTCCCTCGCCCGCTGCGGCCACATCGCCCTTGGCAATCGCACCGGCAACATTGGCATGCAGGCGCGCCATTTCCGGCAGATCGGCCGCCTGCTTGTAATGAAAATACCAAAAGCGACGCGATAAACCATGCATCAGGCGCATCGCACCTTCGGCAAACTCATTGCGCGCCGCGACCAGTGTGAGTTCATTGAACTCGCGATCCGAACGCATGAAAGCAACATCGTCATTAGTGGAGGAAGCATGCATGAATTCATCGTGCAGTCTGGCAAATATCTCGCGCTCGGCAGGCGTGGCACGGCGCGCCGCACTCTTGCAGATCAGACGTTCTACTTCGCGACGTGTTTCCAACAACTTCAACTGCTTCTTCAGATCAATTTCCGGAACCATCAAGCCGCGCTGCGGCAGCACCAGCAGAAGGTGTTCGCGTGCCAGACGCTGTATCGCTTCGCGTATCGGCGTACGGCCAATATTAAACATTTCGCTCAGCGTCAATTCCGAGATCACGGAACCGGGAGGAATACGTAAGGTGATGATCGCCTCTTCCAGCTGGTCGTAGGCCAGATCAGTCAGCTTAGGTTTGGGATCGGCCATGCCATTCACACTGCTGGCTTGACGCGTGGTTTTCTTTTTCGGCTCCGCCGCTTTTGTATTGACTGATGTTTTTCTTGTAGTTGCCATGGAATGTGAATCAGTGATCAGTAAAAGATTGTAGTTAAGTGCTTCAAGCAGTAACTCAGTGAGTCTGCCCCGCCTGCAAAAGTTAAAGATATATCTTATATACGAAGAATATCCAAGTAAAACGTGGAGAAATAATGCAAAAATTTGATGTCACTACTACCGGCAACAAGACAAGCGAACTGAGCATCGTCGCGATTCATGGCATACAGGGGACGCGTTGCAGCTGGGAGCCAGTCGCAAAATTATTGCAGGAAGATGCAATTTGGATACAACCGAATTTGCGCGGGCGCGCAGACGCCTTGCGCGGCACGCAAGCCTGCGACTACACGCTGGAAAAATTTGCTGAAGATATAGCTGAAGTAATAGCGAACTACGTTACAACACCCCACTTCATTTTGGCCGGCTGGAGCATGGGCGTGTCGGTCACGCTCGCCACAATCGCTTTTTTGCAGCGTGAAAAACGTCCCTTGCCAATCGCCTTGATCCTGATGTCGGGCAGCCCTTTATTGCAGCAGACAAAATGGTTCGAGCAAACCGAGTACACACTGCTACTGCAGGAAATCGAAGCGCGCGAAGTGCGTTTGGGATTGCGCAAAGCTGCTGATCGCGAAGCTGTCGCATGGACCTGGCAAGCCATACGCGATACCGATCAACGCGCCTTGCTAAGCGGGATCGACTTGCCCACTTTAATCGTGCATGGCAGTGATGACGAAGACTCGCCCCTCACGCATGCCCATCTACTCGCTCAAGGTTTACCACACGCGGACTTATGCATCATCGACGCAGGTAAACACAGCATCCTCACTCAAAATACGGCGCGCGTTGCAGAAAAGATGCGCAGCTTTCTTTTTACCATCAAGAACCACGGAGCCTCTCATGCGTACCAATGATCAAATCCATTTCTGCCCACCTGCACGCGTTATTCTGGGTTGCGGCAGCCGGGCCCAGTTGCCGGCTTTGCTCGCACGCCTTGGTTATAAATCCGGAGTACTCGTGACCGATACATTCTTTAGCAAACAGACTCCTTGGGTAAAAGAATATATAGATGCAGCTACCGCACTTGGCATAGAAACCGTCTTATTTGAAGGTGGCAAACCCGATCCCACCACTACTCTGTGCGACGATGCGACGCTGGAAATCCGCAGCAAGCTGGGCAACAAATCCCTCGATCATGTCATTGCTCTCGGTGGCGGCAGCAACATCGATCTGGCAAAAGCCCTGTGCGTGACGCTTCCCGACGGCAATCCGGTCAAGCAATTCATAGGAACCTTGCCCGCTGCGCCATTGGCGCTGCCATTGATCGCCTTGCCAACCACGGCCGGCACTGGCTCGGAAGCAACGCCAGGTGCGATTCTGATTGATCCCAGCAATGCGACCAAGGTCGCTGTCATGGACAATGTCTTGCGTCCGGTAATTGCGTTAATCGATCCCGAGTTCACATATACCTGTCCACCGCGCGTCACCGCAGACTCAGGTGTGGATGCACTAACGCACGCGCTGGAATCCTACATCACACTGGATTCATACGACTTTGATAGAGGCGGTCATCGCGACCCCGGTTACAGCGGCCGTTCTTCATTGACGATGATGTTCGCACATCAGGCGCTCGACCTTTGCGCGCGCTTTTTGATGCGTACTTATCACGACGGCAAAGATACCGAAGCTCGCATTGGCATGGCATATGCGAGTCACTATGCTGCCTTGTCTTATGGCGGCGCCGGCTTGAACGCGGTACACGGCATCGCCTATGCAGTCGCGGGGCTGACGCACCAATCCCATGGAAGTACCAACGCGGTCATGCTGCCATACGTCATTGATGCCTTGCGAGCTACGCGCCACAAAGAATTGTTGGAAGTCGCGCGCCTGTTCGGCCAGGAAGGGGAAAGTGAACAGCAAGTCGTATGTCAATTGCCGGGATTGATACGCGACTTGATCGCCCAACTCGGTATTCCAACCACGCTAAAAGACTTTGGTGTCGAGCACGCACAATTGCCCGCATTGATCGAGGATGCGCTCGCGGTGACTCGCCTTGCCAAGGCATTCCCTGTCGCGGATGTTGCAGGAACTTACGCTCAGATCGTCCAGCGCGCATGGGCGGGAGAACTAGGCCAGACGTGAAGAGCGTCGTGAAAATGATGCATTCAGTTGAAAGTTTTGAACGCGACAAAAGTCTTCTTTAATTTTCATTGAATATAACTAAGATTCATGTAATATATTAGTCAGCAACAAACCATACATCCAATATAAAGCTGCACGAATGATGCGGCATTACCGGAGACAAAAATGCATGCAACCCCTGGAGCACAGCTCCTTTCAAACGTCGCGGCCCGCCTGGAACGACTACCGATGACACGCTACCAGCGCTCTCTATTCGCCATCATTGCGACGGCCTGGTTTTTCGATTCAATGGACTTGGGCATCATGACCTTCGTACTGGGCTCGATCAAGACCGAGTTCGGCCTCAGCACGACGCAAGCAGGCCTGCTGGCAAGCTCCAGTTTTCTCGGCATGTTTCTCGGCGCGGCAACCGCCGGCATGCTGGCTGACAAGTTTGGCCGCAAGCCGGTCTTCCAGTGGAGCATGGTGTTCTGGGGGGTGGGCAGCTTGCTGTGCGGCTTCGCTCAAAACGTCGACCAGTTAATGATGTTCCGCGTGCTGCTCGGTTTTGGCATGGGGATGGAATTCCCAATTGGCTTGTCTATGGTCTCAGAAATTGTGCCTGCCAAAAGTCGCGGAAGATATGTCGCGATTCTGGAAGGTTTCTGGCCACTCGGCTTCATTGCCGCCGGCATCATCGCCTACCTGACTCTGCCTTTGATAGGCTGGCGCGGCATTTTTATCGCCTTGTCGGTACCTGCCGTATTTGTGTTTGTCATCCGACGCTATGTGCCGGAATCGCCGCGCTGGCTGGAAGAAGTCGGGCGTATTGAAGAAGCAGATCGCGTCACCACCCATATCGAACAACGCGTGATCGCCGCCAACAATGGCAAACCATTACCACCGCCAACTGCCGCCTTCGCAATGCCTGAGAAAGTGAACAAGCGCGCTTTGTTCGCCGAACTCTGGCATGGCGTGTATGCGAAGCGCACCATGATGCTGTGGTCACTCTGGTTCTTTGCGTTACTCGGTTACTACGGACTGACGACATGGCTGGGCGCATTGCTGCAGCAAGCCGGTTATGAAGTCACCAAATCGGTGACATACACCATTTATATCTCTTTGGCAGGCATACCAGGTTTTATCTTCTCCGCCTGGCTGCTGGAAGCTTGGGGCAGAAAACCGACCTGCGTCTTGATGCTGATCGGTAGTGCATGTTCTGCTTTTGTGTATGGCCAGGTGGCGACAGCACAGGCACCGGTTGCACAACTGATAGGCGCCGGCCTATGCATGCAGTTCTTTATGTTCGGTATGTGGTCAGTACTCTACGCATATACACCGGAGCTCTACCCCACCCGCTCCCGCGCTACCGGTGCTGGCTTCGCATCGTCGGTCGGTCGCCTCGGTTCCTTGCTCGGGCCATTCGCAGTCGGCGTCATCCTGCCATTTACCGGTCACACCGGCGTCTTCACACTGGGCGCAATTTCATTTGCGGCCGCAGCCCTGATCGTCATCACCATGGGCATAGAGACAAAAGGCAAATCACTGGAAGAAGTTTCTGCATAGATGGTCGGTGAGTAGTTAAGCGGCCCCTGCAAAAAGCCCGTACCAATCAGATTGGTGCGGGCTTTTTAACCCCAGCAGTCCAGGGACGCTTTTCGATTTTTCTCTTATGCATCGTTACCCTCTAACGATACCTTGCACGCAAGCATTTCCTGCAAACCTACATGCATTCGCGTATTTCTCTGATACAGCCAATATGCATCATTCATTATCGTTGAGGGATGGATAAAGCGACCCCACCGCCATTGCAATCTATCACCCAGGAAGACAATCCTTTCGATAGCAAGCAAGCGCTTGAAAGCAGCAACTATGCTGGCTTCATCGACAAGAAACTGGTCGCTGGAGACGATCTGAGCGAGAAACCCGATCCCTTGCTCGGCTTCATCCATGATTCGTTCCGCGCCTTGGTTTTGAACCCCCAATTTTCTTGCGTGGGAGCAAAGTCAGCGATACAGCAAGGCGGCTATCGTTTTGGTCATTACGATGCAGTGGCCGGAAAGGAAGCGACCGCCGGACTGGCACGTGACCTGTTCCATTTCCTGCAGGAACAGCCCATGCTGGATGGCGAATTCTCGACCTTCGTCGCCACATTTTCGAATCCCATCATTCACTCGGAAGAACAATTCGAAAAATTGCTGTGGCAGCAATTACAGCAATTGCATGAATTGGATGCGCCGTTGCATGCATGGGATCCACAAGTCAGCGACGATCCCTCCAATCCGCATTTCGCTTTCAGCTTCGCCACTCGCAGCTTCTTTGTCGTCGGCCTGCATCCGGTCGCATCACGCCATACCCGACGCTTTGCGTGGCCCACGCTGGTATTCAATCTGCATGAACAGTTTGAGAGGTTACGGGAAGCCGGACGCTTTGAACGCATGCAGGAAGTCATTCGCTCGCGGGAGCATGCGCTGCAAGGTTCGATCAATGAAAATCTGACGGACTACGGATCCAAATCCGATGCACGCCAATATTCCGGACGGCCTGTCAGCGATGACTGGCAATGCCCGTTCTCTACCAAGAAAGATGACTGAACCGATGGAACATCGCCACATACATCCGCAAAGCGGTACCGCATTCAAGTTGAAGCGTGGACAGGTTCTGCGCGTCATCGATCCGATGGGCGAGCAGGTTTCGGACTTGATGGCCTACAGCGAAGCCGATCTGGACGAATACCTGTCATCCGGCCGCACGATTGATTACGCCAATACAATCTATGTCACCAGCGGACACACCCTCTATTCCAATCGCAGCAATCCGATGTTTACCATCCTGCAGGATCAGGTGGGCCGCCATGACTTTTTATTGACGCCATGCAGCCCCGAAACCTTTAAGATCATCTACAACAACCACGCGCACCATCCGAGCTGCTTTGCCAATCTTGCGCAGCACTTGGCGCCCTACGGCATTGCGCCGGACAGAATTTCCACGACATTCAATATCTTCATGAATGTAAAAATCGCAGACAACGGCGAGCTGACGATAGACCCGCCATTGTCAAAGGCGGGGCAGTACATAGAACTGCGTGCAGAGATGGATATGATCGTCGGCGTGACGGCATGCTCGGCTGAGATGTCGAACAACTATTCGTTCAAGCCAATTGATATTCAGATATACGGTTAAATTTCACAAAAAATTTCATACCTTTTGCGGCCAAGGTATATGCGTTTCTTGCATTGCTCAATTCTCCGAGCAAACAATCCCCAATAGATTTTACTTACTAATGAGCGGTTGACGTATTGGGTTCAGCGCATGTTCCAACCAGTAGTGAGCGGTAGCATTGAAACCTGGTAGTAAAAAAGGCATAATGCAACACCTTAACGACACATCGTCAAATTTCTATTCGATGTTGTCGCACTGCCGTTTCATACTACGGCAAATCATTTCTGCCCATAGCTCAGTTGGATAGAGCATCAGCCTTCTAAGCTGAGGGTCACAGGTTCGATTCCTGTTGGGCAGACCAATATACTGCTTACTTTTATCTGGTCCGCAGATCTCATATTCGTCACAGCTCTTCCCTCTCGCTCCTGGACTGCGTTATTTCCGTCAGCCAAACATCTAAGGGCATAGGTCGGCCAAGAAAAAACCCCTGCATCATTTCGCATTGCTCTCGTACCAAAAAGTTGAATTGGTCTTCCGTTTCTACTCCCTCAGCCACCACTCTCAATTCCAAATTTCTTGCCATTCCTAAAATAAGCTGCACGATTGCGATATTTGTCGGATGCGATAGATTGTCACGTATAAAACTTTTATCTATTTTTAGTTCATATAAAGGCAGCTTTTTTAAATATGCCAAACTCGAATATCCTGTGCCGAAATCGTCAATCGAAAAACGAATACCCAACGAACTAAGCTCTTCCATGCGCGCTATGGTGAATGAGACATCCTCAATTAAATGTCCTTCGGTAATTTCCAAAATAAGTTGAGATGGTGGAGCGTCGTGTTTTGCCAACATTTCACGCAAAACGTCTACAAATTCCTCTTGCCGGAATTGTCGTGGGCTGACGTTCACGGAAAGCGAATCCACAATACCTTGCTTTGCATAGGTCGCTAATGTTTTGCAGGCCTGATCTAACACCCACGAACCCACTCTTATTATCAATCCGCTTTCCTCTGCAAGAGGAATGAATTTATCGGGAGGAATGTTGCCGAGTACAGGATGCGTCCAACGCAGTAACACCTCACCCCCACATTGCTTTCGCTGAGCATCAAACTGCGGCTGAACAACTATATACAACTGTCCAGTTTGCAATGCCTGTCCCAAGTCATGTTCTAGCGCAAGCTTTTGCTCAGCCTCTTTTTGCATCGATTCTGTAAAGAAGACGGCTCGATTTTTACCGATACTTTTAGCTTTATACAAGGCCGTATCCGCTTCTCGAAAAAGATCCGCATAGTCTCGCCCCCCCTGAGGGAAGAGGGTAATTCCCATACTCGCGCTCGATTGATATTCGACATCAGAAATTTGATATGGCTGAGATAATGATATCCGCACACATTCCGTTATTTGAATTGCTACGTACATTGCATCTCCCAGAGTGCTGGCAAGATTTTTAATCAGCAAGACAAATTCATCTCCGCCGAGACGCGCCGCAGTATCACCATCGGAAATGTATAGTTTTAATCGCTGAGCAACAAGCACCAGAAGAGCATCACCGGTGGCGTGTCCTTTGGCGTCATTAACAGTTTTAAAATTATCTAAGTCGAGAAAAATTAATGCGCCAATTTGGCTGTTTTTTTCTGCTTCTAACAAGGCCAACGACACTCGCTCAATCAGTAACCGTCGATTAACGAGATTAGTAAGAGGATCGGCGAATGCCAAGCGTTTGATTTCACGCTCATTCTTTCTTCGCTCTGTGACGTCTTGAACAGTGCCAACGATAGCGCGTAACTGCTCTTCACTGTCATATTGCAATTCAGAGTTAATTTGCAAAATCAAGCGGGCTTGATTCGAATGCGCAAAGTGGTGTTCATATTTAATTGTCTTTTTTTCCGAAACTACAGACCATACTTTTTGCCGAAGTAATTTACGTTCTTCGAAGGGTATCCGTTTAAAAAAATGCCGAGGATTTTTGATAAATTCGTCAGCGCTTATCCCATATATACGCACCATCTCGGCCGAGCAATATAATTTTTTATTCTTTATGTCCCATTCCCAACTACCAATGGTAGCAATGGATTGTGCCTCTTCTAATGCGCGGCGCTCTCTTCTCACCTTAGAAAGTGCATCTTCAACGGCAAGTTCTGCTACGTGGGTTCGATTGACCAACATGCGTAAAATTAACGCAAATAATAACGAAACTGATAAGCCGCAAATTAAAACAAGTAAAGGTATAGGTTGGTACCAATAGGAGGCGCTCAATGTTCGATTCATCGCCACGATTTCCCATTGACGATTGGCGACACTAATAATTGACCGCTCAACATCATCGTTTTTGTATTTATTTTCTTCAACTGGACCAGGAAATCCATTATCAAAAATGGCGACTTCATTTTCTGAAACTAGAAGGTCTCGTACCCGCAAATACAGGTGGTCTGAGCCCTCTTTCGTTAAGACGCTGTTAACTAATTCCTTTGTCTGGAATGCAATCCCCACTACACCTTGCAGTTTTTTTTGTCTTTCCTCACGAGTTTTGGGGATCACGTCATCGACATATACAGGCTCTCGAATGACGATGCTTGTATTGTCCAAAACCCTTGGCGAATTTCGGTCCCTGGCTAAAACGATGGGCTTGGTAGCAGTGCTCGTGCCGTTATTGATAGCCTCATCTATTTCTTCCTTATATGACTTACTTGGATCATATAGATCGTAGCCTACAGTGGGTAAGCTCTCAGGAGAGACATGGCGGATAACCAGATAGGTTGGCCGTTCACCAGAAGGAATAATGTCAAATGTTGGACGCCCGTCGGACTTCAAGGATCGATCATTTCGAACCTGCGAAATATATGCATCACGTTCTTCAAGATGAATATGATCCGCCACAAAAATAAATGCAATGCTAGGAAATCGTTCTTGAAGAGAAATCGCCGAAACGAAACGTTTTACACGCGCGTCTGAAGCGCGCCGCTCTAGCGAGGAGAGCGCTTTTAATCCTGGTAACGTATCAATATAGGATTGAATACGGTTAGAAAGAGCTGTTCGAAACTCTTCGCTGTGGCGAAGAAACTCAGTTCTGCCTTTTTCTTTTTCATTTTCTGCGCTCAATACATACAGCACAACCGTGATGCATAAACCAAATAACAGGCAACCTATAGGAATGGCATTTTTATATAAATAGCTTTTTAGATACCCTAGTATTGATCTCATGAACCTGCCACTTTATTTAGACATGCATTCTCTTTTAGGATTTAAAACCTTTATGTATGCAGCCCTCTTAAACCTCTCTAATCGTACTTTATTGCAATTGATTATGTCAGATATTGCCCTTTCCTTGAGTTCAAAACACCACGATAAGCGCTTTAATTAAATCGCAAATAATATTAAGAGAAGGTGTTATCGAAAGTGTAATACAACAAGTGATTCAAGTTAGTTGCCATGAGGTCGGTTAAAGAACGTGCTATTTCAATCGTGTAAACTTTGATGTTGGCGAGTATGTAGTGCGCAAATGGGTATACAGATTTTTACTCCTTGAGCGCGTTCACCATTGCATATCCTTTGGCAAAACCCGCCGCCAACGCCTCATTCGCAGAAACGTAATCCGCATCGTCACCAGACTCTGCTGCCAACTCACTTTCCGCTGTCGCATCTACACCGGGTTCGCAAACTCTGACCGTATAGTCCCATTTATGTTTCGCGTCTTCTTTTTGCAAAGCAGTGACGTGAACCTCCATCCCTTTGTACAGTTCG